>NZ_SSBI01000013.1 GCF_004795015.1 Streptomyces sp. A1277 | reverse complement strand
GTACGGCTGGATGAGTTCCCACTGGTCGTCACTGAGCTGTCGGCGCGTCACACCGGCGTTCTACCGTGATCCGTCCCGGCACGGCAGCGGAACGCAGATATTGATCACGACCTCACACAGGCCCTAGCTTGTCCGGCGAGGATCGCAGAGCGAGTGGAGGCGCGGAAGGTTCGCCAACTGACGGCGGTCTGCGGGTGTTCGAAACGGATGCTGTGACCTCAGCTCCGCACGCAGGCCGGTGGCCTGGACATCTCCGTCACCACCCTGCCCGCCGCCGACGGGCAGGGCCCGTCAAGCGGCCTGCACTGCGCACAGGACGGCGCTTTGCGCGCGACCGCATCTGACTCGGCCCGCGGTACGACACTGTGGGGCGGTTCGGAGATGCTGGCGAGCCGGACCGCCGTTGAAGCGGCTTCAGTCCTCCCCGCCGGGGACGGGGGTCTGCGTGATGCCGGTGACGAGAACGTTGAAACTCCATCTCATGCGGTCGTCGATCGAGCCGCCGACCAGTGCCGGCATGTGTGCGGTGATTGCTGGATGGGTGGCCTCGTCCACGGAATGCAGGGCCTGGGCGGTGGCGTTCCAGTCGTCCTCGGCCATCGGGTCGTTTCCCTGAGTCGAATGCTCAGCGGCTGTGGAGGTGGCGTCCTGGAGTAGCTTGTCCACGCCCCAGGCGACCTGCTCGCGGGAGGCGCCGCTGCCGGACAGGAGAACCAGGACCCGTTCAACCAGGCGCAGGTAGTTCTCCCCGCTGGGGCGTGCTACGAGCGCCGACCGGGCGAGCTGCGGGTGCCCGAAGAGCACGGCGGTGTAGGAGGCCAGCACGGCGCGGAGACGCTCGTGCCAGCTGTCCCCGGTGTCCGCGCCGGTCAGGTCGACCTCACCCAGGAGGGCGTCCAGTACGGCGGCGTGCAGTTCGGCGGTGTTGGCCACGTAGACGTACAACGAGGCCGGGCCGGTGTCCAGCTCACTCGCCAGGCGGCGCATGGTGAGCTTGTCCAGACCCTCGGCGCGCATGATCTCCATGGCAGTGTCCACGATCCACTGTCGTGAAAGGGCGGGCTTGGCCGGGCGGTCGCGGCGGCTTATCGGTTCTCTTCTCGCAGTCATGCTGCGATCGTAACGAACGAGTTCGCAGAACGGTGCGCCTCTACATCTGGCTGGGCACCGATCATGTTGGCACGAGCCGCATAGCCCGTGTCCAGGATCTGGGCAGCCCTCGGCCCGGCGCCCGCACGGCCGAGTGGCGACCGTGCGGGCGCCGACGATGGACGCGGTCCTTTCGTGTAGGTCAGCCGGGGATCACTTCGTGCGGTAGGCGTCGATGATCGTCTGGGCCGTGGCCTGGCCGTCGGCGACCCTGGCCCGGAGGGACACCGTTCCTCCGGCCGGGGGGTTGGTCACGGTGACCCGGCCGTTCGCGACGGGTACGTGTGCCCAGGTGGCACCCGAGTCGTAGGACACAGAGACGTAGACAGGCCGTCCCGCGGCGACGCCCTGGACCGTGACAGGCACCGTCCAGGCGGCGCCCGCGGGTGCCGTCGAGGGTGCGGTAGACCGTGGCAGTGGCGCTGTCGTACGCGCTGAAATCTGCGTGTCCTTCGGCGTCGGCGAACGGGTGGATCGTGCCGGTCAGCGTGTTCCCGTCCCGGACCAGACCGGAGGCATTGCCCAGGGCGGGGCCGAAGACTCCGGTGTTGACCGTGGCGGTATGACTGCTGCCCCCTTGTACCGGGTGCCCGGGGTCTCGTACCCCAGGACGTAGGCGTACTTGGGTCCGATCTGGTTGAAGGCGTGCTTCCAGGCGTAGCCCTCCTGGAGGTACGTCTTCGAGGTGGCCGGCGGGCTGGTGGAGAGGAGAACGGTCTCGAGCGGCAGGCTGGGAGAGGTGACCCAGGTCGCCGCCCTCGCACCAGGGACCGACGCCCCTTGCCGCAGTGTGAACTCTGCCAGGTCGTCCCATGCCACGTGCTGGCTGTGGCCGGTGAAGAACGTCCGGGGCAATGTGTCGGCGACGACATAGGTGCTGCCCCGAGCCGAACCACTGCGACACGAAGTACGAGGCACTCTCGTCGTCCGGCACTGCCCCTTCGAGCTGCGCGGTGCGCACGGTGCTCAGGTCGTTGCCCACGTACAGCGTGGCGGACGTCTTCTGCCCCCGCTCCGTGGCGGACATCGCGACGTGGGAGATCCGGTGGGAGGCGGATGGATCCGGCACGGTCACGTCGAACCCCTTCGTCCTTCTGGCGTCGATGGCCAGGGCCATGTCCCGGTCGATTCTCAACTTGGGCGCCGCGACGTAGTCGACGACCAACTGGTCCTCTTGCTGAGCGGAGACCGTACCGACGACCATGTACGGGCTCACCGGTGCCCGCACCGTTGCTGAGCCGTCCTCCCCGCCGACGTACTGGAACCTGAGGGTTTCAAGGTCGAACAGCAGGACGCGCCAGGAGCCGGGCGCGGGTGTCGAGCCGTCCCGAAGGGTGGCGGTCGTGGCGACATCGACCATTTGCTCCTGACTGAGGACACCTCCCGGGGTCCGGACCGTCTGTCCGCTGCCGACTGCCACGACGGTGAGTGCGTACGTGCTCGCGGTGTCACCGCCCTTGCGGATGTCCGCGGTGACCTCTACGCCCGCTGTTCCGCCCGCCGGCACGGATACCTGATCGAAACCGAGTATGTGCACCAGGTTCGGCGGAGCTGACCAGCTGCGACTTGATCTGCTGACCGCTCCGGTCCGGGTGCTGTTGCACGAGCAGTGCAGCCGCGCCCGCGACGTGAGGGGCAGCCATCGAAGTGCCGCTCATGGACTGATAGCCGGTGCTGTCGAACTTGGCCGCCGTGATGTCCACGCCTGGTGCGGTCACCTCGGGCTTGACCGAGCCGTCACCCACCACCGGGCCTCGCGAGGAGAAGGACGCGAGGACGTCCTTGCCGTCCACCGCACCGACCGTCAGGGCCCGCTCGGCCGATCCGGGGGAGCCGACCGTCGTGGCGGCAGGACCGTCGTTGCCCGCCGCGATGACGGACAGCGCTTGGCCGGAGAGCGTGTTGACGGCCTCTTCGAGGAGATCGATGCCGGGGGTGTCCGTGGCGCCCAAGGACAGGTTGACGATGTCGGCACCCGCGTCGACCGCCCACTGCACGACCGCCAGCACACTGGAATCCGATTCCCAGCCCTTGGTGTCCAGCGCCCTAGCGTTGATCAGCTCGGCCTCAGGTGCCACACCTTTGTATGCCCCTCCGGAGGCGGCACCGGAACCAGCGACGGTTGACGCGACGTGGGTGCCGTGCCCGTTGCCGTCCTGGGTTCCCTCTGCGCCGGAGAAGTTCCTCTCGGATACGACCTTGCCTGCCAGGTCCGGGTGGTTGGCATCTATGCCGGTGTCGATCACGGCGACCTTTACCCCGGTGCCGTCAAAGCCCGCTGCCCACGCCGCCGGGGCACCGATCTGCGGCACACTCTCGTTCAGCGACGCGTGAAGGGCCCGGTCGAGATGCACCGACTGCACCCCGGGGGCAAGCTTGGTGCTCCCTGCCGAGGTCATGGTCAGTGAGGACCAAGCGGCGTTGGTCCCGCCCGGCTCCAGGGTGAGCGCATCGGCGTCGACCACGGGCAAACGCCGCATCACGGTACTGGTCCTGTCGGCCAGCCCGGTACGTGCGCCCGCCAGGCTCCTTTCCCACTTCACGATGACGGGAATACCGTCACCGGCCTGCCGGTCGTACTGGGGGCGGTTCAGCTCGGTGATGTCGAACAGCGACTGGTCGAGCGTGCCCGCCGTGATCAGCTCCGCCGCGTCGGCAGGGATTACGTAGCGGTGCTTCCCGCTCTGGATGGTCTGAAGGGGAATCGACTCCCGCCCCTGCGCCGGAGTCACTCCGGCGATGTCCCCGTGCCGATCAAGCGTGACGCGATCACCGGTGATCAAGGTGACCGACTCGGTGGCTTTGCCACCGAGTCGGGGCCGCCACCGACACAGCGGCGGCGGGGCTCGCGTCCGCTGTGGTGGCCGGCAATCCCGCCGTCACCCCTGCGGCCAGCACAAGGGGCAACGCGAGTGCGCCGACCGAGCGTAATACGCGGTGTCCTGTTCTTCGCACCGTCAACTCCTGTGGTCGTAAAGGGATTGTGTCCTCTGGTGAACCAGCAGGTGATGCTTCCGCACGCATGCGTGAAGGTCTAGACCGCAGCATCCTCGTGTGGCGACTGATTCCTGCAAAAGGGCGCGTCTCACCTGGTAGGAATGCAACATGTGGCGGTGAAAAGTCGAACAATGCCTGTGAGTAGTCGGCAGTCGGTCGACCGGACCCGCGTGCCTCCCTGACCCGGCGTACCGACCACTTTCGCTACCGGACCGCCCCGCAGTTGTGTGCGGGCGGACCGGGCGAGCGCGCCGGATGGCCCTGCGAATGCGAGCGGGCGGCTGCGACGCGCGCTGCGAACTTGTTCGCAACGAACCTGTTCGCTACCTTGGAGGGGTCCGGTCGGCCGCTCGCCCGGCATCCTTCCCGGGCTCCGTGCATTTCGCGCGCCCGGCATCTCCCTGGAGGCCCTCATGAGCACCCACTACCCCATCGCGATCATCGGCGGAGGTCTCGGCGGCCTCACCGCCGCTCGGGTCCTGCACGTCAACGGCGTCAAGGCCGCCATCTTCGAGCTGGAGGCGTCAGCCGCAGCCCGCACCCAGGGCGGCATGCTCGACATCCACGAGGAGAACGGTCAGAAGGCCCTGCGCGCCGCCGGCCTCTACCAGGGCTTCCGCGAGATCGTCCACGAGGGTGGTGAGGAGATGCGTCTGATCGGCCCAGACGGCACCGTCCACGTCTCCGAGAAGGATGACGGCGCCGGCGGTCGTCCCGAAGTGGACCGCGGTGACCTCCGCGACCTGCTGCTGAACTCGCTTCCCGACGGCACGGTCTGCTGGGGCAGGAAGGCAACCGAAGCCCGGGCGCTGGGCGACGGGCGCCACGAGGTGACGTTCGCCGACGGCTCGGCCATCACCACCGATCTTCTGATCGGTGCCGATGGGGCCTGGTCCCGCGTAAGGCCGCTCCTCTCCGACGCCACCCCCGCCTACACCGGTATCTCCTTCGTCGAGGCTGACCTTCTGGACGCCGACATCCGCCACCCGCGCAGCGCCGCTGTCATCGGGGGCGGGTTCTTCATCAGCCTGGGCGGCGAGCGCGGCTTCCTCGCGCACCGCGAGACCGACGGCAGCCTCCACGTCTACGCCGCGCTGAAGGCCGACGAGAGGTGGCTCGACGCGATCGACTTCACCGACCACGCTGCCGCCAAGTCCGCCGTCCTGGAGCGCTTCGAGGACTGGCACGAGGATTTGCGCGCGCTGGTCGCCGACGCGGACGCGATCGCCCCGCGCCGCATTCACGCCCTGCCCATCGGACACCGCTGGGAGCGAGTCCCGGGTGTGACGCTGCTCGGCGATGCCGCTCACGTGATGTCCCCCTTCGCCGGGGAGGGCGCCAACCTGGCGATGCTGGACGGCGCGGAACTCGGCCAGGCCATCGCGGCCCGGAACGGTGACACCGAGGCGGCGCTGACCGCGTACGAGAAGGCTCTCTTTCCGCGCAGCGAGGCGACCGCTGTCGAATCCGCCTCCAGCCTGGAGAGCATGTTCGGCGAGCGGAGCCTGGAGAAGATGATCGAGTTCTTCACCACCGGCCCGGCAGCCGAGTGACGGCCACGGACAGCACAGACACCAGCCAGCCCTCACTTCAGGAGGTACGTGTGAGCGCGCTTGTCCACCGCACCATTTCCATTCGGCCCGGCCTCGAACTCGCCGTGCGCGAGTCGGGGCAGGGCCGCGTGGTGCTCGTCCTGCACGGTGCCCCCGGCCCGGTCAGCACTGTCCCACTCGTTGAGCACCTCGCGGCCGGCCACCGCGTTCTCGCGCCCACCCATCCAGGATGGGAAGACACCGTGAGGCCTGCCACGCTGGACTCCGTGGCCGCGCTCGCTGCCGTCTACCACGACCTGCTCGACCAGCAGTGCCTGGACGACGTGACAGTAGTCGGCACGTCCTTCGGTGGTTGGGTCGCTGCCCGGATGGCAGTGGACGACCGGGCCCGACGGATCTCCCGGCTCGTCCTCATGGACGCCCTCGGCCCGGAAATTCCCGGCCAGCCGGTCACCATGCCCAGCGGGCCGCCCCTCGGTGCGCCTGCCGGGCCGGGCGCACCGACCACCCGCGGCGGCCCGCCCGCACAGATGCTCGCCACTCTGCGCGCTTACACCGGTCCGGACCTGCACGACGCGGCACTGCTGCCCAGCCTCTCCACCGTCGCCTGCCCCGTCCTGGCGGTCTGGGGAACCAACGACACGGCTGTTACCCCCGATTTCGGCCGCGCCTACGCAGCCGCGTTCCCACACGGCCGATTTGAACTCGTCCACGGTGCAGGGCACTTGCCCATCCGTGAGAAACCCGAAGCCGTCTTCAGACTCCTGGACACCTTCCTCGCCACACCGGGAGTCCACAGCTGACCACCGGCCCGCCCCGGCCCGACCGGAGATTACGGGCCTCTATCGCACCCACCACTGCTTGGAGTTGACATGACGAAGATCGCGATCATTCTGGGAAGCACCCGCACAGGACGCGCCGGCGCCGGCGTCGCCGATTGGGTCCTGGAACAGGCCCGGCAGCGAGCTGACGCCGAGTACGAACTCATCGATCTTGCCGAGGTCGACCTGCCGCAGATCGATGAGCCCATCCCGCCGGCCGCAGGCCGCTACACCCAGCCCTATACCCAGCAGTGGGCGCAAACGGTGGGCGCCTACGACGGGTACGTGATCGTCACCCCTGAGTACAACCACTCCTTCCCGGGCGTCCTCAAAAACGCCCTCGACCGCGTTTACGCCGAATGGAACAACAAGGCCGTCGGCCTCGTCTCCTACGGCGTGGACGGAGGAGTACGCGCCGTTGAAGCACTGCGACCGGTTCTCAGCGCCCTGCAGCTCGCCGGTGTCTCCCCGCAGGTCGCCCTGAACATGCGCACCGACTTCGCCGACTTCGGTGCCTCGTTCACCCCCGGCGAGCATCAGTTCTCCGTCCTGACTGCGATGCTCGACCGGCTCCTATCCTGGAGCACCGCCCTTGCCGAAGTCCGCTACGCCACATCCGCCACCGCGTCTTGAAGCCTGCCGCCCGCGCGCCCGGCCGCCGACCGGTGAAAGCAGACGGGACCTGCGGCCATCGCGAGCGGAGATCACCGGTTTGCGTTGAGGCCAGGTGTGCCGACCCAAGCAACTACGGCCACATTTACCGAGCAGGTCCGAAGCACACCAACGTGCGGCTCACGCCCTGTCTCCCCAGGGGAGCCGCAGCACATTCGGAGGAATCAGCCAGTGACCGGCTATCTGATGGATCAGACACTCGCTCTCGGCCCCGTCGAGCTGACGGTTGCCGAAGTGGAACGCAGCGTGCGGTACTACACGGAAGTCGCAGGTTTCCGCCTCCTGGGCCGCCAGTCGCAGCGCGCGCAACTCGGCGTAGAGAAGAGCGTGCTGGTTGACCTCCATGAGCTTCCTGGAGCAGTCCCGCCTCCGCCGTCAAGCCCCGGCCTCAGCCACTTTGCGCCGCTGGTGCCCGCCAGGGCAGACGTGGCCCGCTTCGCCAAGCGGCACCTGGACGCCGGCATTGCGATCGACCTGCGCGACCACGTCGTGTCCCAGTCGTGCTACGTGACTGATCCCGATGGTCATACGATCGAAGCGACGTGGGCTTGCCCGAGGGAGGAATGGCAGTGGACCGACGAGGGCCTGCCCGTCGTCGTCGCAGCACCGATCGAGTTGCGGGACCTTCTCGACGAGCCGGGCGCGAACGTGCCCGCAGGTATACCGCCCGGGACCGAGATGGGACACGTCCAGCTCAAAGTGACCGATGCCGCCCTCGTGAACACCAGACAGTTCTACTGCGACCTACTTGGGCTGAATATCTACGCCCGGATGAGGGACGGGTTCATCGGCGTTGGCGTGGCCGACGACCGCAGTCTGCTCGTCTTCACCAACCGGTTCAGCCCGCAGGGAGGCAAGCCGGCGGCCGTCGGTACCGCCCGGCTGATCACGGCTGGCCTGCTACTCCACCCGGAAGCGATCGAGACGCTGGCCGAGCAGCTTGCCGCAGCTGACTACCCGCACGAGCGCGACGGCAACGGCCTGATGGTGCAGGACCCCTCCGGGAACACGCTCCGCTTCTCGGCGAGCAAGTCCGTACGCCAGTGCGTCGAGGAGACGGTCGGCCAAGGTTAGGCCCACCCCCACAGGCCCGCGAAGTGCCCGAAGCCCTGCTCCCGGATAACGGGAAGGGGTGCGGCGATCCCGTACAGAACCTCTTTGAGGTTGACGTCGATCATCTCCTCCCAGTCCTCGACGCGCAGGTCGTCGAGAAGGGAGATCAGGCCGACCCCGCCATTGTTGACGAGGACGTCGAGCTTGCCGTATCGGTCGCGTGCCGACTCGACGATTCAGACGAGGTCCTGGCTCCCTGCCCTTTCGCGCAGCGAGCTCGACGGCAGGCTGTGCTGCAGCTCCAGCCCGACGAACGCGAGACGTCCCGATCCATCTCGACGCGCGCTGCCCCCGGCTACCCGGCTTCCGGCTGAGACCGGGGTCGATTCGTTACCTCGCGCCGCTCGCCGCATCGGCGAACATGCGAGTCTCTTATTACGGAGAGTGGCTGGACTGAGGTGTGGGGCGTTGGGGCGGCACGTCTGTGATTGAGGGGGACCGGTGATGGCGAGGGCGGGCATTTCCCGGCGCCCTCCGGAGCGGTGCTCCCGTTGCCGCAGTGGTGCGGCGAACGCCGCACGGTTCCCGTTACAGCTGGATCGAGCGGGATCCAGTGGGACGGAAACGGGCCACTTTGTCCGTTGTCTCGGCATCACCGCAGGTGAGAGGCGTCACTTGAATGGGTTCGAGTCCCACCCGCCCCATCGAGCGTCCCCAGGCAGAATCGTTCTGACCTGGGGAAACGCGCATTGCGCGGCGGTCCCACGGCCGTTGAGGGGTTGCCACGCTCCGTCAAACGCTTGTCGATCCTCCGCTCGCGCCCCAGCATCGCCGTGGTCAACTCCGCGCGCGTCAAGAAGATGCTCACGGGAAGCCGACGTAGGGCGGACCCGGCATCCATGTTCGCCTGCGCCGGCTGATCGGGCACACCGGCCCCACTCCGGCCGTGCCCGGCACGATCCGCGGCGACCTCGGTGATGACAGCCTCAAGGATGTACTCGTACTGCCTGCTCAATCAGGTTGAGTGCGGGGCCCGCTCGGCCGACGACGACTTCGTGGCCGTCGTGCCCTGGTCCAGCGGCCCGGTCCGGTTCGCTACGATCCAACCCGCCTGGTTTCAACGGTGTCACCAGGTCCTACCCCTCTGTCGCTTCCCGTCGCTTCGCCGTACCCGCCCCAGGATCACGCCCACCACCTGGTCGTTCCGCAGCACGCCCCACTCGCGGGAATCCGTGCTGTGCGCGGCGTTGTCGCCGAGTACCGCCACGTGGCCGGCCGGCACGGGCATCCGGTGGGTGACACCGGCGGTTCCCACAGGGGCCGGCTGGCCGGGTGTGGAGGCCAGTCGCTTGACGGCGTATTGGCTGCCGGCCGCCCGTGGCGCTGCCACGTCGCCCCCCGGTGGTTCCCGCAGGATGATCTCCTGCCCCCGCCGCGGCCGGGCCAACGGGCGGCGCACCATGAGCAGCAGGTCTCCGTCGGCGTAGGAGGGCTCCATGCTGATGCCCTCGACCGTGATCAGAAGCAGTGACGAGCGGGCCACTGCCAGGAGGGCGATTGCCCCGCCCAGGATCCATGGGGTGGCGCCGCCCCGGGTCATGGCCGTACGGCCGGTCCTGCCGGGTGTTCTGACTGATGTCCTGGCGCAGGTGCCGCGGCAGGGGCCGGGGCGGTGTCCGCTCCCTTCTCGTTGCGGGCCTCTCCGGCGGGGACGTCGGCCGGGGTCGGTGTGGTGAGGCGGTCCTCCAGGACTCGGCCGTCCCGCATGCTCACGACGCGCCCGCAGCGCGCGGCGATGCTCATGTCGTGGGTGGCCAGGACGAGGGTGGTGCCCTGTTCGATGTTGAGGCGCAGGAGCAGCTCGATGATCTCCGTGCCCGTGGCGGAGTCGAGGTTGCCGGTGGGTTCGTCGGCCAGCAGCAGGGCCGGCTGGTTGATCAGGGCGCGGGCTATGGCCACGCGTTGCTGCTGGCCACCCGAGAGCTGCGACGGCAGCCGGTCCTCACGGCCTGCCAGGCCGACGGCGGCGAGGAGTTCGCCGGCCCGTTCCAGTGCGGACGCGCGGCTGCGGTAGGGCAGTACGGGGGCAACCACGTTGTCCCGGGCGGTCAGCGCGGGCAGGAGGTGGAAGCGCTGGAATACGAAGCCGATGCCGGCTCTGTAGCGGGTGAGTTCGGCCCGTCCGGATGCCGTGATCTCGGTGCCGCCAACCGTGATGCTCCCGCCGTCGGCGGCTTCGATCGCGCCGAGCAGGTGCAGCAGGGTCGACTTGCCCGAGCCGCTCGGCCCGATGAGCGCCACACTGCTGCCCGCCTCCAGCGTGAGCGAGACGTGATCAACGGCGGTTACCGGGTCGGCCGTGCCGGATCCGAACACCTTCACGACGGACTCGGCGGCGATCACGGTTCCCGGGGCGCTCGCGTCCGCCGGGGGAGTGGTTCGGGTCTTCGGGATGCGGAATTTCACTGCTGTTCTCCTCGGTGGCTCCGTGGCTCGTTCCCGGTGTCCGGCCGCGCGCCGGGGGTGGCAGACCTGATCGCGTCCTGCCGGGGTGCGGCCGGACACCGGGAGGCCGGTTCCGAGCGGGGCTGTGCGGCCGCGGTCGGCGACGGGTTCCCGGCGCGGGCGGGGGACCTGCCGTGCCTCGGCTCCCTGCGGTGACCGCGTCACTCCTCCTCCGCCAGCGTCTGCGCTGTCGAACCCGTTCGGAGCGTCCGCGCAGGCAGCGCCGCACAGGCGACGGTGGTCAGGACCGCCGCACCGGCCACGGCTCCGGCGACCCACCCGAGTAGCGGGCTGTACCCGCCGGTGAGCGCCGAGCAGGCGAAGAGCGCGAGTCCGGCGCCGAGCACCGCCCCTGCGGTGGCCGTGAGAGCCGCCTCGCTGAGCACCAGCCGGGTGAGGGAGCTGTCCGGCCAGCCGGTGGCCCGCAGCAGGGCGTACTCGGCAGCGCGATCACGGATGTTGGTGTAGAGGACGTCGGCCACGCTCGCGGCGCCGAGGAAGGCCGTGATCGCGGCGGCGACGTAGTCGGTCGTGCGAACCTGGACCGTGACGGCGTTCCCGAGCAGGGAGCCGGCGACCTCCCCCTCGAACGCGGCGCCGATCCCGATCAGGATCACCAGTGCCGCCACCCCGCCGGCCAGCGCCATCGCGCCGAGCGCCGTCCGCCCGGGCACCCGGCGTACGTTGGCCCAGGCGAGGCTTGAGACGCCGGTGACCTTCGTACGGTGGGCGCGCGCGCTCACCGAGGGGCGTGTCGCCTCACCCGGGTGGGAGCGCGCGGACTGCAGGGCCGGCCACAGCGAGGCCAGAGCGGCCAGCCCCATCGCCGCCGGAATCGCCAGGAGCGCCCGCGACCACTGCACCTCCACCCCTGCCAGGGCCCCTGCCGGAACGGCCAGTACGGCTCCGACCAGCCCGGCTACCGCGCCGATCGTGACCACCTCGGCCAGGATCAGCGCGAACAGCTTTCGGGCCGGCCAGCCCACACAGGCGAGCACCCCCAGCTCGGTGCGGCGTGACCGCACCGCCGCGGACGTGGCACCCGTGACGAACAGCGCGCACACCGCGAGGACCAGCAGGAACAGGACGAGGGACTTGCGGTCCACCGCGTCGGCGATCGCGGTGGCCACCCCCTTGCGGGACCACATCTGACGTAGAGTCAGTGCGGGCCGCCCGAACTTGCCGGCCGGGTTGACGACGTCGACGGCGGTCGGCGAGGAGCCCATGGTGATGTCGACGGCCAGCCCGGTGCGGGTCCGGATCTGTTCCGCGGCCAGCCGTACCCGTTCGCGGGAGAGGGCATCGGTGCCGAGGGTGCCGTCCAGCCTGACGCGGATCACGCTGATCGGCTTGGCGGCGTTCACGCCCCCCTGGCGGTTGATCCCGCTGAACTGCCTGGGGTCGTGGAAGAGCGGTAGGGAGGAGAGCGTGGTGATCATGGAGGGGGCGACCGACAGGAGACCCGCGACGTTGCCGTTGGGCAGCAGCGACTTGCCCTTGAGCGCCGCCTTGGAGGCCGCGTCGGCGCCTTCGGCCTGCGGAGGGAAGAACGTCTCCAGCGGCACCGCACCGAGGTGGCTCTGCTCGGCCGTGAGCCTGTCGGGATCGAAACGGCCGATCGGCTTGATCAGGGGCATGGGCTCATCGGTGGTGTTGCTGCCCACGTACATGTGTGAGACGTGCTGGTCCAGCGACCGCACGGCCGTGTCCCCGAGATCGGATCCATCGCCCAGCTCGCCTTCCCCCAGGTCCGGTTCCAGCATGGGGCCCTGTTGGACGGAGCGGGCGGCCAACTGGCCGCCGGACGAACCGTATGTGACCGGGGAGGCGCTGAGGAAGTAGCTCAGGTTGCTCCACGCGAACGGCTCTCCCGGCGACGGCTCCTTCTGGCCGAGACCGCGGCTCATGGCGTCGTACGCGGTGTCGGACGTGAACTCCACGCTGTGGCTGCGCAGGGCGCGAGCGCCGGGCAGCGACCGGGCCAGGGTGCCCGAGTTCTCTCCCGAGGAGATGTGTTCGGCCGCCTCGGGGGAGAGTTCCTCGACCTCGACGCGCAGCTTCTCCTCGACCGGGGACCGGTCGGCCAGCAGCACCGGGATGTCCGCGAACCGCGAACCGTCGCGCTCGACGACCGCCGTCTTCTGGGCCGGTGCGAAATACGAGCCCTCCAGGACCGCCTTGTCCAGGCCCACCAGGCGGGCCTCCTGGACCGGATCCACCGCCGCCACCAGATACGGGAAGCGCCACGTGACGTAGCCGATGCCGGCCGGGGGGTCGATGCCCGTCCCGGTGGCTTTCGGACTGGCCGCGCCGGGCTGGTTGACGTTGTTGCGCGAGTGGGTGGACCCGCAGGTGGGAACCAGGCCCTCGGCCCGATTGGTCTTCGGGTCGTTCCCGGTTGCCACGCTGCAGACCTCCCGCCGTTCCCCGTCCGCGCCGACCAGATCGATCTGCCCGCTCAGCTCCGCGCCCTTTCCGCTTCCGCCCTGTCCGCCCTTCGGGTGATCGAGCCGCTGCGGCGTCACGTAGAGGTACGAGCTCTCGCCCGGGACCGTCGTCAGGCCCTGCTCGGAGATCAGCTCCGGCTTCAGGCGCCATAGCTGGGCCTTCTCGCCCGGGCGGACGAACTTCGATACATCGACCGGCAGATGGACAGTTGACGGCATGTAACCGACGACGGCGACGGGCGCCGCGACCTGAACCCCCGGAATCTTCAGGATCCGCTGCCACTGCTCCTCGCTGATGCCTCCCTGGAGATCGCTCAGCGCCGTGGCCGAAACCAGCTTCTGCTGTGTTTCGAGCCGGGACCGAGCTCCGGGTGGCCGCACCAACAGGTCGTATGCGCCACGGGAGTTGGCTGCCACTGTGCCCCGGACCTCAAGGCGCTGACGGCCCGCGGTCGCGGTCAGCACGGTGAAGGAAGTGACTGCCACGACCAGTGCGGTGAGCAGTGCCACCGCCCGTCCGGACCGGAATCCGATCTGTGCCCTGACCGTGTGCCACACGAGCTCCCCCTGGCTGGATCGGCGGCTGCCCCCGGTGCCGCGTCCGTCGCAGGCCGAAGCCGGGCAGTCGCTTGTGCCTGACGGGAGGAGATGTTCACACCGGGAGTCCGGGAGCGTCAATACGATGCACGCACCTATCGGATCAACGTGTCCGGTATGTGCCCCAGGTGGCGAAATGGGGCGCCACGAGATCCAGAATTCATGATCTTTTCATTGAGTGTTTGTTTTTTTGCATCTAGTGCACGCAAAGTTGCAGTGTTAGATGAGCAATTGCGCAACAGTAAGGCCGGTTCACCCGCTGCCGTGATGCGTCCGCGGTGTGAACCGGGACCACGGACCAGCCGACTTGAGGAGTTTGCATGCGTCGCACGTTCGACCGGGTGGGCGGCCGGATCCTGCGGGTCGTCCTGCCGGCCGCGAAGGCGTCCGCAGCCTGCTGGGACCCATGGAAAACGATCTTCACCAGCTCGACCTACGTCCTGCAGCAGCGCAACGCCTGCACCGGCAGCGCACGGCAATGCCGGGTCGGCATCGGCGGGGCTCCCTACACGTCAGCCACCTGCCCCTGAGCAGCGGCTGACACGTTGACGCGGTAGTACGGGACCGCGTCGACGCGGCAGCGCGTGGAGGCGACCGCAATTCGCCCCCACGCGCCTTCGACAGTATCCGGCGCGAACGGAGGCATCGTGTCAGCCGTGTGGTACTGGGCGCAGCTGGAGGCCCGCCTGGTCCTGGCGGTGGTCTTCGTACTCTCCGCCGCGGCCAAAGTCCGGTCCCCGCGGGCGTACGGGGCGTTCCGTGAAGCCGCGGTGGCTCTCGGGGGCCCGCTCGCATCCAGGGTGATCGCCTTCGGGCCGTCGTCGCCGCTCCTGAGGCGGTGCCGGCGGCCGAAGCCGCGCTTGCCGTGCTGCTGATCGCGCCGGCCACCGCCGCCACGGCCCTCGTAGGAGCGCTCGCCCTGCTGCTGGTCTTCAGCTTTGTGCTGGCCCGGGCCGTGCGGCGGGGAGCACAGGTGGCCTGCCACTGTTTCGGCGGCTCCCGCGCGCCCGTCCGCCGGGCACAACTCCTGCGCGACGGACTGCTCGTGGCGATGGCCTGCCTGGGCCTGGCCGGCACGTACGCGGACGGCACGGTTCGTCACCCCGCCCCGGCCCTGCTCGTCGCCCTCGTGGTCGCGGCCGCGCTCAGCTGGGTCGTGGTCCTGTGGGACGACCTCACGGAGCTGCTGGCGGACCCGGCCTGACGTACGCCCGACGGGCGCGCGTCCCCGCTCTCGGGGCGATCGCGCCGCCTTCCCCTCTGCCGGGTTGCCGCCCCCTGGCTTCGCCCCCGACCGTTCCGTACCCTTCCGGAGGAGATTTTCCCGCCATGACTGTCCTGACGGCCGCTGTCGTCGTACTCGGTCTGCTCTGCCTGCTCAACCTTGCCGTGAGCGCTGCGGTGATACGCCGGCTCCGCTTCCTCGGCATGCCCATGGATCCTGCCTCAGGAGCCGGCCTGGCGATCGGCGGTTCCGTGCCCGCCTTCGACGTCATGGCCGATGACGGCACCTCGCTGAACCTGGACTTCCTCAGCGGGCGACGCACCTTGATCGCGTTCCTTTCACTACAGCGAGCTGGTCGGTCCGCGCCTGGCACCGGCCAGTGACCTGTGCGAGGCGCCGCCCCTCACCAAAGGCATCGCTCTTCGCGATGTCTGGTTCCGCTACCACCCCAGCCATGAATGGGTCCTGCGCGGGGTGGACCTGGAGATCCGCCCCGGCGAGTCCGTGGCGCTTGTGGGCCTGAACGGCGCGGGCAAGTCCACGCTCGTCAAACTCATGGCCGGTCTCTACCGGCCGACGCGGGGCGAGGTCACCTGGAACGACACCGACCTGTCGGCCGTCGACCCGCCCTCGCTGCGTCGCCGCATCGGCGTGGTGTTCCAGGACTTCATGGCGTACGACATGTCCGCCGCCGACAACATCGCCATCGGCGACCTCGGCGCGGCGGGGGACCGGCCGAGGCTGCGCAGGGCGGCCGACCGGGCCGGCATCGATACCGTCCTCCACGCACTGCCTCACGGCTACGACACCCGGCTCAGCCGGATGCACCTGCCCGAGCCCGCCTCGACCACCACGGTGCCGGGCCGCGGGCGACGTCGGCTGTCACGCTCCGCGCCCCCGGATCCGGACCCGGCTCCGGACAGGACCGGTGTGCTCCTGTCCGGAGGCCAATGGCAGCGCGTCGCCCTGGCCAGGGCACTTCTTCGGACCGACGCCGACCTGCTGATACTCGACGAACCCTCCTCCGGGCTGGACCCGGTTGCCGAGCGCGAGATCCACCTCGGACTCCGGGAACACCGGCGAGGCCGGAACAGCCTGCTCATCTCCCACCGGCTCAACACCGTCCGCGACGCGGACAGGATCCTGGTCCTGGAGCAGGGCCGGGTGGTGGAAGAAGGCACGCACTCCGCCCTTCTCGACCTGGACGGAAAGTACGCGCGCATGTTCCGCTCGCAGGCGGACGGCTACCGACTGGCGGACGAATAGCAGACCCGCACCGAGCACAAGAATCTCCTCGTCGCGTGTAGTTGCCTGCTCACCCGGGGGTGCGGCTCGTCACGCGCCCCGCCCCTGGTCGGGAAGGCTACGGGGAGCCCCCAGGTGCAACTCGCGTGTTGCGCCTAAAGGGTCGATGTGCAACCCTGGAGTTGCACTCAATGGCAACGGCGGAGGAGCCCCCTCATGAGCGAGGACCGGATCGAGCGCGAGACCCTGATCGCGGCACCCCTGGAGCGGGTCTGGTCGCTGGTGGCCCAGCCCGGGTTCTGGGTGGCCGACAAGGCGAGCCTGCCCGGCACCGTGGCCAGGGAGGGGGAGTCGATGATGGCGAAGAACGCCGAGCACGGCGACTTCCCGGTGCGTGTGGAGAAGGTCGAGCCGCCCACGTACCTGGCGTACCGCTGGACCAGCGCGTTCCCCGGAGAAGAGCTGCGCGAGGACAACAGCACCCTCGTGGAGTTCACGTTGACCCCGGAAGGCGACCGGACGCGGCTGCGCGTCGTCGAGAGCGGGTTCGCGGCGCTGGCCGGGTCCGAGGAACTGCGCGGTCAGAATTTGAAGGACCACAGCGGAGGTTGGCCCCTGGAGCTCGACGCGCTCAAGTCGCGCGCCGAACAGCCCTTCTCGTGACGGAAGAACGTCCCGGCGCCGCCGAGGTCGTCGACAGCGTCCTCGGTGCGCTGGCCGAGCCGACGCGACGTCAACTGCTCGATCTGCTCGCCGCACAGGGCGAGGCCACCGCGACGACGCTGGCCGAACACCTTCCCGTCTCGCGGCAGGCGGTGGTCAAGCACCTCGCCGTCCTGGACGCCGCCGGGCTGGTTTCCGGCAGCCGGATCGGGCGCGAGGTGCGGTACTCGGTGCGGCCCGCGGCGCTGGACACGACGGCCGGGTGGATGGCCTCGCTCGCGGCCGACTGGGACCGGCGGTTGGCGCACATCAAACGCGTCGCTGAGGCAGCGGAGCGGGATTCGAGTGCGACACGCCCCGACTGAAGGGAAGCACGCTATGGACACGACAGAACTTCGCAGTGCCTACGAACGGTTGCTCGATGCGGCGGCCGTTCCGGACCTGGGCGACGCGGACGACGGAGGCTGGAACGCCGACCGGATACTGGCCCATCTCCTCAGCGTCGACGCCTCGATCGCAGCGGTTGCTCTGGGCGTCGTCGCCGGCGCGCGGCCCACCTTCGACAACCGGATCTCCCTCGACACCTGGAACCTCGACCGGATCATCACCGAGCACTCAGGCCGGGCGGACCTGATCGATCATGTCCGGCGTCAGGCCGCGGTCCTGTGCGACGTCGCCGATCAGCTCAACGAGGAAGCCGCCTCGGTTTCGGTGCCGTCGCTCCTGCTGTCCAATGACGCACTCGTGCTGGACCGGCCGGTTTCGCTGGCAAACCTCATCGGCGGCCTCGCCGAAGACCACGTGCCCGTGCATACGCAACAGCTCCTCGATCTTCGCGTCGCCGTCCCTGGGCCGGCCTGAAAGGCGGCGCCCGAGCCGAAGACCGGACACCCGGTCCCCGTCCCCCCGAGGACCGGCTGCGAGCAGGGGGACGGCTCCCTCCCCGAGGATTGCGCCGGCGACGGCGACCCGACCGGAGAACTCACCACCCGGCACTGGACCGACACCTGGTTCGACCAGAACGTGGGCAGCCCGTCCAGCAAGGACCCGGCGCACTTCGTGATCGGCACCAGCCGTAACGGCAAGGGCGAACGTGAAGACCATCGGCGAGTCCGCCGGCAGTTGCACCCGCAACTCCGGCGGCACGATCGACCCCGAGTACGGCAGCGTCGACCCGGCTGCCGGAGTCCGGTGGCCCGGACAAGCGCACGAACTCGCCCGCAACGCGGAGCCCCGCCTGACACCCAACCACTGGTCAGGAGCCCCGCCTGACACTCAACCACTGTCAGCCGGCCGACTCCGGGCCGGCCGGCTCCGCGGGGGTGACGGGTTCGACGCGTATGGAAGAGAAGGCGTCGCTCAGGAAGCGGTCGAGCTCGGCCGAGTCGCCGGGGCCGACGACGCCGGCCAGCGGGATGTCGGTGTCCGCGTAGCTGAGCACCGTCTTGATCGGCTCGTCCTCGGTCCGCTGGCTCCACCGGTACACCAGCGGGCTCTCGCGGAACGCCTCCGCGCCCTCGATCCGGCAGTACTCGGCGCCCAGCTTGTGGCTCGGCCAGCAGAACCAGCCGTAGCGGGACCCGTCGGCCTCGGGCCAGGACAGCTCCTCGGCGGCCACACCGCCGGTGACCAGTTGCAGGTAGCGCGAGGGCAGGTGCACTCCGGTGGCGAGCTCGAAGGTGTCCACCACGTCCGCGCCGCCGAAGCGGGCGCCGACCTCCAGGAACACCACCCCGTCCGGGGTCTCGATGCCTTCCAGGTGGAAGAGGCTCGTGGTGATGTTGACGGCGGCGAGACAGTCCAGGGTCCAGCGGCTCAGCTCCGGGGTCAGCTCGATCTGCACGGAGCCGAGCGGCGTTCCCTCCGCGTAGCCCAGGCAGGTGCCGACGTAGCGGCTGGCCTGGACCGACATGGGCTTGCCGTCGATCAGCATGCCGTCCACGTGGATGATGGGGCCGGTGACGAACTCCTCGACCTCGAAGCCGTCCCGCTCGGCGCCTTCGGGCACCACCCCGGCCTCGCGCACGGCGGCCAGGGCCTCGGCCGGCGTCGGGTAGATGTGGACGTTCATGGCCGCCGCGCCGTCCAGCGGCTTGAGCACCGTCTCGCCGGTCCAGGGCAGCCCATCGGGCCCGGCCGCCAGGGCCTCGGTCAGGGACAGGAACCGGGGGACCCGCAGACCGGCCGCGGCGACCATGGACTTCATGACCACCTTGTCGCGCCAGGGCCGGATCTCCTCCTCCGTGTCACCGGGCACGCCGAGGGCCGCCCGCACCCGGGCGCCGGCGATCAGGTCGAACTCGGAGAGCGCGAGGACCATGTCGAAGGCGGGCAGCCCCTCGACGGCGGTCAGCACCTCTTCCGTGAGGTCGCCGGTGTCCGGGCGCTCGATGCGCGTGCAGCGGAGGTCGGACGGAAGGGTGGCCAGCCGGTCCGCGGGGCCGACGTAGGTGACGTCGTGGGCCGCGTGGTCAATTCCGGTCGCGTGCCGGATCATTTTGTCCGTGACTCGGTGCAGGATCAGGATGCGCATGGTAGGTCCTCAGGCGTGCGAGAAGCGGAAGGAGTAGGGCGACGGCACAGACGGAGCCGATGACGGAACCCAGGGCGATGCTCTGGGGGCTGAAGGACGTGGTGAAGAGGGTGACCAGGAGTCCGGCCGCAGGCAGGGACAACTGGTTCAGGAGAATGATGATGGCGATCGTCTTCGCGAAGTGCTCGCGCGGAATCCTCCTGACGCGCTCCGTGCGTATGACGACGTTGAAGAACCCGACGGTCCCGAGCAGGACCGCGTAGCTCACCGCGTACTGGGTGAAGGTGTTCGCCAGGCCCACCCCGATGCCGCCCAGGCAGATCAGGGAGTAGGACGTCATCAGGGCGGCGAAAGGATTCAGCCGCTTCGTCACCTTCGGGACGACGAAGAACGTCAGGATGCCGACGATCCCGGCTCCGGTGCTCAACGCCCCGTAGTACTTGTCCGGTTGGTGGAAGACGCCCACGGTGGTGGCGGCGCTGGTGGCCATGCCGACACCGACCATGAGGTTGACCGTCATGGTCAGTCCGACCAGGCCGAGGATCGCGGGCAGTTTCAGCAGGGTCGTCACGCCCTCGGCGATGCCGGTGGCCACCGAGCGGATCGTGGTGGGTTCCCCGGCGGCTCCGGCGAGCGTCTCGGTGCGCAACCAGCGCCGCAGGGAAAGGGTGTTGAGCATGGTGAGGCCGTACACCGCGCCGATCACCGCGAGGAGGCTGGTCGTCGGGAGCGCCGAGGCGAGCAGCGCGGCCAGCACGGGGCCGATGACCTCACTGGTCTGCTCGGTCCCCTGGATGATCGACTGCGCCCGGACCATCTGGTCCATGGGGACGAACCGGGGGAGCGTGGCCTCAAGGGCGACGTAGGACTGCGCGCCGGCCACCGACATGCCGGCGGCGAGCACGCACAGGGTGATGAACTTCCCGTCGGGTATCAGGAACATCAGGGCGAACGCGGTCAGCCCGAGGGCCGAGCGGACGAAGTCCGAGCCGATGTACAGGAGGTAGCTGCGTATTCGGTCCGCGAACACCCCGGCCACCGGCAGGAATATCACCCGGGGCAGCCATTCGACCAGGAAGATCAGGCCGGTCTGCGACGCACTGCCCGTCAGTTTGTAGGCGAGCAGCGGAATGGCGAACAGGAGGAACTGGTCACCGAGTGCGGCCAGTCCGCGGCCACCCACGAAACGCGCCACCTGCGGGCCCGGCATATAGGCGTGCGGTGGTGTCTGCGGATCGCCGCCCCCGTCCCCCACGGGCGCATCGGCCGTGTCCTTGCTCGCTTCGTGGGTCATGCTCCCCCCGTCATTCGTGTCACCGAGTCCGTTGAACAGGCTCTCCATGGGCATGGACATGGGCATGGTCATGGTCAGCCGGAGGACGAACCCGTGGCCGTGTCCGCGTTCCGAGGTGTCGGGCGAATGCGCTCACTCGCAGGGCGGTGCCAGAGTATAAGCACTCGGCAGTCGCCCGCAGGCCGTACACCGGGATCGCCGTTCCGTCCGCTGAGCGGGGACAGGACTGGGGGATGTACCAACATCCGAACGCCCCTTGCCTGCACGGGAGTCCGGGGCTAGCTTCCTGGTCGAATGGTTCGGATGAGGTGCCGATCAGGCACATTCCCCGCGGGGCTCGTCCGAGGGCCACTTAACGGGGGGTGCTGTGGGGCCGCGTACTGTTGCCACGCTTCTGGAGTTCGAGCGAAACGTCATCCCAGCGGTCGACTCCCTTCGGGAACTGCGCAGTCGGCGCGGCGGAGGCGACGGGCAGGCGGACGGTGGCGCCCGGGCCGGCTCCGACGAGGAGATACGTTTCGCCGTCGACGCCGTGTGTACGTCCGTCGAGGGGCTGCACGGCCTGATGCCCCCGGCGCAGATCGCCGCCACCTGCAAGGACCTGCGGGCCTGGCAGGAAGCGGGCTGCGAGGGCGTGCCGCACTTCGACAGCACCCGGGACGCGGTACCCGCCCCCGAGGACGGCGAGGCCGCCGCGTTCGTGGGGCCCGTGACACTCCCCAACAGCGACCGGCACGACGTCCACATCGAGGCGTTCTCGGTGATCCGCCAGGACCCGGACAGCACGCCTCGGCTCCAGGCGGGCTACCCGCACCCCAAGGCCGTCTTCCAGTCCACCCGGCTGCTGTCCGCCTCCCGCGGCCTGCGGGAGGGCAACTGCGTGGTCTTCTTCCCCGAGAACATCCCGGCCGCCACCCGCTGCACGGACCAGAACTTCGCCTGGTTCTTCTTCAACCGGCACACCGAGATCTACGCCCACACCCTGGCGATCACGGAGCGCCTGTGCGGACCCGGCTCGCCCTTCGCGGGCGAGGCGGAGCTCGTCTCCGCGCATGTGGACCCGGAGGACACCTACCAGGCGCGCTGCGTCTGGGGGTACATGCACGACTACTTCCACCACACCGGCCCGCGCCCCCTCGATCAGCACCTGGCGATCAAGACGACCTGGCGGCCCGGACTCCTGGAGGAGCTCAAGGTCGACATGAAGTCGGCGATCGCCTGCTTCGAGGAAGAAGTGCCGTACGGCCCGGTCGTGTTCGAGTACATCATCCTGGAACGGCTGTTCCGCTACCCGGCGCAGCCCGAGCCGCTGCGCAACTTCGATGCCGGCACCGGCTTCGCCCTGGGCACCTGGCTCGCCTCCCAGGGGCTGTTCACCCAGGACGAGCAGGGGCGCCGCAGCCTGGGGCCGAAGGCCCGGATCGTGGAGTCGGTACGTGAACTCGTGGGCCTGATCGAGGAGATCGAGCGCAACGAGGACGATGCCGCCTACAAGTCGGGTGCCGTGGACTTCCTCTTCGGGACGCTGCTGCGCCGCCCCGGGTCCAAACCCGACCGGTACGGCGGCCCGCTCGCGCCGCTCGACCTGTGGGGTGCCGAGGTCCATGTCTGAGCCCTGCGGCACGGCGGAGCTCGAAGCGATCCTCAAGGACCCGGGCTTCTGCCGCCACTCCACCGGACACACCGCCGTCGTCGACTGGGACGCCGGCACCGGCTGGTCCGACCCGCGCGTCGAGCCCTGGTCCGACCTGGCCATGGACCCGGCCACGCTCGGACTCCACTACGGCCAGGCGGTGTTCGAGGGCCTGAAGGCGTTCCGGGCCGAGGACGGTTCGGTGCACCTGTTCCGCCCCGAGGACCACGGGCGGCGACTGGCCCGGTCCGCCGCCAGGCTCGCGATGGCCGAGATGCCCGCCGAGCTGTTCGTACGGGCGTGTGCGGCCCTGGTCGCGGCCGACGAGCGGTGGGTGCCGGGCGGTTACGGGCAGAGCCTCTACCTGCGGCCGCTCCTGATCGCCACCGAACCGGACCTGGGGCTGCGGCCCTCGAAGCGCTACCGGTGCGTGATCCTCGCCTACCCGGCGGACCCCTGTTTCGGGGCCGGCTTCCGTCCGCTGTCGGTGACCACCGCGACCGAGACGGTGCGTGCCGTACGCGGCGGCACCGGCGAGTCCAAGTGCGCCGGCAACTATGCCGCCGGCCTCCTCACCCGTACCGAGGCGCAGGCCGCCGGGTACGACGAGGTGCTGTGGCTCGACGGGCTGGAGCGGAGCCGCATCGAGGAACTCAGCACCATGAACCTCTTCCTGGTCTGGCGCGACGGGGCCGAGCCCCGGGTGACGACCCCGCCGTGCGACGGGACCATCGTCCGCGGCCTGACCCGCGACTCGCTGCTGACCCTGGCGAAGGACCAGGGGATCGCGGCCGCCGAGGAGCACACCACGATCGACGCCGTCCGCGCCGGCCTGCGCTCCGGCGAGCTGGCCGAGGTGTTCGCCTGCGGCACGGCCGGTGTCGTCGTCCCGGTGGGCCGGATCGGCATCGGCGGCGAGGACATGACCGTCGGCGACGGAGGAGAGGGACCGATGACCGCGCTGCTGCGCAGCAGCCTGCTGGACGCCCAGCACAGACGTACGCCCGACGCGCACGGCTGGCTGCGGACCGTCCTGCGGGCTGACGAGAACGGGGGAGGACGCGCATGAACGACCACCACGCAACCTCGAAGGGCGACCGGGTCGGCGCCCTGTCGAGAGTCACCGTGATCCACACCCTGGGGCCCTCGGGCACCAACCTGGAGAAGGCCGCCCACCACTGGCTCGCGGAGCGGGGGGTCGCCGGCAAGGTGGTGCTCCACGCCGAGGTGGAGGACGGCCTCGACGCGATGGCCTTCGACAGCACCGAGGCCATCCTCGCCTGCGCCGTCTACCCCCGGCTGCACGACCTCGTCTTCCAGAACCTGCACCGCCTGGAGATGGCCGACAGCTTCATCCTCGACACCCACGACATGGTGCTGGCCGGGCGCCCGGACCACACCGCCGTGTCCACGATCGTCAGCCACCCGGCCCCCAGCAGCCTGGTGGCGGAGCGCGGAGAGGTCACGCTGACCAGCAGCAACTCGCGCGCCGCCGCGCTGTGCGCGGCCGGGCGGTACGACGCCTGCGTGACCACCGGACCCGCCGCGGCGGCCGAGGGCCTGCGGCTGATCGAGAACTTCGGCCCGGTGCCGATGATCTTCACGCTGCACGTCGGCCGGACCCTCGGGGACGGCGCCCGCACCGGCGCGGGGGGCACAAGCGCATGTTGATCGTCGTCCAGCCCCTGTCCGCCGGGGTCCGGCTCACCGCCCGCATGGTGGCCGCCGGCGTCCCCTGCCTCGTTCCGACCCAGTTCCCCGGACTGCTCCCGCCCGAGGTGCACTTGGGCGCGACCGTCGTCGACTGGCACCCCGACGCCGGGGCGGCCGGACTGCTCCGCCTGGTCGAGAAGGCCGTCGCGGAGACCGGCGCCGCGCCCACCGGGGTGGTCGCCGGCTTCGAGTACGCGGTGCCGGAGGCCGCCGAACTGGCCCGGACCCTCGGGCTGCCCGCGCTCGGCGCCGGTGCGGCCGAGGCCGTGCGGCAGAAGGACGTCATGCGGCAGCGGTGCGAGGAGCGCGGCGTCGCCCACCCGCGCTCGGTCGCGGTCGGCCCCGAGGCGGCGGGGCCCTGCCCGCTGCCCTTCCCGGTCGTGGTCAAGCCGGTCGACTGCGGCGGCAGCCTGATGGTGAGCCTCTGCCACGACCAGGAGGAGTACGCCCGGGCCTGCGCGCTCGTCCACGACCCCGGCGAGGACGTGAAGTTCCACCCGAACCCGCGCCGGACCGCCGTGGTCGAGGAGTACGTGGAGGGCCCCGAGTTCTCCCTCGACGGCTGGGTCGACGCCGACGGGCCGCACCTCGCGAGCGTCACCACCAAGTTCCTCTCCGCCCCGCCGGACTTCTTCGAGACGGGCCACATCGCCACCGCCCCGGAGTCCTCGCCGCACGGCGAGGTCCTGGAGCGGTTCGCCCGCCAGGTCGTGGCCGCCTTCGACCTCACGGTGGGCCCGTTCCACATCGAGACCCGGATCGTCCGCGACCGCGGCCCCGTCCTGATCGAGGTCGGGGCCCGGCTCGCCGGCGACAACATCCCCGAACTGGTGCTCGCAGGCCCCGGCGTGGACCTGTGCGCGGCCACGGCGGACGCCGCGCGCGGGGTGGTCCACGACCCCGGCGCGCTGTCGCCGGTGAGCGCGGGTCTCGCGTTCGTCACCACCGACCGGCCCGGCACCTTCGCCGGAACGCTCCCCGGCATCGACGCCTTCACCCGGGCGGCCGAGTTCCGCGGTCTCCTGCCGGAAGCGGAACCGGGGGCGGTGCTCGACCCGGGCGACATTTTCAGCAACCGGGTCGCCCGTATCCACTTCGAGGGCGACCTTGACCGGGTCGAGAGCCTCGTCGCCTCGGTCCTCGCAGACGTGAGGGTCGACGTCGACGGCGTCGGCCACCAGGACAAGGAAGGTGCCCCCGCATGAGCAACGAACTGACCGTCACCCCGACGACCACCCCGCGCCCGCGGCCCGGGGCGGCCGGGGCGGCCGGGGCCGTCCTCACCGACCACGCGTTCTTCATGCGGACCGGCAAGCGGCGCAGCTGGCAGGGGCTGACCGTGGCGGACCGGGACACCATCCCGGCGCTGCGGCCCACGGCCGCCGCCGTGCTCGCCGGTCAGACGGTCGTGGACGAGTTCGCCGCGTACCGGCTCGCGGACGGCACGGTCGCCGTGTTCCGGCCCGACAGCCACATCAAGCGCATGAACAACGGGGCCCGCCGGCTCGCGATGCCGCAGGTCGACTTCGACCGGGTCTGGAGCTCGGTGCGGGCGATGGTCGAGCTGGACGAGGGCTGGCTGCCGCAGGAGGCGGGGGCTTGTCTGCGGCTGCGGGCCGTGCTCGCGGCGGACGGCACGGAACTGGCCGCCGGGCCCGCGGACCACTGCCTCTTCTACGTGCTCGGCTCGGTGCCGGTGGCCGCGGAGGCGAAGCCGCTGAAGGCCATGACCCTGGACGGGTACGTGCGGGCCTGGCCCGGCGGCACCGGTGACCTGAACACGGCGGGCGGGCTCGCGGCGGGCGTGGTGCCCGCCGAGATCGCCGACAACTACGGCAACGACCACGTGCTGTGGCTCGACGGAGACGGCCGCTTCATCCAGCAGATCGGCGAGCTGAACGCGTTCTTCGTGATCGACGGCGTGCTCACCACACCCGCGCTCGACCGCACCGTCCTGCCCGGCGTCACCCGCGACTCCGTCGTGAAGCTGGCCCGGGACGCGGGCACCACCGTGGCCGAGCGGCCGGTGGAGCTCGCCGAGGTGCTCAAGGGGATCGCCGACGGCTCGGTCACCGAGTGCTTCGCCACCGGCACGGCCGCCGGGGTGGCGCCGGTGGTCTCCCTCGGCCACCAGGGCGAGGAGTACCGGCTCGCGTCCCAGGAGGCCGGCGCGGTGACCGCCCGCTTCCGGGACCTGCTGGACGGCATCCACCGGGGGGAGTCCGTCGACCGGTTCGGGTGGATGCGGCGGATCACCGAAGTGGCCCCCGTCCACGCCTGAGGGAGGAGAGAACCATGGCGTACGTCGTCACCGACGAATGCGTTGGCTGCAAGTACACGGACTGTGTGGACGTCTGCCCCGTGAGCTGTTTCCACGAGGGCCCCGACATGCTCTACATCAACCCCGAGGAATGCATCGACTGCAACGCGTGCGTCGCCGAATGCCCGCCCGAGGCGATCTGGGCGGACGTCGACCTGCCGGAGGACAAGTTCCAGTGGATCGAGATCAACGGCGAGATGAGTAACAAGTACCCGGTCATCTTCGAGAGCCGGGGCACCAAGGGCGAGCCCACCGAGGCCCCCGCCGAGACCTCCAGCCAGCCTTCCTGACCCAAAGAGCGGGAGCCTAGGTCATGACGACCCACGTCGAAAACCCCTTCATGCTGGGCCTCGACTCGAACTTCTATCTGAAGGACGAGTTCGAGAGCCCCGAGAAGCGCACCAACGTCACCTGGTTCTACCCGAAGATCTGCGCCTTCCAGGACGCCCTCGACTCCGAGGGCAAGAAGGCCGAGTACTTCTCCTTCCTGGACCGCCAGTCCCACCCGGAGCAGACCGACATCCTGCTCTACTTCCACATCCCGTTCTGCGAGGCGTTCTGCAACTTCTGCGCCTGCTTCAAGGAGTCGGCGGCGAAGTACCAGGGCGAGCGGCAGAAGCGCTTCGTCCAGGCGATGGTCAAGGAGATCCAGCGCAACGCCCGCTCGAAGTACTTCCAGGGCACCAAGGTCAAGTACGTCCAGTTCGGCGGCGGTACGCCGTCCGCCCTGGAGCAGGAGTCGATGGCCACCATCCTGGAGGCCGTCCACCGCGAGTTCGACCTGAGCGAGGTCGACGGCATCTCCCTGGAGGGCAGCCCGCTCGGGCTCTCCAAGGACGGCTACATCGAGATGCTGAAGTCGCTCGGCATCACCCGCATCTCCTTCGGCGTGCAGACCCTCGACGAGGACATCCGCCGCAAGCTCACCATCAAGGCCAGCGTCGAGCAGGTCCACCAGACCGCCGAGAACATCCGCAAGGCCGGCATCCGCACCTTCGCCCTGGACCTCATGTACAACCTGCCCGGGCAGGACGACGAGGTCCTGGGCCGGGACCTGGAGGGCATCTGCGGCGAGCTGCGCCCCAGCTTCGTGCAGACGTACCGCTTCAACCAGTGGGAGGGCACCCGCCTCGACCAGCAGATCCGGGCCGGCAAGGTCGCCGAGGTGAAGCCGTCGGGCGCCATCGAGCGGGAGCAGTACCGGCAGATCAAGGAGGGCCTGGCCGGCTACGGCTACGACAAGCAGCTCCTGATCAACTTCTTCACCCACCTGGACGACCCGGGCGAGATCGGCCTCAACCACGCCTGCGGCGGCAACGGCTACCGCGCCAGCTACACCCTCGGCATCGGCCCGGCCGCCGAGAACTACATGGGCGAGCGCAGCTACCGCAACCACACCGACGTCGAGCGGTGGATGCGGGAGGTCGAGGAAGGCATCATCCCGATCGAGCAGGGCCGCATCTGCTCCGAGGACGAGGTCGAGAACCGGGTCATGGTCTTCTTCCCGGTCTTCGGCAGCGTCCGCAAGGCCGATGTCGCCAACTTCGAGAAGTACCGCCGCGAGGTGGACTGGCTGGTCGCCGGCGAGTACGCGATCGAGACCGACGAGGAGCTGACCCTCACCGAGGTCGGCCGGGAGAACGCCGGCAACATCGCCTTCCTCTTCTACTCGGACGAGGAGAAGGCCCGCGCCCGGCGCACGATGTACCTGTCGCTGAAGAACAAGCGCAACCCCTTCCACCAGGACGCGCAGAACATCCCGCGCACCCCGCTCTTCCTCCAGACCCGCCCGAAGTCGGCGGAGGAGACCGCCAAGGAGACCAGCCCCGCGAAGACCGAGGGGAGCTGAACCACCGGTGGAAAACCGCAAGACCCAGAAGGAGATCGAGGACGACCTCCGCGAGGTGATCGCCCATATCTTCCCGGGGCAGCTGGTCGAACTCGACACCGACACCCCGCTGTTCAACGGCGGTCTGTCGCTCAACTCGACCCAGATGATCGAACTGACCCTGGCCTTCGAGACGTTCTACGACATCGAGCTCGAACCCGAGCTGCTGACGACGGAGAACTTCGCGACCCTGGGTTCGCTGGCCGGTCTCCTGGAGGAACTCCTCGAAGACGAGGTGTCCCCTGTCTGAGATCCGTCCGGACGTGCGCGTGGTGCTGATCCACGGGAACGCCGGAGCGAGCGTCGAGGGCATCTGGTTCCCGTACCTCAAGCGGGAACTGGAGGCCCTCGGCGCCGAGGTGGTGGCCGAGACCTTCCCCGACCCCATCAAGGGCCGGATGCGGTACTGGCTGCCGTACCTCACCGACGTCATCCGCCCGGACGAGCGGACGGTCATCGTCGGCCACTCCTCCGGCGCGCTGGCCGCCTTCCGGTACGCCGAGAAGGCACCGCTCCTCGGCACCTTCGCCGTCGCCGGCCACCACCACGACTGCGGCTTCGAACTGGAGCGGCGCAGCGGCTTCTTCGACACCCCGTGGGACTGGGAGGCGATCCGCGCCAACCAGTCGTTCATCGAGCAGTTCCACTCGAAGGACGACCCCTGGGTGCCCTTCGAGGTCGCCGAGGAACTGCACGAACTGACCGGGAGCACGTTCAACGCCATGCACGGCATGGGCCACTTCGGCTCGTACGACCAGCAGATGGACACCTTCCCGGAGCTGCTGGAGGCGATCCGCCGCCGCCTCGACGGGACTCGCCTGGAGGAACGATGAACGTCACGCTCGCCGACGAGCTGCTGGAGCGGCGGCGGGACAGCACGGCCACGGCCGTCGTGGACCTGGAGACCGGCGAGCAGGTCTCGTACCGGACCCTCGCCCGGCGCGTCCAGGCCCTGACCGGCCTCCTGGCCGGGCTCGGCGTGGGCCGGGGCGGGACCGTCGCGATGGTGATGGACAAGTCCGCCGCCTCGGTGGCGGTCATGTGGGCCGCGCTGCGGCTCGGCGCCCGCTACGTACCGCTGGACGAGTCGCTGCCGGCGGCCCGGATCGCGCTGCTGCTCGGCAAGTGCGCGCCCACGGCCACCCTGGTCCAGCCCGCCTACCGGGCGCTGCTCGACGGCGCGCCGGCCGGGAAGGTGGTCACGGTGGGCGCGGACCCCGTGGACGCCGGCACCGGCTGGGACCCGTCGGCCGAGGCCGAACCCCGGCCGGCCGAGGTGGCCGGCCGGAGCCCCGAGGACCACGCGTACGTCGTCTTCACCTCCGGCTCGACCGGCTCCCCGAAGGGCGTCGTGATCAGCCACCGGTCGATGTGCGCCCTGCTGACCGGAGTGCAGGAGACCGTCGGCTTCGAGGACGGCATGCGCTTCCTCAACGTGGCGCCGCTCTTCTTCGACGCCTCCGTCGTGGACCTGTGGTCGACGTTCCTGGTCGGCGGCACCGTCCACCTGCTGCCCCGGCTGCGCATGCCCACCCAGGTCACCCGCGCCATCGAGGAGTGGCGGATCACCGACACACTGCTCGTGCCGTCCGTGATCCGGATGCTGGTCGGCCGGTTCAGCGACGCCGGGCGGCGCGACCTCGGCTCGCTGCGGCGGCTGTGGTTCGGCGGCGAGTCGTGCCCGGTGTCGGTCCTCGACGCGTTCTCCGCCCTCGTACCGGGACTGCGGTACGTGCACGGGTACGGGCCCACCGAGACCACCCACAGCGCCACGCTCTTCCTCACCGACGCCCCGGGCGGGGACGGCGATGAGTTCCTGCCCATCGGCCATCCGCTGCCGGCCGTGGACGTGCTCGTCGTGGACGACGCGCTGCGGCCGGTGGAGGACGGGGAGACCGGTGAACTCCTCATCGGCGGCGCGCAGGTGATGGCGGGATACTGCGGCGAGCCGGAGCGCACCGCCCGGTCCGTGGTCGAGCTTCCGGCCGGCTCGGGGACCCGCTACTACCGCTCGGGCGACTACGTGCGCCGGCGGCCCGGGGACGGCGCCCTGGTCTTCCTGGGGCGCCGCGACGACGCCCTGAAGATCAACGGCAACCTCGTCCACCTCTCCGAGGTGGAGGCGGCGACGCTGGCCGTGGCCGGGGTGTCGGACTGCTGCGCGCTCCCGGTGGCGCACCCGCTGACCGGCCGGGCCGTCATGCTCTTCGTCCTGGGCGCGCGGGACGGCGACACGGGCCTGAGCGAGGAGGAGCTGCGCCGCGGCCTCGCGCTGCGGCTGCCCGACTACATGCTGCCGGCCCGGATCGAGTTCCTGGCCGACGGGGACGTGAGCCTGACGCCGTCCGGCAAGCTCGACCGCGCCCGGCTGCGGGAGGTCGCGGACGCGACCGGGAAGGGGACGGAGTCCAGGTGAGCGACGAGGAGCTGGCCCGCTTCGAGCGGTGCGGCGTGCTGACGGTCGTGCCCCGCTCGGCCACCGGGCTCACCCTCGGCGACGACCCCGCGCTGCTCCTGCGGCACCGGGCGCAGGAGTTCCTTCCGGCCCCCGGCACCGTGGACCGGCTGGCCGACGCGTACGCCCGCGAGGGGCTTGCCGTCGAGGCCCGGACCGAGGCGGGCCTCACCGTATCCGGAGCCCCCGCGCTGCTCGCGGACGTCTTCGGCCATGCGGTGCGGCCGGTGCGCAACAAGTACATCCGGGAGACCGTCCGCCGCGAGTTCGCCGCCGCCGGCCCGCTCCGCTCCCGGCTCCACACCGAGCTGGTCGCGGAGGTACGGGCCCCCCGGGCGGGCTTCGAGCTGGGCGCCGGGGCCCCGCCCGCACCCCGGGCCACCCCGCCCCTGCCCCGCGACGCCCGCTACCTGCGGCTGCCCGAGGACGCGGTACGCCTCGCGGACGCCGGCCGGGCGCACGAGGCGGGCGTCCGGGGCGACGGGGTCCGGGTGGTGATGGTCGACACCGGCCTGTACGACCATCCGCACCACCGCGCCCACGGCTACCGCACGACGGTCGTCCCCGCGCTGTCCGCCCTCGACCCGGCCGTGGACGAACGCGGCCACGGCACCGCCATGTCGGCGCTGCTGCTCGCGGTGGCCCCGGCGGCCGAGCTCACCATGGTCAAGATGGCCTGCGCAAGCTTCTCCTTCCCGGTGGCGGCCTTCCAGCGGGCGGTGGAGCTGGCACCGGACGTCATCTCGTGCAGCTGGGGCACCCTGCGCGCGGAGCCGCATCTGCACCTGGAGGTCGCGAACGCGCTGCGGCGCGGGATCACGGTCCTGTTCGCCGCGGGGAACGGCTCCACCGACCGGCGTACCGCCATGTTCCAGTCGGTGGCGACCCCGGGCGCCATCACGGTCGGCGGGGTCCACGTGGCACCGGACGGGCGCAGGCGGGCCGCCGACCTCGCCTCCAGCTACCGCTCGGACGTCTTCCCCGGACGACGGGTCCCCGACCTGTCAGGGCCCTGCGGCATGCTGCCGAACGGCGACTACGTGGTGTTCCCGACCCAGCCCGGGTGCATGTTCGACCGCCGTAACAGCGCGTACGACAACACCGCCCCCGACGACGGCTGGCTGGTGTCCAGCGGGACGTCGGGGGCGACGGCCTACGCCGCCGGGGTGGTGGCGCTCGCGGTGCAGCAGGGCATCGGCAACGGCCGCGCGCTGACCGCGGCGGACCTGGCGGACGCCTGCCTTCCGGTGACGGAGGGGCGGACGCTGACGGGCGACGACTGCGGCGGACTCTGCCCGAACGAGGCGGTGGGCCACGGGCTGCTCACGGTCCCGGGCCTCGCATGACGTGGGCGGACGGCCTCGTCGGCAGGCGGGTCCTGTGCGTGGGAACGGACCTCGCGGACGTGGCGGAGATACGGGGCGTGCTCACCCGTCAACCGTCCTTCAGGACCAAGGCGTTCACCGAGGCGGAGCGCGCCTACTGCGACATCCCGAAGGACCCGGCCGAGCGGTACGCGGTCCGGTTCGCGGCCAAGGAAGCGGTGCTGAAAGCACTGGGTACGGGCCTCGCGGGTGCGCCGCTCACCGATATCGAGGTCCGGCGGGCCCCGGAGGGGAAGCCCTCCCTCCACCTCGCGGGCCGCGCGGCGGCGCTGGCGGAAGCGGCGGGCGTCCGCACCTGGCTGATCAGCCTCACGCACACGGCGGCGCAGGCGCACGCGATGGTGGCAGGGCTCGGGGACGAGACGTAGGGGCGCCGGCCCTTACGTCACTCCACCTCCTCCAGCTTCGGCATCTCGCCGCCCGTCGTCCCGTTGTCGATCAGCGAGAACGGTGAGCCGTCCGGGTCGGTCAGCGCCGCGAACCTGCCGAACGGGATCGTCAGCGGGCCGAACCGCAGCGTCGCCCCCAGCGACTTCGCCTTCTCCACGGCCGCGTCGCAGTCCGCCACCGTGAAGTACACGTTCAGGTACGGCGGCACCTCCGCCGGGAAGTCGTCCGTCATCCTCATGCGGCCCAGCACCGGGTCCGCGCCCAGGTCGTAGAGCGTGAAGTCGACGGCGTCGTCCGCCATGCGCTGCACGCCGTATCCGAAGACGGCGGGGAAGAAGGCGTCCGCCTTCTCCGGGTCGCGGGTGAAGACCTCGGCCCAGTTGTACGCGCCGGGCACCGTCCGGGCCTCGAACCCCTTGTGGCTGCCGGGCTGCCAGACGCCGAAGGCCGCCCCGCCCGGGTCGGTGGCCACCACCATCGTGCCGAACTCGCCGACCCGCATGGGCTCCACCCGGACCGTGCCGCCGTGGTCGCGGATCTTCGACGCGGTGGCCGCCGCGTCCGGGGAGGCCAGGTACAGGGTCCAGCCGGTCGGCATCTCGTCCGACGGCCGGGGCATCAGCGCGGCGACCGCCTTCTCGTTCACGAATGCCTGCGTGTAGCCGCCGTACTCGTCCAGCGTGTCGCCGAACGTCCAGCCCAGCAGCTCACCGTAGAAACGCTTCGCCTCGGCGAGGTCGCCGACCGTCGCGTCGGCCCAGCAGGGCGTGCCCTCTGCTTCTGCGGGCATGGTGGGTCATCTCCTCGGGTGACGGGTGCCCCCTGCCCACGCTAGCCACCCTCGGTCTCTCCTGCGCGTCGAGCCGGCGGACCGGCCACCGAGCGGGCCACGCCCAGGTCCACCAAGTCCTGCGGGCGCAGACGGAGTTGGCCGGCCGTGGCCCGGACCCGGTCCGCATCCCGCTTCAGGATCGCCGCGGCCAGCTCCGGGGCGATGACCGAGAAGTAGCTGTCCGGGGTGACGTGCGTGCGGTCCGGCGCCGCCAGGGCCAGCGCGCCGCCCGAGCCGCCCTCGCCGATCACCAGGGTCGTGACCGGGACCCGGGCCGCCGCGATCGCCGCGAAGGCGTCCGCGATGGCCGCGCCCGCGCCGGACCGTTCCGCCTCCGCGTCGTTGGCCGCGCCCGGGGTGTCGACCAGCGTGAGGACCGGGACGCCCAGCCGGTCGGCGAGCCTGATCACCCGGGCCGCCGTGCGGTAGCCGGCCGGGCGCGTCGCGGTGCCGCACTGCGCCACGTACGCCACCGGCCGCCCCTCGCGCAGCCCGAATCCGCAGAGCAGCCCCGGGTCCGTGCCGCCGCAGCGGTCGCCGCTCAGCGGGAGGCGCACGTCGAAGTAGGCGTCCAGGTAGGCCCCGGCGCGCGGCCGGTCCGCCGCCCTGGCGCGCAGGACCGCGTCCCAGCCCGTGCGGGGCAGGTCCGCCGCCGCGAGCGCGTCCGGGACCGGGGCGGGCGGGGGCGGGGCGTCGTGGTGGGCGAGCAGGCCAAGCCAGCGTCCGACCGTGGCCGGAAGGTCATCGGGCGGGACGATCGCGTCGACGGAACCGGCCGCGAGCTGGCCCTCCGCCCCGTACGCGGCGGGGTCCGCGTCCGCCGGACGCACCCGGGAACCGGCGAACCCGATCTGCGCCCCGGGCAGCGCCAGGACCACATCGGCGCCCGCCCCCAGCGTGGCCCAGCCGCCGCCGGTCGTCGGGTCGCGCAGGACCGCGAGCTGGGCCGGCCCCGCCGCCCGCAGCCGGGCCGAGGCGCGGGCGACCCGGTGCAGCTGGGTCAGCGCGATCATGCCCTCCTGCATGCGGCTGCCGCCCGTGGCGATCAGCGAGACGAGCGGCAGCCGCCGGGTGACGGCCTCCTCGTACGCCGCCTCCAGCCGGTCACCGGTGCGCTGCCCGAGCGAGCCGCCCAGGAAGCCGAACTCGAACGAGATCAGGACGCACGGGTGCCCGCCGACCGTGGCGGCGCCGTGGACGACGGACTCCTGCTCGCCGGTCCGGGCGGTGGCCCGGGCCCGGGATTCGGCGTAGCCGGTCCAGCCGAGCGGGCCGTCGCCCGCGGTGTCCCCGGCCGGGGCGGCGGACTCGGTGAAGTCGGCGGTGAGCGCGGCGATCGCCTCGCGTGCCGTCAGCCGCTCAGTCATGGAGCGCCCGCTTCATGATCTTGCCCAGGTCGTTGCGCGGCAGGGCGTCCAGGTAGCGGACCGCGCGCGGGCGCTTGTGCGGGGCGAGCTGGGCGGCCACGTGGTCGGCCAGGGCGTCGGCGGCGGGCGGGGCGGCCGGGTCGGCCGGGACCACCCAGGCCACGATCCGCTCGCCCAGGTCCGCGTCCGGCTCGCCGGTGACGGCCGCCTCCCGGACGCCGGGGTGGTCGAGCAGCGCGTTCTCGATCTCGCCGGCGCCGATCTTGTAGCCGCCGCTCTTGATCAGGTCGGTGGCCTTGCGGCCGACGATCCGCACGTATCCGTCGGGGTCGAGCGTGGCCATGTCGCCGGTGCGGAACCAGCCGTCCCCGGTGAGCGCGGCGGCCGTGGCGTCGGGGCGGTTCAGATAGCCGGTGAACAGGTTCGGGCCGCGCACCTGGATCTCGCCGATCGACTCCGGGCCGTCGAGCGGGGTGCCGTCCTCCTCGACGAGGCGCAGCTCCACGCCGCGCAGGGGCGGGCCGACCGTGCCGGGGCGCGGGACGCCGTCGGCCCGTACGCCCGTGTTCATCAGGGTCTCCGTCATGCCGTACCGCTCGATGACCCGGCGGCCGGTCGCCGCCGCGATGCGTTCGTGGTCGTGGACCGGGAGCGCGGCCGATCCCGAGACCAGCAACCGGGCGCCCGCAAGGGCCTTCGCGAAACCGGCGGAGGCGTCCGGGTCCGCCAGCGCCTCCGCGAGCCGGTGGTACATGGTCGGTACGCCGAACAGCATCGTGCCGCCCGCACCCAGCTCCCGGGCCACGCCCTCGGGCGAGAACCGGCCCAGGTGGCGTACCGAACCGCCCCGGCGCAGCGGACCGAGCACGCCGAGGATCAGGCCGTGCACATGGAAGAGCGGCAGCGCGTGGACGAGGACGTCGTCGGCGGTCCACTGCCAGGCGTCCTCCAGCGCGTCCAGCGAAGCGGCGAGCGCCCGGCGCGGCAGGACGGCCCCCTTGGGCGGGCCGGTCGTCCCGGAGGTGTACACGATCAGGGCGGGGGACTCGGGGTCCGGCTCGGGGAGCGCCGCAGGGGCGGGGCCGGTGGCCGCCGTGCCGACGTCCACCCGGTCCAGGGCGGCCAGGGCGGGCGGGAGCACGTCGTCCGGCGAGGCCAGCACCGCCGAGGGCGCGCTGTCCGCGACGATGTGCGCCAGCTCCCGTTCCCCCGTCTTCGGGTTCAGCGGGACGGCCGGCACGCCCGCCCGCAGCGCGGCGACCACGGCGACGACGGTCCGCGCGGTCGGCGTGGCCCAGACGGCCACCCGGCCCGCGCCGGCGAGCCGGGCCGCGAGCGCGTCCGTGACCTCGGTCAACCGGGCGTACGTCAGGGAGGCTTCGTCGAACCGGACGGCTTCTCGGGCGGCCGCCGGAGAGGCCGCGTCCTGGAGGGCAGGCAGAAGTGGCATCACCCTGCGCACCCTAGTGCCGCGGCACCGGATCGATCCCGCGTTCCCGTCCCTCGAATCCGGCTCGAACAGGGGGCCCGGGATGTGACGGTGCCCTCACCCGTTCCGCTGGATGTTCCGCATGCGGCCGTACGCGTACACACAGCCCGCCAGGGCCAGGTCGGACAGGAGCATGAAGCCGATCGAGTACGAGTCCTTCGCGCTGTAGATCGCGCCCATCACCAGCGGCGGCACGAATCCGCCGAGCCCGCCCATCGCGCCCACGATCCCGGTCACGCTGCCCACCTTCGCCTGCGGGGTCACCTGCGAGACCAGGGCGAAGACGCTGCCGCTCGCGGTGCCCAGGCCCGCCGCCATGACCAGCAGCGCGATCGTGCCGCCCGGCGACAGCTTCGGGTCGAACGCCTGGACGATGGCCAGGAGGGCGGCGACGCCCAGCGCCACGCCTGTGTCCACACCGCCGGTCAAGAACGGGCAGGGTCCACGGGCCCCACCTGCCTGGTCCGTACGGGGGAGGGGTTCCTGCCCCCCAACTTCTCATATGGCCCGGAGCTGCGACAATTGGGGCATGGATCGTCTGGACAGGGAAATCCTCGGTGTCCTCCAGGAGGACGCCCGGATCTCGTACCGCGACCTGGGCGTACGGGTCGGGCTCAGCGCCAACGCGGCGGCCGACCGGGTACGGCGGCTGCGCAAGGACGGCGTCATCCGCGGCTTCACCGTGATCATCGACCCCGCCGCCGACACCCGCACCGGCCTCGTCGTCTTCATCGACGTGACCCTGCGGATGGACACCACCAACGAGACGTTCGAACGGACGGTGCTGGCCCTGCCCGGCATCACCGAGGTGGTGCACGTGACCGGCGGGCACGACTACCTCGTACGGGCCACCGTCGCCGACACCGTCGCGCTCGACACCCTGCTGCGCCGCCTCAAGCGCGAGGCGGGCGTCGCCCACTCGAACACCCGCGTCGCACTCCGTGCCGCACCCGGCCCGTGACGCGCCGGGGAACCGCCCCGGCGCCCGCGAGAGGCCGGCGCCCCGGACTCCACAGCCGCACTCGGCCCGCGACGCTCCGGCGCGCCCGGCTCACAGCGGCGCCTGCCACGTCACCACCGGCGCCCGCGAACCGTCCGGCTCGCGCCCGTCGTCCGCGACCGTGAGGCGGACCGCGCCCCGCCCGTCCGGCAGCGTCGCCGTCACGTCCACCTCCACCTCGATCGCCGACACCCCCTCCCGCCGGTGCGCCGCCGCCAGCGCCCCGCGCAGCGCCGCGAGCAGCCGCCCGCCCACCGGTTCCGTCACGAGCGCGTCCACCGCCCCGGCGAACTGCACCGACGGCTGGAAGCCGAGCACCGCCGCCGCGCCCGCGGTCTCCCGCAGCACCCGCCCCCGGAAGGTGGCCGGGGCCTCGGCCGGCGGCTGCTGAAGGGCGAAGATGGCCGTCCGGACCTCCTGGATCGTCGAATCCAGCTCGTCCACGGCCGTGGCGATCAGCTCACTCGTCTCCCCGGCACCGGCCCGGCGGCGCGTCGACTCCAGCATCATCTCGGTGGCGAACAGCCGCTGGACCACCAGATCGTGCAGGTCCCGCGCGATCCGGTCGCGGTCCTCGTACACCGCCAGCTGCTCCCGGTCGTGCTGCGAGTCCGCCAGGACCAGGGCGAGCGCCGCCTGCGAGGCGAACTGGGCGGCCAGCAGCCGGTCCAGGCCGGTGTACGGGCGGGCGCCGCGCCCCCGGGGCAGGGCGAGGGTCCCGATGAGCCGGCCCCCGCTCTGCAACGGCAGCATCATGCTCGGGCCGAACCGGGACCGCACCGGTGTCGTCATCCGGGGATCGGTCGCCGAGTCCTCGATGAACACCGCCTCGCCGCCCAGCAGCTGGGCCAGGACGGGGGAGCCGGGCGCGATGGCCGTGCCCACGAGCCCGGCCGGGTCATCGGTGGAGGCGACGACGATCTCCATGCCGCCCTCGTCGGTGGGCTGGAGGATCACCCCGGCGGCCGCGTCGCTGAGGATGCGGGCCCGTTCCGCCACGGTCGTCAGCGCGTCGGACAGGTTCTCGCCGGTGAGCAGGGTGTTGGTGACGGCGGCGGCGCCCTCGATCCAGCGTTCGCGCTGCCGGGCGCTCTCGTACAGCCGGGCGTTGCCGATCGCGATGCCGGCCTGCGCGGAGAGGACCCGCAGCAGTCCGGCGTCGGTCTCGGTGAAGTGCCCGGTGGGTTTCTCGGCGAGGTAGATGTTGCCGAAGACCTCCTGGCGGACCCGGATCGGGGCGCCGAGGAACGAGCGCATCGCGGGATGGCCGGGCGGGATGCCGGTGGAGCGCGGGTCGGCGGTCAGGTCGTCGCAGCGCAGCGGCCCCGGCGCGTCCACGAGCGCGCCGAGCATGCCCGTGTGGCCGTCGGGGAAGTCGCCGATGGCCGCCTGCTCGGCCTCGCTCATCCCGCAGACGAACAGCTCGCGGATCGTGCCGTGCCCGGGGTCGAGTACGCCCAGCGCCCCGTACCTGGCGCCGGTCAGGGCGGTCGCGGTGTCGATGATCTGCTGGAGCGTGGACCGCAGTTCGAGGTCGGAGCCGACGCTCAGCACCGCCTCCAGGAGCCGAGGCAGCAGGGGCGACTCCGGCAGGCCCCGGTCCGGGACCGCGCCGCCCGGCTCGTCCGTCATCGGCAGTTCCCGTCGCTCCGGTCAGCCGGCCAGCGGGTCGAGGACCATCGGGCTGATCTGCCCGTCCAGCATGGCGCCCAGGCCCAGGATCGAGCAGGTGTCGGGCCGTTCGGCGATGCGCACCGGCATGCCCGTCGCCTCGCGCAGCATCTGGTCGAGGCCGGGCAGCAGGGCGCTTCCGCCGACCATCATGATCCCGCAGTCCGCGAGGTCGGCGACCAGGTCGGGCGGGCAGTCCCGCAGCACCTTGCCCAGGCCGTCCAGGACCGCGGTGAGCGGGCGGTGGATCGCCTGCCGGATCGCGGCGGTGTCGACCTGGACGGACCGGGCCAGCCCGGTCGCCACGTCCCGGCCGTGGATCTCGGTGACCGAAGGGCCCTGCGTGGTCAGCCCGTTGCCGCTGAGCGCGAGCTGCAGGGGGCGCACGGACTGGCTCGGCAGCATCAGCTCGTGGTACTGGCGCAGGTGCTGGATCACCGCGTGGTCGATCGCGTCGCCGCCGATGGGCAGGCGTACCGCCGTCACGATCGAGCCGAGCGAGAGCACCGCGATCTGTGTCGTCGCGGCCCCGCACACCATGATCATGGTCGCGGTCGGCTGCTCGACCGGCAGCCCGCAGCCGACGGCCGCCGCGATCAGGGTGTCCACCAGCTCGACCCGGCGCGCGCCGAGACCGACCAGGGTCTCCACGGCGGCCCGGCGGGCGAGCGGGTCGCTCTCGTGCGGGATGCAGGCGGCGGCGCGCAGCCAGGGCTTGCGGCGCAGCTGGCGGCGGAGCTTCTCGCCGAGCAGGTGGCGCAGCATGCGCTGGGCCATCTCGATGTCCACGACGGTCCCGCCGGAGACGGGACGGGCCACCCGGATGTAGGCGGGGGTGCGGCCCGTCATCTGTTCGGCGAGGGCGCCGACGGCGATGAGCGAGCCGGTACGGATGTTGACGGCGGCGACGCTCGGCTCGTCCACGACGAGGCCGGGCCCCTTGACGTACACCCGGGTGCGGGCGGCCCCGAGGTCGACGGCGACATGGCAACGGCGCAACTGCTCAAGGCTGACGGTCACGGCGGGTTCTCCCGAGAGCGTTGAGGGGGACCGACGGGCAGCCGGCTCTCCTGAAAGCGTGCGCCGTTCGGGCACACCGCGCCCGCTGGGCTGCGCCGTAGGAGGGAAACCTGACGACACGTCGACCACACCTCAACCACCACCCACCCACGCCGCCCCGACCCGCCCCGGCCATCCCAGCCCGCCTCGGCCACATCCGGTCCGGCGTTTGAGGGCACCCACCGGCAGTTCAAAGCCCGCCTCGGCCACATCCAGCCGGTCCGGCGCTTGAGGGCACCCACCGGCAGTTCAAAGCCCGCCTCGGCCACACCCAGCCCGTCCGGCGTTTGAGGGCACCCACCGGCAGTTCAAAGCCCGCCTCGGCCACATCCAGCCGGTCCGGCGCTTGAGGGCACCCACCGGCAGTTCAAAGCCCGCCTCGGCCACATCCAGCCCGTCCGGCGCTTGAGGACGCCTGAACGGCAAGTTCAAGCCCGTCCGGCGATTGAGGACACCGCCCCGCCCCCACCCCCCGGCACCACCCGCTGCAGCAACCCCCACGTGAACTCGGCGACATACGCATCCGCCCCGTCCCCGAACCCCAGCGCCCAACGCGTCGGCGCACTGCCCTCCATCGGGCGGGCCGGTGCGAAGGCCCGCGCCACCTCGTCCACCGTGCACGACCACGGCGCCAGGTCCGCCACCGTCCGCAGCGCGGGGCCCGCCGTGCCCGGCGCCCGGACCAGCCACTCGTTCCACACCGCCCCGCCCGGCGCCACCATCACCTCGAACCGCAGCTCCGGCCAGAGCGGCAGCGGCCACAGCAGCGCGTCGAACTCCAGGTCACCGATGACCCGGCGCCCGGTCGCGCCGGGCTCGCCGAGCACCGAGCGGTAGCGCCGCAGCGCGCCCCGCCCCCGGGGCCCCCGGACCATGGCCTGCCACCGCCGGTTCGCCTCCCGCATCTCGGCGAGCGTCGCGCTCAGCTCGTGCCGGGCGTCCTCCACCAGGCCGGGCTGGTGGTCGGCCATCCGGCGCAGCAGGACGAGCTGGAACTCGCGGGGCCCGAAGGGGGCGGCGGCGGTCATGCGCTCCATGGTGCCGGTCCGGCCACCGGATCGGTCCCCACCATCCGGCGCAACAGGTCCCGCAGCACCGTGCGGTCCGCCTCCGACAACCCGGCCAGCGGCTCGCGGGCGAAGTCCAGCGCGTCGCGCAGTTGCAGCGCAGTCGACGCGCCCCGCTCCGTGGGCGCGGCCAGCTTCACCCGGCGGTCGGCGGGGTCGGGGCGCCGCTCCACCAGGCCGCGCGCCTCCAGCCGGTCCACGATGCCGGTCACGTTGGACGGCTCGCACTTCAGCTTCTGGGCGATCCGGCGCATCGGCAGCGGCTCGACCGACAGCAGCCCGAGGACTCGTGCCTGCGCGCCGGTGAGGCTGTGCGCGGCCGCGGCCTGCTCGTACTCCTCGTAGTAACGCGCCACGACGGTACCGATGAGCTCGATGACTTCGAGAGTCAGGGGATCTATGCGCGAGGTGGCCATGACACACAGGATACCCAGTTGCTTGACAACATGAAATATCCAGGCGCATGGTTGTTTCAGGTGGTGAAGCTTTTCCCCGCCGCCCCGTCACCACATCACCCCGCCACCCCGCAGTACCCGAGACACCGACATCGAGGAGACCCCGAGCCCATGTCTGCAAATCTTCCCGACTCCAGCCGTGAATGGCACCTCGTAGCCCGTCCGAACGGCTGGCCGAAGGCCGAGGATTTCGCGTTGCGTGAGGCACCGGTGACCGCGCCCGCCGAGGGCCGGGTCCTCGTGCGCAACCTGCACTTCTCGGTCGACCCCTACATGCGCGGCCGGATGAACGACGTGAAGTCGTACACCCCGCCGTTCAAGCTGGACCAGCCGATGGACGGCGGCGCGGTCGGCGAGGTCGTCGCGTCGAACGCCGAGGGCTTCGAGGTCGGCGACCACGTCCTGCACGGCCTCGGCTGGCGCGAGTACGCGAGCGTCCCCGCCAAGCACGCGGTCAAGGTCGACGCCTCGCTCGCCCCGCTCTCCACCTACCTCGGCGTGCTCGGCATGACCGGGCTCACCGCCTACGCCGGACTCTTCGACGTGGCGTCCTTCAAGGAGGGCGACGCGGTCTTCGTCTCCGGCGCCGCCGGCGCGGTCGGCAGCCAGGTCGGGCAGATGGCGAAGATCAAGGGCGCCTCCCGGGTCATCGGCTCCGCCGGCTCCGACGAGAAGGTCGAGCTCCTCGTCGAGGAGTACGGCTTCGACGCCGCGTTCAACTACAAGAACGGGCCCGTCGGCGAGCAGCTGCGCAAGGCCGCCCCCGACGGCATCGACGTCTACTTCGACAACGTCGGCGGCGAGCACCTGGAGGCCGCGATCTCCTCGTTCAACGTGCACGGCCGCGCCACCATCTGCGGCATGATCTCCCAGTACAACGAGACCGAGCCCACCCCCGCCCCGCGCAACCTCGCGCTCGTCATCGGCAAGCGGCTGCGCCTCCAGGGCATGCTCGTCGCCGACCACTCGGACCTTCAGGAGCAGTTCGTCCAGGAGGTGGCCGGCTGGCTGAACTCGGGCGCGCTGAAGTACCGCGAGACGGTGGTCGAGGGCATCGAGAACGGCTTCGACGCCTTCCTCGGCCTGCTGCGCGGCGAGAACACCGGAAAGATGATCGTCTCCCTCGGCTGAACCGCCCCGCCGGCACCCGTTAGTCTCGTTCCAGGCCGTCGCGATCGTGGGCGCGAGTCGCGGCGCATCAGCAGGAAGAATGCTCACTCATGGCCATCAAGGACATCGCAGTCGCGTACACCGCCGTCGCCACCGCCGAGAACGGCCGTGACGGCCGGGTCTCCTCGGACGACGGCAAGCTCGACGTCGTCGTCAACCCGCCGAAGGAGATGGGCGGAAGCGGCGCCGGCACCAACCCGGAGCAGCTGTTCGCCGCCGGTTACAGCGCCTGCTTCCAGAGCGCGCTGGGCGTCGTCGCCCGCCAGGAGAAGGCCGACGTCTCCGGCTCGACGGTGACCGCCGCGGTCTCCATCGGCAAGACCGAGGCCGGCGGTTTCGGCCTGGAGGTCGCGATCACCGCGACCATCCCGAACGCCGACACGGCCACCGCGCAGGCGCTCGTCGAGAAGGCCCACCAGGTCTGCCCGTACTCGAACGCCACGCGCGGCAACATCAAGGTGGAGCTCTCGATCGCCTGACCTGCCCCTCCCCGCCGAAACCGCCCCGCCCCCGATCCCGTTAGGCTGACGCCATGCGTGATCTCGGGGCGGGGCTCGGCTATGTGTTCAAGGGCCAGCGCTGGGTGTTCGGCCACGGCAGACGGTTCGGCATAGGGCTGCTGCCCGGCCTCATCACCCTCGTCCTGTACGCGGGCGCCCTCGTCGGCCTCGGCTACGGCGCCGACGACCTGGTGGAGTGGGCGACGCCGTTCGCCGACGACTGGTCCTCACCCTGGCTCGGCCTGCTGCGCGACGCCCTGACGGCGCTGGTCTTCGTCCTCGGCCTCTTCCTGGCCGTGATCACCTTCACCGCCGTGACCCTGCTGGTCGGACAGCCCTTCTACGAGGCGCTCTCCGAGGAGGTCGACCGCACCGAGGGCGGCACGGTCCCCGAGTCCGGGCTGCCGCTCTGGCGCGAGCTGTGGATCTCCGCCCGCGACAGCGTGCGCATCCTGGTGCGCGTCGGTCTGTACGCGATCCTGCTCTTCGCCCTCGGCTTCGTACCCGTCGTCGGGCAGACCGTCGTGCCCGTCATCGGCTTCTGCGTCACCGGATACTTCCTCGCCGAGGAGCTGACCGCCGTCGCGCTCCAGCGCCGGGGCATGGTGCTGAAGGACCGCCTCGCCCTGCTGCGCGGCCACCGCCTGCGCACCCTCGGCTTCGGCGTGCCGCTGGGCCTCGCCTTCATGCTGCCGTTCGTCGCCGTCCTCCTGATGCCGGGGGCCGTCGCCGGGGCGACCCTGCTGGCACGCGGCCTGGTCGGCGAGGAGGAGACCGACGACGACGGCGACGACGAGGACGAGGTGGCCGCCGAGGGCTGAGGCGGCCTCAGCGCACCGAGAACCCGTACACCGTCGTCGACGCGTACTCCTCGCCCGGCCGCAGCACCGTGCTCGGGAACTCCGGGCGGTTCGGCGAGTCCGGGAAGTGCTGCGTCTCCAGGGCGATCCCGGCGCACGGGCCGAACGGCCGCCCGTCGAAGTGGTCCGCCGTGTACAGCTGGAGCCCCGGCTCGGTCGTCGTGACCGTCAGGACGCGGCCCGAACCCTCGTCGTACAGCTCGGCCGCCGCAGCCGCCGCCTGCGCGTCCAGCACGAAGTTGTGGTCGTACTCCTTGGTCACCGGCCGGGGCTCGCGGAAGTCGAACCGAGTGCCCTCCACCGGCAGGAACTCGCCCGTCGGCAGGGACTCCGCGTCCACCGGGGTGACCGCCCCCGCCGCGATCCGCAGCCGCTGCCCGAGCGCGCTGCCGCTGTCGGCGCCCGCGAGGTTCCAGTAGGTGTGGTTCGTCAGGTTCAGCATGGTCGGCGCGTCGGTCGTCGCCCGGTACGCGATGCGCAGCGCGCCGCCCTCGTCCAGGGTGTAGGCCGCCGTCAGCTCCACGCGGCCCGGGAAGCCCTCCTCGCCGTCCGCCGAGACGAGGGACAGCTCGACGCCGCCCCCGACCTCGCGGGCGTCCCACACCCGCTTGTCGAAGCCGCGCGCCCCGCCGTGCACGTGGTTGCGGCCCTCGTTGCGCGTGAGGTGGTGGGTCCGGCCGTCCAGCTCGAAGGCCGCCCCGCCGATCCGGTTCGCGTACCGGCCGACCAGCGCGCCGAAGTAGGGGCCCGCGTACTCCTGGTACGAGGCCAGGTCCGGCAGCCCGAGCGCGATCCCCGCCCGCACCCCGTCCCGGTCCGGCACCTCCGCCGACTGCACGATGCCGCCGTACGTCAGGACGCGCACCCGTGTGCCGTCCCGCTCCAGCGTCCAGCGGTGCACGGCGGTGCCGTCCGCGAGCGTGCCGAAGTGTTCCGTACCGACCACCGTGTTCGAACGCGTCTCCATGATCAGCGACTTTACGCGGGCGGGCGGACCGCCGTGACGTTGCGGTAGGCGATCTCGGCGAGCCTGGCCTGGCCGTTGCGGCCCGGGTGGAACCAGTCCCACTGGCTGAGCTGCTTGCCGGTGAACCGGTAGTCGAACACCGCCCCGCCGTCGTACCGGCAGCGGCTGTCCTTCGCGCACACCTCGCGCAGCACCTCGTTGTACGCCACGACGCGCTCCTGCACGGCCGCGCGGCGGGCGACCGCCGCCGCGCCCATGTCGTCCGCGTCGCTCAGCATCGACTTGCAGAGGCCCAGCTTCCAGATCTGCTTGCCCAGCTGATTGCCGCGCCCCTGCGACCACAGCCGCTTCAGGTCCGGCACGCTCGACACGTACACCTGCGCCTTGGGCGCCCCGCTGCGCAGCCGGCGCATCGACGCCTCGAACGACGCGCGGAAGTCGTCCACCGGGGTCATCGCCCGCACCGAGTCCCGGCAGGCGTCGTTGGCGCCGATCATCACGGTCACCAGGTCCGGGCCCTCGTCGGCCGCCGCCGCCATCTGCTCCGGCAACTGGGCCATCCGGGCGCCCGTCTCGGCGTGGTTCCAGGTGTGGTCGGCCGCGCGCGAGGCGCCGAGCAGCCGTACCGCGAGGCTGCGCACCGCGCTGTCCGTGCCCGTCGACCAGGACACCTCCGGGCAGTCGGCCAGCACCGAGCAGGCGTCGAACCCGCGGGTGATCGAGTCCCCGACCGCCGCGATGGAACCGGGGCTCGGGTTCCAGACCAGGCCCGCCGCGGGGGCGTGGCGCTCGGCCGGCGACGACCCCTTCGTCGTCCCGTCGTGTCCCGCGTCACATCCGGTCAGCGCGGCGGCACCGGCGAACGCCAGGGCCGCCAGCCCGGCCAGTGCGGTGCGCGAGCGGTGCCGTACGGACCGATCCGGCATTGCCTGGTCTCCTCCTGTTCATGCCCGGACGCTCCGCCGGGTGAAGACTGAGCGAAGAAGGGCCCCGGACCGACGGTACGTCACACCTCGGACCCCGGGGCGCGGTAGTTTTTCCCCGTCGGACCAGTGGCTCCCCCGGACGCCCGGCTCCACTCGGGTGGCATCCGAACATCACACCACGTCACATACTGTCGCTTTTCCGGAGAATAACCCCCGATGCTGTTTACTGATGACAGGCCGCTGGGGAAGGCGAACCTCGTCCCACACTGGAGGTCCCGGTGACGACACGTGGAGTCCTGTACGTTCACTCCGCACCGCGCGCGCTCTGCCCACACGTCGAGTGGGCGGTGGCGGGTGTCCTCGGTGGGCGCGTGCAGCTGGACTGGATCAGACAGCCGGCCGCGCCGGGCACCTGGCGCTCCGAATTCTCCTGGCAGGCCCGCCCCGGCACGGCGTCCGAGCTGGCCTCCGCCCTGCGCGGCTGGGACCTCCTGCGCTTCGAGGTGACGGCGGAACCGTCGCCCACGGCGGAGGGCGAGCGTTACAGCTCGACGCCCACGCTGGGCATCTTCCACGCCGTCACCGGCATGCACGGCGACATCCTGGTCCCCGAGGACCGTCTCCGGGCGGCGCTGGCCCGCTCGCTGGGCGGCGAAACCGACCTGGAGTCGGAGATCGCCAAACTCCTCGGCAAGCCGTGGGACGACGAACTGGAGTCCTTCCGCCACGCGGGCGAGGGCGCGCCCGTCCGCTGGCTCCACCAGGTGGTGTGACCGCCGGGGCCATCAAGCCCCTCGGCGGGGCAATCAAGCCCCTCCGGCGATTGAGGAGCGGGGGCTTCGGGGCGGAGCCCCCAACACAACGACGAAGCCCGCACCCCCACGGGGGCACGGGCTTCACACGTACAGCCGCAGAAACGTCACACGCTACGGAACGCCAGCACCACGTTGTGCCCACCGAACCCGAACGAGTTGTTGATCGCCGCGATCGGGCCCTCCGGGAGTGCCCTCGGCTCGCCGCGGACGATGTCCGCGTCGACCGACTCGTCCAGGTTGTCGACGTTGATCGTCGGCGGAGCCATCCGGTGGTGCAGCGCCAGGACCGTCGCCACGGTCTCGATGCCGCCCGCGCCACCGAGCAGGTGACCGGTCATCGACTTCGTCGCGGAGATGGCCACGTGGTCCAGGTCCTCACCGAGGACCTTCCGCAGGGCCTTGACCTCCGCGATGTCACCCTGCGGCGTGGATGTCGCGTGGGCGTTCAGGTGGGCGATCTCCGACGGCTTCAGGTCCGTCTGGTCCAGCAGGTTCTGCATCGCCGCGGCGATACCGCGACCCGTCGGCTCGGGCTGCGCGATGTGGTGGGCGTCGGCGGAAAGCCCCTGGCCCAGCACCTCGCAGTAGACCCGGGCGCCGCGCTTCGCCGCGTGCTCCGCGGACTCCAGGACGACGACGCCGGCACCCTCACCGAGGACGAAGCCGTCGCGGGCCACGTCGTACGGGCGGGACGCCTTCTGAGGCTCGTCGTTGTTCTTGGACATCGCCATCATGTTGGCGAACGCGGCGATCGGCAGCGGGTGGATCGCCGCCTCGGTGCCACCGGCGAGGACCACATCGGCACGGCCGGTGCGGATCATCTCGACGGCGTAGCCGATCGCCTCGGCCCCGGACGCACAGGCGGACACCGGGGTGTGCACGCCCGCCTGGGCGTTCACCTCGATACCCACGTTCGCCGCCGGGCCGTTGGGCATGAGCATGGGCACGGTGTGCGGGGAGACACGGCGTACGCCCTTCTCCTTCAGCACGTCGTACTGGTCGAGCAGGGTGATCACGCCGCCGATGCCGGAGGCGATGACCGAGCCGAGACGCTCGGGCTGGATCTTCTCGTCCTCACCGGCCTTGCCGGTGAAACCCGCGTCCGCCCACGCCTCGCGGGCCGCGATCAGCGCGAACTGCGCCGAGCGGTCCAGACGGCGGGCGAGCGGACGGGGCAGGACGTCAGCGGGATCGACGGCCGCCAGGGCCGCGATCCGAACAGGCAGTTCGGCGAAACGTTCGCCCTCAAGAGGCTTGACGCCGGAACGCCCGGCCATCAGACCTTCCCAGGTCGATGCGGAATCGCCACCCAGCGGAGTGGTTGCGCCGATACCGGTGACGACCACGGTGCGATTGGTCGAGTTCACTGGAAAATCTTCTCCACGTGTAGGGGGTCGTGAATCAGCGGCGCCACCGCCGGGTGGCGACACACGAACCGGCTGGATCAGTCCTGGTGCTTGAGGATGTAGTCCGCGGCGTCGCCGACGGTCTTGAGGTTCTTGACGTCCTCGTCGGGGATCTTCACGTCGAAGCGCTCCTCGGCGGCGACGACGACCTCGACCATGGACAGCGAGTCGACGTCCAGGTCGTCCGTGAAGGACTTGTCCAGCTGGACGTCCTCGGTCGGAATACCGGCGATCTCGTTGACGATCTCGGCGAGACCTTCGACGATCTCTTCCTGCGTGGCGGCCATGTCGGCACTCCTTCGGTGTTTATCTGCTGGGTTAGGGCGTCCGGGCGAAAAGACCCGGTGTGCCTAGGGGAGAGTAACGACCGTCGCGGCGTAGACGAGACCCGCCCCGAAGCCGATGACGAGCGCGGTGTCGCCGCTCTTGGCCTGACCGGTCGCCAGGAGCCGCTCCATCGCGAGCGGAATCGAGGCGGCGGAGGTGTTGCCGGTGGTCTCCACGTCACGGGCGACCATGACGCTCTCCGGCAGCTTCAGGGTCTTCACCATCGAGTCGATGATCCGCATGTTGGCCTGGTGCGGAATGAAGACGTCCAGGTCTTCCGGGGCGATCCCGGCCGCGTCCAGCGCCTGCTGGGCGACCTTCGCCATCTCGAAGACGGCCCAGCGGAAGACCGCCTGGCCCTCCTGCGTGATGGCCGGGAACTTCTCCGGACGGTCGGTGTGGAAGGTGTCCCACGCCACGGTCTGCTTGATCGTCTCGGACTTGTCGCCCTCGGAGCCCCAGACGGTCGGGCCTATGGCGGGCACCTGGGACGGGCCGACGATGACCGCGCCGGCCCCGTCGCCGAACAGGAACGCCGTCGCCCGGTCCGTCAGGTCGGTGAGGTCGCTCAGCCGCTCCACACCGATGACGAGTACGTACTCTGCCGAGCCCTCGACGATCATGCCCTTGGCGAGGGTCAGTCCGTAGCCGAAGCCCGCGCAGCCGGCCGAGATGTCGAACGCGGCGGGCTTGCCGGCGCCGACCTTGTGGGCGATCTCGGTCGCGATGGCCGGGGTCTGCTTGAAGTGCGAGACGGTGGAGACGATGACCCCGCCGATCTGCTCCGGGGTGATCCCGGCGTCCGCGATGGCCTTGCCGGCCGCCTCGACGGACATCGCGGCCACGGTCTCCTCGTCGGAGGCCCAGTGGCGGGTCGCGATGCCGGAGCGGGAGCGGATCCACTCGTCGGACGAGTCGATCGTCTCCAGGATCACCTCGTTGGGCACGACCCGGGTCGGGCGGTAGCCGCCGACGCCCATGATCCGCGCGTACGGGGCGCCCTGGCTGGGCTTGATCTTCGCCATGCTCTCGGGCTCCTTAGGCGCCTGCGTGCTCAGCGATGAGCGCGCGGGCCGCGTCGAGGTCGTCGGGGGTCTTGAGCGCGAGGGTCTGGACCCCGGGCAGCGCCCGCTTGGCCAGACCGGTGAGCGTGCCGCCGGGGCATGCCTCGATGAGCGCGGTGACGCCGAGCTCCTTGAACGTCTCCATGCACAGGTCCCAGCGCACCGGGTTGGCGACCTGGCCGACGAGCCGGGTGATGACCTCGTGGCCGGTCGCGACGGTCTTGCCGTCGGCGTTCGAGACGTACGTCACGGTCGGGTCGGACACGTCCAGGTCCCCGGCGGCGGCGCGCAGCCGCTCGACGGCGGGGGCCATGTGGTGCGTGTGGAAGGCGCCGGCCACCTTCAGGGGCACCACGCGGCGCACACCCTCCGGCTTGTCCTCGGCGAGCGCGGCGATCTGCTCGGCGGTGCCGGCGGCGACGATCTGGCCGCCCCCGTTCACGTTCGCCGGGGTCAGCCCGAGCTTCTCCAGGTGCGGAACGGTGACCTCGGGGTCGCCGCCGAGCAGCGCGGCCATCCCGGTCTCGGTGACCGCCGCGGCCTCGGCCATGCCGAGCCCACGGGTGCGTACGAAGCGGAGCGCGGCCTCGTCGCCGATGACCCCGGCGAGAGCGGCCGCGGTGATCTCACCGACGCTGTGACCCGCGACGGCACCCGGCGACGCGTCGAGCGCGGCGGCCGAGAGCAGACCGGCGGCGACCAGCAGCGGCTGGGCCACCGCGGTGTCGCGGATCTCCTCCGCGTCGGCCTTGGTGCCGTAGTGGGCAAGGTCGAGCCCGATGGCGTCGGACCAGGCCGCGATGCGGTCGGTGGCACCGGGGAGGTCGAGCCAGGGAGTCAGGAAGCCGGGCGTCTGAGCGCCTTGGCCGGGAGCGACGAGTACGAGCACCCTCACACTCTCTCTTGTGAACGGTCCGGAACACCCGTGGGGACAGGGACGAAGAACCGTAGGGGGAATTGTTGATGTCCGACAAAAGTCTAGGACTGCACATCCCGGTCGGCCAGACGCCCCAGGATCAGGGCGATTCGCAGAGTGAACGCCGAGCGGACATCGGAAGGCGACCAGCCGGTGACGTCTGTCACACGTCGGAGCCGGTAGCGCACGGTGTTGGGATGCACGAACAGCATCCGGGCCGCGCCTTCGAGGCTGCTCGCCTGCTCCAGATACACACTCAGCGTCTCCAGGAGCGCGGAGCCCGCTTCTTCGAGCGGTCTGTAGATCTCCTCCACCAGCTGCTCGCGCGCGGCCGGGTCGCCCGCCATCGCGCGCTCCGGCAGGAGATCGTCCGCGAGTACCGGTCTCGGCGCGTCCTGCCAGGCACCGCACGCCTTCAGCCCGGCCGCCGCCGCCTGCGCGGACCGGGTCGCCGCCAGCAGGTCGGCCACCACGGGCCCGGCCACCACGGGGCCCGCCGCATACGGTCCGATCAGGGCCTTCGCGACCTGGAGCGGGTTGTCGCTGCCGCCCGCGATGACGACCAGGCGGTGGCCGAGCACCCCCGTCAGCACCTGGAGCTTGGCGTGCCGGGCGGCCCGCCGGATCGCCTCCACGGTCAGCTCGCTGTCCCCGTCCGGGGCCGTGCCGAGCAGCACGCACACGTGCTCCGGCGAGTTCCAGCCGAGCGCGGCGGCCCGGGACACCGCGCCCTCGTCGGCCTCCCCGGAGAGCACCGCGTTCACCACGAGTGATTCCAGCCGCGCGTCCCAGGCGCCCCGGGCCTCGGCGGCCTGCGCGTACACCTGGGCGGTCGCGAACGCGATCTCCCGGGCGTAGACGAGCAGCGCCTCGCGCAGCACCGATTCGTCGCCGGGCGCGGCGACCTCGTCGATCGCCGCCTCCATGACCTCGATCGTGGTGCGCACCATCTCGACGGTCTGCCGCAGCGTGATCGCCCGGGTCAGCTCGCGCGGGGCCGTCCCGAAGACGTCCGTCGAGATCGCCTGCGGGGTCTCCGGGTGCCGGAACCACTCGGTGAACGCGGCGATACCGGCCTGGGCGACCAGGCCGATCCAGGACCGGTTCTCCGGGGGCATCGCCCGGTACCACGGCAGCGACTCGTCCATGCGGGCGATCGCGTTCGCGGCCAGCCGGCCGGAGGACTGCTCCAGCCGCTTCAGGGTCGCGGCACGGAGATGGGCGGCGTTCGCAGCGGGCTGCTCAGGATCGGGTCGGGGCACGGACACAAGACTGCCTTATCCGGACGGGGGCACGGAGGGCCGGGGCCGGCGGCGGGTCGAGCCGCCCGGTCCAGGGCCGGGGGGGCCGTGCAAGATCACGTTGTTGAAGTCGCAAATCCATAGGACACTCGCTCGCCCCCGGCGGGGCTACCGTGGACGGGTGATATCCGTACACCGAGCGGGCGACCGGTTCCAGGGCGGGGACGAGGCGGCCGGCATCTCCTCCCGGCACTCCTTCTCCTTCGGCACCTTCTACGACCCCGACAACCTCCGCTTCGGCCCGATCCTCGCCTGCAACGAGGAACGCCTCGCCCCCGGCGCGGGCTTCGAGGAGCACCCGCACAGCCACACCGAGATCGTCACCTGGGTCGTCGAGGGCGAGCTGACCCACCGCGACACCGCCGGTCACGCCACGGTGGTCCGCGCCGGGGACGTCCAGCACCTCAGCGCCGCCTCCGGCGTCCGCCACGTCGAACGCAACGACGGCGGCAGCCCGCTGACGTTCCTTCAGATGTGGCTCGCGCCCCTGGAACCCGGCGGCGAGCCCTCGTACACGACCGTTCCCGGCATCGCCGACTCCACCCCGTACGCCCTCCCCGAGGCCGGGGCCATGCTCCACGTGCGGCGGCTCACGGCGGGCGGGCGCGCGGCCGTGCCGGACGCTCCGCGCGTGTACGTCCACGTCGTGCGCGGGGAGGTCCGCATCGGCGGCGCGGAACTGGCGGCGGGCGACGCGGCCCGGATCACCGGCGAGACGGGGCTCGAACTGGTCGCGGCGGGGAGGGCCGAGGTGCTGGTCTGGGAGCTGCCCGCCTGACGCGGCGCCGGCCTACCGCCGCCACATCGACCACATCGGCGGCCCCGCCCGGAACGTCATCTCCTCGTGCACCTCGAAGCCGTGCCGCCGGTAGAACGTCAGGTTGCGGCTGTTGCTCGACTCCAGGAACACCGGCCGCCCGTCCGCGTCCGCCCGCGCCAGCAGCCCCGCCAGCACCCGCGACCCGCGCCCGGTGCCGCGCGCGTCGGCGTGGGTGCCGATGTACTCCACGTACCAGTGCGCGGGCCGGGCCGGGTGGCGGTGCTCCAGCGCGAGCAGCCGCATGCCCGTACGCGGCAGTTGGGTCCGGCCCGCCCGCAGCAGCGTGCCCGCGTTGCGCAGCAGGTAGCTCGCCGGTAGCTTCCACGCGCCGGGCTCCGCCCAGATCGCCGCGACCGTGCGGGCCGGGTCCGTCCACACCCGGCCCGCCGGGACCTGCTGGGCCAGGTGCGCGGTGAACAGCAGCCGCAGCCGCCGGTCCCGGTCGGTCGGCATCAGCCACGACCAGACGGGGTCCTCGGCGTACGCACTGGTCAGTACGCCGGCGAGGGCGGGGACATCGGACGCGGTGGCGCGGACTATGTCGTCGGTCATGGCCGGGGAGCGTAGCGCCGCCCGGTCGGTTACGCCTTCAGTTCCGCCAGCACCGCGTCGGTGAACGCCGGCCACACCTCGGCCGCCCACGGGCCGAAGGCCCGGTCGGTGAGGGCGACGCAGGCCGCGCCCGCGACCGGGTCGACCCACAGGAAGGTGCCGGACTGCCCGAAGTGGCCGAAGGTCGCGGGGGAGGAGGAGGCGCCGGTCCAGTGCGGGGACTTGGAGTCGCGGATCTCGAAGCCGAGGCCCCAGTCGTTGGGGTTCTGGTGGCCGTAGCCGGGAAGGACGCCCTTCAGGCCGGGGTGGACGACGGTCTGCGCGGCGAGCACGGTGCGCGGGTCCAGGAGGCGGGGGGCCTGCACCTCGGCGGCGAACCGGGCGAGGTCGTCCACGGTGGAGACGCCGTCCTTGGCGGGGGAGCCGTCCAGGGTGGTGGCGGTCATCCCGAGGGGTTCCAGGACCGCCTGCCGGACGTACTCCGGGAACGGGATGTCGGTGGCCTCGGCGATGTGGGCGCCCAGGACCTCGAAGCCCGCGTTGGAGTAGAGGCGGCGGTTGCCGGGCGGGGCCATCACGCGGTGCTCGTCGAAGGCGAGGCCGCTGGTGTGGGCGAGCAGGTGGCGGACGGTCGAGCCCTCGGGGCCCGCCGGTTCGTCCAGCTCGACGGCGCCTTCCTCGTACGCCACCAGCGCCGCGTAGGCGGCGAGCGGTTTGGTGACGGAGGCGAGGGGGAAGCGGTGCGCGGTCGGGCCGTGCGTACCGGCGACCGTGCCGTCCGCTCGTACGACGGCCGCCGCCGCGGTGGGGACGGGCCAGTTCTCGATCATCGCCAGGCTGTTCATAATCACGAGATTAGGTTCTGGGCGCCTCCGGTCGAAACCCGCACCCGGTCATGCTTGCTTCGAGTGCACTCCAACGTTCTAGCGTGGAGGGCATGACGGTGATGGAGACCACTTCGACACGGACCGACGCCTGCGCCTCGGGCCCGGCGGCGCATCCGCGCCCCGACGGGCAGGACCGGTACACGATCAGCGAGGTGGCGGCGTTCACCGGTCTGACCGCGCACACGCTGCGCTGGTACGAGCGGATCGGGCTCATGCCGCACGTGGACCGGTCGCACACCGGCCAGCGCCGCTTCACCAACCGGGACCTGGACTGGCTCGCCTTCGTCACGAAGCTGCGGCTGACCGGGATGCCGGTCGCGCACATGGTGCGGTACGCCGAGCTGATACGCGAGGGCGACCACACCTTCGAGGAACGGCAGGAACTGCTGGAGGCGACCCGCCGCGACGTGAAGACGCGGATCGCGGAGCTCCAGGACACCCTGGCCGTGCTGGACTACAAGATCGACTTCTATGCGGGCGCCCGCAGGGCGCCGGAAAGGCCCAGTACCTCATGACTGAGAACAAGATCGCCACCGTGGAGCTCGGCAGGGGCGGCCCGCAGGTCGGCGTCCAGGGCCTCGGCTGCATGGGCATCAGCGAGTTCTACGGCGACACCGACGAGGTTTCGGCCCGCGAGACGCTGGAGACGGCGCTCGCGGCCGGCGTCACCCTCTTCGACACCGCCGACACCTACGGCAGCGGCGCCAACGAGACCTTCCTCGCGCCGTTCGTCGGGGCGCACCGCGACGAGATCACCCTCGCCACGAAGTTCGGCATCGAACGGCGCGACGAGGACCCGGACTACCGGGGCGTGAACAACGGCCCCGCCTACATCCGCAAGGCCGTCGAGGCCAGCCTGCGCCGGCTGGGCACCGAGGTGATCGACCTCTACTACATGCACCGCCGCGATCCGGCCGTCCCGTTCGCCGAGTCCGTCGGCGCGATGGCCGAGCTGGTCCGGCAGGGCAAGGTCAAGCAGCTCGGGCTCAGCGAGGTGACCGGGCCGGAGCTGCGCGAGGCGCACGCGGTGCACCCGATCGCGGCCCTCCAGTCCGAGTGGTCGCTGTTCAGCCGGGACGTGGAGCGCAGCGCGGTCGCGGCCGCCGCCGAGCTGGGCGTCACGGTCGTGCCGTACTCGCCGCTGGGCCGGGGCTTCCTCACCGGGGCGTTCGCGGACGCGGGCAAGGAGCTGCCCCAGGGCGACTTCCGCGCCTCGCAGCCCCGCATGACCGGCGAGAACGCGAAGACCAACGCGGCGCTCCTGGAGCCCGTCCACGAGATCGCCGCCGCGCACGGGGCGAGTGCGGGGCAGGTCGCGCTCGCCTGGGTCCAGCAGCGCGCCCGGGTCCACGGCACCACCGTCGTCCCGATCCCGGGCACCCGCAGGAGCCATCGCCTCCTGGAGAACACGGCCGCGACCCGGCTCATCCTGACCGACGACGAACTGGCCCTGCTCGAACCGATCGCCGGCCAGGTCGCGGGCGACCGCTACCAGGACATGAGCCTGACCTCGCTCGCCCGCGAGTAGCGGCCCCCGCCTGCCGGTCAGCCCTTGGGGACCTTGATGACGACGGTGTTGCACACCTTGTCGGAGAACGTCTGCCGCTTGGGGTCCCACAGCGGCCACAGCCAGCCGAGGTAGCAGGCGAAGCTGTCCAGCGCGTGCGCGATCTTGCGCACGAACGCCATGCCGAAACCGAGCGTGCCGCCGTCGCGCTCCCGGCGCACGCTGATGCCGAGGACCTTCTTGCCCGTCGTCTGACCGGTCTTCCCTTCCCGGTAGAGCTGGTAGAAGCCCATCACGAAGAAGTAGACGACGCCGACCGCGAAGAAGATCCCGGGATCGGCGGTCTCCGGGTCGTCGCTCCGCGCGAGGTCGACGAAGCCGAGGGCGTACATCGGGGCCACGATGATCAGCAGGTCGAGCAGCCACGCGCCCACCCGCTCCCCCCAGTGGGCCAGCGGCGGCAGCCCCGCCATGCCCATGCCCGGCATGCCGGCCGGCGGGTAGGCCCCGTACGGCTGGGCCGGGTAGCCGTACTGCGGGGGCACGCCCTGCGGGGCCTGCTGCGGATATCCCGGGTAACCGGGTGAAGGCTGGTTCCCGTAGGGGTTGTTCGGGTCCCCGAAGCTCATGGCGAAGTCTCTCCCGTGCCGTTGAAAGGTGCGAAGCGCTGAGCGGGGGGCGGGCTCCGCGCTCTCAGCGGTTTGCCCCCGCACAGGTGCGCTCAGGAGCGCTCATCGTGTGCGGAGCACCACATGCGTGTCCAATCCGATGAGCACATCTTCGCAACCGGCAACCCCTCAGCCCGCATGCACACCCCCTGCGCGATCGCCGCGAAGGCGCGCAGCGACTCGGTGCCCGGAGCGAAGTAGCCGGTGTGGCCCTCGGCGTCGTCGGCGGGTACGCGGCGGGCGCCGAAGTCCGGGGACGCGGGGTCGGTGCCGTGGCCCAGACCGGCGAACTCGATGTGGGGAACCTTGCCGATCCAGTCGCCGGGGTCCTTGGCCGCCCAGACGCGTGCCCCGGTGTGCAGGTCCCGGACGTGGTCCGCGCGCATCCCGGGGGAGCCGAGTACCACCAGGTCGGCGGCGTGCAGCCGGGGCGCGGCCAGGCCGCAGACGACGGAGCCGTAGCTGTGGCAGAACACCGTGGTGACGGGCACTCCGGCCGCCGCGAGCCCGTCCGTTAAGCGGGTGAGCCGGGTGGAACCGGCCTCGGCGAGGGTGCCGGTCGCGGCGTCGGGGCCGAGGCCCACCGGGGTGGTGTACCCGGCCCAGGCGATCACGGCGGTGCCCGGACCCGTCCGCGCGTACAGCGACTTGGCCATGCCGGCCGGGGTGCCGTACACATCGGTCGTACGGTCGAAGGTCCCGGCGTCGATGTCGGAGCCGGGCACGATGACCGACACCCGGCGGGCGGTCGTCAAGTCGCCGAACACCTCGGCCACTTGGCCCCGGCCGCGCGGGTCGAAAGCCAGGATGCGGCGGTGCGGGTCCTCGGCGAGGTGCGCGTACCGGGGGTCGTGAGCGGCCTTCAGGGCGCGGGCGTTGGCCCGGTAGCGCAGCTCCACCGGGGCGCCGTCCAGGTTGCCCACGACGAGCGGATGCCGTACGGCCAGGGCCTGTCGCTGTGCGTCGGTCAACCCCGCGAAGAAGCGCGCCGCTTCGGCCGGCGTGTCCCGTTCGGGGTCGGGCAGTTCGCGGCCCAGCGTGTGGTCGGCCCGCCAGGACGCCGTTCCGGGCGGCGGGCCCGTCACGGCCTGTTGGGCGTTGCCCGTGACCCAGCCGGCCGTCCCCGACACCACGGTGGTCGCCAGCGCGACCGCGACCAGGGTCCTCGCGTAACGCGGCATCCGCCCCGCCCTCCCTCTCCGGCCGAACCGCCGGTCCCCGCACGCCGTACGGCGCGACGGGAGGAAGGTAGGAACGGGGTGGGGGCGCGGACGTCACACCGGGGAGCCGACTGCCGGGTGATACCCGGGTAGGGGGCGGGCCAGGGGCCTTCGTCAGGCGGTGCCCGGCACGACAAGACCCGCCTCGTACGCGAAGATCACCGCCTGCGCCCGGTGCCGCAGGGACAGCTTCGCCAGGACGCGCCCGATGTGCGTCTTCACCGTCTGCTCGGCGAGCACCAGCTGCCCGGCGATCTCCTGGTTCGACAGGCCGCGCGCGATGAGTCCGAGGACCTCCGTCTCGCGCGGGGTCAGCCCGTTGAGCCTGAGCGCCGCCCCGCCGCGCGACGCCGCCGGCGGCCGCTGCCGGGCGAAGCCGGCTATCAGACGGCGCGTCACGGACGGCGCGAGCAGCGCGTCGCCCGCCGCCACCACCCGTACCGCCGCGACCAGGTCCGCCGGGGGCGCGTCCTTCAGCAGGAAGCCGGACGCCCCGGCGCGCAGCGCCTCGTACACGTAGTCGTCCACGTCGAACGTGGTGAGCATCAGCACCCGGGGCACATGCACCACGCCGGGCGGCGGGTCCAGCAGTTCGCGGGCCGCAGCCAGGCCGTCCATCTCGGGCATCCGGACGTCCATCAGGACCACGTCCGGGTGGACCCGGCGGCTGACGTCGATGCCCTGGCGGCCGTCCGGCGCCTCACCGACCACGTCGATGTCGGCCTGCGCCGCCAGCAGGGCCGCGAACCCGGCCCGCACCATGGCCTGGTCGTCGACGATGACCACACGGATGGTCACGGGTCCTCCGGGCTCGGGGTGGCGGGGGCGGGCGGCCCCTTCGGGGGGAGCGGCAGCCGGGCGGCGACCCGGAACCCCCCGTCCGGCAGCGGCCCGGTGTCCAGCGTGCCGCCGGTCAACCGTACGCGTTCACGCATCCCGACAAGGCCGTGCCCCGTCCCCGCCGTCTCCAGCGGCGAAACCGGCTGCTGGGGCGGGTCGTTGACCACCAGCACCGTCAGATGCGCCCCGTCGGTGCTCACCGAGACCCGGGCCCGGGCCCCCGGCGCGTGCCGGACCGCGTTCGCCAGCGCCTCCTGCACGATCCGGTACGCGGACAGGTCCACGGCCGGGGGCACGCCCTCAAGACCGGCGGGCATCGACAGCTCGGCCGGCAGCCCCGCCCGTACCGTCGCCTCCACCAGCTGCTGCACGCGGTCCAGGCCCGGCTGCGGGGCCCGTTCGCCCTCCGTACCGTCGCCGCGCAGCACCACGAGCAGCCGCCGCATCTCCGCCAGCGACTCCCGCGCACTCGCGGCGATCGTCCCGAACTCCTCGCGCGCCTCGTCCGACAGCGCCGGGAGCCGGTAGGGCGCCGAGTCCGCCTGGACGGTGATCACGGACATGTGGTGGCTACCACGTCGTGCAGTTCCCGCGCGATCCTGGCCCGTTCCTCCAGCAGCGTCCGCCGGGCCCGTTCCGCCTCGCTGACGGTCTCCTGCTCGGCGAGCCGGCGCTGCGCGACGCGGCGCTCCCGTACCGCCGCCCCGATCACCAGCACCACGGCCCCGAACACGGGCAGGAGCAGCGCGCTGCCGTTGCTGCGGTCCGGGCGGACCAGATGGAGGACGAGGCCCGCCGCGCCGGTCGCCAGCCAGACGGCGGCCAGCGCGCGGCGGGGCTCGCGCAGGGCCAGCGCCAGGAGCAGGAAGAGACAGGCGACCAGCGGCGCCGGCGGCCACGGCCACACGTCGTACTGCTCGGCCGGCCGCCCCAGGAGCACCAGCGCGCCCACCACGTCCGCCGGGAAGACGATCCACCAGGCCCACAGCGGCCGGTGCGCGAGCATCAGCAGCGGCCCGGCCTGCGCGACGGCAAGGGCGGCCGCGACCGCTGCGCCGAGACCGTACTGGTCACGCAGGTTGACGAGGGTGACCGGGAGGAAGATCGCGGTCAGGGCGACGGCGGCGGCGTACGGCAGGAACCGCCACGGCCCGGACCGGTGGCCGGGGCGGAGGCAGGGGCGGGTATGGGGACGGTCACGGGCGGCGGCTACAGCTCGGCGAGGAGCTGCGCCTTCTTCGCGCTGAACTCCTCGTCGGTGACCAGACCCGCCCGGTGCAGCTCCCCGAGGTGGTGGATGCGCTCCGCGATGTCCGCCGGGTCGCGCCGGGCGGCGGCGGTGGTGAGGGGGGTGGCGGCCGGGGGCGCGGACTGCCTCCTGCGTACGGATTCGAGGACGGCCGCCGCGAAGGGCAGCGACTCGTGGACCGGGCCGTAGCCGAGGCCGAAGATCACGGCCGCCGGGTCCTGGTCGGCGCGGGCGGGCCGGGGTATCACCGGGTGGACGCTCTGCGCCGTCCCCGTCCCCAGGCCCGCTCCGCTCACCGGTCCGGCGAGCGCGTCCGCTCCCGGGGGCACGCGGTCGGACGCCTTGGGCAGCAGCCGCAGATAGCCCTCCAGGCCCTCCGGCGAGCGCCACTCGACCCCGCACAGATCGGTCACCGGGAACGTCTGGTCGCCGGCCTTCCACTTCTCCGACGAGGCGCCGGTCCAGAACCAGCGGAAGGAGATCCGCTCGCCGTCGAAGCCGGCCCGGCCGTCGTACGCCTTGAACTGCATCGGCGCCTCGGGGGCGGCGACCAGGAAGCGGTCGGCGGGCTCGCCGGCGTCCGGCCCGAGGCAGGCGCGCAGTTCGTCCGCGTAGTACTCGGCGAGGGTCTCGCGGGCGGCGGGGAGCACCAGGCGGTACGGGTCGCAGCCGTCCTTCAGCTGCCCTGCGGCGGCCTCCAGGAGGGGGTCGGCACCGGGTCTGGGGACCGCACGCAGCACCACCGTGCCCCGCTTGCCCGGGGTCAGCGTCACCGACGACAGCGCCGTGTGCGGGACGCGGCGCTCGCGGAGGCTCTGGAGGAGTCTCGGCGTGCGGATACCCCGTTCGTAGCGGATGAGCACGGAGTCGGTGTCGAACTCCCAGGTGGCATGAATTCCGGCCAGCACATCACCCATGCGCCTCATCGTATGCGGCACTCGCCCGCCCCGTCCCCTCTCGGGCCTGTCCGCTTCGGTGGGACCGAGGCGGTCGTCTCTACGCGCGTCAGGCTGTCGTATCGGCGTGGACCCCGTCGTCGCAGACGCTGTCGGCCGGTGCGCAGGTCACCGAGGTGTACGCGCCCACGCCGATCGCGGCGAAGTTGTCCAGACTCTCGGTGCCCGGCTCGAAATAGCCGCTGTGCCCGACCGCGCCGGCCGCCGAGACGACCCGGGCGCCGAAACCGCGGTCCACCGGGTCGGCCCCGTGTCCGAGGCCGCCGAACTCCAGGTTCGGGACGTCCTTGATCCAGTCACCGCTGTCCCGCATCGCCCAGACATGGGCCCGGGTGTGCAGCTGTCCGGCGTTGTCCGCCCGCATGCCGGGGCTGCCGGCCACCGCGATGTCCTCCACCCGGCCGGGCAGCCTGCCCGCGGCGACCCCGCAGAGCACGGAGCCGTAGCTGTGGCAGAACAGCGAGACGGGTGCGGGGCCCGGGAGCGCCCGGACGAGCGCGTCGAGCCGGACCGCTCCGCGCCGGGCGAGGTTGCCCAGGGCGGCGTCCATGCCGATGCCGACGGGCGCGGTGTAGTCGGCCCAGGCGATCACGGCGGTGCTCACCCCGGGGCGCGCGGCGCGTTCGGCGGCGTACAGCGACTTGGCCATGCCGACCGGCGCGGCGTTCGTCCTGCTGCCGGTGCGCTCCAGGGTCAGCAGGTTGGTGTCCACGCCGGGCACGACGAGCGAGATGCGGTCGGCCCGGTCGAGGTCGCCGAAGACCTCGGCGGCGAGCCCGCGCCCCGAGGGGTCGAACGCCAGGAAGCGGCGGTCCTTGCCCAGCATCGAGCGGAAGCGCTCCACGCGGTGCTGCGCCTCGGCGCGGCCGGTGGCGGAGAGTCTGCTGTCGTGGACGCGCCGCTGCTCGACCGTGCGGGCCTGCTGGATCGCCCGCCGGTTCGCCCGGTAACGGACGGTGACCGGGGCGCCGTTGAGATTCCCCACCACCAGCGGGTACCTGTCGGCGAGGCCGCCGCGCTGGGCCGCCGTCAGCGTGGCGAAGAAGTGCGCCAGCTTGTACGGCGGGGCGCCGGCGTCCGGCAGCGGCCGGCCCGCTATCGATCCCTTGGCCCAGGAGGCGAGCGCGAGCGTGCGCGAGTCGGCGGACCGCTGATGGTGCACGGCGGTCCAGCCGGTGGTCGCGAGCATCACGAAGACGACCGCGAGGGCGAGCAGAGCGCGCCAGGCGGTGAGCGTGGGGGAGGAATCGAAGGAAGTCACTCCGGACCACCCTAGGAGACGCGGGCAGCCGCATCGCGAGCAGGGTGACGTACATCACCCGACTGTGCGGAAGGACACGGCAATCGCCTCACGCTGCGTGCGGCCCTCCGTCACGGTGAGCGGCTGGTCAGGGTGTGCGCCAGGTTTCGGAGAGGGCCGGGGTGAGCGCGTCGAGGTACGTCTCGGTCAGCGCTCGGAGCGACTCCACGCTGGTGTCCCGCCCCTGGCCCCACAGTTGGCCGGCCGCCCGCATCACCCCGGAGAAGGCGGCGACCGCGACCCGGGGGCGCGGGTCGTGCGCCATGTCCAGGCCCTCGCGGCGCGCGATCAGCTCGGCGATCTGGTTCTCCAGGTCGATGCTGCGGCGCAGGTGGGCGGCGAGCAGCGACGGCGTGGATTCGATCATCCGGTAGGCGCGCATGTGGAGTTCGACCGGGATGAGGGCCTCGACGGCCTCTCCGATACTGTTCCAGGCGCACAGCACGGCGCGGCGCATGGCCTCGAACGGGGCCTCGGCCGCGGGCCGTTGGCGCAGCTCGGAGAGGAAGCGCGACTCCACCATGTCCTGTACGGCGAAGACGGCCGCCTCCTTGCCCGCGAAGTAGCGGAAGAAGGTGCGCTGGGAGACCTCGACCGCGTCGGTGATCTCGTCGACGGTGGTCTCCTCGTACCCGTGGGTGGTGAAGAGTTCGAGGGCGGCGACGAGCAGCGCGTCGCGGGTGCGCCGCTTCTTGCGCTCGCGCAGCCCGGTCGGGAGCGCCGCGGACGGCTGCCCTTCGGTCACTGAACTGGTCCTCTTTTCCCTGCTTTGTCCAGCTCAGCCTACCTGTGAGCTACGTGACAGTTACCGACTTGTGAATTGGTTTGTCAACTGTCAGTGACTGACACTAATCTCCCGCGTATGACTAGTCAGACCACCGTCGAAAAGGCTCCGCGGGACCCCCGGGACCCCCTTGGTCCCGCACCTGCCAAGGGGCTGCGCGGCCACCCCTGGCTGACGCTGTTCTCCGTGGCCATCGGCGTGATGATGGTCGCGCTCGACGGCACGATCGTCGCGATCGCCAACCCCGCCATCCAGCAGGACCTCGGCGCCTCGCTCGCCGACGTCCAGTGGATCACCAACGGCTACATGCTCGCCCTCGCGGTCTCCCTGATCACCGCGGGCAAGCTCGGTGACCGCTTCGGCCACCGGCAGACCTTCCTCATAGGCGTCGTGGGCTTCGCCGCCGCTTCGGGCGCCATCGGGCTCTCCGACAGCGTCGCCCTCGTGATCGCCTTCCGGGTGCTCCAGGGCCTCTTCGGCGCGCTGCTCATGCCCGCCGCGCTCGGGCTGCTGCGCGCCACCTTCCCGGCCGAGAAGCTGAACATGGCGATCGGCATCTGGGGCATGGTGATCGGCGCCTCGACCGCGGGCGGCCCGATCCTCGGTGGTGTGCTCGTGGAGCACGTCAGCTGGCAGTCCGTCTTCTTCATCAACGTGCCGGTCGGCGTGCTCGCCCTGGTGCTCGGCGTCCTGATCCTCAAGGACCACCGCGCCGAGAACGCCCCGCGCTCCTTCGACATCGCCGGCATCGTGCTGCTGTCCGGTGCGATGTTCTGCCTGATCTGGGCCCTCATCAAGGGCGCCGAGTGGGGTTGGGGCGACATCCAGACGATCGGCTTCCTGGTCGGCGCGGTCGTCCTGTTCCTCGCGTTCGCCCTGGTCGAGCAGCGCGTCAAGGAACCGCTGGTCCCGCTGGCGATGTTCCGCTCCGTCCCGCTGTCCGCGGGCACGGTCCTGATGGTGCTGATGGCCTTCGCCTTCATGGGCGGCCTGTTCTTCGTCACCTTCTACCTGCAGAACGTGCACGGCATGAAGGCCGTCGACGCGGGCCTGCACCTGCTGCCGCTGACCGCGATGATGATCGTCGCCTCGCCGCTGGCGGGTGCCCTGATCACCAAGTTCGGCCCGCGCGTCCCGCTGGTGGGCGGCATGGTCTGCACCGCCGTCGCCATGTTCGGCATGTCCCAGCTGACGGTCGGCACGGGCACGCTGACCATGTCGATCTGGTTCGCCCTGCTCGGCCTCGGCCTCGCCCCCGTCATGGTCGGCGCCACCGAGGTCATCGTCGGCAACGCCCCGATGGAGCTCTCCGGCGTCGCCGGCGGCCTCCAGCAGGCCGCCATGCAGGTCGGCGGCAGCCTCGGTACGGCGGTGCTCGGCGCGATCATGGCCTCGCGCGTCGACGCCGAGCTGGCGGACAACTGGAAGGCGGCGAAGCTTCCGGCGCTGTCGCCCGAGCAGCTCGGCCAGGCGTCCTCCGCGATCAAGGTCGGCATGCCGCCGGTCACCAAGGAGACCCCGCCGGAGATCGCGGGCAAGATCGCGGGCGTCGCGCACGACACGTTCGTCTCCGGCATGAGCACGGCGTTCATGGTCGCCGGCATCGTCGCGGTGATCGCCGCCCTCGTCGCCACGCTGACCAAGCGCGGCGAGAACGCGGAGGCGAGCGCGGGCGCCGGTCACATCTGACCCGGACACCCCAGGCGTCACACGGACGTCAACACAGCGCGTACAACAGCCCCGCCGGAACGCTCCGGCGGGGCTGTCCCCTATCAGGGTGAATCCACCCCCGACCTCTTCCCGTAACGCTCCGTAACGGCTCAGGGTGGGGGTGGAAGATCCACACCACGGGGGTTCATCTCACATGCGTACGACCGTTGTCGCGGCCGCCCTGGCCGCCACCGCCCTGTTCCCGTCCGCACCCGCCCAGGCCGCGCCCGTCCGGCTCGGGGACTGCGGCAGCGGGCAGCTCTGCCTCTGGGCCGAGCCCGACTTCACGGGCGCCCGGCAGATCCATGAGCTGTCCACGATCGACATCGAGAGCTGCGTGCCGCTGAGGGCCGGCACCACCGTCCAGGCCCTGGCCAACCGCACCGGCCGGCCCGTCACCACCTACCAGTCCGCCGAGTGCGCGGAGACCGGCGAGTTCGAGACGTACCCGGGCGGCGGGACGTGGCTGCCCCGCTCCCCGTACCAGGTCCGCGCCTTCAAGGTCTGGGAGAACTGACCATACGGACACGCCGCGGGGCGGTGGCGCCCTTCCGGGCCCCGCCGCCCCGCACCGGTCCTCACGTCCTACGCGTCGCCGCCCGCGGCCCCCGGATCGGCCGAGGCCACCTCCAGCAGGTCGTAGCGGTCGACGGCCGTCTTCAGCACCGAACGGTCGACCTTCCCGTCCTTCGCCAGCTCGGTCAGCACCGCGAGCACGATCGACTGCGCGTCGATGTGGAAGAACCGCCGGGCCGCGCCCCGCGTGTCCGCGAAACCGAACCCGTCCGCACCCAGCGACTGGTACGCACCGGGCACCCAGCGCGCGATCTGGTCCGGCACCGACCGCATCCAGTCCGACACCGCCACGAACGGCCCCTCGGCCCCGGACAGCTTGCGCGTCACGTACGGCACGCGCTGCTCCTCCTCCGGGTGCAGCAGGTTGTACCGCTCCACGTCCACGGCCTCGCGCCGCAGCTCGTTCCAGGAGGTCGCCGACCAGACGTCCGCCTTCACGTTCCACTCGTCCGCGAGGATGCGCTGCGCCTCGACGGCCCACGGGACCGCCACACCGGACGCCATGATCTGGGCCGGGATCTCGCCCTTCTCGCCGCTGCTGTAGCGGTAGACGCCCTTCAGGATGCCCTCGACGTCCACGTCGGCGGGCTCGGCCGGGTGCTGGATCGGCTCGTTGTAGACGGTGAGGTAGTAGAAGACGTCCTCGTTCTCCTCGGGGGTCCCGCCGTACATCCGGCGCAGACCGTCCTTGACGATGTGCGCGATCTCGTAACCGAACGCCGGGTCGTACGCCACACAGCCCGGGTTGGTCGAGGCCAGCAGCTGCGAGTGCCCGTCGGCGTGCTGCAGGCCCTCGCCGGTCAGCGTCGTACGGCCGGCGGTGGCGCCCAGCACGAAGCCGCGCGCGAGCTGGTCGGCCATCTGCCAGAACTGGTCACCGGTGCGCTGGAACCCGAACATCGAGTAGAAGACGTACACCGGGATCAGCGGCTCGCCGTGCGTCGCGTACGCCGAGCCCGCGGCGATCAGCGAGGCCGTGCAGCCCGCCTCCGAGATGCCGTCGTGCAGCATCTGCCCGGTCGGCGACTCCTTGTACGCGAGCAGCAGATCGCGGTCCACCGACTCGTACTGCTGGCCCAGCGGGTTGTAGATCTTCGCGCTCGGGAAGAACGCGTCCATACCGAAGGTGCGGTACTCGTCCGGCGCGATCAGCACGAAACGCTTGCCGATCTCCTTGTCCCGCATGAGGTCCTTCAGGATGCGGACGAACGCCATGGTGGTGGCGATCGACTGCTGGCCCGAACCCTTCTTCGCCGCCGCGTACGTCTTGTCCTCGGGCAGCGGCAGCGGCTTCGCGCGCACCACACGGGTCGGGACGTAACCGCCCAGGCCCTTGCGGCGGTCGTGCATGTACTGGATCTCCTCCGAGTCGCGGCCCGGGTGGTAGTACGGCGGGTTGCCGTCCTCCAGCTCCTTGTCCGCGATCGGGATGTGCAGCCGGTCCCGGAACCGCTTCAGGTCCTCGGCGGTCAGCTTCTTCATCTGGTGGGTCGCGTTGCGGCCCTCGAAATTGGGCCCGAGGGTCCAGCCCTTGACCGTCTGCGCCAGGATCACCGTCGGCTGGCCCTTGTGGGCCTTGGCCGCCGCGTACGCCGCGTAGACCTTGCGGTGGTCGTGACCGCCGCGGCCCAGGTGCAGGATCTGCTGGTCGGTCATGTCCTTGACCATCTCGCGCAGCCGCGGATCGTCCCCGAAGAAGTGCTCCCGGATGTACGCGCCCGTCTCCGTCGCGTACGTCTGGAACTGACCGTCCGGCGTCGTGTTCAGCTTGTTGACCAGGATGCCCGTGCGGTCCTGCGCCAGCAGCGGGTCCCAGGAGCGGTCCCAGACCAGCTTGATCACGTTCCACCCGGCGCCCCGGAACTGCGACTCCAGCTCCTGGATGACCTTGCCGTTGCCGCGCACCGGGCCGTCGAGGCGCTGGAGGTTGCAGTTGACGACGAAGGTCAGGTTGTCCAGGCCCTCACGGGCGGCGATGGACAGCTGGCCCAGCGACTCCGGCTCGTCCATCTCGCCGTCGCCGAGGTAGGCCCACACGTGAGAGTTCGACGTGTCGGCGAGGCCGCGCGCCTCCATGTAGCGGTTCATCCGCGCCTGGTAGATCGCGCTGAGCGGGCCGAGGCCCATCGACACCGTCGGGAACTCCCAGAAGTCCGGCATCAGCCGCGGGTGCGGGTAGCTGGACAGCCCGTTCGGTGCCTTCGACTTCTCCTGGCGGAACGCGTCGAGCTGCGCCTCGCTCAACCGGTCCAGCAGGAACGCGCGAGCGTAGATCCCGGGGGAGGCGTGCCCCTGGAAGAAGATCTGGTCACCGCCCAGACCGTCGTCCTTGCCGCGGAAGAAGTGGTTGAAACCCACGTCGTACAGCGAGGCGGAGGAGGCGAACGTGGCGATGTGTCCGCCCACGCCGATCCCCGGACGCTGGGCGCGCGACACCATCACGGCCGCGTTCCAGCGGGTCGCGTTGAGGACCTTGCGCTCGATCTCCTCGTCGCCGGGGAAGAACGGCTCGTCCTTCGTGGCGATCGTGTTCACGTAGTCCGTGCTGCGCATCTCCGGCACGGCGACGCGCTTCTCGCGCGCGCGCTCGATGAGCCGGAGCATGAGGTAGCGGGCCCGCTCACGGCCTCGCTCGTCGACGGCGGCGTCGAGGGAGTCGAGCCATTCCTGGGTCTCTTCGGGATCGAAATCCGGGACCTGACTCGGAAGGCCGCCAATGATGATCGGGTTGCGATCGGATCCGGAAGCCACGCTGTTCCTTCGCTGTTCGGTGCTGCGCTTCGGGGCCTGTTACGGGAGTCCGCCCCCGGACATGAGGATGTGTACGCCATCCCCATCGTGTACCGCTGGAACGCGTACGTCATCTCTACCGGGAGGTAACCGCCGACGCGCCCCGGGCCGTCGCCGCCGGTGCGGATGGACGGCGGCCGATTGGGTATCGGTGCAGGCAGAAGGTGTCGGACAGGATGGGGCAGGCAGGATGGTCTGGGTCGAACCGCAACCATACGCCCAAGGCGTCCAAGTGTTCCCAAACGCTGCTCGGCTCCGAATGCCGGACCGAAACGGCATAAGCTGTCCAAGGACGTAAAGGGAACGGAGGAGGACGCGGGCTCCCGCAAGGGGCCGCCGACGGGATGGCGACGTGGCACGAAACGTCACCGTTTAGGCGGTCTCGTACGCTGGGTACTTGCGCGATCCGCCGCTCCCGTGTGGACTACGGCCAACGCCCCGCGCACGCGCGTGGCTGAAGCATTTTCCGAAACATGATCAGGAGGCAACCCGTGAGCGCGACCGCGGACCACGCGGAGGAGCGGACCAACCCGGCGGCACGCCTGGGGTTCGAGCCCGGACAGGTGGTCCAGGAGATCGGCTACGACGACGACGTCGAGCTGGAGCTCCGTGAGGGCATTGAGGCCACTATCGGCCAGGAACTCGTCGACGAGGAGTACGACGACGTCGCGGACGTCGTCCTGCTCTGGTTCCGTGACGAGGACGGCGACCTTACGGACGCGCTGGTGGATGCCATCGGTCTGCTCGAGGACGGCGGTGTGGTCTGGCTGATGACGCCGAAGACCGGCCGTGACGGATACGTCGAGCCGAGCGACATCAACGAGGCCGCCCAGACCGCCGGTCTCGCCCAGACCAAGAGCGTCAACGCGGGCAAGGACTGGTCGGGAAGCCGGCTCGGGACGCCGAAAGCGGCCAAAGCCAAGCGCTGACACCCATCGGCCCTGAAGGCCCCCGACAGGCACCGCGCCGGCCGGGGGCCTTCGTACACCCGTCCCCGCTCCCGGCAGGCTTGATCCGGATGCCGGCGGGAAGCTTTCACGGGTGCCGCACAGGCGCCCGTGCCCTCTGCGTAGGGTGGGGGCCACCCGGACAGCCCAGCCCGGTGACGTAGCGAAGGGACGCGTTTTCATGGCGATCGAGGTCGGCACCAAGGCCCCGGATTTCGAGCTGAAGGACAACCACGGCCGGACCGTGAAGCTCTCCGACTTCCGGGGCGAGAAGAACGTGGTGCTGCTGTTCTACCCGTTCGCCTTCACCGGCGTCTGCACGGGCGAGCTGTGCGCGCTCCGCGACGAGCTGCCCACGTTCGAGAACGACGACACGCAGCTGCTGGCCGTCTCCAACGACTCCATCCACACCCTGCGCGTCTTCGCCGAGCAGGAGGGCCTGGAGTACCCGCTCCTGTCCGACTTCTGGCCGCACGGCGAGACCTCGCGGGCCTACGGCGTCTTCGACGAGGACAAGGGCTGTGCGGTGCGCGGCACCTTCGTCATCGACAAGGAGGGCGTGGTGCGCTGGACGGTCGTCAACGGCCTGCCCGACGCGCGCGACCTCAACGACTACATCAAGGCGCTCGGCGCCCTCTGATCCGGCTTCGGGCGGATCATCCGGCGACCCCGGCCCGAATGCCTGCTCAGGCCGGGAACCGGTCACTAGGATCCACTCGTTGATCCGATGCCAACACGACGTGGAGGCGCCGGCACCGGCCGGCCCCCAAGAAACCAATGGGAGGACTCGTGGGAGTCAGCCTCAGCAAGGGCGGCAACGTCTCGCTGACCAAGGCCGCGCCCAACCTGACCGCGGTCATCGTGGGTCTGGGCTGGGACGCCCGTACCACCACCGGCGGAGACTTCGACCTCGACGCCAGCGCACTGCTGACGAACGCCGAGGGCAAGGTCGCCAACGACGGCAACTTCGTCTTCTTCAACAACCTCAAGAGCCCCGACGGCTCCGTCGAGCACACCGGTGACAACCTCACCGGTGAGGGCGAGGGCGACGACGAGGTCATCAACGTCAACCTGGCCACCGTCCCGGCCGACGTCGACAAGATCGTCTTCCCGGTCTCGATCTACGAGGCCGAGACCCGCCAGCAGAGCTTCGGCCAGGTGCGCAACGCGTACATCCGCGTCGTCAACCAGGCCGACAACAGCGAGCTCGCGCGCTACGACCTGTCCGAGGACGCCTCGACCGAGACCGCCATGGTCTTCGGCGAGCTGTACCGCAACGGCGCGGAGTGGAAGTTCCGCGCCATCGGCCAGGGCTACGCCTCGGGCCTGCGCGGCATCGCGCAGGACTTCGGCGTCAACGTCTAGGCAGCTGACCGGGGCCGCGCGGCCCCGGCACCAGCGTTTTTCCGTCCGGCGCCGCACGACGTGCGGCGCCGGACGCGCTCAACACACGGTTCATCGACTCGGGGAGGACACACCATGGGCGTCACGCTCGCCAAGGGAGGCAATGTCTCCCTCTCCAAGGCCGCACCCAATCTCACCCAGGTGCTGGTCGGGCTCGGCTGGGACGCACGATCCACGACGGGGGCCGACTTCGACCTCGACGCCAGCGCACTGCTGTGCCAGTCGGGCCGGGTGCTCGGCGACGAGTGGTTCGTGTTCTACAACAACCTCACGAGCCCCGACGGTTCCGTGGAGCACACCGGTGACAACCTCACGGGTGAGGGCGAGGGCGACGACGAGTCGATCATCGTGAACCTCACGCAGGTACCGGCCCATTGCGACAAGATCGTCTTTCCGGTCTCCATTCACGAGGCCGACAATCGCGGTCAGACATTCGGCCAGGTCAGCAATGCGTTCATCCGCGTCGTCAATCAGGCGGACGGCCAGGAACTCGCGCGTTACGACCTCACCGAGGACGCCTCCACGGAGACGGCGATGATCTTCGGCGAGCTCTACCGCTACAACGGCGAGTGGAAGTTCCGTGCAGTTGGTCAGGGGTACGCGTCGGGGCTGCGCGGCATCGCTCTAGACTTCGGGGTCAACGTTTCGTAAAGCCGCGCACGGCGCGGGGGAGCCCCGTACACCTCGGGGGAGACCCGTTACATACATGATGGGGTAGCCAGTGCTTCTGAAAACCTTCGGGTGGTCGCTCGTGATCACCGCGATCGGCCTCGTGGCCGCGTGGTTCTACGGGGGGTGGGAAGCCTTCGGAGTGGTGGCGATCCTCTCCGTCCTGGAGATCTCGCTGTCGTTCGACAACGCTGTGGTGAACGCCGGAATCCTGAAGAAGATGTCCGCCTTCTGGCAGAAGATCTTCCTCACGGTCGGCGTGCTCATCGCGGTCTTCGGTATGCGGCTGGTCTTCCCCGTCGTGATCGTGGCCATCACCGCCAAGCTGAATCCGATCGACGCCATCGATCTCTCCTTCAACGACGCGGACCGCTACAAGGAACTGGTCACGGACGCCCACCCGGCGATCGCCGCCTTCGGTGGCATGTTCCTGCTCATGATCTTCCTCGACTTCATCTTCGAGGACCGGGACATCCAGTGGCTGCGCTGGATCGAGCGCCCGCTCGCCAAGCTCGGCAAGGTCGACATGCTGTCGGTCTGCATCGCGCTCATCGTCCTGCTGATCAGCGCCCTCACCTTCGCCGCCCACGCCCACCAGCACGGCGGCGGGCACGCGGACAAGGCGGAGACCGTCCTGCTCGCCGGCATCGCCGGTCTGATCACGTACCTCATCGTCGGCGGACTCTCCGGCTACTTCGAGGACAAGCTCGAAGAGGACGAGGAACGCGAGCACGAGGAGGAGGAAGAGGCCAAGCGGAGCGGAAGGAAGATCTCCGCGGTCGCCCTCTCCGGCAAGGCCGCGTTCTTCATGTTCCTCTACCTGGAAGTGCTCGACGCGTCCTTCTCGTTCGACGGCGTGATCGGCGCCTTCGCCATCACCAACGAGATCGTGCTGATGGCGCTCGGCCTCGGCATCGGCGCCATGTACGTCCGTTCGCTCACGGTCTACCTGGTCCGCCAGGGCACCCTGGACGACTACGTGTACCTGGAGCACGGCGCGCACTACGCGATCGGCGCGCTGTCGGTCATCCTGCTCGTCACCATCCAGTACGAGATCAACGAGATCATCACCGGTCTGGTCGGCGTCGTCCTGATCGCCTGGTCCTTCTGGTCCTCGGTCCGCCGCAACAAGGCGCTGGAGGCCGAGGAAGGACAGAGCGAAGTCGGCGCCGGGGTGTGACCCGGTAGCAATTGAGGGAACGCTCTGAGCGGGGCGGCTCGTACGGTGGCGGCTCCGGGTAAGGCCCGGAGGCGGCCCGGAGCCGCCCCGCAGTGGTGCGTGCGTCGCGTGCGCCGCGTGCGACGACTGGAGCAGGACCGAGAGGTGGGGGTCGGGATGGCGTTCTGGGACAACCTGTGGCCGGGGCGGGAGTCGCAGTTCGAGTCGGGCAGCGCGGCCACCAACTCCATCGTGCTCACCCGGCGGCGCGCCACGGTCTCGCTGACCAAGCAGGGTGCGCTCAGCGGCAACCTCCGGGTCAACCTCTCCTGGCGGATGCGCACCTCCGACATCGAGGGCCGCTCCCGGGGGAGCGGCCGGCTGCTGCACCCCTTCAAGTTCTTCCAGCCGGAGGCCGTGCAGGCCCACACCCAGGGCGTGGTCAACGTCGACCTGGACCTCGGCTGCATGTACGAGCTGACGGACGGCACCAAGGGCGTGGTGCAGCCGCTGGGCAACCTGCTCGGCGATCTGAACGGGCCGCCCTACATCCGGCTCAGCGGCGACGACCGCTTCGGCGCCCCCTCGGGCGAGACCCTCTACGTCAACCTCGACCAGCGCGAGAACATCAAGCGGCTGATGGTCTTCGTCTACATCTACGACCAGACACCGGCCTTCGACCGGACGCACGCCAAGGTGACGCTCTACCCGGGCAACGGGCCTCGCATCGAGATCGATCTGGACGAGCGCGCCCCGCAGGCCCGCTCCTGCGCGGTGCTCACCGTGGAGAACGTCAAGGACGAGCTGGTGGTGCGCCGCGAGGTGAAGTTCGTGTACGGCTTCCAGTCGGAGCTGGACCGGATGTACGGCTTCGGAATGCAGTGGGGACGCGGTTACAAGTCCCGCACCTAGGTCTCGTCAGGGCCGTATGAACTGCGGCCCCTGCGGGGGCAGCACGACATTCGGGTCGGGCGCGTGCGCGGCCGCCGGGGCGGGCTGCGGGTAGCCGTACGCGGGCTGCGCGGAGGCCGGCTCGGGGTAGCCGTAGGCGGGCTGCGGAGCCGGTGCGGCCGGGGCGGGCTGCGGATAGCCGTACGAGGGCTGCTGGTGCAGCACGGTCGCCTGCGAGTCGGGCGAGGGGGGCGCCGCCGGCGGGAACGGCGGCGCGGGCGGCACCGGGTCCGGCCGGTACTGCGGCTGCGGGGGCTGCTGCGGCCCGGGCTGCGACGGGGTCTGCGGCTCGGGCTCGGGCTCCCCCTCGTCGACCGAGATCCCGAAGGCGGTCGCGAGACCGATGAGACCGGTCGGGTAGCCCTGCCCCACGGCCCGGAACTTCCAGCCGTCGCCGCGCCGGTACAGCTCGCCGCAGATGATCGCGGTCTCCTCGCCGGTCTCCGCGCGCACGTCGAACACGGCCAGGGGGTCGCCGCCGGCCGCCGCCGCGTCGTAGAGGAAGATGCGCAGATCGCGCACGTGTTCGAAGGCGGCCCCGTCCGACGAGGCGGCGATGACCACCTGGTCGACCGAGGGGTCGAGCGCGCCCAGATCGGCCTCGATGGTGTCCGTCAGGCCCTCGGGCAGGCTCCGCTTCGGCAGCCGGCGCACCAGGCCGGAGGGATGGCGGGGCTGGTTGTAGAAGACGAAGTCCTCGTCCGAGCGCACGCGGCCGTCGGCGCCGAGCAGCAGGGCCGAGGCGTCCACATCGGGCACACCGGCGCCCGGCGTCCAGCGCAGCACGGCCCGTACGGCCATGGCGTCGAGGGGGACGTTCGAGCCTTTCACCATCGCGTGCGTCATGCCGGTCATCCTGCCTGCTGGCCGCCCGTACGGACAACGCGGGGGTCGGGCCCCGTGTCCCGGCGGCGCGCCGGAATCATCCTGCGCGTCCCCTTCAGGACCTTCGCGAAACGGGCGAGACATCCCGAATTCATCCGGGCAGGGAACTGCGGACACCCGTTCGTACGTACTATTACCGGCCACACGTCGTCCGGTCGGTCAGAGAGTACGGGGGGAATCGCATGCGCCATTTCGGGCATATTGCAGCCGCTGCGAAGGGCAGGCTGTTCTTCCAGGAACCCTGCGTGTTCGACGCCGACTCGCCCGCCCCCCTCCTCTCCGCCGCCCTGGGCGCCACGCTCTACAGCCCCGCCACCCGCCCCCGGCTCGCCGACGACATCGTCAAACTGGCCCGGCGCGGAGTCGTCTCCATGGTGCTGTGCCTGGAGGACTCCATCGACGACTGCGAGGTCGCCGGGGCCGAGGAGAACCTCGTCCGGCAGTTCGCCGACCTCGACGCACGCGAAGCCGATCCGCCGCTCCTGTTCATCCGGGTCCGCGAACCGGGGCAGATCACCGACCTGGTGCGCCGCCTCGGCGCGTCCGTCCGGCTGCTGTCCGGATTCGTACTCCCCAAGTTCACGCGCGAGCGGGGCGTGTCGTTCCTGGAGGCCCTGACCAAGGCCGAGGCCGCCGCCGGCCGGCGGCTGTTCGCCATGCCCGTGCTCGAATCGCCCGAGCTGCTGCACCTGGAGACCCGCCGGGAGGCCCTTCAGGGCATCGCACAGACAGTCGGCGCCCACCGTGACCGGGTGCTCGCGCTGCGGCTCGGCGTCACCGACTTCTGCTCGGCCTACGGACTGCGGCGCGCCCCCGACATGACGGCGTACGACGTGGGAATCGTCGCCGACGTCATCGCCGACGTCGTCAACGTCCTCGGCCGGGCCGACGGGTCCGGTTTCACGGTCACCGGACCCGTGTGGGAGTACTTCCCCCGCCAGGAGCGCATGTTCAAGCCGCAGCTGCGCCGCAGCCCCTTCCAGGAGAACCGGGCCGACGAACTGCGCACCGCGCTCATCGCGCACGACCTGGACGGACTGCTCCGCGAGATCGAGCTCGACCGGGCCAACGGCCTGCTCGGCAAGACCTGCATCCACCCCTCGCACGTCGCACCCGTGCACGCACTGTCCGTGGTCAGCCACGAGGAGTTCAGCGACGCGCAGGACATCCTGCGGCCCGAGAGCAGCGGCGGCGGGGTTCTGCGCTCCGCGTACACGAACAAGATGAACGAGGTGAAGCCGCACCGGGCCTGGGCCGAGAGGACCCTGCTGCGCGCGGAGGTCTTCGGCGTGGCCCGTGAGGACGTCGGCTTCGTGGACCTGCTGGCGGCCTGCCTCGCGGAGTGAGCGCGGCCGGCGGGACGATCGGTAGGGAGACACCGGCGCCGAAGCGGCACCGGGTATGACGGGCGAGTGGAAAGAGACGGCGAACGTGGTGTGGTCGGGTAGCTGGGTGGCGGAGCGACTGGGCGTCGAGCTGGTGGGCGACGGGGAGCTGCGCGAACTGCTGGGCCTCGCCCTGCGGCGCAACCCCAAGCGGGCACACCTGCTCGTGTCCAACGTGCTCGGCAAGCATGTGCCGCAGCGCCCCTCCGTGGTGTACGCCGCGGGCTTCGACCTCGGCCGCCGGGTGCGCGCCCTGCTGGGCGAGGAGGGGGCGCGGCGGGCGGTCGTCCTCGGCTACGCGGAGACGGCCACGGGCCTCGGCCACTCGGTCGCCGACGGCCTCGGCGACGCGCCCTACCTCCACTCGACCCGCAGGCCCGTGCCCGGTGTGGCGCGGGCGGGCGGCTTCGAGGAGTCCCACTCGCACGCCACCTCGCACCTGCTGCTCCCCGAGGACCCGGAGCTGCTGGCGGCGGACGGGCACGGCCGGGACGGCTCGCCGCACTCGGTGCTGGTGCTGGTGGACGACGAGTTCTCCACCGGCAACACCGTCCTCAACACGATCCGCGCCCTGCACGAGCGCTACCCCCGCGACCGGTACGTCATCGTCGCCCTGGTCGACATGCGCTCCCCGGCCGACCGGGGGCGGCTCGCGGAGTTCGCCGCGGAGATCGGCGCCCGGGTCGACCTGGTGGTCCGCAGCACCGGCACGGTCGGCCTCCCCGACGACGTCCTCGCGAAGGGGCAGGCTTTGATCGCGGAGCAGGAGTCCGCGCCGGGCGCCGGGCGCCGCGCCGAGGAGCAGTCCCCGGGCACGGGCATCCGCACGCGCCTCGACCTCCCATGGCCCGCCGGCGTCCCGGACGGCGGCCGGCACGGCTTCACCCCGGCCCACCGCGCCCTCCTGGAACCCGCGCTGCCCGCCTTGGCGGACCGCATCGCCCAGGCCCTGGGCGACGCACCGCGCCGCGTCCTGGTCCTCGGCTTCGAGGAGCTGATGTACGCGCCGCTGCGCCTGGGCACCGCCCTGGAGGAGCGCACGAACGCCGAGGTCCGCTACTCCACGACGACCCGCTCCCCGGTCCTGGCCGTGGACGACCCGGGCTACGCGATACGCACCCAGCTGGTCTTCCCGGCCCACGACGACCCGGCCGACGGACCCGGCGAGCGCTACGCGTACAACGTGGCGGGCGCCGGCTTCGACGCCGTGGTCGCCGTGGTCGACTCCGCCGCCGACACCCCGGCGCTGCACGCCCCGGGCGGCCTCCTGGACCGGCTGGCCGCGCACACCGGGCAGGTCCTGCTCGCGGTGATCCCCTCATACGTCCCGGCGACGACCGCCGAACGCCAGGAAGAAGCCCCCATGCTGCTGCCCGAGCCCCTTCGCGGCCCCGCCTTCTCCTCATACGCACCCGACGAGGTCGGCTGGCTGCTCCAGGACCTCTCGGACACCCGCCTGGAGGCGCCCACGGAGGAGCGCGAGGAGGCGATACAGAGCGGGGGAGCGCACTACGCGGAGTCGCTGCCCGTCGAGTACCAGCCGTCCGCCCAGTACCAGGAGCTGTTCAAGGCCGCCCTGGACCTCTCGGCCGCCCGGATCGCCCGCGCCGTGGGCACGGTCACCGAGACGGTCCTCGCCGAGCGCGGCCCGCGCCCGGTGCTCGTCTCGCTCGCCCGGGCCGGTACGCCGGTCGGCGTGCTGATGCGCCGCTGGGCCCGGGCACGGCGCGGCATCGAGCTGCCGCACTACGCCGTCTCGATCGTGCGCGGACGCGGTATCGACGCCAACGCGCTGCGCTGGCTGGCCGCCCATCACGACCCGGCCGACGTCGTGTTCGTGGACGGCTGGACAGGCAAGGGCGCGATCACCCGCGAACTGGCCGCCGCGGTCACGGAGTTCGAGAAGACCGAGGGCGTGGAGGGCTTCGACCCGGAGATCGCGGTGCTGGCCGACCCGGGCGGCTGCGTGCGCACGTACGGCACCCGCGAGGACTTCCTCATCCCCTCCGCCTGCCTCAACTCCACGGTCTCCGGGCTCATCTCCCGTACCGTCCTGCGCGCCGACCTGGTCGGGCCGCACGACTTCCACGGCGCGAAGTTCTACCGCGACCTCGCCGGCTCCGACGTCTCCGGCCTCTTCCTCGACACGGTCACCGAGCGCTTCGAGGAGGTCGCGGACGCCGTGGACGCCGAGGTGAAGGAGCTGCTGACGGCCGACCGGGCCCCCACCTGGGAGGGCTGGACGGCGGTGGAACGCATCAGCGAGGAGTACGGCATCCACGACGTCAACCTCGTCAAGCCCGGCGTCGGCGAGACGACCCGGGTGCTGCTGCGCCGCGTCCCGTGGAAGATCCTCGCCCGGCGCGGCGCCGGCCCGGACCTGGAGCACATCAGGCTGCTGGCCGAGCAGCGCGGCGTACCGGTCGAGGAGGTCGACGCGCTCCCGTACACCTGCGTCGGGCTGATCCACCCCAAGTACACGCGCGGCGCGACCGGCGCCGACGGCAAGGCGGTGGAGTCCGCGTGACCGCCTCCCCGGTGACCCTGATCGCCAGCGACCTCGACCGCACCCTCATCTACTCGGCCGCCGCCCTCCAGCTCACCATGGAGGACGTGCGGGCACCCCGGCTGCTGTGCGTCGAGGTGTACGACCACAAGCCCCTCTCGTACGTCACCGAGACCGCCGCCGGGCTCATCGCCGACCTGACCGGCGCCCCGTCCACCGTCTTCGTACCGACCACGACCCGCACCCGCGAGCAGTACCACCGCATCCATCTCCCGGGCGCTCCGGCCGAGTTCGCCATCTGCGCCAACGGCGGCCACATCCTCGTGAACGGCGAGTCCGACCGGGACTGGCAGCGGACCGTGGCCCGCCGGCTCACCGACGAGTGCGCCTCGCTCGCCGAGGTCCGCGCCCACCTCGTCTCCGCCGCCGACCCCGCGTGGCTGCTCAAGGAGCGGGTCGCCGAGGACCTGTTCGCCTACCTCGTCGTGGACCGGGCCGAACTCCCCCCGGACTGGATGAAGGAGCTCGCCGCCTGGACGGAGCCGCGCGGCTGGGCCGTATCCCTCCAGGGCCGCAAGATCTACGCCGTACCGCGCCCGCTCACCAAGAGCGCCGCCATGCGCGAGGTCGCCCGCCGCACCGGGGCCACCCTCACCCTCGCCGCCGGCGACTCACTCCTGGACGCCGACCTGCTGCTCGCCGCCGACCGGGGCTGGCGCCCCGGCCACGGCGAACTCGCCGACGCCGGCTGGAGCGCCCCGCACGTCGAGGCGACCGCCGAGCGGGGCGTGGCCGCGGGCGAGGAGATCCTGCGCCGCTTCGTGCGCGCGTCGGGTCTGTGACGTAGGGCGGGCCCGCCCGACGCGCCGCGGAAATGCGCTCGTACGGGCCGGGGCGGACGACTACAGTCACGCCGTTCCCGCCCGCCGGGGGGACATGCGGCCGACCAGGGAGTTGCGCGATGACCAAGGGCAACGAAACCAAGATCACGGACGAGCTGTACGCGTACATGCTGGCGCACAACCCGCCGCTCGACGCCGTACAGCGCGAACTCGTGGAGACCACCTACGCCGAGCTGCCCGACCGGGCGGGCATGCAGTCCGCCGAGGAACAGGGCCCGCTGCTCGCCTTCCTCGTCCGGCTGACCGGGGCACGGCACATCGTGGAGGTCGGCACCTTCACCGGCTTCTCCGCCCTGTCGATGGCCCAGGCCCTGCCCGCCGACGGCCGGCTGATCGCCTGCGACATCTCGCAGGAGTGGACGGCGTACGGCCGTGCGGCGTGGGAGAAGGCGGGCGTCGCCGACCGCATCGACCTGCGTATCGCCCCCGCCCTGGACACCCTGCGCGCGATGCCGCGGGAGCCCCACATCGACTTCGCCTACCTGGACGCGGACAAGGGCAACTACATCGCGTACTGGGAGGAACTGGTGCCCCGGATGCGGCAGGGCGGCGTCATCACCACGGACAACGTGCTGTTCCACGGCGGCGTGACCGACCCGCACGCCACGGGCGCGGCGAAGGACATCCAGGACTTCAACGACCACGTGTCGGCCGACCCGCGCATGGACAGCGTGCTGCTGACGGTCGCGGACGGCCTGACGCTGTCACGCAAGCGGTAGCCGCCGGGAGGCGGGGAGCCGGGCTTGCCGCGGCAGCTGGATCAGCCGCAGCAACCCCCGCCGCAGCAGCCGCCGCCACCGCCACCGCCACCGGCGGAGGGTGCCGGGCCGGAGGCGGCCGAGCCGCCCACGGCGACCGTGGAGAGCAGCTTCACGGTGTCCTCGTGCCCGGCGGGGCAGGAGGCGGGGTCGGAGGACTCGGCCATGGGACGGCTGAGCTCGAAGGTGTCTCCGCAGGAGCGGCAGCGGTACTCGTAACGAGGCATGGGTTCAGGCTATCCGCAGCGGGCCGGAGTCAGTTGGCTCCGGCCCCGCGTTCTTCACGGATCTCGGCGACGACGTGGGCGGCGGTCTGCCGCAGGTCCTCCGTCACGGTGAGGAAGTGCCAGTAGTCGGGGTGGCGGCCCTCCAGACCCGTGATGGCCTGGTCGAGACGGGCCACCGCGTCGTCCAGCGGGCGGGCGTGGCGCGGCTCGGGGGTGTGGCGCCCGGCCATGGCCAGCCGCTGGGCGTCACGGATCGCGAACCGGGTCCGCTGGATCTCCTGCTGCGGGTCCTTGGCGACGAGGTCGAGCCGGTGCAGCCGGTCACCGGCGGCGGACACCGCCTCGTCCGTCGCGTTGAGCAGGGCGCGCACGGTGCTCAGCCGCGAGGTGGCGTCGGCCCAGCGCTGCTCATCGCGGGCGCGGGCGGCCTCCTTGAGCTTCTCCTCGGCCTGGCGCACATTGACGGCAGCCTGCTCCGGGACCGGCTGGAGGTCCTGCCAGCAGGCGGCGGAGAACCTCCGCCGCAACTCGCTCAGCACCGGCTCGACGGACGCGGACCGGGTGGTCAGCGCCTGGGCCCGGGTGCGCAGGGACACCAGCCGGCGATCGATCTCGGCGGCGCGCTCGGGCAGCTTCTCGGCCTCCGCCCGCACGGCCTCGGCGTCCCGCAGCACCTGGTCGGCACGTTGAAGGGTCTCGGGCACGCCGTGGCGCCCGGCACCCTGGTTGAGCTTGGTCAGCTCGGGGGCCAGGGCGGCGAGCCGGGCGGCGAGATCGTCGGCCCGCAGCCCGGACGCCCGCACCGCGTCGAGAGCATTGCTCGCGGCGAGGAGCGCTTGTCGCGCCCGCTCGACGGCCGGGGCGAGCCGGGCGAGCTGCGTCTCGGCGCTCCCGAGCAGGGGCCCGAGCCCGGCGGCGAACCGGTCCAGGTCGCCCTTGACGCGTACCAGCTGGTCCTTCGCGGAGGACAGCTCGGCCCGGGCACTGGAGGCGACCGACGGTTCGAGATCGTCCCGGTCCAGGTCGTGGGCGTCGACGGCGGTGATGTACGCGCGACTGGCCTCGTCGATGCGCCGCCCGAGCGCGGCGAAGTCGTCCACGGCCTTGCGGGCGGCCGGCGAACTGTCCACGGCGGTGATCGTCTCGATGGAGATCTGCAGGTCGCGCTGAGCGGTGTCCAGCTCGTAGAACGCCTCGGCGGCGGCATCCTTGGCCGCCTGCGCCTCGGCCCGCTGCCCTTCCCCGCGCCCCCCGAACCACCGCCGCGTACCCCCGCCGGCGACGGCGAGGGGGAGGGCGGCGGCGAGGAGGGGGAGGGGCACGAGGACGAGGAGGCAGGTGTCACGTATGCCCCGCACGAGCGCGTGGCGCCGCCGGCCACGCTCCCCGCCCGCCCCGAACACCTCGACGACGGAACCCGCTGCCTTCCCGCCCGCTCTCGCCTGCGGCTGCGCGTGTGTCGCCGTCACATGCCTCTCCCGTGCCGTTTCGTCTTGCCCGGTACATTCTCCCACCAGGTAAGGACGAACACACGGGCCGGTTAGTTCGCGCCGGGGGCGGTGACTCGCCGTGGTGTCTTCGGTCTGCGTGCGTCTTCAGCTGTCTTCGGCCGGTCTGCGCGGGTGCTCAGCTCGCATGCCGGACGGAGACCCCGCCGTTGTCGCTGTGGGCCTTCACGACGTGCGTGCTGCCATCACTGCGGGGCACGTCCACGGAGACGTGCCCGTTGGCGGCGGACGCGGACACGGCGTACCGGGTCTTGCCGGCCGGGAGGTCGATGGTGATGCGCCCGTTGTCGCTGACGGTGTCCACGAGATCCGGCACCTTGCTGAGGCCGAGCTTCACGGACCCGTTGTCCGACCGGGCCACGACGGACCCGGACGAGATCCGCTCGGCCAGGACGGACCCGTTGTCGCTCTTCAGCTCCAGGGGTCCGCTGACGTCCCGTACGACGACCCCGCCGTTGTCGGAGTAGAGCTTGAGCGCCGTGGTGAACTTGGAGGCGGTGACCTTGCCGTTGCCGGCATCCACGGTGAGCGCGAGCCCCCGGGGCACCTTCACCTCGTGCCGGGCCTCGCAGTTGCTGATCATGGCCTTGCACTTCACCCGGAGCGTGAGGGTGTCCCCCTCCAGCTTCCACACGGGGTCCGGCCCGGATCCGAGCATGACCCAGCCGTCGACCTGCCGGGTCACCTCGACCTTGTCCACATCGGCGGGGACGACCTCCACGGTGGAGTTCTCCGCATCGATGGTGAGCGCCTTCCCCCCGTACGCGAACGACTTGTGCTCGACAGGCGCGTCCTCCACATCCGTGCTCCCGCACCCACTGAGCGCCCCGACGAGCAGAACGGTGCCCCCGATGGCCACGAGAACGCTGCGATTACGGATGGTCATGGTGATAGGTCCCCCTGGGCCGGCGCTGCGTTGTGCCTCTTGCGATGCCCCTACGGTATGCAGCGCCCGCCGCCCCGACGATCCGGTCGGCTACCGTCTTGGGGGTGGGGGTAGCCCCCGTACGCATGCCCCGGGTCGGCCCGGCCTTACGATCGGCTTCGGCCTGGCCTAGGATCCGGCCTCCGGCCTGACTTACGATCCGGCCTCCGGCCTGACTTACGATCCGGCTCGGCCCGGCTTCGGCCCCTGGATAACCGATTGTCGACATGTGCCGTGAGGCATGTAACCTGTTGCTTCATCCACGGGTGCGTAGCTCAGGGGTAGAGCGCTGCTCTTACAAAGCAGATGTCGGCGGTTCGAAACCGTCCGCGCCCACCAGTGTGAAGGCCCCCCGCCGGTCATGGCGGGGGGCCTTCGACATCTGCCTCTGACATCAACGGGCGGATCGGCACCGGAGATCCGGACCCGGACCGGGTTGCCCACTGGCCTCATGGAGGATGAGGGGGGTGGGGAACCACGGCCTGCAACATAGTCCCGAGGTGGCTCCCGGGGACCTTTGTGCCCACCCCCCTTGACCGCGGACCTCTAAGGTTCTCTGACCGGTCTCCATCCACCAGGCAACCTAGCAAGTGGCACTGACAACGGTCCGGGGCCGGTAGGAGTGACGGTCCCTCGCCGTCGTGCAGCGACGAAGCGCGGCAACCTCGGATGGCCTTCAAGGCACGATCGGCTCGCCATGCGTTCCGTGGCTCGAAGGATCGCCGTCGCACCTGACGTTCCGTCTCTCAGGAACCGCTCCGACCTCCCAGGACGACGGCATCGAGAGCTTCGGCGACCCCTGGGGCGTGGTCGGGGTACCTGACCCGGATGTACCAGTTCCCCGCAGCGACGATGGTCTGGTTGTAGGGAGCCGCGAGCCTGCCGGCGATGGAGTCGCCGATGTCGTCGCGGCTGAACCTGGCGGGGTCGAGCACGTGGATCTCGTTCTCGACACTCGCTCCCTCGATGTCGGCGACGCAGTCGAGCCCCGAGCCGAAGTTGGCCCGTGCACGGGGGAGAAGTCTGCAATCCAGGCCGCGTTTCTCGAAGCACTCGACGCGATCGACCCGCGCATCTCGAAGCCCGGCAAGGACGACCAGTCCGTGAGCCGCGGCCTCGATCAGTGCGGCTCGATCAAGACGACCAAGGACAGGGCGAAGCTGATCGAGCTGACCCTTGACAGGTTCACCATCGCGACGCGCCTGCCCGACATCAACAACACGGACACGGGAGGCAGAATCCTGGACGCCGTGCACAAGAATCTCTGCCCCGACTTCTGACCGGCCCGCGCAAGCCCGGCGCGTCATCACTGCCTCGGGAGCGACGACGGCTCACCCTTCACAGCCCCAGTCGGTAAGGTCCCCGTGTGACGAGCAAGCCTGAGCCGACGATTCCCGAGATCACCCGCACCGACTGTGCGCGGTGCGGCACCGAGGTGCACGGTCTCGCCGGGCGGTACGCCTGTGCGCTCTGCGGGTGGGTCAACCACTACTCGGAGGGCCACGAGGAACTGCCCGGTCTTGACGAGGATCCCGATCACGGGCGGGGTTAGAAGCTCTCCTCGCCCTTCCTCGTCGCCCGGCGGGCGGCCGGGCCCCGTCTCCGAATAGTCGGGTGCCCCCGCCCCGCCCCCACCTCTAACCTGGCCGCCATGGGTGACGTGCGTGAAGGACCGGCGGCTGCTGTCGATCTCCGGGGCGAACGCCCCCCTCCCGTCACCGGGTCCCCGCTGCGTCTGCCCGCCTTCCGGCGCTTCCTGCTCGCCCACCTGGTCTCGGCGGCCGGGTCGGCGATGGCCCCCGTGGCGCTGGCCTTCGCGGTGATCGGGCAGGGCGGTGGAGCGCGGTCGCTCGGGATCGTGCTCACCGCCAACACCGTGCCGACCCTGGTCTTCCTCCTCGTCGGCGGGGTGCTGGCGGACCGGGTCTCGCGCAGCCGCCTCCTCTTCCTCGGGAACCTCGGGGCGGGGGCCGCGCAGGCGGTCGTCGCCGTGCTCGTCGCGACGGGGGCGGCGACCACCTTCGCGATCAGCGTGTGCGCCTGCGCCTCCGGGGTGGCCGCCGCCTTCACCACGCCGGCGGCCCAGGGGATCGTGTCCCGGCTCGTGCCCATGGAGCAGCTTCAGCAGGCCAATGCGCTGGTCCGGGTGCCCCGGAACGCCGTCAAGGTCATCGGGCCCGTCGTCGGCGGGTTCGTCGTCGCGTTGACCGGGCCGGCCTGGGCGCTCGGGTGGGACGCGGTCACGTTCGTCGTCGCCGCGCTCCTGCTGGTCGGGCTGCGGCTCGCGGGCTCCGCTGCCCCCGGTGGCCCCGGCGGGGGGCTGCTGGCCGAACTGAGGGTCGGGTGGGCCGGGTTCCGGTCCCGGGCCTGGCTGTGGAGCTACACGCTCTCCGGTACCGCCGTCGTGGCCGCCTGGCTGGCCGGGTACCAGCTGCTCGGGCCGCTGGTGGCCGACCGCAGTTACTCGGGCGCCGGTTCCTGGGGGCTGGTGCAGGGGGCCTTCGCCGCCGGGCTGCTGGCGGGGACGTTCGTCTGTCTGCTGTGGAAGCCGCAGCGCCTCATCCTGGTCTGCGTCGTCACCAGCTCGGCGCTCTTCCTGCCGCTGGCCGCCATGGGTCTGGGGCTGCCGCTGCTCTGGGTGCTGGCGGCCGCCGTGATGGCGGGGGCGGGGACGGACGTGGCGATCGTGACCTGGTCGACGGCCATGCAACAGCAGGTGCCGGACGAAGAGTTGGGACGGCTCAACGCCTTCAACTCCCTGGGGGAGCAGGTCGCCATCCCAGTCGGGTACCTCGTGGTGGGGGTCGCCTCCGCGTACTGGAGCAGCCGGACTGTCCTGCTGGTGTGCGCGGCCGTCATCCTCTTCGCCGGGCTCGCCAACGCCTGCGTACGCGATGTGCACCGGATCAGGAGGGTGTGAGGGTCCGAGGCCGACAATAGGCGGGGTAATAGACAGGTGGTTTATATATGTCGGTCACCGACCTATAGTTGCCGAGTGATGTCCCGCCCCCGGGCCCGCTTTGTGCTGCGGCTGCCCCGGGGCATCGCCCTGCAGCGGAGATGGAGTCAGGCATGGCCTCCAAGAAGAACCTCGTCGCCAACCGCGAGTCCCTTGCCCACAAGGTGCGGTACGCCGCGAGCCGGCCGGACCGCATCGCGCCGTATCTGAAGCGGGCCGCCCGGGACCGCTGGCTGGCCTTCAAGCACCCCGACCACGTGAACTACTACCGGGCCGTGATGGCCTCGGACACCCGCCGCAACCCCGAGGCCGCCGTGGGCAGCCAGACACATGAGCGCTGGCTGGCGCTCGGGCAGATGCAGTTCGACTACCTGGTCGGGCACGGGCTCACCCCCGGCGCCCGCATGCTCGACATCGGCTGCGGCAACCTGCGCGCGGGCTGGCGTTTCATCGACTACCTGGAGGCCGGGCACTACTACGGCATCGACATCTCGCCCGACATCCTGATCGCCGCCAAGCGGACGCTGGCCACTCAGGGCCTCCAGGCCAAGGTTCCGCACCTGACGATCACCAAGGACCTGACGCTGGACTTCCTGCCGGAGGCGTACTTCGACGTCGTCCACGCCCACAGCGTGTTCTCGCACTCGCCCATCGGGATCATCGACGAGTGCCTGGCCCACGTCGGCCGCATCCTCGCCCCCGGCGGGCACTTCGACTTCACCTTCGACCGCACCACCGGCGCCGAACACCAGGTGCTGCGCGAGGACTTCTACTACCGGACCGAGACCCTGATCGACCTCGCCGCCCGGCACGGGCTGCACGCGCGCTTCATGGACGACTGGGAGAAGCTGGGGCACGGCCAGTCGAAGATACGCGTCAGCGCCGGGTGAACGCGGCCCCCTTACGCCTCAGTCGGGCCGCGCCGTCCCCGAGTCCCGGCCGCGCAGCCGCCACAGGCGCAGGGCCACCGCTCCCGCCGCCAGTACGGCCAGGGCCGGGGCGAGGGTGTCCTGGTCCACCACCCCGGCCGCGTACCCCATCGCGACGAACGGCGCCCCGGCCAGCGCGTACTGGCCGTTCGTGCGCAGGCCGGCCAGGGCCGGGCGTCCCGCCAGGAGCAGGGCGGCGGCCAGCGGTGCGCCCAGGCGCCAGAGGACGGCCGAGAGGTGGCTGTCCACATCGGTCAGGGCCAGCGCGGACACGGCGAGCGGGGTCCACAGCAGCAACGCCGCCCGGCCCGCCGTGCTCCGGAAGCGGCCGGACGGGCGCAGGTCCGGCGGGCAGGCCAGTGGCAGGGCGGCCACCGCGACCGGGGCCAGGAGGTACGGGGCGAAGGGCAGCGGGGGCAGCAGCCCGGCCGACAGCGGGACCGCGACCAACGCGACCGCCAGGGCCAGCGCCCCCGCGAACGCGCACCGCGCCCCCGCCGCGAAATGTCCACCCAGCGCCAGGACGGCCCCGGTCAGCGTCACCAGGTCGCAGCCGATCATGACGTAGCTCAGCGGGACCAGGAAGTCCGGGTTCCCGCTCAGCCGCCAGTCGCTGATCATCGAGACCAGCCCGAAGGCGGCGTACGCGGCGGTGGCCGCCAGGGCGAAGGGGGCGGCGGCCGCGAAGAGGCGCCCGCCGCGGTGCGCGGAGCCCAGGCGCAGCCGTAGCCGCAGGGCGTGCGCGGCGATGTCGCCCGCCTCGCGGAGCCGGGCGATCCGGCCCGCCCCCTCGGTCGCCTCCCGGTACGCCTCGGCGATCTCGTCCCCGAAGGCGCGGCGGAAACCGGCCGGGTACAGCCGCAGCAGCGGGGTGCTCATGCGGTGGCCGGCTTCCCGGCGACGCCCAGGCGCCGGGTGGCCTCGCGCGCGGTGGCCGCGATCCGCCGTGCCTCGGCGGCCAGGGTCGCGCGGCCGGCCGGGGTGAGCGTGTAGGTGCGGCGCAGCCTGCTGTCCACGACCTCCTCCGCGTGCACCTCGATCAGCCCCTCGTTCAGCAGCCGCTCCAGCGCCCCGTACAGGGTGCCGGTGCGCATCTTGACCCGGCCGTCCGAGATCGTCTCGACCTCGCGCGCGATGGCGTAGCCGTGCCGGGGCTCGTCCGCGAGGGCGGTCAGGAGGAGGAGGGTCGGTTCCTGCATCGCGCGTTCACTCATGCCCGTCATCGTAAGGCAGTCATGGGTCACTCACCGGCATATGCCGGTACGGTCTGGCCCGCCCGCAGGCGCGGGAAGTCCGGGTCCCGCCGAAGGGAGGCGGGGGAGGCGGGGTGGGCGGTGGCGCGGGGAGCGGGTTGCACGGGTGGCCCCTTGAGCTTCGGAGGACAACGTTCCGCCGCCACCGGGGCACGTGTGTGCGCCGGCGGTCGGGCGGGAAGGGCTCGCTGTGCCGCAGTCGGAGGCAGCACGCGATGACGGGTCGATCACGACCTACGGCGTCAGCGCGCGCTCGGGCTACCGGGCAACTTCCCCTCCTCGTGGCCGTCGGGTGAGGAGAGGTTAGCCCTTGGGCGGGGCGGGGAACAGCGGGTTTTCGGCGCCGTCCTGCGCGGCCTCCTCGCGTGCCAGGTCCCGGAAGCAGCCCCGTAGCCAGGCGTGTGCCGGGTCCGCGTCGTGGCGCGGGTGCCAGGCCATGCCGAAGGACAGCGGCGGCAGCCGGAAGGGGATCTCGAACGTCCGCAGGCCCAGGGTGTCCGTTACGGGGCGGGCGCGCCGGGAGGCTAGGCCGATCAGATCGCTGTTCAGCAGGATGAAGAGGGAGGAGGGGAAGGTGCCGACGCTTCCCACCACCCTTCTGCGCAGACCCAGTTCGGCGAGGGCGGTGTCGACCGGGCCCTCGGTCCGGCCGCGCCGCGAGACGGTCAGGTGGTCCGCGGCGGCGAACCGGGCCGGGGTGATCTCCCCGTCCAGGAGCGGGTGGCCCTGCCGCGCCACCCCCACCATCCGGTCGTCGTAGAGGTGTTCCCGGTGGACCTCCGGCGCACGCGTGTCGAGGACCCCCACCTCCAGGTCGGCGGCCCCCTCGCGCAGGAACGGGCCGTCCACATGGCTCTCCATCAGGAAGCGGAGCCGTACACCCGGCGCCTCCCGCGCGATCCTGGCGAACAGCGCGGGGCCGGACGTCGCCGCCAGGAGGTCCTGGGCGAGCACCGTGAAGGTCCGCGACAGGGCGCGCAGATCCACCTTGCCGCCCGACAGGAACAACCCGCGCGCCCGCTCCACGACCGCGCGCACCTCGCCGTGGATGGCCAGGGCGTGCGGCGTGGGCACCATCGTGCGCCCGGCGCGCACCAGCACCGGATCGCCGAGCGCCCTGCGGATGCGGCCCAGCGTGCGGCTCATCGCGGGCTCCGACAGATGCAGCCGGGCGGCGGCCCCCGAGACGCTGGATTCCTCCAGCAGGACGTCCAGGGCGACCAGAAGATTGAGGTCAAGGCCGGATTGCGTCACGCGCATACATCCCTTGTCGAAGATGCATTGGAAAGCAAGTCAAGCCCACTCTACGGTGGACAGCACACCCCTCAACCACGGCTCCCAGGAGGAGCGTTGTCCCCGTATGCCCAGAAAGCCCCCGAGGCCCCCGGCACGCCGGGCCTCTCCCGCGCCGCGCTGTACGTGCTCTGCGCCTGTGTGCTCGTCGCCCAGGGCATGGTCGCGGCCATCAACCTGCTCATCCCCCAGCTCGCCGCGTCCTCCCTGCACCCCTCCTCCAGCGAACTGCTGTGGGCGGTCGACGCGTACGTCATCGTCTTCGCCGGTCTGCTGATCCCGGCGGGCGCGCTCGGTGACCGCTACGGACGCAAGGGCGCCCTGCTCGCCGGGCTCGGACTCTTCGCCGCGGGCGCCGCCACCAGCGCGCTCGCCGCCACCCCCGCCGTGCTCATCGCCGGACGCGGGGTGTGCGGGGCCGGGGCCGCGCTCATCATGCCCGCGACCATGTCCCTCCTCGTCAGCCTCAGCCCGCCCGCCCGCAGGACACAGGCGCTGGCCAGCTGGACGCTGGCCGCCGGGCTCGGCGGGCTCGCGGGCAACGTCGCAGGCGGCCTCGCCGGACAGTTCCTGACCTGGCGAGCCCTGTTCTGGGCGATGGGGCCGCTCGCCGCGCTGCTCGCCCTCGCCGTCGCCCGCCTCACGCCCCGCAGCCCGGAGCGGTCGAAGTCCGCGCCCGACCCGGTCGGATCGCTGCTGCTGACCGCCGCCCTGACCGCCCTGGTGTACGGCATCATCGAGGGCCCGCCGCGCGGCTGGGGCTCGGCGCACGTCCTGACCGCCTTCGGCCTCGGAGCCGTACTGCTCACCGCATTTGTCGTCCACGGGCTGCGCGCGGCCAAACCGCTGCTCGACCCCCGGATCTTCGCCTCGCCCGTTCTGCGGGCCGGGACACTGGGCATCGCCACGGGCTTCTTCGGCCTCTTCGCGCTGTTCTACGTCAACTCCCAGTACCTCCAGTACGTCAAGGGCTTCCCGGTCGGCCTCGCCGGGGTGGCGATCGTCCCGCTCACCGTCGGGATGGCCGTCATGCCGAAGGCCGGGGCGCGCTGGCAGGACCGTCACGGCATGCGGCCGGTGGCGGGCGGCGGGCTCGCCCTCATCGGCGCCGGGCTGCTCCTCGTGTCGACCGCCGACGCGGGCACGCCGTACGCCCTGTACGCCGTGTACCTCCTCGTCATCTCCGCCGGTACGGGACTGTGCGCGCCGGCGCTGACCGCGGCCGTCCTGGTCGGACTGCCCACGCACCGGAGCGGGCTCGGCTCGGGGCTCAACACGGCGGCCCGCGAGATCGGGGCGGCGCTCGGTGTCGCCGTCGTCGGCACCGTGCTGGCCTCCGGGTCCGGTACGGACCACGCCTCGGCCGCCGACGCCGCCGCGTTCACCTCGGCGATGTCGGACGGGCTGCGGGTCGTCGCGGTGGCGGTCCTCGTCGCCACGGTCTTCGTCGTGCTCGGCGCCTCCGGACGCCCGCGCACCGCCCCGGCCCCGGCCGGTGACGGGACCGGTGACGGAGCCGGTGACGGCGCTGGCGACGAGGCCGGGACGCCGGGTTCGCCCGCGGGTGAACGGGAGACGGTGTGAGCGGCCCGGAGAAGGGTTCCGTGCGCGCCGGCGGGGTACGGAAGCGCCTCCTCGGCCTCATCGCGCTCCGGGGCACGGTCACCGAGGCGGAACCCGTCGCCGCCCGGATGCGCCGGAATCCGGATCAGCGGAAGCGACCTGGCCGGCCCCGCCGTGCTGCCCGGCCGGCAGGTCAGGGTCCATGTGGACGGCGGGCTCACCACCCGCCGCACCTACTCCCTGCGCCACTACGACCCGGCCGGCAGCCTCGACCTGTGCGTGTACGGCCCCGGGGACGGCCCGGGGGCGGCCTGGGGGCGGTCCGTGCGCGTCGGGGACGAGGTGCGGTTCGGGAAGCCGGAGGGCGGCTTCGTGCTGCGCCCCGGGGCGGGGCGGCGGGTCCGCGCGGGGCTCCGGTGTTCACCCGTACGGGTGTGCTCGCGTAGCCGTGCCCGGGCGGGCGTCGCAGGGTCGGTCCCACGTGCACTTCCACCGGTCCAGGAGTCCTCATGGCACAGACCGAGCCCCCGCCGGGCACCCCTTCCTCGCCGCAGCCGCCTTCCGGGTCCGGCTCCGGTCCCGGTCCGGGTTCCGGGGACATGAACCCCTGGGCGGCCGGCGGGATCATGTTCGCCGGTGTGCTGCTGATGGTCGACGGGGTGCTCGGGGCGATCAAGGGCATCGCCGGAATCGCCTCGGACGACGTGTACGCGCGGATCGACGACTACGTCTTCAACATGCTCTAGCAAGGAATCCCGGCCCTTTAGGGCTCGGGAGTTGCTTCCTCGGCCCGGAGGCGCGGAGCGCCGGATTTCGCTGCGCCTGCGGCTGTGACGGTCAGCCTGGCCGCTTCTGGTTCTCGATGTACTCCTTGACCACGGCGAGCGGTGCGCCGCCTGCGGAGGCAGCGAAGTAGGACGGCGACCAGAAGTGTTCGCCCCACAGGCACGTGCGGATGTGGTCGGCGTGCTCCTTGCGCAGGTAGTGCGCGGAGACGCCCTTGAGGGAGCCGACCAGGGCGGAGAGCTTGACCTGCGGCGGGTAGTGGACCAGGAGATGAACGTGGTCGCGTTCGCCGTTGAACTCGCGCAGCTCGGCGTTGGCCTTGGCGCACACCTCCCGCATGATCTCCTCGCACCTGGTCAGGATCTCGTCGGTGAAGACACTGCGCCGGTACTTCGGTACGAAGACCAGATGCGCGTGGAGGGTATGGACGACGCTGCGGCCCCTGCGGATGTCCGGGTTTGATTCCCATCTCGGTGACATAGACACGATGCTACGGTGATCCGTATGAAGGTCGTGGTGCAGGTCAAGCTCATGCCGTCGCCCGAGGTGGCGTCGGCGCTTGAGGCGACCTGGCGCACGGCGAACGATGCGGCGAACTGGCTTTCCGGTGAGGGGCACCGGCGGGGCGAGACCTCGCGTAAGGCGTTGCAGGGCTTCGCCTACTACGACCTCAAGACGTGGGGCCTGTCGGCTCAGCCCGCGCTGCACGTGCTGCGGAAGGTCGCCGATGCCTACACCACCCTGCGGGCGAACATCCGGGCGGGAAACCTTGGCAAGCCGGGCTCGAAGCGCCGGGCCAAGGCCGAGTCGAAGCCGATCACGTTCCGGCCCGATGCCGCGCAGCCGTACGACGACCGGTGTCTGTCCTGGAAGGTGGACGAGCAGACCGTGTCCATCTGGACCACGGTCGGGCGCGTGCGCGGGGTGCGGTTCGCCTGTTCCGGGCCGGCCCGCAAGCTCCTGGCCGAGCACCGCAAGGGCGAATCCGATCTCGTGCACCGCGACGGCGTGTGGTTCCTGATCGCCACGTGCGAGGTCCCCGAGGCCGAGCAGTACGAGCCGACAGACTTCCTCGGCGTGGACCTCGGCATCGTCAACATTGCCACCACATCCGACGGGAAGATCCACGCCGGACGTGAGCTGAACCGCTACCGCAAGCGTCAGCTTGCCCTGCGGGCCAAGCTCCAGAAGAAGGGCACCAAGTCCGCCAAGCGGCTCCTCAAGCGGCAGCGCCGCAAGGAGCGGCGCAAGGCGACCGAGGCCAACCACATCATCGCCAAGCGCATCGTGACCGAGGCTGAACGCACCGGACGCGGAATCGGCATGGAAGACCTTGCCGGTATCCGCCAACGGGTACGGCTCCGCAAGCCCCAACGGGTCGCGCTGCACTCCTGGGCCTTCGCCCAGCTCGAACAGTTCGTGGAGTACAAGGCGCGCCGCGCCGGAGTGCCCGTCCTGTTCGTCGATCCCGCCTACACCTCCCGCACGTGCGCGGAGTGCGGGCACACAGACAAGCTGAACCGTGTCTCTCAGGGACGGTTCGCATGCCGGTCGTGCGGATTCGTTGATCACGCCGACCGCAATGGCTCCCGCAACGTCCGCGCGCGAGCGCTGGAGTTGTGGCGAAGCGGGGCGGAGTCACGCGCCCCTGGGCCCGCTTAGGGTGCTGGACGGAGGAGCTCACCCGGCAGCCAGTCGGGCTCTACCTCCAAGCCTGGCCCTTCAGGGCCGGGTAGTTGACGTTCGACGCCACCACCTGGGGATGGATTCACCTCGTCCTCGGCGTCGTCCTCGCCGTCGTCGGCTGGGGCATCCTCCGGGGCTCGGCCTGGGCGCGCGGGGCCGGTGTGGGGCTGGCGGCGCTCAACATGATCGCCAACTTCATGTGGCTGCCCTACCAGCCGGTCTGGGCGGTCGTCTCCCTCGCCATCGACACCTTCGTGATCTGGGCGCTGTGCACGGGGCGCTCCAAGCCGGTCGTCTGACCGGGCGGCCGTGTGCTGTTGTCAGTGGTGGGGGTCACACTGGAGACATGTGCCGCAGTATCAAGACGCTCCGACCGCCCGCCCTCCCCGAAGAGGCCACCGAGGAGGACATCCGCGCCGCCGCCCTGCAGTTCGTCCGCAAGGTGTCGGGCTTCCGCGCCCCGGCCGCGCACAACAGGGAAGTCTTCGACCGTGCCGTGGACGAGATCGCCGAGGCGACCGCCCGGCTGCTGGACGGCCTGGAGATACGCGGTGGTGTCAGGACGTAGAGACCGAGGCGGCGGCTGCCGCGGCGGCCGGGCGCCGCATGAGGAGCGCGGCGAAGGAGCCCGCGACGAACAGGGCGAGGACCGAGATCGCCGTGCCCAGCCAGCTCGCGCCCAGCCACTGCGCGCCGAAGTAGCCGAGGCCCACGCTGTAGCCGGCCCAGGCCAGCCCGGCGACGGCCGACCACGGCAGGAATTCCTTCACCTTGCGGTGCGAGGCGCCCGCGCCCAGCGAGACGACCGAGCGCCCGGCCGGGGCGAAGCGCGCGATGACGACGAGGATGCCGCCGCCCCGGCTCAGGGCGGCGCCGAGACGTTCCTGCGCGGAGGTGAGGCGACGGGAGCGGGCGATGGCGCGGTCCAGCCGCTCGCCGCCGTGCCGGGCCAGCCGGTAAGCGGCCAGGTCGCCGAGCACCGACGCGGTGGCCGCGCACAGGAGGAGGGCCAGGAGGGAGGGCACCTCGGTGACCTGGCGGGCGGCGCCCGCCGCGTCGGCGGCCACACCGGTGGTGCCCGCGGCCGCGGCCGTGGCGGCCGTGATTACCAGCACGCCGCTGGGCAGCACGGGGAGGAAGACGTCCAGCAGCACCGAGAGGGCGACCACAGCGTAGATCCATGGGCTGCCGGTCAGCGCACCCACACTCTCCAGCACCTTCTACTCCCCGATCGTTAACAACGCCGCGACGTCGCAGGGGAGCGGCAGGAGCGGCAGGGTCAGCTGTACAGCGTACGCCTGCCGTTCACCTGGAGATCCATATATATGCGTGATGTTCGGCACCCCGGTCGAGCGGCGCTCGAACACGTACCGCCGGGGAGCGGTTTTCCCGGCGGTACGCGTGGGGTTCGGCGGGCCCGGTCGGCAGCGGGCCCGGGGGAGGGGGAGTGGGTCAGACGGCGACCGGGGAGCTCTGTTCCGTCGTGTGGTCCTGATCCAGCCGCTCGGGGGCGCGGGTGGAGAACAGCCGGTCCAGGGCGAAGGCTCCGGGACCGGTGAAGACGAGCAGCAGGAAGACCCAGCAGTAGACGGCGGACGGTTCACCGCCGTTCTGCAGGGGGAAGAGTCCCCCGGATTGATGAACGCTGAAATAGGCGTACGCCATGGAGCCGGAGGAGATCAGGGCGGCGACCCGGGTGCCCAGGCCCAGGGCCACGAGGACGCCGCCGATGAGCTGGATGACCGCCGCGTACCAGCCGGGCCAGGTTCCGGCGGGTATGGAGCCGCCGCCCCTGGCGCCGCCGAGCACGCCGAAGACCGAGGCGGCACCGTGGCACGCGAAGAGCAGGCCGACGACGATGCGGAAGAGCGCGAGGACATAGGGCTGGGCCCGATGCAGGTGTGTGGACATGGGGGGAGGGCTCCTTCGGTCTGGTGGGGACGTGAACCGACTGAGCGCAAAAGATTAGGTAGACCTCACCAATACTTGCAAGTTCAACGTTTTGTCGACTGGCTGAAATTCGACGGGCTGTCATGAGTCAGCGTGCGGACCAATACCGCCGCGAACTGGGCGCCTTCCTTCCCTGGCTTGGCCTGAACCAATGACGGCGCAGTTTTCCGGCCATGGGGGGTGGGTGCCGGGGGTTGACGCCCCCGACCATGGCACGCCTTTCTTTTCGCTGGAGTACCGGTGGAGTTCCGGCCCTCTCGGGGCCGTTGGGGGTCGCTGGGGGCCGCTGGGGGCCGGTCGGGCCCGTCGCCGGGTGGCCGGTTCGTGTGGCGCTTGTCATGGACAGTCGTAGTAGGCCGAAAACACGTCGGTGGCCCCGTCGGCCGGCCCGTCGTGCGGGCGCCGGCCGGTGGGGCCACCGGGCAGGGGTCGTGGACTGCCGCGGAGCGGATTCAGCAGCCGCTGAGCGCGGACTGGAGGGCCGACTTCTCGGCCGAGTCGACGGTCAGCTCGTAGTAGTGCTTCACGTGTATCCAGGCGCGCACATAGGTGCACTTGTACGCGGCGCGCGGCGGGAGCCAGGACGCCGGGTCCTTGTCGCCCTTGGCCTGGTTGACGTTGTCCGTGACCGCGATCAGCTGTGGGCGCGTCAAGTCGTTGGCGTACGACTGTCGTTGGGCGTTGGTCCAGCTGGAGGCGCCGGAGCGCCACGCCTCGGCGAGCGGGACCATGTGGTCGATGTCCAGATCGGATGCGGCGGTCCAGGTGGCCCCGTCGTACTCCGAGTGCCAACTGCCGCTCACCGCGGCGCAGCTGGAGTCCTGTGAGACGTTGGTGCCGTCCCGCTTCAGGACGACCTCGCGGGTGTTGCACGCTCCCGACTGGGTGATCCAGTGCGGGAACTTGTCCCTGCTGTAACCGCTGGACGAGCCCTCGGCCTTGACGGTGAGCTGGCTCAGATACGTGCGTGCGGTGGACGCGGCGATCGGGGTGGGCATGGCGGCCTGGGCGCTGGGGGCGGTGAGCAGGCCGGTGGTGGCCGCGAGGGCGGCGGATGCGGCGAGTACGGCTATGCGACGCGCGTAGACACCTGACATGCGAACTCCCTTGATGTGGGGGGAATGACGGGCCGTCCAGGGACGGCCCGGCCATCGTGGCGGCGCCGGGTTTCCGTGGGGTGGGCGCCAGGTAACAGAGTGGCGACATGGGCACGTCACATCAAGGGGTCTGACGCAGGGGCTCGCCGTACGGGGGGCGTGCGGGTCCGTGTGCGCGGGCGCAGAAAACTGAGGGTGCGCCAGTTCCCGGTCGGCGCAAGGCTTCCGGCCTGCGTGGGAGTGCATGCGTAAGGCCCCCACCCGGTGCGGGTGGGGGCCGTACGGCAGTTCGTGGTGCGGGTGTGCGGTGGGGCGTGAGCGGCCCCGGCGGGTGGTTACCGCGCGTCGAAGTGCAGGGTGATCGCGCCGTCCGCCGCCGCCTCCACCCGCAGGTGGCTCAGGTCCTTAACGTGCGCGTCGGGGGAGAGGGCCGCCGCGCGCGGGCCGACGCCCACGACGCGCATACCGGCCGCCCGGCCCGCCGCGATGCCCGCCTCGGAGTCCTCGAAGACGACGCAGTCCGCCGGGGCGAAGCCCAGTCCGGCGGCGCCCTTGAGGAAGCCCTCCGGGTCCGGCTTGCTGGCGCCGACGCTCTCGGCGGTGACGCGGAAGTCGGGCATCCGCAGCTCGGCCGCGTCCATCCGGACCGTCGCCAGCGCCAGGTCGGCCGAGGTGACCAGGGCGTGCGGGAGGGCGGCGATGGCGTCCATGAAGGCGGAGGCGCCGCCGACCGGGACCACGCCCTCGGTGTCGGCGGTCTCCTCGGCGAGCATCACCCGGTTGTCCGCGTAGTTCTGCTCCATCGGGCGCTCGGGCAGCAGGACCGCCATCGTGGCGTACCCCTGCCGGCCGTGGACGACCTTCAGCGCCTCCTCCGGGTTCAGTCCGTGCCGCAGCGCCCAGCGCCGCCAGCAGCGTTCCACGACGGCGTCGGAGTTCACCAGGGTCCCGTCCATGTCGAGCAGGAGTGCGCGGGCGGTGAGGGCGGTGGCCGGCATGGGCGGGCTCCAGAACGGGGGAAGCGAACGCCGCCGGGGAGCGGCGCGGGAAGAGATCAAGCGGCCCCCGCTCGCCGGTCAGGGTGTGCGCGCGGAGGCCACTTTGTTCCTCCACGATACAAAAACCGGCCGATGAAAGCGAATCACCCCGGCCCGGGAGCGCTCGGCTCCCCGTGCCGGGGTGACGCGGTGCAGGTCAGCGGCGTCCTCGTCCCGTCGTCATCGCTTCGAGGCGCTGCCGGGTCTTCGGCCCGTAGACCCCCTCCGGGTCGCCCTCGATGTTCCACCAGATCTGGAGGTCGCGTACGGCCTGCTCCGTCCGGTCCGCGTAGTCCGAGTCGACGGGACCGTTGTACACCCAGACCTCCCTGAGCCGGTTCTGCAGCTCCGCCACCTCCGGGCCGCGGTCGCCGCGCCGCAGGGTCGAGGAGTCGCCCGTCGAATCGGCGGGCGGGGCCACGCCCGCCGGCGGGCGGCTGCTCTCCGTCGCCGCGGGAGGCGAGGGGGCGCCCGCCCCGGACGCCGTCGCGGAGGCCGTGGCGGAGCGGGAAGCGGAGGCGGTCGCCGAGGGAGGCGCGGACGCCGGGGCGGAGGCGGAGGCGGTCGCCGTGGGGGAGGACGAGCGGGACGGCGGGGCGGAGGCGGAGGACGTCGTGGACGGCGCGGGCTCGACGCTCTCGTCGGGGAGGCTGGCCACGGTGGAGGGCAGGGCCTGGTCGAGGTCGATCTCGCCCTTGTCGTCCCCGTTGAACAGCCCGCCGATGAACGCCGCCGTGCCGACCACCGTGACCACGGCCGCCCCGGCGACCAGGGCGGCGAACGGCTTGCGGCGGCGCGGCGAGACGGGGTCCCGGCCGGTGAGGAGGAGCCCGGCCGGCGGACCGCCGGCCGGGTCCCGCGCGTCCGGTGCGGGGCCCGCCGGGTGGAGGAAGAGCGGCATCGTGGTGGCGGCGTCGCCCTCGGGGCCGGGCCCGTAGCCGTGCCGGCCGTCCGGCGCGGGAGGCGTGGGCGCCGCCGTGTCGCCGCCCAGGGTCACGTACGGGCGGATGCGCAGCGGGTCGAAGTCCTCCGCCGCGGCCATCTCCGCCGACCGGCCGGCGTGGTGCGCCTCGGCGATGCGCTGCTGTTCGGCGGCCCGCTCCCGGTCGGTGGCGTACCGCGGTGCGCGGCTCGCGCAGGCGCAGCCGGGACCGGTGCCCGGTCTGCTGTCCGTACCGCACTCCGGGCATACGTGTCCGGCCATGGTGGGTCCCCTCCCCTTGAACTGGTTGCGATTATGCAGCCCGCCGCTGAGAAGCCCAATCATGCGGCCTCTCGGCAGGCCATAACCGGACGGAACAGACAGGATGGGTGTGTAGCGGATCATCCGAGGAGATGTTTCATGGCCCAGCAGCTGAGCCCCACGGCCCAGGCCCCCGGCGCGGACCGCTCCACGCGGTCGGTCCTGGTGGCGATCGGCGCACTGCTTCTCGGCATGCTGCTCGCCGCGCTCGACCAGACCATCGTCTCCACCGCGCTGCCCACCATCGTCAGCGACCTCGGCGGACTCGAACACCTGTCGTGGGTGGTCACGGCCTATCTGCTGGCCTCCACCGCCGCGACCCCGCTCTGGGGCAAGCTCGGCGACCAGTACGGCCGCAAAAAGCTGTTCCAGGCCGCGATCGTCATCTTCCTGATCGGCTCCGCGCTCTGCGGCATCGCCCAGAACATGCCGCAGCTCATCGGCTTCCGCGCCCTCCAGGGGCTCGGCGGCGGCGGTCTGATCGTGCTGTCCATGGCGATCGTCGGCGACATCGTCCCGCCGCGCGAACGCGGCAAGTACCAGGGGCTCTTCGGGGCCGTGTTCGGCGCGACGAGCGTCCTCGGCCCGCTGCTCGGCGGCTTCTTCACCCAGCACCTCAGCTGGCGCTGGGTCTTCTACATCAACCTCCCCATCGGGGTCGTCGCCCTCGTCGTGATCGCCGCCGTGCTGCACATCCCGGTCCGCCGGACGAAGCACACCATCGACTACCTCGGCACCTTCCTCATCGCCTCGGTCGCCACCTGCCTGGTCCTCGTCGCCTCCCTCGGCGGCACCACCTGGCCCTGGGGCTCGGGCCAGATCATCGGCCTCGCGGTATTGGCCGTGCTGCTCCTGGTCGCCTTCGCGTACGTGGAGCGGCGGGCCGTCGAACCGGTCCTGCCGCTGAAGCTGTTCCGGATCAGGACCTTCACCCTCGTCGCGGTGATCAGCTTCGTCATCGGCTTCGCGATGTTCGGCGCGATGACCTATCTGCCGACCTTCCTCCAGGTGGTGCACGGCATCACCCCGACGATGTCCGGCGTCCACATGCTCCCCATGGTGTTCGGGCTGCTGCTCACCTCGACCGGTTCCGGGCAGATCGTCAGCCGGACGGGCCGCTGGAAGGTGTTCCCGATCGCCGGCACCGGCATCACCGCCATCGGCCTGCTGCTCCTGCACCGGCTCACGGTGTCCAGCGGCACCTGGGAGATGAGCGCCTACTTCTTCGTCTTCGGCGCCGGGCTCGGCCTGGTGATGCAGGTCCTCGTCCTGGTCGTGCAGAACGCCGTCTCGTACCAGGACCTCGGCGTGGCGACCTCGGGGGCGACGTTCTTCCGGTCCATCGGCGCCTCGTTCGGCGTAGCGATCTTCGGCACCATCTTCACCAACCGGCTCACCGACGAACTCGGTGCGGCGCTCGCCGGCCGGTCGCTGCCGCCCGGCGTCGACGCGAAGGGCCTGGCCGCCGACCCGCGCGCCCTCGGCCAGCTGCCGCCGGCCTTGCGGGGGCCCGTGCTCCAGGCGTACTCGACGTCGATCACCGACGTGTTCCTGTACGCGGCGCCCGTCGTCCTGGTCGCCTTCCTCTTCGCCTGGTTCCTCAAGGAGGACAAGCTGCGCGGTTCGGTGACGGCGCCCGACACGAGCGAGACCCTGGCACCCAACCCGGTCGAGCGGTCCTCGTACGACGAGTGCGCGCGGGCCCTGTCCGTCCTGGCCACCCGGGAGGGGCGGCGCGAGGTCTACGTCAAGATCACCGAGAAGGCGGGCTTCGACCTGCAGCCCGCCGCCAGCTGGATGCTGCTGCGCATCCGACGCCACGGCACCGTCGAGCCCGCCCGACTCGCCGAGGTGGCCCCCGTACCGCTGCGGGTGATCAACGAGGCGGCCCGGCAGCTGGAGGGGCGCGGCCTCGTCCGGCGGGTCGGGGTGCAGATGGTGCTGACCGACTCGGGCGCGGAGGCGGTGGTGAAGCTCGGGCAGGCCCGCGAGGACTCGCTGGCCGAGCTGCTGGGCGACTGGTGGGGGCCGGACCGGCCGACCGACCTGGTCGCGCTGGTCTCCGAGCTGTCGGCGGAGACGAGCGGTTCGAGCAGGGAGCGCCCGCACAGCCCGGAGCCGAAGCGCGACCACGCGGCCGGCCATCCGCACCGGGAGGAGTGACGGGGGTTACGCCGCCCGCAGCTCCTTCGCGAACCAGCGCTCGGCGTACGGGTCGCGGTGGTGGAAGGCCGGGACCTCGCGGTAGCCGTGCTTCGCGTACAGGCCGCGCGCCTCGACCAGGTCGTGACGGGTGTCCAGGCGCAGCCGGCTCAGGCCCAGCGCACGCGCCCGGGACTCGACCGCCGCGAGCAGCAGCGCGCCGCCGCCCGTGCCCCGGAACTCCGGGCGTACGAACACCCGGGTCAGCTCCGCGACCTCCGCGTCCACCAGGACGAGGCCCGCGCAGGCCGCCGCCCGGCCCGCGAAGCGGCCGACCACGAAGTCACCGGTCGGGTCCCCGAGCAGTTCGGCGCCGTCGTCGGTGAGCCCGTCTTCGATCTCGTCGGCCGTCGCGGGGCGCCCCCAGTAGCGGCTTGCCACCTCGTCGTAGTAGTCCCACCGCAGCCGGGCGGCATCGGCGGAGTCGAAGGGTTCGGGCGTCATGGTCCAGGTCATTGGGCCATTCTGACTACCGCACACGTGTGTGGACCAAGCGATTTCGAGGGGGTGGCGCGGTGGTACGGGAGAACGGGGCCTGGGCGGTCCAGCGGCTGGGCGAGCGGTGGATACGGGAGCCGGCCCGGCCCGGCGGGAGCTTCGTCTGCTCGCCCGCCGGGCTGTGGCTGGCCCTGGCGGCGCTCGCGGCAGGGGCGCGCGAGGAGACCGCCGACGAGCTGCGGGCCGTGCTCGGGGTGGCCGAGGGGGAGGCGGCCCGGGCCGCGACGGCCGCGGCGCGCGAGCTGGCGGCCACGGACGGGGTCGGGGTGGCGACGCGGGTGTGGACCCGGACGCCCGTGCACCCGGAGTGCCGGGAGGCGCTGCCCGGCATCCGCTTCGGGCCCATGGACCCCGACGCGATCGACGCCTGGGTGCGGGAGGCGACCGGCGGGCTCATCGAGCGGCTGCCGCCGGCCGTGGACGACGACATGCTGCTGGTGCTCGTCAACGTCCTGGCGCTCACGGCGCGCTGGGAGGAGGCGCGCCGACCCGCCCGGGAAGGCCGGCCAGGCAGTCTTGGGGGATGAAGCGGGATGACGGTCAGACGAAGAGCGGGTTGATTGGGCCTACCTCATAGCGCAATGCGAAGGTTGCACACATGCCGGACGAACTGGCCGGCGACAGACCTTGGGAGGGTCGGCGCAGGGTGGCGAATGCGGAGCGGAGCGGGAGCGGAAGCGCGACGGCGGGAGCGAGGACCGGACCGGCACGGGCGGTGCTCTGGCTGGTCGTCGCCGCGCTCGCCGTCCGGCAGATGGCGGTGGTGCTGCGGCAGCCGCCGGGCGAACGGCTCACCGATCTGGAGACGTGGATCGGCGAGAACGGTGTGCTCCATGTGACCGGCTCGCTCTACGACACCGACCGGTTCACCGGCACCCCCTTCGCCGGACTGGTCCTGAAGCCGCTGACCCGCACCGCCGAGCAGAGCCTCGGCGTCGCCTGGACCTTCGGCTCGCTGCTGCTCGTCGCCGCACTCGGTGTCGTCGCGGCCCGCGCCCTGCCGGGGCCCGTGGGACGGCGCACCGCCCTGTTCGCCGCGCCCGTCGCGATCAGCCTGCTCATGCTCTCGCTGCCGGTGCGCAACGCCCTCCACCTCGGCCAGGTCAGCATCCTGCCCGTCCTCCTCGTCCTCGGCGGCCTCTTCGCCGTCCGGGGCGAACACAAGGCCGGCGTCCTCATCGGGGTGGCCGCCGCCCTCCAGCCGACCGTGCTGCTGTTCGCCGCGCTGCTCTGGCTGACCGGCAGGCGCCGGGCGGCCCTGACCGGCGGCGCCGCGTTCGCCGCGTGCACGGCCCTGGCCTGGGCCGCGATGCCGCACGACTCGTGGACGTACTGGGTGCACCACGTCGCCGGGACCGGACTCGGCGACCAGGCGGACAGCCTCGCCAACCAGTCCCTGCACGGCGCGCTGCTGCGCCTCGGCCTTCAGGGGCCGCCGGAGATCGCGCTCTTCCTGGGGCTGGCCGCCACCGTCTGCTTCGTGGGCCTGCGCCGGGCCGTGCGGTACGCGCGCGACGGGCAGCTGCTGCTCGCCGTGGCCGTGACCGGCTGCGTGGCCGTCGCCGTGTCACCGACCGCCTGGCAGCACCAGCTGCTGTGGGTGCTGTTCGCCGTCGTGGGCCGGGCCGGCCGGCGGGCCTCCGACCGCATGGTGTGGCCGGCCGTCGTGGTCCTCGTGACCACCCTGCCGGGCACGATGCTGCTGCCGAACGTCGGTGCGGTGTTCCCGGTACGCGACAACGTGCTGCTGATCGCCGCGCTCGGGGCCGCCTGCGCCGCCCCGTTCCTGCCGCGCACCTCCCCGTACTGGCAGCGGCCCGTCCCCACCGGCTACGCGGTCCCCGTCCCGGCGCGCTGGAGCAGGGTGCCGCTGCTGCCGCTGTGGCGGCGCGTGCTCAGCCGGCCCAACCTGCTGCTGGAACTCCTGCTGATCCGGGTCGTCTACTCGGCGTACGCGCACGTCAGGCTGGCCGCGACGGCGGGACGGGCCACCGCCGAGCGGCACGGCCGGCAGATCCACTCGATCGAGCAGTGGCTGCACATCGACATCGAGCACCGGGTCAACCACGCGGTCGCCGGGGCCGGCCGGCTGCGGGACTTCTTCGACTACTACTACTCGACGTTCCACTTCATCGTGCCGCTGGCGATCCTCGCCGTGCTCTACGTACGCCGCCCCGCGGACTACCGCTGGGCGCGCAGCACCCTCGGCTTCGCCACGCTCCTGGCCCTGGTGGGTTTCTGGCTCTACCCGCTGGCCCCGCCGAGGCTGATGCCCGGGCTCGGCTTCATCGACACCGTCCACGGGGCCCAGGACTTCGCCAAGCCGGACTACGGGGCGCTGACGTCGATGACCAACCAGTACGCGGCGATGCCGTCGCTGCACTTCGGCTGGTCCCTGTGGTGCGGGGTGGTCATCGTGCTGCTCGCCCCGAAGGTGTGGATGAAGGTGCTCGGGGTGCTGCATCCGCTGTTCACGGTCTCCGCGATCGTCGCGACCGCCAATCACTGGGTGCTGGACGCGGTGGGCGGGGCGGCGGTCGTCGCGCTCGGCTTCCTCATCGCTTACGTGCTCGCCGGACCGCGCAGGCTCCGGGGAGCGGAAGCGGAAGCGGGAGCGGAACCGGAGGCACCGCGCGGGTTGCCGCCGAGGACGACCCCCCGGGTGCCCGGCCCGGCACCCGCCCCCGCCGCCGAGGCGGACGGCGAGGCGGTGGCGGGCAAGCCGTAGCCGTCGGCGTACGTGCGCGAACCCGGCGTACGCAGAGGACCGAAGGGGTGCGGGGAGACGTGCAGACGTCCCCGCACCCCGGCCAGGATCACCGGCGAGAGCACCAGCACCTGGAACGGGATGACCTGCGCGACGAACGAGGCGTCCCCGAGCGCCTGCACCGGTATGCGGACGGGGGTACGAGGATCATGTGCGTCTCAGCGGGCCGAGGTGCTCACCTGGAGCTGTTTGATGCCGTTGAGCCAGGCCGAGCGCAGCCGTCGCGGGTCGCCGGCCGGCCGCAGGCCGGGGAGCACGTCCGCGATGGCGTTGAAGATCAGGTCGATCTCCATCACGGCCAGGGACTTGCCCAGGCAGAAGTGCGGGCCGCCGCCGCCGAAGCCGAGGTGCGGGTTGGGGTCGCGGGTGATGTCGAAGTCCTCCGGGCGGTCGAAGACCTCGGGGTCGTTGTTGGCCGAGGAGTAGAACAGGCCGATCCGGTCGCCCTTCCTGATCCGCTGCCCGCCCAGTTCGGTGTCCTGGGTGGCGGTCCGCTGGAAGGAGACCACCGGGGTCGCCCAGCGGACGATCTCCTCGGCGGTGGTCGCCGGCCGCTCGCGCTTGTAGAGCTCCCACTGTCCGGGGTGGGTGAGGAAGGCGTGCATGCCGTGGCTGATGGCGTTGCGCGTGGTCTCGTTTCCGGCCACCGCGAGCAGGATCACGAAGAAGCCGAACTCGTCGGAGGAGAGGTTGCCCTCGCCCTCGGCGGCGACGAGCTGCGAGACGATGTCCTTGGCCGGGCACTCCTTGCGGGCCGCCGCGAGGTTCATCGCGTACGAGACGATCTCCATGGCGGCCTCGGTGCCGACCTCCTCGGTGATCGCGTACTCCGGATCGTCGTACGCGGCCATCTTGTTGGACCAGTCGAAGATCTTGGCCCGGTCCTCCTGCGGTACGCCGATCAGCTCCGCGATGGCCTGGAGGGGCAGTTCCACGGCGATGTTGGTGACGAAGTCGAACGAGCCGTCCTCGCCGGCCGCGGCGAGCGCCGTCTCCACGATCGAGCGCGCCCGGCTCCGCAGCGCCTGCTCCAGGGACCGTACGGCGCGCGGGGTGAAGCCGCGCTGGACGATCTGGCGGACCCGGGTGTGCTCGGGCGGGTCCATGTTCAGCATGATCAGCTTCTGGACGTCGATCTGGTCGCTGCTGATCGACTCGTTGAAGCGGATGACCGCGGTGTTGAGGTGTGAGGAGAACAACTCGGGGTGCGTCGAGACGTGCTTGACGTCCGCGTGCCGGGTGACGGCCCAGTAGCCGTCGTCCTGGAAGCCGGAGATGCCGGTGGGCTGGGCGCACCACCAGACCGGTGCGGTCTCCCGCATCCGGGTGAACTCCGGGTGCGGGATGCGGGATTGGAGCAGGTCGGGATCGGTGAAGTCGAACCCTTCGGGCAGATGGGGGCAGGGCATCGGCAGCTCCAGGTCGAAGACTCCGGGTCGGTCCGCGAGCCGCCGCACGGCGTCTGACGACCCCACAGCTGACGACCCATCAGAAGATGCCCGCAAGGTAGTAACGAGTTCTACAACTCACAAGGGGTGCGGCCCGATCTGTTGCGCGCCGGGCCTGTGCGGCTGGCCGATTCCTGTCGGTTGTGGGGCATCTTGTGCCGCCGCCGTGGGTGCACGACCCTTGCGTACCGGGGGTAAGCCTCATAAGACTGCTTGCAGAACTAGAACGCGTACTAGTTCCTTCCGTGGGGCGCCGGGACGCCTCTGCGGGAGCGCGAGGAGAGGACGAGCTCATGGCCGCGGAACCCGTCATCGTCGAAGCCGTACGCACTCCCATCGGCAAGCGTGGAGGCGCGCTCGCCAATCTGCACCCCGCCTACCTGCTGGGCGAGACCTACCGTGAACTTCTCGGCCGGACCGGCATCCACGCCGACTGCGTCGAACAGATCGTCGGCGGCACCGTCACCCACGCCGGCGAGCAGTCCATGAACCCCGCACGCAACGCCTGGCTGACCGTGGGACTTCCGTACGAGACGGCCGCGACCACCGTCGACTGCCAGTGCGGGTCCTCGCAGCAGGCATCGCACATGGTGGCCAACATGATCGCGGCCGGTGTGATCGACGTCGGCATCAGCTGCGGCGTCGAGGCCATGTCGCGGGTGCCGCTGGGCAGCGGCTCCAAGCACGGCCCCGGCAAGCCCTGGCCCGACGAGTGGAACGTCGACCTGCCCAACCAGTTCGAGGCCGCCGAGCGCATCGCCCGCAGGCGCGGCCTCACCCGCGAGCGCGTCGACGCGTTCGGCCTGCGCTCCCAGCAACGGGCGGCCGCCGCCTGGGCCGAGGAGCGGTTCAAACGCGAGACGTACGCCGTCCAGGTGCCGACCACCGAGGAGGAACAGGCCGCCGGGCAGGGCATGTGGCGGCTCGTCGACCACGACGAGGGGCTGCGCGACACCACGATGGAGGCGCTCGCCGGCCTCAAGCCGGTGATGCCCACCGCCGTCCACACCGCAGGCAATTCCTCCCAGATATCGGACGGCGCCTGCGCGATCATGTGGTCCTCCAAGCGGATGGCCCGCGCCCTCGGGCTCAAGCCGCGCGCCCGGATCGTGGCCCAGGCGCTCGTCGGCTCCGACCCCCACTTCCACCTCGACGGCCCCGTCGACGCCACCCGCGCGGTGCTCGGCAAGGCCGGGATGTCGCTCAAGGACATCGACCTCGTGGAGATCAACGAGGCGTTCGCCTCGGTGGTGCTGAGCTGGGCCCAGGTCTTCGAGGACGACCTCGACGGCCTCGCGAAGGTCAACGTCAACGGCGGCGCCATCGCGCTCGGCCACCCGGTCGGCGCCACCGGGGCCCGGCTGATCACCACCGCCCTGCACGAACTGGAGCGCTCCGACAAGGAGTTCGCCCTGATCACCATGTGCGCGGGCGGCGCGCTGGCCACCGGCACGATCATCCAGCGGCTCTAGTCCATCGACCAGGGGCGAGCCCCCGGCCTAGGGTGCACTCAAGTGCACCCCGGTCCGGGGGCTCACGCGGATGCCGTCGCGGAGATCCTTTTTCTACCGTCGTGGACATGGACAACAACGCGATCAACCCGCCCCGGAAGAACAGCGCACGACGCCTCCTCGCGGCCGCCACCGTGGTCGTCCTCACCGCACTCGGCACCGTCCCGGCCACCGCCGCGACCCGGCCCGCGACCGGGCACGACGCCGCGTCCGCCACCGCCGGCCGCCACGAGGCGCGGGGGACCCTCCTCGCGGTCACCCCCGTCGCCCGCCTCGACCGGGCCGGCGTGACCGCCTTCATCACCGGGGCCGGCATGAGCGCGGACACCGTCCGCCACGGCGTCCGCGCCTACCGCCTCACCTACGCGACGATCACCCCGCAGGGCCGCCCCACCACCGCCACCGGCCTCCTCGTGCTGCCCGAGGGCGGCGGCCACCGGCTGGACCTCGTCGCCGACACCCACGGCACGATGGCCCACCGCGACTACGCTCCCTCCGTCGGCCAGGACTTCGGCCGCTACGCCCCCTACCTGCACGCCTCCGCCGGGCGCGCGGTCGCCGCCCCGGACTACCTGGGCCTCGGCAAGGGCCCCGGCCGCCACCCGTACATGGACACCGCCTCGGCCGTCAGCGCCTCGCTCGACATGCTCCGCGCCTCACGCACCGCGTCGCGACAACTGGGCCGCCCGCTCACCGGCGACGTGTACGCGAGCGGCTTCTCACAGGGCGGCCAGGTCGCCATGGCCCTGGGCAAGGCCCTCCAGGGCGGCGCCGACCGGCACTTCGGACTGCGGGCCCTGGCCCCCGTCTCCGGCCCGTACGACATCGAGCACGCCGAGACGCCCGCCCTCTTCGACGGCCGCGTCAACGACACCAGCGGCCTCTTCTACATGACGTACTTCCTCACCGCGCAGAACAGACTGCACCCGCTGTGGAAGGACCCCTCCGAAGCGTTCCGGGAGCCGTACGCGGACATCGTCGACGACCTCTTCGACACCCACCACTACGAGGAGGAGATCATCCCGGCCCTCCCCGCGACCCTGAAGGAACTGCTCACCGACGACTACTACCGCAAGGTCCAGCACCCGGCCGGCGCCCTGCTCGCCGCGCTCCGCGCCCAGGACGGCACCTGCGCCTGGAAGCCCGCAGTCCCGGTGCGGCTCTACAGCTCATCGGGCGACACCGACGTACCCGTCGCCAACGCCCGCAGCTGCGCGGCCGATCTGGCGAAGCGGGGCGTGAAGGCGCCGGTCATCGACCAGGGTGAGACCGATCACAACGAGACCTACCTGACGTCGGGCCCGCAGATCGTGCGCTGGTTCGACAAGCTGGCGGCGCGCGGCTGACGGTGTGCTCCGGGCATGCCGAAGCCCCGGCCGCGGTGCGGTCGGGGCTTCGGTGCTCACTGGACGGCCGGGCCGGCTCAGTACCAGCTGTTGGCCTGCCAGAAGGACCAGGCGGCGCAGGGGCTGCCGTAGCGGGAGTTCATGTAGTCCATGCCCCACTTGATCTGGGTGCCGGGGTTGGTCTTCCAGTCGGAACCGGCGGACGCCATCTTCGAACCGGGCAGCGCCTGGACCAGGCCGTAGGCACCGGAGGAGGCGTTGGTCGCGCTCGGGTTCCAGCCGCTCTCGTGGCTGACGATGTTGCTGAAGCACTGGAACTGGGCGTCGTCACCGATCATCTGCTTCGCCGTGGCCTGGGCACTCGCGGCGGAGGACGTCGGCGCGGCGGACGGGGCCGCCATGGCCGGGGAGACACCCAGGCCCAGGCCGGTGGCGCCGAGCAGTACGGCGGCGCCGGCGACGACGGTCTTGCGACGGGCGGTGCGGGGCTGGGCGAGGATGTTACGGGCGAACGACACAGGGAACCTAACGTCGGGAACGGGGGAGTCGCGGGCTCGGTCCGAATCCTGCGTGGACCGGCGCTCGTTGACCGCGATCCGATGCGGTGGACCCTGCGGTGCTCGGCGACGAGATCCAGTCTTAGCGGCGCCGTTCAGCCATGGCAACGACCCCCGGTACGACCCCGCCTCGCACCCCGGGCCGAAGGTCCCGAACCACCCCGAACCGCGTCATAGCAGGTCGGAGGGGTCGGGGCCGGGTCCTGCGGGCCGCCCGTGCGGCTCCTATCCCGCTTCGTACGGGACCAAAGACCTGTGGGTGCCCTCACTCGCCACGGGCGTCGAATGTGACCTGGGCCTCGAAGGCGGCCCGCCTGGTGGCCCGCCGCAGCGCCTTCAGCAGCGGCGCCCCGACCGTCAGCGTCAGAACCACGGTGAGCACGGCCCGGCCCAGGTCCCAGCCCAGCGACGTCGTCGCGCAGTACACCAGGAACCGCACCAGGTTCTCGCCCAGCGGATCACCCGCGTGGAAGGAGATCCCGGAGGCGAGGCCCGGCACGATCGTCCACCCGTACAGGTTCATGACCGTCCCGTACGCGAACGACGCCACCGCCCCGTACGCCGCGAGCATCCACAGCTCGCCGCGCCCGCGCAGCCGGTCCGGGCCCGGCAGCAGACCCGCGCCCATCGCGAACCAGCTCATCGACAGCATCTGGAACGGCATCCACGGCCCCACCCCGCCGGTCAGCAGCGCCGAGGCGAACATCGTCACGGAACCGAGCACGAACCCGAAGCCGGGCCCCAGCACCCGGCCGCTCAGCACCATCAGGAAGAACATCGGCTCAAGCCCCGCCGTCCCCGCCCCCAGCGGGCGCAGCGCCGCCCCGACCGCCGCCAGCACCCCCAGCATCGCCACCGCCTTCGCGTCGAGCCCGGCGTCCGCGATCATCGCGACCACCACCCCGACCAGCAGCGGCAGCAGCGCGGCGAACAGCCACGGCGCGTCCTGGGCGTGCGCGAGCCCCGAGTCCGGGCCCGCCAGCAGCGGCCAGCCGAAGGCGGCCACCCCGATGGCGCTGATCAGCACCAGCGCGGCGATCGCGCGCGGCCCGAGCCGGACCGGGCCGCCGCCGCGCCCCTTCGTGCCGCTCACGCGCCACCCCCGAGCGCCGCGCGCACCTGGGAGACGGTGAGCCATTCCTGCGGGGCGAGGATCTTCGCCGTCTGCGGGGCGAACGCGGGCGACGACACCACGACCTCGGCGGTCGGCCCGTCCGCGACGACCTCCCCGTCGGCGAGGATCACCACCCGGTGGGCCAGCTCGGCGGCCAGCTCCACGTCATGGGTGGCCAGCACGATGGCGTGCCCCTCGGCGGCCAGCGCGCGCAGCATCCCGACGAGCCGGGCCTTCGCCGCGTAGTCCAGACCCCGGGTCGGCTCGTCCAGGAGCAGCAGCGGGGGCCGGGCGGTGAGCACGAGGGCGAGAGCCAGCGCGAGGCGCTGCCCCTCGGACAGATCGCGGGGGTGGGTGTCGTCCACCACCCCGGGAAGCAGCTCGGAGACCAGCGCCCGGCAGCTGCCCGGCTCGGCCCCCGCGTCGGCGTCGGCCGCCGCGCACTCGGCGGCGACCGTGTCCGCGTACAGCAGGTCGCGCGGCTCCTGCGGTACGAGGCCGACCCGGCGGACCATCTCGCGCGGCGGGGTGCGGTGCGGGGTCCGGCCGCCGGTCAGGACGGTGCCGGAGGTGGGCTCGACCATGCCGACGAGGGCGCCGAGCAGGGTGGACTTGCCGGCGCCGTTGCGCCCCATCAGCGCCACGGTCTCGCCGGGGCCCACAGTGAGCGACACCCGGCGCAGCGCCTCGATCCGGCCGCGCCGCACCCCCAGCCGCTCGACCCGGGCCGCCGCGTCGCCGCTGACGGCCTCCGGGGCCGGGGCCTCCTGCGGGGCGCGGCCGAACAGCCGGGAGAGGGCGCCCCGGCGCGGGGCGGGGAGAGGGGGCGGCGGGAGGAGCTTGTGGCCCGCGCCACCGCCGACGGGCTGCGGCACCACGTCCGCCAGCCGCTCCCGCATCCCCGACGCCCGCCGCCGCGCGTCCCGGACCGAGAGCGGCAGCGGCTCCCAGCCCGCAAGGCGACCGAGCGCCACGACCGGCGGGTGCACCGGGGAGACCGCCATGACGTCGGCGGGCGCCCCCATCACCGGGGCGGCGCCCGGCGACGGCAGCAGGACGACCTGGTCCGCGTACTGCACCACGCGCTCCAGCCGGTGTTCCGCCATCAGGACCGTCGTGCCCAGGTCGTGGACGAGCCGCTGGAGCACCGCGAGGACTTCCTCGGCCGCCGCCGGGTCCAGCGCGGACGTCGGCTCGTCCAGCACCAGGACCCGGGGGTGCGGGGTGAGGACCGAGCCGATCGCGACCCGCTGCTGCTGGCCGCCGGACAGGGTGGCGATCGGGCGGTCGCGCAGCCCGGCCAGGCCCAGCAGGTCCAAGGTCTCCTCGACCCGCCGCCGCATCACGTCCGGGGCCAGGCCCAGCGACTCCATGCCGTAGGCGAGCTCGTCCTCGACCGTGTCCGTCACGAAGTGCGACAGCGGGTCCTGGCCCACCGTGCCCACCAGATCGGCCAGCTCCCGGGGCTTGTGCGTGCGGGTGTCCCGCCCGCCCACGGTGACCCGCCCGGTCAGCCGGCCGCCCGTGAAGTGCGGCACGAGCCCCGAGACGGCGCCCAGCAGCGTCGACTTGCCCACCCCGGAAGGACCGACGAGCAGCACCAGCTCGCCTTCCGGGACCGTCAGATCGACCCCCGACAGGGTGGGGCGCTCCACACCCTCGTACCGCACCGAAACATCGTCGAACCGGATCACACCTGCTCCTCGAAGCCTGTGGGGGAGGGCGGGACGGGCGCGACCAGTGCCGGCAGCAGCCCGGGCAGCACGGCGGCGGCCGGCCACAGCGGCAGCACGGGAGCGGTGAGCGGTACGACCCCGGGGTGCAGCGCCGCGGGATCGGCGCTCCCGGCCCGGATCATCGCCGCCGCGACCACCGCGCCCGACCCCGCGACCAGCCAGGCCCGCACCCCCCACCGGTCGGGCCGGTAGCGGGTCCGCGCCGAACGGGCTCCGCCCAGGCGCAGCCCGGCCATCGCGGCGACGAGACCGGCGATCAGCAGCGGCAGCCCGTACACCGCACCCTGCGCGGCGAGCAGCCCGTACGTGCCGGCGCACACGCCGAGCAGGCCGCCGAGCGTGAGGACGTTCGTGGTGTGCCGGACGGCGGCCGGGACCCGTGCGGTGCGCCCGTAGCCGCGCGCGTCCATCGACGCCGCCACCGCGACCGACCGCTCAAGGGCGCCCTCCAGGACGGGCAGCCCGATCTGGAGCACCGCCCGCACCCCGCCGGTCGGACGGCCGCGCAGCCGCCGGGCGGTGCGCAGCCGCAGCACGTCGGCCACCATGTTCGGCGCGAACGTCATCGCGACGACGACGGCGACCCCGGCCTCGTACAGCGCGCCGGGCAGCGACTTCAGGAGCCGGGCCGGGTTGGCGAGCGAGTTCGCCGCGCCGACGCAGATCAGCAGGGCCGCCAGCTTCGCCCCGTCGTACAGCGCGAACAGCAGCTGCTCGGCGGTGACCCGGCCGCCGATCCGGACGCCCTTGGCCCAGGCGGGCAGCGGCACCTCCGGCAGTGTGAACACGACGTGCGTGCCGGGGATCGGCGAGCCCAGGAAGACGGAGAAGAGGAGGCGCACCACGATGACGAACAGCCCGATCCGGATGAACATCCCGTAGGACCTGGCCCACGGCGCGTCGGTGCGGCGCGCGGCCACCACGTACCCCGCGACCCCGACCAGCAGGCCGAGCAGCAGTGGGTTGGTGGTCCGGGACGCGGCGGTGGCCAGCCCGAGCGCCCACAGCCACCACGCCCCGGCCGGCAGCGCGTTGCTGCGGGTCGCGGCGGGGGCGCGCCAGGCGGGGAGCCGGGCCGTCGCGGGGTCCGTGCGGCCGGCCGTCGAGCCGGTCATCCGCGGCGGCGGCGGGCCTGCGCGACTGCGGCGATGCCGAGGAGCAGGACGGCGCCGATCCCGACGAGGACCCCGGCGGACGGGCCGCCGCCGTCGCCGGAGGAGGAGCCGGCGGCGGACGCCGAGGTGGGCGCCCGGCCGCCGCCGGTGTCCGAGCCGTCGTTCCCGTTGCCGGAGACCTGCTCGCCGCAGCCGGTGGCCGGGTAGCCGGAGATCGCGCAGAGCATCGCACTCGTGTCGTAGCGCAGCGGCCCGGCGACCGAGGCCAGCGCCTCCGCGCTGCTCGCGTCCTTCGCCACGCGCGCGCAGGCGGTGCGCGGCGCGGGCGGGGTCTCCCCGTCCGGCGCGTCCGCCGCGACGCCCGGGTCGATCACGAGCGCGACCCGCTTGCTGCCGCCCTTCGCGGGTGTGTCCGCGCAGATCTTCGCGAAGTCGGGGGCGCGGCGCGGCTTCGACGCGTCCTCGGAGTCCGCGCTCACCGCGAACCGGAAACCCTGCACCGAGCCGTCGTCGGGCCGCACGAGCGACGGCCCCTGGGTGGCGTACGACCAGCCGCTCGCCGAGCCCTCCCAGAACGACCAGTAGCGGTAGCCCGCCGCCTGTGCCGTGCCCGCGCCGAGCACGGCCAGCACGGCGCCGGCGACCAGGAGCGCGGCGGTCCGTGCGACGCCCCTCACAGCTGCTGGTTCTTGCGGCGGCCGCTGATCAGGAAGCCGACGCCCGCGCCGACGGCGAGGCCGATCCCGACGAACCACCAGAGGCCGCCGATGCCGTCGCCGTCACCGCTGTCCTTCCTCTCCTCGTCCTCGGTGGCGGTCGCCTGAGGCTTCTTCACGGCGGCGGGCTCGGGGCCGGTCGCGTTGAGCTGGGCGACCAGGTCGGCACCGCCGAAGTCGTGGACGTCGGTGCCGGTCGCGTGGGCGGCCAGGATCAGCTGGGCGTAGGCGGCCGGGCCGTTCTCCTTCGCCCAGTCGGCGGAGTTCTTCTCCAGCCAGGTGACCGAGGCGGCGGCCTTGTCCTTGTGGCCGGATGCGGACAGGGCGACGACCGCGTCGGCGGTGTTGCCGAAGTCGGGCTGCGGGGCGCTGTCCTGCGCGCCCGGCATCGGCGCCGAGTCGAGGTGGCCGCTCTCGGCGAGGGTGGTGGCGAGGTAGGAGGCGCCGTTCTGCGCGGCCTGCTCGGGTCCGGACGCGGACCCCTTGTGGCAGGTGGGGTCCTTGACCGCGGCGTTGTTGCCGACGACGAGCCCCTTGCCGAGCGCGCCGAGGACGCCGGCCGCGGTGGCGTCGGCGTTGGCGGCGAGCTTGCCGGCCTTGTCGGGCTGGTAGGCGAAGGCGCCGCCGTCCTTGCCGCCGCAGGGGATGGCGAAGGTGAGCAGCGCGGCGTACGGGGTCCTGCCGCCGTCCGTCGTCACGTCCCCGAGCTTCGCGCCGGCCCGGGCGAGGGCGCCGATCACGAGGGACGTGGAGTTCGCGTCGCTGGGGCTGCCCGCGGTGTAGCCCCAGCCGCCGTCCTCGTTCTGGACGGACTTGAGCCAGCTGACGGCGTTCGCGACGGCGTCCTGGTGCCCGCCGACGTCGCGCAGGGCCTGGGCTGCGGCGGCCGTCGCGTTCGTGTCGGCCATCGTCTTGTCGGTGCAGGGCGCGGAGGCGTCCGCGCGGTACGCGGGGAAGACCCCGCTGTCGCACTGCTGGCCGGTCAGCCAGTCCACCGCCTTCGCGGCGGGCGTGACACCCACGGCGCGCTGCGCGAGGAACGCCAGTGACTGCCGCCACACCCCGTCGTACGTCGGGTCCTTCGTGCCGTAAAGACCCGAGGGCAGCGCCGCGGAGGGGGAGGGCGACGGCGCGGCGACGGCGGCCGGGGCTGCGGCCGCGCAGAGCACGGCGGCGGTGGCGGCGAGCGCAGCTGCGCTGCGGCGTACGGTCATGGCGGCGGGGGCCTCTCCTGGGGGAACCGGGCACAGGCACACACAGGCACCAGGCTCCGGCTCCGTATACCTCGACGGTGCCGGCCGCCGGGGGTCCCCGACGGCACGAGCCGGTCACGACACGGACAGGGCATTCCGACTTCCGCCGAAGGCGGCGGTTCACGGAATGGGGTCTCCCCCTGCTCGAGCGAAGTCGAGAGCTTGGGGAATGGTCAGTGCCGGATTCGCACCGGCTTCCCCCTGAACGGGCATGATGACGACTCGCACACTCTACCGGGCGGGGCCCGGGGGGCCCTGTCCGGGCGCCGCCGCCGGGGCAGAATGCGGGCGGACGGTGAGGCGGGACGGCCGGGGGCCGGGAGGGGCGGGAGTCCGGAATGGATACGACGACGAGCGGCGGACCGAGGACACCGGAGCGCTGGAGGCTGCTGGCGCCCGCGTGCGTCGGCCTGCTGTGCGTGCTGGCCGGTGCGGTGCTGTTCGCGCTGGTCCCGGGCGCGGTCCACGACGTGGACGCCTACGCCGCCGCGCCCGCGTGCCGGGCCGGGCAGCCCCGGTCGGCCTCGTGCACGACGGCGGTGCCGGCGACGGTGCGGGCCACGGAGGACGTCTCCACCGGCCGGGGCGTGCGCTACTGGCTGACCGCCGCGGAACGGGACGCGGCGCCGGGCGCGGACGCGGTGCACCGCATCCACATGATCGGCTCCGAGCCGGTGTACTCCGCCGTGCGCTCGGGCGACGAGGTGACCCTCGTGTACTGGCGCGGCGAGATCCGCACGGTCCGGTTCGGTGCGGCCACCCAGGAGACCAAGGCGTCGCCGTCCGAAGACTGGCGCTTCCCGGTGGCCTTCGGCCTGCTGCTCGTGCCCTTCGGCCTCGTCCTGCTGCACGCCGCCTGGTGGTACCGCTACCGCTACCCGTCCGCGACGCACATGGCGCCCATGCGGTTCATGGTATGGTTCCTGACGTTCACGTTGGTGGCCCTCGTCGGATTCACCGGCGGCATGGTGGGCAGCGGGATCGGGAACGCGTTCACGGTCACCGCGTGCGCCGTCCCGCCGTCGTTCGCGCTGGCCGCGCTCTGCGCGTGGCGGCTGCAGCGCCGAGCGACGCGTGCGGCGGACACGAGCGACATCGTGCCGGTGGCCGTGAAGGGCGTGCGGTGCGTGAGCGCGTCCGTCCACGGCGACGTCCCGTACAGCGCGGCGGGCTTCGGCAACCTCGTCCTCGGCGACGGGCCCCCGGCGACGACCCCGGACCCGACGGGCCGCGTCGCCCGCAGGCCGCTGCCCGCGACGCTGACCGTGCACGGCGTACGGGGGCTGCGGCCGGGCGACCCCCATGCCTGGTACACCATGTACAAGTACGACGCGGCGGTCATCGAGTGCCGCGACGGCGACCGCACGGTCCTCATCGGCGCACCGCGCAAGGAGGCCGGGCTGATACTCGGCGCCCTGGCCCGGCGGGAGTGAACGCCGCCGCCCGCATCCGTCGGTTCTAGACTCGCTGCCGTGAGCAGTGAGGATGCCGCCCTTGAGGCGTTGGCCGTGCTGGCGGACCCGGTGCGGCGCGGGCTGTACCGCCATGTCACCGGCACCCCGGACGAGGTGGGCCGGGACGCGGCGGCCGAGGCGGTCGGGGTCTCCCGATCGCTGGCCGCGTTCCACCTGGACAAGCTGGTCGAGGCCGGGCTGCTGGAGGTGAGCTTCCGGCGGCTCTCCGGGCGCAGCGGCCCGGGGGCCGGCCGGCCCTCGAAGCTGTACCGGCGGGCCGAGGGCGAGCACGCCGTGTCCGTACCGCCCCGCTCCTACGACACCGCGAGCAAGCTGCTCGCCGAGGTGGTCGAACGGGCCGGCCTGGACACGGAGTTGCAGTCGGCGGCGCGGGCGGCCGGGGAGGCCGACGGCGGCGCGTCCGAGGAGGGGGCGGACCCGGTCGAGGTGCTGCGGGCGCGTGGCTACGAGCCGTTCTGGGACTGCGGCAAGCTCCGTCTGAACAACTGCCCCTTCCACGCCCTGGCGGACCAATTCCCCGCCCTGGTCTGCGGGATGAACCTGGCCGGCATCGAGGGCCTGCTCGCCGGGCTGCCCGGGGCCGAGGGCTGGCGCGCGGCGATGGACCCCCTCCCGCACGGCTGCTGCGTCGCGATCGAGGCACCTGGAGAAGTCTAAAAAAGAATCCGTTGACTTTAGAAGGTTCACCCGGCCATGCTTGGGCCCGTGAACGACTTCCACCTTGCCCAGGTCAATGTCGGGCGCATCCTCGCCCCGCTCGACACCCCCCGACTCGCCGACTTCGTCGCACAGCTCTCCGAGATCAACGCCCTCGCCGACGGGTCCCCCGGCTTCGTGTGGCGCATGGTCGACGACGGCGGAGCCGACGCGACGAGCCTGCGCCCCCAGAGCGATGACGACCTCTTCCTGATCAACTGCTCGGTCTGGGAATCGGTCGAGGCGCTGCGCGACTACGTCTACCGCAGTGACCACCTCCGGGTGCTCGCCCGCCGCCGTGAATGGTTCGAGCGACTGAGCGACCATCACTTCGCGCTGTGGTGGGTCCCGGCCGGCCACCGCCCGAGTGTCGAGGAGGCGATGGAGCGCGTGGCCCTGCTCCGTGAGAAGGGCGAGAGCCCCGACGCCTTCACCTTCCGCGCCCCGCACCCGCCGCCCACGGGGGTGGCGGTGGGGTGACGGGGGAGGGCCGGGGACCCGGCGCACACCGCGCCGGGGCCTCTTCCGTTTCCGCCCCCGCACGCGACCCGGCTCGGGCGCCGGGGGCCCCGGCCCCTACGCCCGGCCGGGCGCGGGCGCCGGGGTCCGCCGCGCGAGCGGGACCGGCGCAGGGCCCGGGTCCTCGGAGAGGAAGAGGCGGCGCACGACGCGCTCGGCGGCGTGCCCGTCGTCGTACTGGCAGAAGCGTGCGCGGAAGGCGGCACGCAGCGCGGTGGACTCGGGGCCGCGCCAGCGACCGCTGCGGAAGACGTCGGTGAGTTCGTCCTCGGTGGTCGTGACGGGGCCCGGGGTGTCGCCGGGCAGGCCGGAGAGAAGGTCGAAGGTGACCCCGCGGACCTGTGAGTAGGTCTCCCAGTCGTCGGCGTGCACGACGATGGGGCGGTCGAGGTTGGCGTAGTCGAAGATCACGGACGAGTAGTCCGAGACGAGCGCGTCCGCCGCCAGGCACAGCTCCTCGACCGAGGGGTGGCGGGAGACGTCGATGACGCTGCCGTGTCCGGCGAGTTCGGCCAGCCGCGGGCTCCGGCTGTCGAGGGGGTGGGTCCGGACCATCAGGACGAAGTCGTCGCCCAGCGCCTCGGCCAGCCGTGCGGGGTCGAAGGAGGGCGTCCAGTCCTTCCGGTAGTCCCGGTGGGTCGGCGCGTACAGCACGGCCGTCCTGCCGGGGGCGATGCCGAGCCGGGCGCGGGCGGCGGCGACGTCCTCGGCGCCGGAGGTGTAGTAGCGGTCGTTGCGCGGGTAACCCGTGGCCAGGGACTCGAAGGCGCCGGGGTAGACGCGCTCCCACTGCGCGGTGGAGTGCTGGTTGGACGAGACGCTGAGGTCCCAGTGGTCCACCCGCTCCAGGAGGCGGCCGAAGTCCATGCCCCGGGCGGCGGCGGGATGGGCCTTCCGGTCCAGGCCCATGCGCTTGAGCGGGGTGCCGTGGTGCGTCTGGAGGTACACCTGTCCCGGGCGCTTGACGATGTCGTCCGGGAAGTCGCCGTTGCTCACGAAATACGTGGCGCGGGCCATCACCTCCCAGTAGCGGCGCGACCCGCGCACGACGTGGTCGACGCCTTCGGGCACCTCGGGGGCGAGTTCCGCGCGCACCAGCCACACGCCGTGCACCTGCGGGGCCAGCTCCCCGGCCTTCTCGAAGACGGCCAGCGGGTTGCAGGAGGGCAGGCCGTCCCCGTACGAGGTGTAGACGGCGAGGTGCGGGTCCAGGGGGCGCCGGCGGTGCACGGTGTACAGGCCCGCGGACGCGCGTTCGCCGGCCTTGTTCGTGATCCTGAGGACCTTCTTCGGTCCCCTTCTTCTGACCCGGACGGCGAGTTCGGTCGCCTGGTAGGTGCGGAACGACCGCTTGGCCAAGGTGCGCATGGAGGCCCCGACCGCCCCGCCCGGCGGCGTGAAACCGGCCGGGAGGTGCTTGGCGTAGAAGTCCGCGGTGAGGGCGAAGAAGTCCTTGCGGTCGCTGACCTGCACCCGGTCGGGGCGCTTGATCACGAACAGCATGTGGTCCAGGGCGCGCTCGAACAGCAGGCTCTGGGCCCAGGCCAGTCCGGGGCGCTCGGCGAGGGCGGCGAACAGCCCCTCGTACTGCGGGAAGATGTCGAAGTGCTTGCGGCCCGGCGTCTTCGTGATCGCGCCGTGGCGGCGCTGCCGGTACTCGACACCGACCCGGTCCAGGCAGCCGATGCGCTCGGCCGTGACCATCGCCAGATGGGAGACCGGCGCGTCCTCGTACAGGCCGGGCGCGTACTGGAAGCCCTCCTTCAGGAAGAACTCCCGGCGGAACGCCTTGTTCCAGGCCACCAGGAACAGCTCGATGAACTCGGGCCGGTCCTTGATGCGGAAGACGTCCGTGCCCGCCCGCGCGACCAGGTCCGCGGTCTGGCTGCGCGGGCCCTTGCCGTACCAGTGGGTGCGCACGTGGTCGAAGACGAGGATGTCCAGCTCCCCCACCGCGTCGAGCCGGTCGGCCAGTGCCTGGAGCAGACCGGGGGTGTAGGAGTCGTCACTGTCGAGGAAGAGGACGTAGTCGCCCCGAGCGTGCCGCAACCCGGCATTGCGCGCCCGCCCCAGGCCCACGTTCTCCGGCAGGTGCACGGCCTTGACGCGTGCGTCGCGGGCCGCGTACTCGTCGATGATCGCCCCGCAGGCGTCCGGCGAGCAGTCGTCGACGGCGATCACCTCGATGTCCCGGAACGACTGCCCCAGGACCGAGTCCAGGCACTCGTGAAGGTATCCCTGCACCTTGAAGACAGGGATGACAATGCTGAATCGGGGCATACGGGAACTCCAGGTGACGTACCGGGTGCGGAGGTCGGACAAGGAAGACTCCCGAACCCGCCGAAGCGTTGTACGAGGTGAGGGGGGTGCACCACCCGCCGCCGGACGGGCGGATCGGTGACCGGGCCCGCGCTCGTCACACCGCCACGTACGTTACCGGCTCGCTCCCCGCCACCGCCTCCGCCCGGCCCAGCTTCACCAGCCGGCGCAGATGCGCCTCGGCCTCCGACACGGCGATGTTCCGGGAGCCGTGGGGGATCTGCTCCCAGGGGCGGTTCCACTCCATGCGCTCCGCCAGCTGCCACGGCGTGAGGGGTGCGGCGAGGAGGGCGAGCAGTCCCGTCAGGCGCTCCTCGTGGTGGTCCAGGAGTTCGCGGACCCGGCCCGCCGCGTCCGCGAAGGCGTGCTGGTGGGCGGGCAGCACCTCGGCCACGCCCAGCCGGCCGACGCGTTCCAGCGAGTCGAGGTAGTCGCCGAGCGGGTCGGTGGCCGTCGCGTCGTCCGGGTCCTCGTACAGGCCCACGTGCGGGCTGATGCCGGGCAGCAGGTGGTCGCCGGAGAAGAGGCGGCCCCGGCCGGGGAGGTTCGCCGGGTGCTCCTCCTCCAGGTGCAGGCAGACGTGGCCCGGGGTGTGGCCCGGGGTCCAGATCGCGCGCAGCGAGCGGCCGGCCAGGTCCAGGAGTTCGCCCGGCACGATCTCGCGGTCCGGGAGCGCGGCCCGCAGACCGGGCAGGGTGCGCATGCGGCCGCCCTGCTCGCGGGCGGCCGGCAGCGGGGCGATGTGGTCCTCGGGGGCGCCGGCCGCCGTCAGCTTCGCCGCCAGGTACGACAGCCAGCTGCCGGGCTCCGATTCACGGGTCCGGCGCACGATCGCCGTGTCCGCCGCGTGCATCGCGATCCAGGCCCCGGACGCCTCGCGGACCTGCCCGGAGAGGCCGTGGTGGTCGGGGTGGTGGTGAGTGATCACCACGCCGTGGATGTCCGCGACGTCCACGCCCGCGGTGGTCAGGCCCGCCGTGAGGGTGTCCCACGCCTCCGGGTCGTCCCAGCCGGTGTCGATCAGGACCGGGCCGCGGCCGGTGTCCAGGAGGTGGACCAGGGTGTGGCCCAGCGGGTTGTCCGGGATGGGGACCTCGATGCTGTGGACACCGCCACCGTGGTTGATCACCTGCGTCATGGGCTCCCCATCTCTGCGCGGCCTCGGCGGCGTCCGGGGTACGGCCACGACGCGCCGCCTCCACTCTAACGAGAGCTTGTTCCAGTGGTAGCCCCGGCCGGCCACCGCCCGGCGGCGGCGGTGCGCTCCATGGACTCCTGCACCCGGAGCTGGTATCAGTTCTGACAACCAGTCAGGTCCGGTCGCCGGGTGGGCCTCCGAGCCGGATCACGTGCCGCGTCGCGGAAGGCAGCAGCCATGAGCGAGCTTGTCGAACACGGAAAACTGTTCATCGGCGGGGAGTGGGCCGATCCGCTCGGGCGGGACGTCATCGAGGTCGTCTCCCCGCACACCGAGCAGGTCATCGGCCGGGTGCCGCACGCCTCCGAGGCCGACGTGGACCGGGCCGTCGCCGCCGCCCGGCAGGCATTCGACCACGGCCCCTGGCCCCGGACGAGCCTGGACGAGCGGATCGCCGTCGTCACCCGCATCAAGGACGCCTTCGCCGCCCGGTACGAGGAGATGGCCCGGGTCATCAGCGCGCAGAACGGCACCCCGTACACGTCGAGCGTCATGGTGCAGGCGCTGGCCGCGATGATGGTGTGGGACGCGGCGCTCACCGTCGCCCGCTCCTTCCCCTACGAGGAGCGCAGGGACGGGGCGCTCGGGCCGCTGCTCGTGCGGCGGGAGCCGGTCGGGGTCGTCGCGGCCGTCGTGCCGTGGAACGTGCCCCAGTTCACCGCAGCCGCCAAACTCGCGCCCGCGCTGCTCGCCGGCTGCACGGCGGTCCTCAAGGTGTCGCCCGAGACGCCGCTGGACGCCTACCTGCTGGCCGAGATCGCCGCCGAGGCCGGGCTGCCCGAGGGCGTGCTGTCGATCCTGCCCGCCGACCGCGAGGTCAGCGAATACCTGGTGGGGCACCCGGGCGTCGACAAGGTGTCCTTCACCGGGTCCGTCGCCGCCGGCCGCCGCGTCATGGAGGTCGCCTCCCGCAACCTCACCCGCGTCACGCTGGAGCTGGGCGGGAAGTCCGCCGCCGTGATCCTCCCCGACGCCGACCTGGACGCCGCCGTCGCCGGCATCGTGCCCTTCGCCTGGATGATCAACGGGCAGGCGTGCGTGGCCCAGACCCGCATCCTCGTGCCGCGCTCCCGGTACGGGGAGTGCGCCGAGGCATTCGCGGCGGCGGCCGGCGCGCTCAGGGTCGGCGACCCGCTCGACCCCGCCACCGAACTGGGCCCGCTCGTCGCCCGCCGCCAGCGGCAGCGCTCCCTGGACTACATCCGCATCGGCCAGGAGGAGGGCGCCGAACTCCTGGCCGGCGGCGGCCGCCCGGCCTCGCAGGAACGCGGCTGGTACGTCGAACCCACGCTCCTCGGGGACGTCGACAACTCCATGCGCGTCGCCCGCGAGGAGATCTTCGGCCCGGTCATCTGCCTGCTGCCGTACGGGGACGAGGAGGAGGCCGTACGGATCGCCGACGACTCCGAGTACGGGCTCAGCGGCAGCGTCTGGACCGCCGACACCGAGCGCGGCATCGACGTCGCCCGCCGGGTCAGGACCGGCACGTACAGCGTGAACACCTTCAGCCTCGACATGCTCGGCCCGTTCGGCGGCTACAAGAACTCCGGCCTGGGGCGGGAGTTCGGGCCGGAGGGGTACGGCGAGTTCTTCGAGCACAAGATGATCCATCTGCCCGCCAGGTACGGGAGCGAGGGCTGATGGGGGACCGCTGGAGCGTCGAGGTCGACCGCGGGGTGTGCATCGGCTCGGGCATGTGCGTGAACCACGCGCCGGACGGCTTCCGGCTGGACTCCGCCCGCCAGTCCCACCCCGTCGACCCGGAGGCCGACGCCAACGAACGCGTGCTCGCCGCCGCCGAGGGCTGCCCGGTCGAGGCCATCACCCTCGCCCTCGCCGACACCGGAGAGGTGGTGTTCCCGCCGGAGGACTAGACGACCGGAGGACTGGAGGACCGGAGGACTAACGGCCGGCGTCCGACAGCAGATGGAGCCGCAGCGCCAGTTGCAGTTCCAGCGCCCGGTCCGGTTCGTTCCAGTCGCGGCCCAGCAGCACCTGGATGCGGTCCAGGCGCTGCACCACCGTGTTCACGTGCACGTGCAGCTCGTCCTTGGCCCGGATCAGGCTGCCGCCCGCGCCGAAGTACGCGCTCAGCGTCCGCACCAGATGCGTGCCGCGCTGGGCGTCGTACTCCAGCAGCGGCCCCAGCGTCGCCGCCACGAACCCGTCCACGTCCTGCGCGTTGCCCAGCACCACGCCCAGGAAGCCCAGCTCCTCCACACACGCGCCCTCGCCCGTACGCCCCAGCACCCGCATCGCCCGCAGACAGCGCGCCGCCTCCGCGTAGGCGGCGGCCAGCTCCCGGGGGCCCCGGGCGGGACCGGCGGCGGCCACCGTGACGGGGGACTGGGCCAGCTGCCCGAGCTGGGCCGCCGCCGCACGGGCCGCCGCGCCCGCACCCGTACCGCCGTACTCGGTCAGCAGCACCACCGCACCCGCGTGCTCGGCGCTCACGCCCTGGTTCTCGCCGCCGAACAGGAAACGCATCGCGGCAGGCGCCAGCCGCTCGCGCGCATCGGTCTCCGCCACCAGCAGCAGGTGCGGGCGGTCCAGGTCGATGCCGAGGCGGCGCCCCCGCTCGGCCAGGCCCGCCGGATCGCGGCCGGTATCCGTGAGCAGGTCGGCGATCAGCTCGCCGCGTATGCGGTTCTCCGTCTCGGCCACCGTGCGCCGCAGCAGTAACAGCAGCCCCGTCACCACCGCCGACCGCTCGAACAGCCGCCGGTCGGAGTCGTCCAGCGGGCGGCCGCGGTGCAGCACGAGGCCGGCCAGCAGCTCCTGACCGGCCAGCACCGCACACACCACCCTCCCCTCGCGGTGTACGGCCCGCGCCCCCGTACGCGACTCCTCGGCCGCCTCCGCCAGCCACCCGGCGTCCAGGCTGTCGGCGGCGAAGCCCGTACCGTCCGGGCGGACGGCGGCCAGCGGGCGGCCGCCCGGGTCGTGGATGGTCAGCGGCGAGCCGAGCAGCCCGGCCACGGCCGCCGCCACGTCCTTGACGTCCCGGCCGCGCAGCACCAGGTCGGTGAGCCGGTCGTGCGACTCCTCGGCCCGCCGCATGGCCGCCGAGTGCGCCCGCACGGAGGCGTTGGCCTCGGCCAGTTCCGCGTTGGCCTCCGCCAGTTCGGCGAGCGCCGATGTGGTGTCGGCGAGCGCGCGGGCCGTGTCGATGGCGATCGCGGCGTGCGCGGCCAGCGAGCAGAGCAGGGCGACCTCGTCGGGGCTGAAGACCCGGGGCGCCCGGTCCGCCGCGAACAGGACGCCGATCACCTTCCCCGTACCGCCCCGGCTGGAGCCCAGCAGCAGCGGCACGCCCAGGATCGCGACCAGGCCCTCGTCCAGGACCCCGGCGTTGATGTTGCGGGTGTGGCGGAAGCGCTCGTCGGTGCGGTAGTCCGGCGTCGCGTACGGGCTCGCCGTCTGCGCCACCAGACCGCCCAGCCCCTCGCCCAGCTCCAGGCGCAGCCGCTGGAAGAGCACCGAGACCGAGCCGTCCGTCACCCGCATGTAGGTGTCGCCGGCCTCCTCGTCCGGGAGGGTCAGATACGCGGTGTCCGTGCCCAGCAGCATCCGGGCCCGCCGCACGATCGCCTTCAGCACGTCGTCCAGATCGCGGGATGCCGCCAGGTCGCCCGCCGTGTCGAAGAGCGCGGTGAGCTGGAGCTCGCGCCGCCGGTGCTGGCGCAGCACGCTCCTGATCCGCAGCGCGGTCGCCGTCGCCCGCTCCACCTCCGCCAGCTCGTCGGCGGGCACCCCGTCCCCCCGCGCCTGCGAGGAGACCGCCCCCAGCGCCTCGGCCGGCGCGTCGTCGGCCAGCAGGTCGAACAGGCGCCGGAGGTGGGGTGCGGCGGAGGGGAGCGGTTCAGGCATGGCGTCCAGGGTTCCTAGCGGGTCGGGCGGGTCAGTTCGCGGTCCAGCCGCCGTCCATGGAGAGGGAGGAGCCGGTGATGTGACCGGTGCGCGGGCCGCACAGCCACAGGACCGCCTCGGCGACGTCCGCCGGTTCGATCAGGCGCTTGATCGCGCTGCGTTCCAGCATCACCCGCTCCACCACCTCCTCCTTGGAAACGCCGTGCGTGCGGGCCTGGTCGGCGATCTGGTTCTCCACCAGGGGGGTGCGGACGTAACCGGGGCAGACGCAGTTGCTCGTCACCCCGTGCTCCGCCGCCTCCAGCGCGACCACCTTGCTCAGCCCCTCCAACGCGTGCTTGGCCGTCACATAGGCCGATTTGTACGGGCTCGCGCGCAGCCCGTGCACCGAGGAGATGTTGACGACGCGCCCCCAGCCGCGTTCGTACATGCCCGGCAGGGTCCGGCGCAAGACGCGGAACGGGGTCTCCACCATCACGCGCTGGATCAGCGCGAACCGCTCCGGCGGGAACGCGTGCACCGGGGCGACGTGCTGGAGCCCCGCGTTGTTGACCACCACGTCCACATCGGCCGGCAGGGTGTCCACGACCGCCGGCTCGGACAGGTCCACCACCCAGGGCGTCCCGCCGATCTCCTCCGCCAGGCGCTCGGCGGCCTCACCGGCCCGGTCCACCACGTGCACATGGGCGCCCGCGGCGGCGAGCGCCTGGGCGCAGGCCCGTCCGATCCCGCTCGCCGCCCCGGTCACCAGCGCGGTGCGCCCGGCCAGGACGGGTACTGCGGGCGGCTGCGTCGGTCCGCCGGGCGCGGGGGCGGCGGGCTCGTGATCCGGTCTGCGGGAAGTCTCCATGGCCGTCACGGTAGGTACGCGGCGGCCCGTGTCACATGGCGCCGGTGCACACACCCTCCCGCCCCGGCATGGTGGCGGCGTACGTGGTGCCGGTCCCCGCCGGGCGGCCCCCCGCGCCGGGCCCGGGGGCGGCGCAAGGGACCGGCCGCACACAGCCGGGGCCCGCCGGTGTCCGTCTGCCACATGGGCGGGGGCCCCGGCTGCTCGTAGGTTCCGGCAGCGACCCCATCGGCCCCCCACCCCCACGACAGGGAGATGCAGCCCCGTGCGTCCAACGATCCTGAAACGCCTCTTCCGCCGCGTCGCGTCCACCGCCGCCCTCGCTCTGCTCGCCGCGACGCTGACCGCCACCGCCGCCGCGCAGCCCGCCGCAGCTGCCGCCGGCCTCCAGCAGGTGACCGGCTTCGGCACCAACCCCGGCAACCTCCAGATGTACGCGTACACCCCCGCCCAGCTCCCCGACAACGCCCCCCTCGTCGTCGCACTGCACGGCTGCACGCAGACCGCCGACGCGTACTACACCAACTCCGGCTGGCCGAAGTTCGCCGACGCCTGGGGCTTCGCGGTCGTCTTCCCGCAGACCACCTCCGCCAACAACGCGCTGTCCTGCTTCAACTGGTTCGACCCGGCCGACGACACCCGGGGCAAGGGCGAGGCCGCGTCCATCGTGCAGATGGTCGACTACGCGAAGCGCACCTACGGCACCGACGCCCGCCGGGTGTACGTCACCGGCCTTTCGGCGGGCGGCGGGATGACCGCCGACCTGCTCGCCGCCTACCCGGACGTGTTCGCGGGCGGCTCGGTGGCCTCGGGGCTGCCCGCCCAGTGCGCGACGAGCCAGGTGGCCGCCTCGACCTGCCAGTACGGCCCGCAGAGCCAGACGCCCGCGCAGTGGGGCGACAAGGTCCGCGCCGCCTACCCCGGCTACAGCGGCCCGTGGCCCCGGGTGGCGATCTGGCAGGGCACGTCCGACTACACGGTCTACCCGGCCAACGCCACGGCCCTGCGCGACCAGTGGACCAACGTCTGGGGCATCGGCCAGACCCCGTCGTCCACCGACACCCTGCCCGGCAACACCATCCGTACCGTCTACAACGACGCCTCCGGGAAGCCCGCGGTGCAGATGTACTCGGTCTCCGGCATGGGCCACGGCCTGGCCGTCGCCCCCGGCTCGGGCGACCAGCAGTGCGGCTCGACCGCCGCCTACTTCCTGAGCTCCATCTGCTCCTCGTACTACACCGGCGTCTTCTGGGGCCTGGACGGCGGCACCGCCCCCGGCGACGGCGGCGACCCGGGCGACGGCGGCGACCCGGGCGACGGCGGCGACCCCGGCACACCCGGCCCCGCCGCGTGCTACAGCGCCACCAACTACGCCCACGTCACGGCGGGCCGGGCGCACATGTCCGGCGGGTACGTCTACGCCAACGGCTCGAACCAGAACATGGGCCTGTACAACGTCTTCGTCAGCCACACCCTGAAGGAGACCCCGGCCGGCTACTTCGTCATCGCGGACAGCGGCTGCGCCGCCTGACCCGCACGGACGGGCGGGCCCGGCGACACCGCCGGGCCCGCTCCGTATCCCGCTCAGGCGCGCGCGAACGCCACCAGCCGGTCCGCGATCTCCCGCGCGCCCCGGTCACCCGTGAGGACCGTGTAGTGGTTCACGTCCCGCACCGCGACCGGCTCCACCCGGGTCCCGCCCAGGTCGGCGGCGGCCAGCCGGCCCTCGTCGTACAGGCCCTGCTCCTCGTCCATCAGGCCGCGCGCCGCCCACAGCAGCACCGCGTCGGCGGGCAGCTTCCGGACCGCCGAGAGCACCTCCTCGTCGAACAGGCCGACCCCGTCCGTGCGGATCGCCTCGATCCGGCAGGACGAGCGCAGGGCCGGCTCCTCACCCGTCAGGTCGCGCTGGATGTACGCGTCCACCTCCTCGGACCAGGCGTCCGCGAAGGCCGGGTGCGCCTGCCAGAACGCGCGGTAGGCGGCCCGGTCGGGGAAGGTCATCGACAGCCGGTCCATCGCCGGGCCGATCACCGCCGTCATCAGCTCGTCCGGCGTCAGGTGCGTCGGCGCCGGGAAGCCGATGCCGCCGTCCACGAGGAGCAGCGGCCCGAAACGGTACGGGTGGCGCACCGCCGCCAGGGCCGCCACGAACGCGCCCATCGAGTGGCCCGCCAGCACCACCCGGTCCAGGCCCAGGGCTCCGGTCAGGGCGGCGATGTCGTCGGTGTGCGCGGCGATGCCGTACGGGCCCGGCAGGTGCGAACTCCCGGCCCGGCCGCGCAGATCCGGGGCGACCAGCGTGACCCGTCCCGCCAGCAGCCGCGCCACCGCCGCCCAGGAGAGCGCGTTGGAGGTGATGCCGTGCAGCGCCACCACCACCGGGGCGTCCGGGTCGGCGGCCCGCCAGCGCAGCGCGGCCAACTCGCCTCCGGGCACGGCGACGTGGATCTCCTCGTGCGGTATCACTGGTCTCCGGTCTCCTTACGGTTCGAAACGGCCCTCAGCCGGGACGGCAGCCGGGCCAGGCCGCCGGGCAGCAGATGTACCACGGCCACGAACAGCACGCCCAGCAGGAACAGCGGCTGCGAGAGCGGTACGCGCAGCACGGCGGGCAGGTCGGCGACCGCGCCCGAACCGGCCAGGTCGCCGAGCCGGTGGTCGGCCCAGGTGTAGAGGATGCCGCCGACCATCGGGCCCCAGCGGGTCCCCGAGCCGCCGAGCACCACCATCACGAGCAGCGACAGCGTGAAGTCGGAGGCGGTCGTCTGGGGTGTGGAGCCGCCCGTCAGGAGCAGGTGCACGATTCCGCCGAGCGCCGCGAGCCCGCCCGCGACGACGAAGGCCGTCAGCTTGAACCCGTACGGCTTGAGGCCCAGCACCTCCACCCGGCGCTCGTTCTCCTTGATGCCCTCCCAGACGCGGCCGGTGGGGGAGCGGACCGCCCAGTGGACGACGCCCAGGGTGAGGACGAGGTAGGCCAGCGCGATCCAGTACAGGTTCGCGGTGTTGTCGATGCCGACGAGCGAGGACGGCAGCAGGTCGGACGGGGCCGCCCGGCCCTCCTCGCCGCCGGTGACCCCGCCGGGGTTGCGGGACACCAGGATCGAGCCCGCCTGGGCGAACGCCAGGGTCACCATCGAGAAGCCGATGCCGGTGACGCGCAGGCTCACCGACCCCAGGGCCAGCGCCAGCGCGATCCCGAAGAGCAGCCCGAGGACCGTGGCGAGGGCGAACGGCAGCCCCGCCTCCAGCAGGAACAGGTTGGTGGCGTAGCTGCCCGCCGCGAAGTACAGGGCATGGCCGAACGAGAGCAGCCCGGTCCGCCCGAGCAGCAGGTCGTAGCCGGTGGCCAGAGCGCCGAACAGCAGGCAGGTCGCCAGGAGTTGCAGACTGCCCGCCGAGCCGAGGGGCCCGTCGAGCACGCCCGGCACCGGCACGGCGCTGAACGGCGCGGCCACCAGCACCAGCAGGACGGCGGCGGGCCACCAGCGCAGCGGCCGGGCCCGCCCGGCCGTGGCCGGAGCCGTGTCCGGCCGCTCGCCGGTGCGGTCGTGTGTGTCGGTGGCGGTGCTCACGCGAGCCTCCCCGTCAGTCCGCGCGGCCGGATCAGCAGCAGCACGGCGAGCAGGACGACGACCGCCAGATCGCCGAGCCCCGCTGCGGTGTAGTAGTTGGCGAACTGCTGGACCAGGCCGATGACCACGGACGCCACGGCGGCGCCGGTCACCGAGCCCATGCCGCCGGTGACCACGACGACGAACGCGAAGATCAGCAGCGAGGTGCCCTGGTGGGGGTCGACCGAGCCGAAGTACAGCCCGCCGAGCGCCCCGCCCAGCGCCGCCGCGCAGCCGCCGATCGCGAAGACCAGCGTGAACGCCCTGCGGACGTCGATGCCGAGCGCGGTGACCATCGCCCGGTCCTCGACCCCCGCCCGGACGACCAGGCCGTGCCGGGTCCGGCCGAGGAACAGCCGCAGTGCCACCAGCACCACGACCGCCGCCCCCACCAGCACCAGCCGGTTGACCGGGACCTGCGCGCCCAGCAGCCCGAAGGTCCCGCCCAGCGCCTCGGGCCCGGGGAAGGTGTGGGCGTCCGAGCCCCAGATGCCGGAGAGCAGCGCGGGGACGGCGAGCCCCACCCCGACCGTGGCGAGCACCTGCTCGCGCGGCCGGGTGTAGAGCGGGCGGACGACGGCGAGTTCCAGCAGCACGGCGGCGGTGGTGCCCACCGCCGTACCGAACAGGACCGCCAGCACGAAGCCGGCCCCGCCGGGGCCCGCGCCGGGCAGGTTCCCGGACGCGGCCCACCAGGTGCCGTACGCGCCGATGGACAGCAGCGCCCCGTGCGCGAAGTTGAGCACGTCCATCAGGCCGAAGATCAGCGAGAGTCCGGACGCGACGAGGAAGTAGAGGGCCCCCAGACCGAGTCCGGTCATGGTGAGCAGGACGAGGGTGGACATCAGGAATCCGCCTTCACGGAAGGGTGTGCGGGGACCGGGCCGTGCCCCACGCCGAGCAGCGTGCGGGCCGCCTCCGCGTCGCCCAGCAGCTCGGCGGCCGGGCCCCGGTGGGCGGTGCGGCCGTCGGCGAGGACCACGCAGTGCCCGGCGAGCCGGCGCACCACGGCGAGGTTCTGCTCCACGAGCAGCACCGGCACCGCCTCGGCGGCCCGCTCCAGCACCTGGGCCACCTCGGTGACGACTTTCGGCGCCAGGCCCTTGGTGGGCTCGTCCGCGATGATCAGCCGGTTGGTGTTGAGCAGGGTGCGCCCGATGGCGACCATCTGCTGCTGCCCGCCCGACAGCGTCCCGGCCAACTGCCGTGCGCGCTGCTTCAGTTCGGGGAAGAGTTCGTGGACGAGGCCGTACGCGGGCTCGCCCGCGCCGCGCCGCTCGGCCAGCCGCAGGTTCTCCGCGACGGTCAGCCCGGCGAAGATCCCCCGGTCCTCGGGGGCGTAGCCGATGCCGCGCCGGACCAGGGCGTGGGTGGGCAGGCCCACGGTCTCCTCGCCGCCGAGCCGGACGCTGCCGGCGCGCGGGACGAGGCCGAGGACGCCCCGCACGGTGGTGGTCTTCCCGGCGCCGTTGCGCCCGAGCAGCGCGGTGACGCCGTGGGCGGTGACGTCCAGGTCGACGCCGTGCAGGATGTGGCGTCCGCCGATCAGGACCCGCAGGTCCTTGACGTCGAGCAGGGGTTGCTCCGTCACAGCCCCTCCCCGAGGTACGCCTGCTGCACGGTCGGGTCGGCGGTGACCGCGCCGGGGGTGTCCAGGGCCAGCAGCCGGCCGTGGTGCATCACGGCGAGCCGGTCCGCGAGGCCCAGCAGGACGTCCATGTGGTGTTCGACCATGAGGACCGTGCGCCCCTCCTCCCGGTGCAGGGTGCGGATGAGTTCGGTCAGCGCCGGGACCTCCTCGGCGCTCACCCCGGCCATCGGCTCGTCGAGCAGCATCAGCCGGGGTTCGCCCACCAGCAGCACGGCCAGCTCCAGCTTCCGCTTCTCGCCGTGCGAGAGTTCGGCCGCCGTGGCCTTCGCCCGGTGGGCGAGCCCGGTGCGTTCCAGGACCCCGGCCACCTCGGCGGTGTACGGGTCGGCGGGCCGCCACAGCCGGTACGAGCCGCCCCGGGCGGCCTGTGCGGCGAGCCGGACGTGGTCGGCGACGGTCATCGCGGGCCACAGGCTGGAGGTCTGGAAGGTCCGGCCGATCCCGCGCCTGGCCCTTGCGTGCGCGGGCCGGTCCGTCATCTCGGCGCCGTCCAGCTCGATGCGGCCCGCGGTGGGCAGGTTGAGCCCGCTGATGAGGTTGAACAGGGAGGTCTTGCCCGCCCCGTTGGGCCCGATGAAGGCGAGGAACTCGCCCTCGCGGACGCTCAGCGTGACGTCTTCGACGATGGTGGCGCCGCCGACGCTCCAGCCGAGTCCCTCCAGCTGGAGCACGGGCGCCACCCGGTCCGCCGGGCCTGCCGGCCCGAGGGTGTGGGGTGCGGTCACGGTTCAGCCCGCCGCGGGCTTCACGGGCGGTGCCACGGCGTCCATCTGCTCGGTGTCCAGCAGCTTCGGCTCGGCCGTCTTGCCCTTGCCGTCCAGCTGGGCCACGAACATCGGCTGCAGCAGCGCGTGGTCCTCGCCCCGGACCCGGGTCCGCCCCTTGACCCCGTCGAAGCTCCAGCCCTCCAGGGCCTTCACCATCGCGGCGGTGTCGGTGGCGCTGCCCTCCTCGATGGCGTGCACGATCATCTGGGCGGCGGTGAAGCCGTCCGGCGTGAACAGGTCGGGCCGGCCGCCGTCCTTCGTCACGGCGTCCAGCATCGCCTTCTCCACGGCGTTGCCGCCGCCCGCGCCCGGGAAGTAGTGCGCCAGGAACGACACCTTGGACCCGGCGGCCCCGAAGACGGGGTACGAGGCGGTGCCGGCCAGGCCGGTGACGACCTTGCTCGCGCCGAGCACGCCCTGCTGGTCCAGCGCGGTCCACAGCGCCGGGGCGGTGGAGCCGGCCCAGGCGACGAAGACCAGGTCGGGCCCGCCCGCCTTGACCTGCCGGGCGAACGGCGTCAGGTCCGTCGCGCTGGGCGGAGCCAGCACCGAGCCCACCTTCGCGCCCTTCTCGCCGAGCACCGCCTTGACGGCGGCGACGTTGGCCTGGCCGAAGGTGGAGTCCTGGGCGAGCACCGTGACCTTCTTGCCCTTGGCCTCACCGAGCATCGTCCCCGCCGTCAGGATGTCCTGGTAGGACTGCCGGCCCGAGCGGAAGGTGTAGTCGTTGACGCCGGTCACCGCGTCGGTGGCGGCCGGGCCGTTGACGTAGAGGATCTTGTTCTGGGCGGCGAGCGGGGCCATCTGGAGGGCGACGCCGGAGTCGGTGGTGCCGGCCAGCACCTTGTAGCCCTTGCCGATCAGGTTCTTCGCGGCGGAGACGGCCTTGCCGGGGTCGCCCGCGTCGTCCTGCTCGGTGACCTCGATGGGGTGGCCGCCGGCCTTGCGGGTGCCCTTGGTGGCGTAGTCCAGGCCGGCCATGAAGCCGTCGCGGTACTGCTTGCCGTAGTCGGCGAGGAGCCCGGTCCTGGAGTACACCAGGCCGACCTTCACGGCCGCGTCGTCGGCGGACTTCGCCGAGCCGGAGTCGCCCGCCTTCCCGGCGGCGGTGCAGCCGGTCAGCAGCAGGCCGGCTGCGGCCAGGACGGCGACGGTACGGATGTCACTGAGGGATCTGCGGGCTCTGCGGGCTCTGCTGGCTGTGCGGGGCATGGTGACCGGCTCCTCGGCGTGTTCCTGTGATGTCGCCGAACCGTATGAACACCGTGCCGCCGTCGATATGGTGCAGGGCACCCCACCTCGCCCCCGGAGCGTGTGGGTGCCGCACATGGCAGCCGCCCGCCCGGGTCAGGAGGCCGGGTCCGGCGCCGACAGGTCGATGAGCCGGCACACCGTCTCGATGTCCGTGCGCACCTGCGCGATCGACGCCCGGCCGGAGAGCCAGGTGATCAGCGCCGAGTGCCAGGTGTGCTCGATCACCCGGACGGCCGAGAGCTGTTCCGGCGTCGGGTGGCCGGTCCCCATCGCGTCCAGGATGATCGCGGTCGTGAGCCGCGAGACGGTGTCCACCTCGGGGCTCACGCTGCGGTCCGCGAAGGTCAGGGCCCGGACCATCGCGTCCGCGAGGTGCGGTTCGCGCTGCATCGCGCGGAAGGCCCGCATCAGGGTGTCGGCGACCCGGGCCGCCGCGTCGTCCCCGGCCGGGGGGCGCTTGCGGAGGGTGGTGTGCATGTGCTGGAGCTGGTCCTGCATGGTGGCGACGAGGAGGTGGACCTTGGACGGGAAGTACCGGTACAGGGTGCCGAGGGCGACCCCGGCGGCCTCCGCCACCTCGCGCATCTGGACGGCCTCGAAACCGCCCTTCCCGGCGAGCTGGGCGCTGGCGTGCAGGATGCGGCGGCGGCGGGCCTCCTGGCGTTCCGTCAGGGGCGGCGATGCCGGTCTGGCTTCCGCTGTCATGTGTCCCATCCCCGTGGCTTCTCCCCGCGTCCGCGAGGACGCGACGGCCGGTGCGGCGGCGCACAGCATGCCAGGGTGTGTGCCGTGGCGCGAATCACCTGATCCGGCCGTTGCACCGACGCTACCTGCCGGTAGATTCGTAGCTCATTGAACGATCCAGTCTGAAACTTGTTCTAGATTAGCGTGAGCGGTTACGCTCCGGCGAACACGCAGTGAGAAGGGGGCCGAGTGTGACCGCTGAGGCCATAGAGTCGGGCCCCCGCACGGGCCCCGGTACGTCGGGCACGGGCGACGGAGACGGCCCCCTGCGCATCGCGCTCCTCACGTACAAGGGCAACCCCTTCTGCGGCGGACAGGGCGTCTACGTACGCCATCTCGCCCGCGAACTCGCCCGCCTCGGCCACAGCGTCGAGGTCATCGGCGCCCAGCCCTACCCGGTGCTCGACGAGGGCGTCCCGCTCACCGAACTGCCCAGCCTCGACCTCTACCGGCAGCCCGACCCGTTCCGCACCCCGAAGCGCGGCGAGTACCGGGACTGGATCGACGCCGCCGAGGTCGCCACCATGTGGACCGGCGGCTTCCCCGAACCGCTCACCTTCAGCCTGCGGGCCCGGCGCCACCTCGCCGCCCGGCGCGGCGAGTTCGACGTCATCCACGACAACCAGACGCTCGGCTACGGGCTCCTCGGCGACCTCGGCGCCCCCCTCGTCACCACGATCCACCACCCCATCACCGTCGACCGGCAGCTCGACCTGGACGCGGCCCCCACCCGCCGCCGCCGCGCCTCCGTGCGCCGCTGGTACGCCTTCACCCGCATGCAGAAGCGGGTCGCGCGCCGGCTGCCGTCCGTGCTCACCGTCTCCGGCTCCTCCAAGGACGAGATCACGGACCACCTCGGCGTGGACCCCCGCCGCGTCCACGTCGTCCACATCGGCGCCGACACCGGCCTGTGGTCGCCCGACCCCTCGGTCGCCGAGGTCCCCGGCCGGATCGTCACCACCTCCAGCGCCGACGTCCCGCTCAAGGGCCTCGTCCACCTGGTCGAAGCGCTCGCCAAGCTCCGCACCGGCAACCCCGCCGCCCACCTCGTCGTCGTCGGCCGCCGCGCCGAGGACGGGCCGGTCGCCCAGGCCATCGAGCGGCACGGGCTCGCGGACGCCGTCGAGTTCGTCAAGGGCATCAGCGACACCGAGCTGGTCGACCTGGTGCGCGGCGCCCAGATCGCCTGCGTCCCCTCGCTGTACGAGGGCTTCTCGCTGCCCGCCGCCGAGGCCATGGCCACCGGCACCCCGCTCGTCGCCACCACCGGAGGGGCGATCCCCGAGGTGGCGGGCCCGGACGGCGAGACCTGCCTCGCGGTGCCGCCCGCCGACCCCGGCGCCCTCGCCGACGCGCTCGGCCGGCTGCTCGGCGACGCGGAGCTGCGCGCCCGGCTCGGGGCCGCGGGGCGCGAGCGGGTGCTCGCCCGGTTCACCTGGAAGCAGGCCGCGATCGGCACCGCCGCCCTCTACCGGCAGGCGATCGCCGCCCGCGCCGCCACCGGCCCCGGCGGCCGGCGATGAACCCGGCCCGCCCGCCGGGCCCCTGACCATCCGCCCCCCTCCCGACCCCGACCGCGAAAGCAGGCATTCGTGCTGACCGTGGACTTCACCCGCTTCCCGCTCGCCGCAGGCGACCGAGTGCTCGACCTGGGCTGCGGCGCCGGACGCCACGCCTTCGAGTGCTACCGGCGCGGCGCCCAGGTGGTGGCCCTCGACCAGAACGGCGAGGAGATCCGCGAGGTCGCCAAGTGGTTCGCCGCGATGAAGGAGGCCGGGGAGGCCCCCGAGGGCGCCACCGCCACCGCGATGGAGGGCGACGCGCTCAACCTGCCCTTCCCCGACGAGTCCTTCGACGTCGTGATCATCTCCGAGGTCATGGAGCACATCCCCGACGACAAGGGCGTGCTCGCCGAGATGGTCCGGGTCCTCAGGCCCGGCGGCCGGATCGCCGTCACCGTCCCGCGCTACGGCCCCGAGAAGGTCTGCTGGGCCCTCTCCGACGCCTACCACGAGGTCGAGGGCGGCCACATCCGCATCTACAAGGCCGACGAACTCCTCGGCAAGATGCGCGGCGCCGGCCTCAAGCCGTACGGCACCCACCACGCCCACGCCCTGCACGCCCCGTACTGGTGGCTCAAGTGCGCCTTCGGCGTCGACAACGACAAAGCGCTGCCGGTGCGGGCGTACCACAAGCTGCTGGTCTGGGACATCATGAAGAAGCCGCTGGCCACCCGGGTCACCGAGCAACTGCTGAACCCGGTCGTCGGCAAGAGCTTCGTGGCCTACGCGACCAAGCCGCACCTGCCCCTCGCCGCCGCCGCAGCCGAGGCCGAGGCGTGAGCCTTCCCGAGCGGACCGAACACCTCGTCCTGCCCGGAGTCCTCACCGCCGCGCAGGCCGCCGAGACCGTCGCCGCCGTGCTCGCCGTGCAGCGCCCGGACGGCGCGATCCCGTGGTTCCGGGGCCACCACCTCGACCCGTGGGACCACACCGAGGCCGCCATGGCCCTGGACGCGGCCGGTGAGCACGCCGCCGCGGAGCGCGCCTACGAGTGGCTGGCCCGCCACCAGAACGAGGACGGCTCCTGGTACGCCGCCTACCACGACGGCGACCCGCTGCGGCCGACCGACCGCGGCCTGGAGTCCAACTTCTGCGCCTACGTGGCCGTCGGCGTCTGGCACCACTACCTCGCCACCGGCGACGACGCCTTCGTCGACCGGATGTGGCCGACGGTCTACGCGGCCGTCGAGTTCGTCCTGCGGCTCCAGCAGCCCGGCGGCCAGATTGGCTGGAAGCGGGAGGCCGACGGCACCCCGGTGAGGGACGCGCTGCTGACCGGCTCCTCCTCCATCCACCAGGCGCTGCGCTGCGCGCTCGCCATCGCCGAACGACGCGAGGAGGCCCAGCCGGACTGGGAGTTGGCGACCGGCGCGCTCGGCCACGCGATCCGCAGCCATCCGGAGCGCTTCCTCGACAAGGGCGCGTACTCGATGGACTGGTACTACCCGGTCCTGGGCGGCGCCGTCACCGGCGCGGCGGCCAAGGAGCGGATCGAGGAGGGCTGGGACCGCTTCGTCGTCCCGGGACTCGGCGTGCGCTGCGTGCTGCCCAACCCGTGGGTGACCGGCGGCGAGAGCTGCGAACTGGCCCTCGCCCTCTGGGTGATGGGCGAGTCGGACCGGGCCCTGGAGATCCTCCAGTCCATCCAGCACCTGCGGGCCGAGGGCGGCATGTACTGGACGGGGTACGTCTTCGAGGGCAACCGGGCGTTCTGGCCCGAGGAGCAGACCTCGTGGACCGCCGGTTCGCTCCTGCTGGCGGTGGCCGCGCTCGGGGGCGACGAGGCGACCACCGCCGTCTTCAGCGGCGAGCGGCTTCCGAAGGGCCTTGAGCCGGACTGCTGCGGCTGAGGGCTTCCCAAAGGCTCCGTCAGCGCCGGACGCGGCCCGCCACGGCGTGCCCGATGAACAGGTACACCAGGGCGGCGAGGCCGTAGCCGGCGACGACATTGGCCCACGCCCGGTCGAACGTGAACAGGTCGTACGACCAGCCCGCGAGCCAGCGTGCGGTGTGCCGCACGAACTCGACCAGCTCGTTGCCCCGGTTCGCGTCGAGCAGGTACATCAGGATCCACAGGCCGATGATGAAGGCCATGACGTCGGCCACTACGGCGATGACACGTGCTGCGGTGACGCTTCCGTTGCCTCTGCTGTAGGACATGGGCTCCGCGTTGCCGCTTTCGCCCCGCCGAAACACGTACGGCCCCCCAGCGCTGGCGCGGCCCTGCGACCGGAGCCAGCCTGGCGGGGGAGTGCCGGGCCCCGGCACCCGTTGTGCTCCGCCCGGCCAGGGAGGCCCGCCGTGCCCCGACCCGTACCGCTGCGCCGCACGGTGACCGCGCTGCTGCTGTCCTGCGCCCTGCTGGTGGGTGCCACCGCATGCGGCAGCGACGACAAGGGCAGCGCCGCGAGCAGTTCCGCGTCGCCCACCGGCACCTCGTCGGCCCAGGCGCAGAAGTTCGCCAAGACCCGGTTCGTCGCCAACGCGGGGCTCGCGGCGGGCGCGACGTACCAGTGGATCGTGAAGCCGTACCGGGCCGGGAAGTTCAAGAAGGGCGCAGACGGGCGCACCTTCGCCCTCGTCAAGGCGGGCCTCGCGGGCGGCTTCGCCTACAACCGGCTCAAGGCGGCCTCGGACAACGCCAAGGGCGACCCGCTGCTGTCGAAGGCCGTCGCCCCGCTCACCGCGGGCATCGAATCGCTCAAGGGCCTCGGTACCAAGCTCCGTAAAGGCGACGCGGGTTCGGGCGACATCGGCGCCTTCGAGAGCGTCGTCAACGGCATCAAGGACGCGGGGAAGAGCGCGGGCGCCGAAGTGAAGGACAAGGTGCCGTCCACGTCACAGCTTGGCGGATAACCGCATGTGGGAGGCCCCGGCGTCGCATTAGGGTGCGGGCATGGGTCTACTCACGCATGAGCGCTACTGCGACGAAATCGTCCGCCTGACCGACGAGTTGAGGGCGACGCTCATGGGCGCCGACCTCGACGCCACCGTACCGACCTGCCCCGACTGGACGCTGCGCGAACTCGCCCTGCACGTCGGCCGCGCCCAGCGCTGGGCCGGTGAGATCGTCCGCACCCGGGCCCCCGAGGCGGTCGCCCCGGAGAAGGTGCCGGCGCGCGCCCCCGAGGGCGACGACCCCGCCGCGCTCGACGCCTGGCTCGCGGACGGGGCGGCCGGGACCGCCGCCGCACTGCGGGAGGCGGGTCCGCAGACGGAGGTGTGGTCCTGGGTCCGGGAGCAGCGCGCCGGCTTCTGGGCGCGGCGCATGGCCATCGAGACCGTCGTCCATCTGGCGGACGCGGCCCTCGCCGCGAAGGTCCCGTACACGGTCGCCCCGGAGCTGGCCGCGGACACGATCGACGAGCGGCTGCAGATCCTCGCCTTCGCTCAGGCCCAGGGCGACCCCCGGGGCGCGGAGCTGCGCGGCGCCGGCCGCTCCCTCCACCTGCACGCCACCGACGTGCCCGACGCCGAGTGGCTGATCGAGCTGGGTGAGGACGGCTTCACCTGGCGCCGGGCGCACGGCAAGGCGACCGTGGCACTGCGGGGGCCGCTCACCGACCTGATGCTGGTCTTCAACCGGCGCCTCGCCCCCGACAGCGACCGGGTGGAGGTGCTGGGCGACGCCGGGCTGCTGGACTTCTGGCTGGCGCGCACGGCCTTCGGCTGAGCGCGGGCGGCCGCCGGTGTGCGGGCCGGGCGGCGTTGGGCCAAGCTGGACGGACGGCCGCAACCGTCCCGTCCCGCGAGGAGGTGCCATGGACCCGGTCAGGGCCCTGGAGCGGATCGCCTTCCTGCTGGAGCGCGGCAAGGCGGTCACCTACCGCGTCCAGGCATTCCGCACCGCCGCCCGCACCCTCGCCGCGATGGACGACGGCGAGGTCGGCCGGCGCGTGGCGGACGGCTCGCTGGAACAGGTCAAGGGCATCGGCCCCCGCACCGCCGAGGTCATCCGCGAGGCGGTGGCCGGCGAGACTCCCGGATACCTGGACCGGCTGGAGTCCGAGGCGCGCGGCGCCGGGCCCCTCGCGAAGGGCGGCGAGCACCTGCTCTCGCTGCTGCGCGGCGACTGCCATACGCACTCCGACTGGTCGGACGGCGGCAGCCCCATCGAGGAGATGGGCCGCGCGGCCGCGGAGCTGGGCCACGACTGGACGGTGCTCACCGACCACTCGCCCCGGCTCACCGTCGCGAACGGCCTCTCGCCCGAGCGGCTGCGCCGGCAGCTCGCCGAGATCGCCGAACTCAACGAGCGCTGGGCGCCGTTCAGGCTGCTCACCGGTATCGAGTGCGACATCCACCTCGACGGCACCCTCGACCAGGAGGAGGAGCTGCTGGAACAGGTGGACCTCGTCGTGGTGTCCGTCCACTCCAAACTCCGCATGGACCCCGCACCGATGACCCGGCGCATGGTCGCCGCCGTCCGCCATCCGCAGGCCGACGTCCTCGGCCACTGCACCGGCCGCCTGGTCACCGGACGGGGCCGCCCCGAGTCCACGTTCGACGCGGACGAGGTCTTCGCCGCCTGCGCGGAGTCGGGCACGGCCGTGGAGATCAACAGCAGGCCCGAGCGGCTGGACCCGCCCCGCCGGCTGCTGCGCCGGGCCGTGGCGGCGGGCACCCTGTCCGCCGTGGACACCGACGCGCACGCACCGGGCCAGCTGGACTGGCAGGCGTACGGCTGCGCCCGCGCCGAGGAGTGCGGGGTCCCGCCGGAACGCGTCGTCACCACCTGGTCGGCGGACGAACTCCTGCGCTGGACCCGTCAGGGCGAAGTCCCCAAGCGCGCGGCTAGTTGAGCTCTGCGAGCACCCGCAGGGTGTGCGGGTCGGGCGCCGTCACCAGCAGGTCGGTGACCGGACCCGCGCGCCACGCCTCCAGCCGCTCCGCGATCCGCTCCCTCGGCCCGACCAGCGAGATCTCGTCGGCGAACGCGTCCGGCACGGCCATCACCGCCTCCTCCTCGCGGCCCTGGAGGAACAGCCGCTGGATGTGGCGCGCCTCCTGTTCGTAGCCCATCCGCGCCATCAGGTCCGCGTGGAAGTTGCGGGCGGCGGCGCCCATGCCGCCGATGTAGAAGCCGAGCATCGCCTTCACCGGCAGCAGCCCCTCCGCCACGTCGTCGCAGACCCGGGCCCGTGCCATCGGCGCGACCATGAAGCCCTCGGGCAGGCCGTCGAGCGCGGCCTCGTACACATCGGTGCGCGTCGGCGACCAGTACAGCGGCAGCCAGCCGTCCGCGATCCGGGTGGTCTGCGCGATGTTCCCCGGCCCCTCCGCGCCCAGCAGCACCGGGAGCGAGGCGCGCAGCGGATGCGTGATCGGCTTCAGCGCCTTGCCGAGGCCGGTGGCGCCCGGGCCCCGGTACGGGTGGGTGTGGAAGCGGCCGTCCAGTTCGACGGGGGCCTCGCGGCGGAGCACCTGGCGCACCACGTCCACGTACTCGCGGGTCGCGGTGAGCGGGCTCGCCGGGAACGGCCGCCCGTACCAGCCCTCCACGACCTGCGGGCCGGAAAGCCCGAGGCCGAGCATCATCCGGCCGCCGGAGAGGTGGTCGAGGGTCAGCGCGTGCATGGCGGTCGCGGTGGGGGAGCGGGCCGCCATCTGCGCGATGGCCGTGCCCAGGCGGATGCGGGAGGTGTGGGCGGCGATCCAGGTCAGCGGGGTGAAGGCGTCCGAGCCCCATGCCTCCGCCGTCCACACCGAGGTGTAGCCCAGGTCCTCCGCCGCCCGGGCCAGCTCCAGATGGGCCGGGTCGGGGCCGCGGCCCCAGTAACCGAGAGCGAGTCCGAGCCGCATTCCGCTGCCTCCCCGACTTTCTGACGTTGCATCAGGTACGTCGGGGAGAGTACGGCAGCGGCCCCCCGCCCGGAAGGGGCGGAGGGCCGCTGTCCTGCGTGCGGGGCGTCAGCCGCGCTGGATGCCCGTGGTGTCCTGGAGGACGCCGCGACGGCCGTCCTGCGTCTGGGCGATCAGGGCCGCACCGCGCTGCTCGACCGCGAGGTACCAGGTGCCCGGCGCCAGCTCGGCGATCGGGGCCTGCGAACCGTCCTCGTTGTACAGCTGGCGGGCCACCGGCACCGCGAACCAGAACGGGGTGAAGTCACCGGACTGCCCGCCGGCCGCCGGGGACTGCGGGGCCGGGGCCTGCGCCTGCTGGGCGTCGGGCTGACCGGCGTGCTGCGGGGCGGCGTACGGCTGGGGCTGGCCCGGCTGACCGCCGAAGGCGGGCTGCGGACCGCCCGGGTAGCCGTAGCCCTGGCCGGGCTGGCCACCGTACGGCGGATGTACGGCCTGCGGCTTCGGGGCACCCGCGAGCGGGGCCCTGAGGGCCGGGACCAGCGGGGAGGCGACCGCTCCCGCGGCCAGCACCAGGGAGGCGATGAAGCCGAGGATCAGACCGGCACCGGCGTCGATCTGGCCGAGGTCGATGATCGTCCAGAACATGTTCCACGCCGTGAAGACCGTGGCCGCGACGCCGAACTGGGCGAGGTCGAGGCCGAGGACCTTGCGCGGCTGCGGCTGCGAACGGGAGAGCACGATCAGTGCTGCGCCGATCACCCCGACCATGTAGACACCGATGCCATTGCCCAGGGAGTCCCAGGAGTTGGGCGGGTCGACGCTGGTGCTTCCGTAGTCGAAGTAGTCGAGGAAAGAGGCGATGAACAGCACGACCGCTGCTCCGATCACCACGCCATCGCCTCGAGTGAGGGAGCGGATATTCACGTGAAGGTCCTTAGTCGGTCGTCTCGTCGGGGCGGTCGTCGCTGGCACCGCGTCTGCGGCGGGCACGGCACGAAGCTCGGGAACGGCTCCCCATCGTACGGATGAATCTATCGTCTGCCCGGGCGGGTTGTGTTCCTGCCCGGTTGGTGCGCGGACATCCTCCCGAATTCATCGCAGAATCACCCCTTGCTTACCCCCCGAGGTAGCTGCTGATGCCGTCGGCGATGCCCTGCGCGGCCTTCTGGCGCCAACCCGGGCTGGTGAGCAGGGCGGCGTCCTTGGGATCGCGCATATTGCCGCATTCGATGAAGACTTTGGGCACGGTCGACAAATTCAGTCCGCCGAGATCCTTGCGTACGTCCAAACCGGTATTGCTGCCCACGTAATTGGAAGGGGAACTTCCGGTACTGCGCACGAACAGTCCGGCGATACGGGTGCCGAGATCACGGGAGGCCGCGACGATCTTCGAGGTGTCCGCGCCCCCGCCGCGCACCGATGCGGGAAGGATCACGTGGAAGCCCCGGTTGCCGGCGGCCGATCCGTCCGCGTGGATCGAGATCACCGCGTCCGCGTGGGCCTTGTTGCCGATGCGCGCCCGCTCGTCCACGCACGGCCCGAACTCCCGGTCCCCGTCGTACGTCAGGATCACCGTCGCGCCCTGGGCCCGCAGCAGCGTCCGCAGCCGGTGCGCGACGTCGAGGTTGAACTCCGCCTCCGCGTAACCCCCGTTGGTGGCGGTTCCGGTGGTGTCGCACTCCTTGTGCCCGGTCCCGATGTCCACCTGGCGGTTGATCTCGGCGGTGTGCAGGTGGTTGCGGGGGTTGTGCCCGGGGTCGATGACGACCGTCCGCCCGGACAGCGGCCCGGAGGGGGCGGGCGGCGGCACCGAGCGCGTGGCGGACGGGGAGGCGCTCGTGCGCGACGGCGACGGCGACGGCGACGGGGAGCGGGTGGGGGAGGGCGGCGCCGGGTCGGCGGACGGGGTGGCGGCCCCGGTGGCGCTCGGTCCCGGCCGGGC
>NZ_SSBI01000111.1 GCF_004795015.1 Streptomyces sp. A1277 | reverse complement strand
GGGGAGGAACTGCGGGCTGTCGGCGGCCTGTCCAGCCGTCAACACGATCGCCAGGGGGCGGCACTTGCGGTCGGACGCGAGGTGGATCTTGCAGGTCAGGCCGCCTCTGGACCGGCCGAGCAGGGCCTGCTTCAGGCGGGCTTTGCGTCTTCGCCGGATGCGTCGCCGTTCTTCCCGTCCAGGATCGTCGGCGTCGCCCTGTCCGTTCTGTTCCCCTTGGCCGCCCCCTTTTGTCGGGCCTGCTCCTGTTCCCGCACGGCCTTCTCCAGGGCCTCCATAACCTCGGGGGCGACGTGTATTCCGGCGGCGTCGTGATGCGCGCGGGTGGTCGTGGAATCCACGCTGACCAGTGACAGGTCAGTCTTCCCCTGCCCGGCGGCCTCGGCGATCAGCCCCTCGAGCAGTGCGGTGAACACGCCTGCGTCCCGCCAGACCCGGAAACGGCCGTAGACGGTGGGCCAGGGACCGAATTGCTCGGGCATCTCCCGCCACTGGGCGCCGGACCGGAATCGCCAGATCACGCCCTCGAACTGGTCCCGCAACTTCACCGGGTAGGGGCCGTACTCGCCGACCGGCAAGTACGGCTGGATGAGTTCCCACTGGTCGTCACTGAGCTGTCGGCGCGTCACACCGGCGTTCTACCGTGATCCGTCCCGGCACGGCAGCGGAACGCAGAT
>NZ_SSBI01000012.1 GCF_004795015.1 Streptomyces sp. A1277 | reverse complement strand
GAAGTCCTCCGGGCAGTGGCTGGACGTCTCCCAGGGCTCCCGTACGGCGGGCGCCCATGTTCAGCAGTGGACCTGCAACGGCCAGCAGCCGCAGCTCTGGCGGCTGGAACGGGTCTGACACCCGGCGGGTGCCCGCCCCGGCAGGGGGCGGGCACCCGGCGTCCTGCCCCGTCAGCCGGCGTCCGGCCCCTCGATCGCGGCGGGGCGCAGCTGGGCCTCCCGGATGCGGGCGATGTCCAGCTTGGTGCCCCGGTCGAAGCGGTAGACGCCGTTCTGCTCCTGGAAGACGTCGGTCAGCTGGGTGTAGCAGTACCCGAACATGTGCGGGTCCTCCAGCAGCGCACCGGTCAGACCGGCGAAGCGCTCGTGGAACTCGCCCTCGGTGCGCACCCGGTCGCCGTACCCCCAGGAGACCGTGCGGTCGCTGCCCGACTGCTCGGCTGCGGCCTCCGGGTCCCACCAGATCCCGCCGAACTCGCTGACGAAGTACGGCTGCCCCCGGTACGGCTGCGAGTAGGCGGCGCCGTTCTCGTAGGCGTTGACGAAGGGCTTCCCCTCGGCGAGTCCGGAGACCAGCCGGCGGAACGCGGCCGGGTCCTGCTCGTAGGTGTGGGAGTCGTAGATGTCGGTCTCCAGGACCCGGTGGGAGTAGCCGGAGGCGTCGATCACCGGCCGGGAGGTGTCCATGGCCTTGGTGGCGAGGAACATCGCCCGGGTCACGTCGTCGAGCTGGGTGATCCGGTCGTGGAGCTTCTGGTACGTCTCGTTCAGCGGGCACCAGCCGATGATCGAGGGGTGGGAGTAGTCGCGTTCCACGGCTTCGAGCCACTGGGCGACGAAGGACGCGTCGGGCCGCTGGTTGCCGCCGGAGGAGCCGCCGACCTCGCAGCCCCAGTCGCCGAACTCGCCCCAGACCAGGTAGCCGAGCCGGTCGGCGTGGTAGAGGAAGCGCTCCTCGAACACCTTCTGGTGCAGCCGGGCCCCGTTGAAACCGGCCTCCATGGCCAGTTCGATGTCACGGACCAGGGCCTCGTCGGTGGGGGCGGTCATCAGGCCGTCCGGGTACCAGCCCTGGTCCAGGACGAGGCGCTGGAAGCGGGGGCGGCCGTTGAGGAGCACGGCCCTGCCCCGGATGCCGACGGCTCGCAGGCCCGCGTAGCTCTCGACGGAGTCGGTCACCTCGCCGTCCGCGCCGAGGAGTTCGAGGCACAGCCCGTACAGGAAGGGGTCCTCGGGGCTCCACTCGCGGCGCCGGTCCTGCGGAATGGACAGGTGCAGGCGGGGCGCGAGGTCGAGGTCGGCGCGGCCCACTGCGCGGCAGACCTCGCCCGCGTCGTCGCTGAGGACGGCGCGTACACGGTGGCCGGGCCGGTTGGCGGCCAGGGGCAGTTCGAGGGAGAAGGCGCCGCCGGCCAGGTCGGGGGTGATGCGGGGGCGGCGCAGATGGGTCTCGGGGACCGGCTCTGCCCAGACGGTCTGCCAGATGCCGGTCGTGCGGGTGTAGTTGCAGTCGTGGTTGGCGTACTGGGTCGCCTGCTTGCCGCGGGCCTGCGGGCCGGACTTCGGGTCGCGGGCGCGCACGGTGATCTCCACCTCGCGGCCGGCCGGGGCGAGGTCGCCGAGGTCGGCGGTGAAGGGGGTGAAGCCGCCCCGGTGGCGTACGACTTCGGTGCCGTCCACCCAGACGGTGGTGTCGTGGTCGACGGCGCCGAAGTGCAGCAGCACCCGGCGGCCGGCCCACTCGGCTGGCGGGGTGAACCGCCGCCGGTACCAGACGGCCTCCAGGAAGTCGGTGTCGCCGACGCCGGACAGTTCGGACTCGGGGGCGAAGGGTACGAGGATCTCGCCGGTGAGGTCGCGGTCGAGGAGACCCCGTTCGATTCCGCTGTCCCCCTGGTCGGTCTCGAACTGCCAGGTCCCGTTGAGGTTGAGCCAGTCGCGACGTACGAACTGCGGTCGCGGGTACTCCGGACGGGGGACGGAGGGGGTGTGCACAGGTACTCCAGTCGGATCGTGGTGGCGGCCGGCCGGGAGACCGGCGCCGGAACAGGGACAGTCGGTGGGGTCAGCCGCCGCCGAGGCCGGTGGTGGCCACGGAGTTGACGATCCGCCGCTGGAAGAGGAGGAACATCACGATCAGCGGGAGCGCGGCCAGCAGCGCGGACGCCATGGACTGGGCGTACTGGATGCCGTAGGCGTCCTTGACGGTGGCGAGGCCGACCGGGAGCGTCATGAGGTCCGGGTCGTTGGTGACGACGAAGGGCCACATAAAGTTGTTCCACGCCCCGATGAAGACGAAGATCGCGACGGCGGCGACGATCGGGCGGGACAGCGGCAGCACGATCGACCGGAAGACCCGCAGCTCGGAGGCGCCGTCGATGCGGGCGGCGTCCTCCAGTTCGCGGGGTATCCCGTCGAAGAAGCGCTTCAGGATGAAGACCATCATGGGGGCCACCACCTGCGGCAGGATGACCGCCGCGTAGGTGTCGACCAGGTGGAACATCGTCATCTGCTCGAAGAGCGGCACGATCAGCAGCTGCGGCGGGACCATGATCGCGGCGACGGTGACGGCGAGGAGGGTCCGCCGCCCGCGGAAGGTGCCGCGCGAGAACCCGTACGCGGCGAGCGTCGAGACGGCCGTGGTGAGCAGGGTGACCAGGACGGCGATCAGCACACTGTTGAAGGCCCAGGTCGGCACGTTCCCGCGGTCCAGGATCTGCCGGTAGGAGGAGAGCGTGAAGGCTCCCTTGAACGGCGACAGGCCCGACTTCATCACGTCCTGCTCGCTCTGCAGCGAGGTGGCGACGGCCCACAGGAAGGGCAGCAGCCAGGCGACGGCGAGGACGGTCAGCGCGGTCCCTGCGAGTACGCGGGGCAGCCGTCCGTGGCCGAGCAGCAGGGGCGAGCCGGACTCCTCGCGGCGTGGCCGGCGCGGCCGGCGCACGGGGGTGGAGATGGCGGACACGGTCAGCCCTCCTGACGGAAGAAGCGGAGTTGCATGACGGACACGACGATGACGATGGCGAAGAAGATGTAGCTGACCGCCGAGGCGTAGCCCAGCCGGTATCCGGTGAACCCGACGTCGTAGACGTACTCCAGGATCGGGCGGGTGGAGCCGTTCGGGCCGCCCTTGGTGAGGATGTAGATCTGGTCGAACACCTTGAGCGAGGCGAGTACTTGGAGCATGGCGACCAGAACGGTGGTGTGGCGCAGCTGCGGCAGGGTGACGGACCACAGCCGCCGCCAGGCGCCGGCGCCGTCGAGCGCGGCGGCCTCGTCGTAGGTGACGGGCAGGGACTGCAGGGCCGCGAGGTAGAGCAGGAAGTTGAATCCGACCGTCCACCAGACGGTGAGGGCCGCGACGGACCACATCGCCACCGATTCGTCGGAGAGCCAGCCGACGGGTTCCATGCCGAGCGAGGTCAGCAGTTGGTTGCCGAGGCCGATGTCGGGCTGGTAGAGCCACGTCCAGATGAGCGTGACGACGGTGACGGGCAGCAGGTAGGGGGCGAAGTAGGCGAGCCGCCACACCCATTGGCCTGCCAGTCCGCTGTGCACCAGCAGCGCCATGGCCAGGGCGACCAGGACGAGCGGCACGCAGGAGATGACGGTGAAGAAGACGGTGTTGCCGAGGCTGCTCCAGACGTCCGGGTCGCCGAGCGCCTCGGTGTAGTTGGCGAAGCCGACGAACTCGGTGTCGCGCAGGCTCAGGGAGGCGTCGGTGAGGCTCATCCAGAGGCCCTGGACGACGGGCCAGACCAGGAAGAGTCCGAAGAGGACCAGGAACGGCAGGACGAACAGCCCGCCGCCCCGGGTCAGGGAGCGGCGGCGCCGGGGCGCGGCCGGTGTGGCGCAGGGGGGCTGCTGCGGTGGCGCCGCGGCTCCGGCGGGCGCGGTGGTGGTCACGATGCGGCTCCTTCGGCTGTCGTCAGGCGACCGGGTTGGGCTGGCGCAGCAGGGTGTCCGCTTCACGGACCATCTGCCGTACCGCCTTTTCGGCGGAGGTGTTGCCCAGCAGCGCCGACTGGAGCGGCTGGCACATGCGGTTCTGGAAGTTGCCGCCGGCTCCGGCGAACCAGTTCGGCGGGTCGAGTACGGCGATCTCGCCCGCGGCCGCGTAGGACGACTGGGGGTCGAGCTTCGCGTACTCGGGGCGGGCCTGCACCGGCAGGTAGGCCGGAATGTGGCCCGCGCTCGCCCAGGTCAGGCTCTGTTTGACGATCTCGGCGATGTAGCGGTGGGCCTCGCGGCGCCGGGCGGGGCCGGGGTCGTCCTGGTGCGGCAGCACGAAGCTGTGCGAGTCGGCGTAGACGGCCGGGCGCGCGAAGACCTGCGGGAAGGGGGCCGCTCCCAGATGCTTGATGCCGGACTTCCGGAACGTCGGCAGCTCCCACTCCCCCGCCATGATCATGCCGCCGCGGCCGTCCATGAAGGCGGCCATCGCGCCGTTGTAGTCGAGGTTGTCGGGGTTCGTGCGGCCGTCGAAGAGCTGCTTCATGAAGGTCACGACCTTCACCGCGGCGTCGATGTCGATCTTCGGCGGGCCGCCGTCGGGCAGGGTGAAGGAGGCCCCGGTCTGGGCGTACAGCGCCGCGAACTGGCGCCAGCTCTGGGCGGTGTCGGTGACGTGTCCGAACAGGACGCCGGACTTGCCGGTGATCTCGGCGAGCTTCTTCCCGGCGTCCAGGAACGCTTCGGGCGAGCCCATCGGGGCCAGGTGGCCGGACGAGTCGAGCAAACCGGCCTTGTCGGCGGCGTCCTTGTCGTAGAAGACGATGAAGGGGTGGACGTCCAGCGGGATCGCGTACACCGTGTCCCGGTGCTGGGCGCGCTTCCACACGGCGGGGGCGAAGTCCTTCTCGCCCACGCCGAATTCGGCGAGGAGATCCAGGTCGAGCGGGTCGAGCAGACCGCCGGGGGCGTATCCGGCCAGCCGTGACAGGTGCAGCACGGCGACGTCGGAGGCCCGGCCGCCGGCCGCCGACATGGCGAGTTTCGTGTAGTACGACGGGCCCCAGTCCAGGATCGTGCGGTCCACGTCGAAACCTTCGGATCCCCGCGAGACGGCCGCGATCATCTCGTCCATCAGCATGCCGTCGCCGCCCTGGAAGAGGTCCCATACCTTCAGCGCGGATGCCTCACCGGCGCGGGCCGGCGAGGAGCAGCCGGTCAACGGCCCCGCCGCCAGCAGCGCGGCCGCTCCGGCCGTCCCGTAGCGCAGCAGCCCGCGGCGGCCGATGCCGGGCGACCTGTCCGGGTCCCAGGCGCCGGGCAGCCCGTGGGCGGGAGGTGCAGAGTTCATCACTGACCTTTCGACGGCCGGACGACGTGCCCGGCCGACGGCAGGCGCCATCGGCACGGCAGCCGTCGGCCGCCCGCGCACATCGGGGTGATCCGCGCCGGTCTCCCGGTGCGGTGACCTGTTTTTACATCGATGTACATTGGCTGTAAAGAGCTGGGTCATCACCTGTGCCGGATGCGCGCCCCGTCCGTCGCTCCCCAGCCGTCCCCGGCCCGTCGGAGGACACCACATAGACTCGGCGCGGACCGAGGGCGGGAGGTTGCGGGTGGCACGGCCGAGGATCAAGGACGTCGCACGGCACGCGGGGGTGTCGGAGAAGACGGTCTCCAACGTGCTCAACGACTACGTGCACGTGTCCGACCGGACGCGGCGGGTGGTGCAGGAGGCCATCGACCACCTCGGCTACCGCATCAACCTCGCCGGACGCCATCTGCGCAGCGGTCGCACCGGCATCATCGCCCTGGTGGTGCCCGAACTCGACGTCCCGTACTTCGCCGAGCTGGCCCGCCACGTCGTCCGGGAGGCCGAAAAGCGCTCCCTGACCGTGCTGATCCACCAGTCGGGCGGCGACCGTGAACGGGAGAGGGCGGCGCTGGCCGGCTTCGGCTCGGACTTCGTGGACGGCGTCATCCTCAGCCCGCTCGCCCTCGCGCCCGAGGACCTGCGCGCCCACACCGGGCCGCCGCCGACCGTCCTGCTGGGCGAACTCCTCAACGAGGGCGCGGACCATGTGGCGATCGACAACGAACGCGCCGCCCGCGAGGCCACCGAGCACCTGCTCGCGCTGGGCCGCCGGCACATCCTCACCGTCGGCGGCCGGGACGACGGCCGCGTCGGCACCGCCCAGGCCCGCACCCGCGGCTTCCGCCTCGCGCTGGCCGGGGCGGGCGTGCCGTACGATCCGGCGTCCCTGCTGCCGGTGGAGGCGTTCCACATGAGCGACGGGGCCGACGCGGTGTGCAGGGTGCTGGCCGAAGGGGTCCGGCCGGACGCCCTGCTCTGCCTCAACGACCAGCTGGCGCTGGGCGCGTTGCGCGCGCTGCACGGTTACGGGGCGCGGGTGCCCGAGGACGTGGCGGTGATCGGTTTCGACGACGTGGAGGGCGGCCGTTTCAGCGTGCCGTCCCTGAGCACGGTCGCCCCGGACAAGGAGGCGGTGGCCCGGGTCGCGGTGGACCTGCTCCTGCGCCGCGTCGACGAGGCCACGCGCCCGGACGATGCCGGCCCGCCCTCCACGGTGTGCCCGCAGGACCGCGTCGTGGCGCACCGGCTCGTTCTGCGCGAGAGCACGGAGGGGGTGGTGGGGGGCGGCGGGGTGTGGTGAGGGGCGGTGCGGGCCGAGCGCCCGGGGTTGGGCTCGAGGACGGCCGCCGGGCCGTTGTCCGGGCCGGCGGCCGTCCGGCGCAGGGGATGAGGCGGCGCTCAGCCGTTCTGCGGGAATCCGAGGTCGAGGCCGCCGTGGCTGGGGTCGGCCCAGCGGGAGGTGACGACCTTCCCGCGGGTGAAGAAGTGCACCCCCTCGCTGCCGTGCGCGTGGGTGTCCCCGAACAGGCTGTTCTTCCAGCCGCCGAAGGAGAAGTACGAGACGGGCACGGGAATCGGCACGTTGATGCCGACCATGCCGACCTCGACCTCGTTCTGGAACCGCCGGGCCGCTCCGCCGTCGTTGGTGTAGATCGCCGTGCCGTTGCCGTACGGGTTGGCGTTGATGAGCGCCAGGCCCTCGTCGTAGGACGGCACGCGGACCACGCTGAGCACGGGGCCGAAGATCTCGTCGGTGTACACCGGCATCTCGGCACCGACGTGGTCGAAGAGCGTCGGAGCCAGGAAGAAGCCGTCCCCTTCGGCGTCGAACGCGCCGTCGCGGCCGTCCACGAGGAGGGTCGCGCCGGCCCTGACGCCTGCGTCGAGGTAGGAGGCGACCTTGTCCCGGTGCTCCCGGGTGACCAGGGGGCCCATGTCGCAGCCACGCGTGCCGTCCCCCGTGCGCAGTCGGCGCATCCGCTCGACGATCCTGGCCACGAGTGCGTCGGCGACCGGTTCCACGGCGACGAGCACGGAGATCGCCATGCACCGCTCTCCGGCGGAACCGAATCCCGCGTTGACGGCGGCGTCCGCGGCGAGGTCCAGGTCGGCGTCGGGCAGCACCAGCATGTGGTTCTTCGCGCCGCCCAGGGCCTGGACCCGCTTGCCGTGGGCGGTCGCCGTCTCGTAGACGTACTTCGCGATGGGCGTCGAGCCGACGAACGAGACGGCCTTGACGTCGTCGTGGTGGAGCAGCGCGTCCACGGCCTCCTTGTCGCCGTTGACGACCTGGAGCACGCCGTCGGGCAGGCCGGCCTCCTTCCACAGGGCGGCCAGCGCCAGGGCGGCGCTGGGGTCCTTCTCGCTGGGCTTGAGCACCACCGCGTTGCCGCAGGCCAGAGCGATGGGGACGAACCACATCGGCACCATGGCGGGGAAGTTGAACGGTGAGATGACCGCGACGACGCCGAGGCTCTGCCGGACGGAGTGGACGTCCAGCCGTGTCGAGGCGTTCTCGGAGTAGTCCCCCTTGAGCAGGTGCGGAATGCCGCAGGCGAACTCGGCGACCTCAAGGCCCCGGGTGACCTCGCCGAGGGCGTCCGACAGCACCTTTCCGTGCTCGGCGGTGATCAGCGAGGCGATCTCCCCCTTGCGCGCGTTGAGCAGTTCACGGAAGGTGAAGAGCACCCGCACCCGCTTGGCGAGGGACTGCGCCCGCCACTCCCGCCAGGCCGCCTCCGCCGAGGCGACGGCGGTGGCGACGAGCTCGGCCGATGCGAGGTCCACCGTCGCGGTCCGCTCTCCGGTGGCGGGGTTGTGGACCGGGCTGGTGCGTCCGGCCGGTCCGTCCCAGGGACGGCCGTCGATGAAATGGGTGATGCGCGTCGGCACGCTCACGGCGGGCTCCTTCTGCGATGTGGTCAAGGCTGCTTCCTGCTGTGCGGGGCGGGTGCGCCGTCCTGGTCCTGTCCGGCCGCGGGGGCGAGCAACGGCCGCTGTGCCTCTTTGTGTCCGGCGTAGGAGGTGTAGGCGGCCCGCGTGGAGTCGAGCCCGGAGACCTCGCTGACGGGGACGTCCCACCAGCTGTCGCTTTCGGGGGCGCAGACGTGCGGATCGGTCTCGACGTGGATCACGAAGGGGCCGCCGTCGGCCGGCCACGCCTTGGCCTGCGCGATGGCCGCCTCCAGTTCACCGCGGGAGTGCACCTCGACGACGTGGGCGCCGAGGCTGCGGGCGTTGCCGGCGAGGTCGGTGGGCAGGTTCGGGCCGTCCAGGCGTCCGTCGGCGGAGCGGTAGCGGTAGCGGGTGCCGAACCGCTGGGAGCCGAGCGATTCCGACAGCGAACCGATCGAGTGGAAACCGTTGTTCTGGACGAGTACGACGACGACCTTGATCCGTTCCTGGACGGCCGTGGCCAGTTCGGTCGGCATCATGAGGTAGCCGCCGTCGCCGACCAGGGCGAAGACGTCCCGGGTGTCGTCGGCGAGCCGGACGCCGAGTGCGGCGGGGATCTCGTAACCCATGCAGGAGTAGCCGTACTCGACGTGGTAAGCCTTGCGGTCGCGGACGCGCCACAGCTTGTGCAGGTCGCCGGGGATGGAGCCGGCCGCGCACAGGACGACGTCGCGGGGGTCGCTGAGTTCGTTGACGCGGCCGAGCACGGTCGCCTGGGTGAGGACTCCCTCGGGGAGCCGGCCGGTCACCTCGGGGGGCGGGTTGTAGGCGGCCTCGACCCGCTCGTTCCAGCCGTGCCACAGCTCGCTCTGCCGCTCCTCGTAGGCCGGGTCGACGCGGTGGCCGCGCAGGGCGGCGGTGAGTGCGGTGAGCGCCTCACGGGCGTCGGCCACGACGGAGAGACCGGCGTGTTTCCCCGCGTCGAAGCCGGCGACGTTGATGTTGACGAAGCGGACTCCGGCGTCCTGGAAGGCGGTTCGCGAGGCGGTGGTGAAGTCGGTCCAGCGCGTGCCGACGCCGATGACGACGTCGGCGTCCCGGGCGAGGGCGTTCGCCGCGGTGGTGCCGGTGGAGCCGATGCCGCCCATCTGCCGCGGGTGCCCGTGGGGCAGCGAGCCCTTGCCGCCCTGGGTCTCGCCGACCGGGATGCCGGACGCCTCGGCGAGCGCGGTCAGCGCCGCCTCCGCGCCGGAGTGGTGCACGCCGCCCCCGGCGACGATCAGCGGGCGCCGGGCCCGGCGTACGAGGTCGGCCGCGGCCGCGAGGCGGGCGGGTTCGGCCGGTGGTCTGGCGATGTGCCAGGTGCGGGCGTGGAACAGCTCGACGGGCCAGTCGTACGCCTCGGCCTGGACGTCCTGCGGCAGGGCGATGGTCACCGCGCCGGTCTCGGCGGGATCGGTGAGCACCCGCATGGCCCCCAGGAGCGCCGAGGGGAGCTGTTCGGGGCGGACGACCCGGTCGAAGAACCGCGACAGGGGCCGGAAGGCGTCGTTGACGGTGATGTCCGCGGCGCAGGGGTGTTCGAGTTCCTGGAGTACGGGTGCGCTGGGGCGGGTGGCGAAGGTGTCGGAGGGCAGCAGCAGCACCGGGAGCCGGTTGATGGTGGCCAGTGCCGCGCCGGTGAGCATATTCGTGGAGCCGGGGCCGACCGATGCGGTGCAGGCCCAGGTCCGCAGGCGGTCCTCCTGGCGGGCGTAGGCGACCGCGGTGTGGACCATGGCCTGTTCGTTGCGGGCCAGGATGTAGGGGAGGTCGGGGTGGCCGTCCGCTTCGTGTTCGTGTTCCAGGAGCGCCTGGCCGATGCCCGCGACGTTGCCGTGGCCGAAGATGCCGAGGACGCCCGCGAAGAGCCGCCTGCGCCGCCCGTCGCGCTCGGACCACTGGGCGGCGAGGAACCTGACGGTCGCCTGCGACACCGTGAGCCGCACGGTCGCGGACTGTGCGGTGTTCATGCGGTGCCTCCTGGGGTGGCGGTGTTCATGCGGCGCCTCCTGGGGTGGCGGTGTTCATGCGGCGCCTCCTGGGGTGGCGGTGTTCATGCGGCGCCTCCTGGGGTGCGGGGAGCGGGCCGGTCGTCGAAGGGCTGGTGCGGCCAGGTCTCGCGGACCCAGGCGTGAGCGGGGTCGTCGCTGATGAGCCAGGCACGCTCGGGGCCGGGGCCGGCCATGACGTTGAGGTAGTACAGGTGGGCGTCGGGCGCGGCCATCGCCGGTCCGTGCCAGCCGTGGGGCACCAGTACGACGTCGCCGGTGCGCACTTCGGCCAGTACGTCGATGGGCCGGCCGGCGTCCGAGGTGTAGACGCGCTGGTAGCCGAAGGGATCGGTGCAGCGGGCGTCGGTGGGCCGGGTCTCGAAGTAGTAGATCTCCTCCAGCTCGCTCTCCTCGCCCGGCCGCGCGGTGTCGTGCTTGTGGGGCGGCCACGAACTCCAGTTGCCGGCCGGTGTGACGACCTCGCAGGCGATGATCGCGTCGGCGTCGAGCACCTCGGGGGTGCCGAAGTTGCGTACCCGCCGGGAGGCCGAACCGGCCCCGCGCCGTTCGACCGGGACCTCGGCCGCGGCCAGGTGCCGGAAGGCATGGCCGCCGGGCGAGCCCTGTCCGGTGTCCCCCGTCACCCGTGCTCCTGCCAGCGCGATACGGGCCGGGCCGGACGAGGCACGCAGGGTGATCCGCGACCGTGCGGGCACGTAGGCGGTGTCGGTGGGTCCGGCGAACGCGTCGGGCCGGCCGGTGAGTTCCGCCTCGTGCGTGCGTGCGTCGGCCGTCACAGCGGTGACGTGCACGCCGCCCGACAGCGGGACGACGATGTGCTCCCAGTCCCCGGCGTCCAGCACCCGGCTCTCGCCGGCGGCCAGGGTCGTCACACGGAGGCTGGTGTGCTGCCAGTCCGGACCGGTGGCGACGACAGCGGTCTGCCATCCGTCGGCGGTGGCCGTGCCCAGGGGGCGCACCCATCGGGTGTGGTCGCTCATGTGGTGCTCCCGTGGACGATTCCGGCCGCGATGTCGACGGCGGCGGCGACGTCGCCGTCCGGCGGGTAGAGCAGGGCGCGCCCTGCGACCAGTCCCCGCGTCGCCGGGAGCGACATCGCTGTCGCCCAGGACGCGTAGGTGTCGTGCGGATCGCCCTGCGGGTCACCGCCGAGCAGCAGGGTGGGCAGGGTCGTCGCGTCCAGGACGCGCTCCAGTTCGTCGACGACCGGCAGTTTCAGCCAGGTGTAGGCGCTGCTCGCGCCGAGTCCGCTCGCGATGTGGATCGACCGCATGACGCTGTCGGGGTCGAGGAGGTTGCGGGCGCGGCCCTCCTCGCGGACGGTGAGGAAGGGCTCGATCATGGCCATGAGGCTGTGTTCGGCGAGGCTGGTGACGGCCTCGGCGGTCGCCTGGAGGGTGGCCGCGGTGCCGGCGTCCTCCAGGCAGATCCGGGTGAGCGTCTTGCCGCCCTCCAGGCCCTGCGCGGCGATCGCCTCGGTGGTGTAGGCGGTGAACCGGTCGTCGAACTCGAAGGACGCGCCCTGGAGACCGCCCCGGTTCATCGATCCGATGGCGACCCGGTCCTCCAGGGCTCCCATCAGCAGCAGGTCGTCGAGCAGGTCGGGGGTGCCGAGCACGCCGTCCACTCCGGGGCGCGACAGCGCGGTCGCCAGGCGGTCGAGCAGCGCGCTGCGGCTCGCCATGGCCGACTCGTCGCCGCGTGCGCCCAGGGCTCCGCGGGCGGGGTGGTCGGCCGCGACGATGAGCAGGCGGCCGTCCTCGCCGGTCAGCGGGCGGCGGGAGCGCTTCTGCCAGGAGCGTTCGATGCGGCCGGGTTCGCGGGCCCGGATCTCGGTCAGGTGTGCGGCGTCCATCACGTGGTCCCTTCGGCGTGGGCCAGCGACCGGGACTCAAGGACGGCCTGTACCTCGGCCGTGGTCGGCATGGCGGTGGAACAGGCCAGGCGGGAGGCGACGATGGCGCCCGCGATGTTGGCGAATTCGATGACGCGGCGCAGGTCCCAGCCGCTGAGCAGGCCGTGGACGAGCGCGCCTCCGAACGCGTCGCCCGCGCCGAGGCCGTTGACGACCTCGACGGGGAACGGCTCGACCCGCACCCGTTCGTCCGGGGTGGCGGCCAGGACACCGGCGGGGCCCATTTTGACGACGGCGAGTTCCAGGCCGCGTTCGAGCAGGGCGTCGGCCGCCCGGTCCGGGTCCGTCTCGCCGACGGCGACCTCGCACTCCTCCCGGTTTCCGACGGCGACGGTGACGTGGTCGAGGGCGCGGCCGGCCTGGTGGCGGGCTTCATCGGCCCCGGCCCAGAACATCGGCCGGTAGTCGAGGTCGAGGACCGTGCGGGTACGCCGGCCGCGGGTCTGCCAGGCGGCGAAGTGGGCGGACCGGCTGGGCTCGGCGGACAGGCCGGTGCCGGTGGCCCAGAAGACGGCCGCTTCGCGGATATCCTCCAGCGGCAGTGTGGCGGGATCGATCATGAGGTCGGGCGCGGCGGCGTACCGGTAGAAGTAGAGCGGGAAGTCGTCGGGTGGGAAGACCTCGCAGAAGGTGACCGGGGTGGGCGGTCCGTCCGGTGTCGTGAGGGGTGTGATGTACGTGGCGTCCACGCCGAGGCGGGTGGCCTCCTGCTGGACGTAGCGGCCGAAGGGGTCACGGCCGACCCGGGTGATCAGGGCGGCGTCGCGGCCGTGGCGGGCCGCGGCGACGGCGACGTTCGTGGCGCTTCCGCCGAGGAACTTCTCGAACGTGCGCACCTGTTCGAGGCCGACGCCGTGGTCGAGCGGGTAGATGTCGACGCCGGTCCTTCCGATGGCGACGAGCTCGTGGGCCATGGGTCAGCCCTCCACGGCGTCTGCGGCGGGTCCGTTGCCGGGGGCGAGGGAGCGCAGGTGTGCGACCGAGGCGAGGACGTCGTCCAGGGGGTCGGCGCCGCCGTCCTCGCCGGGTGCGGCCCGAAGGATGGTGTCCTGTTCGAGCACGTACCACCCGGCGTATCCGTCCGCCTCCAGCAGCCGGACGATTCCGGCGATGTCGACGTCGCCGGCGCCCAGGGGGACGTACATGCCCTCGGCGACGGCCTGGGTGTACGTCGTGCGGCCGGCCCTCACACGGTCGGCGAGGTCGAGGCGTACGTCCTTGAGGTGCACGTGGGCGATGCGGCCGGGCAGGCGGGCGGCGAGGGCGAGGGGGTCGCCGCCGCCGATGAGCAGGTGGCCGGTGTCCAGGCAGAGTCCGATGCCCGATCCGTCGAGTACCCGCTGTGTCTCCTCGCCCGATTCGATCATCGTCCCCACGTGGGGGTGCAGGGTCGCCAGGACGCCCGCACCGGCCGCGGCGGCGGAGATCCGGTCGAGGTTGGCGAGGAGGACGGACCACCCCGCCGCGTCGAGCGCCGGCCGGTCGTCGTAGCCGTCGGCCCCGGTCGCCGCCGCGACGACGACCGTGCGGGCGTCGGCTGCCAGGAGACCGGTCAGCGCTGCCTCGACCTCGGGGAGAGGATCGTGGCCCGGGTCGTGGAGGACGACCGGTACGAACTGGCCGACGGCGCGCAGGCCGTGGGAGGCGAGTGTCGCGGCCTTGGCGGCGGGGGCGTCGGGCAGGAACCCCTCCGGCCCGAACTCGGTGGCCGTGAGTCCGGCCTCGCGCATCTGCCGCAGGACCAGGTCCGGGGCGAGCTGGTGTCCCCAGCCCGGGACCTCGCAGACGCCCCAGGAGATGGGTGCTCCCGCGATGCGCTGGGTGAGGGGTGCGGTCACGGCCTGCCTCCCTGGGCGACGTGTACGGCGTGGGCCAAGCTCATCGGCATGCCGTGCCTCTTCTCTGTCTGTCGTCGGTGTGCCGGTGCGGGTGCCCGGCTCTCGTGATCGAGCCTGCCCTCTCCCGTAGCGACTGTCAACCTATTGTCCTGACATACTGACTGATGGGTTTCTGGTTGTCCGCCGGGGTTCGGCTGCCGCCGAAACGGCCCGGCGACCGCGTACGGCGATGTGCGCGGCGTCCTTCAGTCGACCTCGTCCTGCAACAGCGTCACCTCGGTGATCCCCTCACGGTCGGAGAGGCGGGGCACCAGCTCGTCCTGCACCCCGTTGCCGGACAACTCCAGCAGGACGCCCACCTGGACGGGGACCGCGTCCGTCGGCGGGCAGCCGGCCGTCCGCAGCCCGGCCACGTGGAATCCCGCCCCCGTGCACTCCCGGACGATGTCGCGCAGCAGTCCGCGCCCGTCCAGGTAACTGACGCGCAGCAGCACCGACTCCGTGGGCGAGCGCGGCAACTGCCGTGCGAGCGCCGGGAAGGCGAACGCCACCAGGAGGTAGGCCCCGGTCACGGCGGCGGCCAGCACCAGCAGCCCCGCACCGGCCGCCGCGCCGATGGACGCCGCCAGCCACACGCTGGCCGCCGTCGTCAGACCGCGCACCGCGTCCCTGCGTACGAAGATCAGTCCGCCACCGATGAAGCCGATGCCGGACACGATCTGTGCGGCGACCCGCGAGGGGTCCAGCGCCACGCCGGGCAGCCCCAGCATGTCGGCGAAGCCGTACTTCGACACCAGCATGAACAGCGCCGATCCGAGGCCGACCAGCACATGGGTGCGCAGGCCCGCCGATTTCTGCCGGTACTCGCGCTCCAGCCCGACGACGGCACACAGCGCGAACGCCACCGCCAGGTGTGCGAGTGAGGTCCCGTCGTGGTTCACCGCGCCACCGCCCCGGCCGCCGACCGGACGGCCGCAAGCCGGGCCAGTACGGCGTCGTGGACCAGGCCGTTGCTCGCCACCATCGTGTCGTCGCCGGGCTGCCAGCCGCGGCCCTCCCAGGTGGTGGCCACTCCCCCCGCCTCCCGCACCAGGAGCGCCCCGGCCGCCCAGTCCCACGGCCCGTCGCCGCGTTCCCAGTAGGCGTCGAGCAGCCCGGACGACACGTAGCTCAGGTCCAGGCCGGCCACGCCGAACCGGCGGATGTCGCGCACCCGCAGCACGAGGTCGGAGAACTCGGCCAGGTTGTTGTCGGCGTTGACCATGCGGTCGCCGGGGAAGCCGGTGGAGAGCACCGCGCGTTCCAGCAGCCGCTCCCCGCCGACGCGCAGCCTGCGCCGCCCGCACCACGCCCCGTGCCCGGCCGATGCCAGGTACAGCCGCCGGTTCGCCACGTCGGCGACGACCGCCGTCTCCAGCCTCCGGCCGTCCCAGAACGCCAGGTTGCAGGCGACCATGGGGATTCCGCGGAAGTAGTTGGTGGTGCCGTCGACCGGGTCGACGAACCAGGTCGGGCGGTCGCGGTCGAAGGGCACCAGACCGTCCCCCTCCTCCCCCACGATCGCGTCCCCGGGGAAGTGGGTGGCGAGCCGGTCGCGGATCAGGCGCTCCACCCGCCGGTCGGTGCTCGTCTGGATGTCCGCCACCGACGCCTTCAGGCGGACCCGCAGCGGGCGGGTGGACGTTCTGATCATCGTGGCCGCCTCGCGGACGATGCGGATCGCGGCCGACAGCCTCTCGTCGCGTCTCATGTCTCCTCTTTCGGGTTCGGCGCGCGTGCGGGGCGACCGGGGGCCAGCCGCAGCCCCGGCCGGGCCAGCAGCACCGGGCCGGCGAACCGCGCCGCCGCCGCGGCCAGTGACCGGCCGGCGTCCTCCCACGGACGCAGATGGGTCACCGCCAGCAGGCCGGCACCGGCCGCTGCGGCCAGCTCTCCGGTCTGCCGGGCGGTGAGATGGTGCGGAGGCGGTCCGGTGTCGTCGCCGTCCCAGCCGTGCGGTGGCGCGCCGGGCGCGTCGCCGGGGCCCAGCGCCGCTTCGGCCAGCAGCAGCCCGCTGCCACGGGCCAGGTCCACGAGCCCGCGGCACGGCCCGGAGTCGCCGGTGTACGTCAGCGACCTTCCGCCGGCCTCGACCCGCACGGCGTACGTCTCCACCGAGTGGCGGACGGGCTCCAGGCGGAGCCGGAACGGCCCGCACTCCAGCTCGCCGGGGCGGGCGTCCTCGAAGGCCAGCGGCGACGAGCGGCCCACCCTTGTCCGGGTCCCGGCCGGTGCGATCACCCGGGTCGGCACGGCGCGGGCGGTCACCTTGTCCTGGGCGTACGCCAGCGCCGCCAGGTCCGCCGAGTGGTCGCCGTGCCGATGGCTGACGACGACGGTGTCGATCGACTCCGGCCGGGCGTACGTGAGCAGAGTGCCGAACGCGCCCGTGCCGAGGTCGAGCAGCAGCCGGTGTCCGCGGTGCTCGACCAGGTAGCCCGAGCACGGGTTGCCCGGTCCCGGCACCGAACCCGAGGAACCGAGGACGGTGACGATCACCGCCCGGCACCTTCGGTGATGTGCTCGACGAGGTCGGCCACCGCGCCGAGCCCGCACGGCCCGACCACGATGTCCGCGGCGGCACGGACCTCCTTGTGCCCGTCGCCGACCGCCGCGCCCAGGCCGGCCGCCCGCACCATGGCGGTGTCGTTGGGGTTGTCACCGATGGCCGCGACGCGGTCCATCGGCAGGCCCGCCCGCTCGGCGAGCCGGCGTACCGCCACTTCCTTGCCTGCGTTGCCCGGCAGGATCTCCAGATAGGTGTCCTCCGACTGGAGGAGCCTGGCCGCCGGGCAGTGCCGGGCGGCGAGCCGGGCCAGCGGGCCGAGGCCGGGCCGGTCGGCGATCAGCATCACCTTCGTCGGTGCCTGCCGTACGGGGTCCTCGCGCAGTTCGATCCGGTCGCGTCCGGCGTACGCGGCCAGCGAGGGGGCTTCCCGCAGGATGTGGGCGTCCCCGCCGGAGAAGGCCACCGCGCCGACGCCTTCGGGGAGTTCGGGGAGCAGGTTCTCGTACAGGGCGTGCCATGAGGTGCCCAGGTCCAGGTCGAGCAGCCGGCTCCCGGACAGCGGATCGACGACGCGGGCGCCGTTGTAGACGATCAGCGGGGTGCTCAGGCCGAGTTCCTGGTGGTAGCGGCCCGCGGACACCTCGTTGCGGCCGGTGGCGATGACCACGGTGCCGCCCATGTCCTGGTAGTGCCGCAGCGCTTCGGCGCTGCGGGGCACGATCCGCAGGTCGCGGTCGACCAGCGTGCCGTCGAGGTCGGTGACGATCCACGCGTAGCGCAGCTGCGCCGCGGGCGGCGTCATGAGGTGCTCCTCGCGGGCAGGCGGGTGAGATACCAGTCCACGAACTCCCGTACGGCGACCGGTTCGAGGCTCGCCCCGTGCGCGAGGTAGCCGGGCTGGTCCCAGCCGCCCTCCCCGGCGAATGCCTGGTAGACGCCGCCGGAGCGCTGCACCAGCACCCGGGCGGCGCAGATGTCCCAGGCGTTGACGGATGTGCCCAGGGCCGCGTCGCACCAGCCGGCCGCGACGTGGGCCAGGGTCAGCGCGGCGCTTCCGGTGCGGCGCACGGTCCCGTAGCGGGCGACGAGTTCACCGAACCTGGGCAGCGTCTGCGGATCGTTCCACGCCAGTTCCCGGGTGGTGGGGAAGCCGGTGATGAGCAGACCGCGGGCCTCCTCGCGCACCCCACCGGGGCGCAGCGGCTCGCCGCCGAGGTAGGCACCGGTGGCGTCGGCGGTGAAGACGTGTCCGGCCACCGGGTCGACGATCGCGCCCGCCACGGGTTCGCCGTCGACCGTGACGCCGATGGAGGTGCAGAAGAAGGCCAGTCCGCGCGCGAAGTTGGCGGTTCCGTCGATGGGGTCGACGTACCAGGCGATGCGGCCGCTGCCGTCCCGGCGGCCGCCCTCCTCGCCGACGACCGTGCTGTCCGGCACCCGCTTGAGCAGCAGTTCGCGGATCCGCTCCTCGGCGCGCCTGTCGTGCACGGTGACGGGGTCGTGCTCGTCGCGTTTGAAGTCGACCTCCATGGCGTCGCGGAAGGCCGCGACCAGGTCGGGGGCGACGGCCAGTGCCGCCTCGGTGGCCACCTCGCGCAGCCGCACCGACAGCTCGTCCGTTCCGCTCATGCCGCGGCCTCCTGTCCGGCGGTGCGCCCCGCGTCGTGGTGGGCCAGTGCGGCCCGCAGCAGGTCGAGCAGTTCCCCGCCGTCGGCGACCTCGGCGTCCGGTTGCGGACGGGCCTTCGGGTCGCGGCGTTCGGCCGGGCGCATCAGGATCGTCGCGCCGGCTCCGGCGCGCATCCCGCACACCACGTCGCGGTCGTAGTTGTCGCCGACGTACCAGCAGTCGGCGGGGTCGACCGACAGGGCGCGGGCGGCCAGGTGGATCATCTCGGGGTCGGGTTTGCGCCGCCCGGTCTCGTCGGAGTACACCTGCACGTCGAGCAGGGGGTGGGTGCCGAAGCGGCGGGCGAGGTCGCGGTTGAGCGAGCCGACGAGGGTGTTGGACACGATGCCCGTGCGCACGCCGTGTTCGCGGGCGAGCCGCAGCGTCTCCAGCATCCCCGGGGCCACCGTCTTGTCGCTCTCGGCGAGGATCAGCTCGCGGCACAGCCAGGTCGCCTCCGCGCCGACCAGAGCGCGTGCCGCGGGTGGCCAGTCGGCGGCTATGAAGTCCTCCCACAGTTCGCGGTGGCCGATCTCGCGGGGTGCGGGGGTGCGGGCGTGCCCGTTCTTCCAGGTGCGGTAGGCGGCCTTGCCGGCCTCGATGTCGGACAGCACGCAGTCGCGGCCGAGGCCGGCCGAGGGGCCGATCAGCGCGTGCACGCGGGCGGCGAAGGCGGCCGTCCGCTCGGGGTGCTTGACGGATCGCATCAGCACACCGCCGTGGTCCAGCAGTAGCGCCCGCGGGGGGCGGAGCGTCGTCACGGGGTCTCCCATCGGGTGGTTCGGTGATCGGGAAGGGTGCGCGGCGCACGGCCGGCCGGCCCGCGCCCCCGGCCCGTGCCGGCGGCCGTCATCGGGCCTGCGGGGCCGCTGCCCCGAGGAGCAGTGCGCGCAGTCCGTCCGGGTCGGCGACGACGGCGTCGGGTTCGGCCTGGACGACGTAGGGGCGGTCGTAGGTGCCGCGGGCTTCCATCAGGACGGTGGCGCCGGCCCCGGCGCGCCTGCCGCACAGCACGTCGCGGTCGTAGTTGTCGCCGACGTACCAGCAGCCGGCCGGGTCGGTGTTCAGCGCGCGGGCGGCGATGCGGATCATCTCGGGGTTGGGTTTGCGGACGGCGACCTCGTCGCTGTAGACCTGCACCGCCACCCGCTTGTCGAGGCCGTGCTCGGCCATGTAGTCGCGGTGCACCGATCCGGCGAGGGCGTTGGAGACGATGGCGACGGCGATGCCGAGGTCGTCGCAGGTGTCGAGGAGTTCGGACATGCCCGAGCGGGTGGCGCGGTCCTGCTTGAGTTCGCCGAGCCGGTGGCACAGCGGATCGGCGTGCGCGGTCACCCAGGCGAGCGCCGCGGGCGGCCAGTCCGCGGCGACGAATTCGCTCCAGTAGCGCTGGTGGGTCATCTCCTCGGGCGCCGCCGGCCGGCTCATCGCGTTCTTCCAGTGCGAGTCGGCGGCGGAGCCCGCCTTGAGGTCCGCCTCGATGTGGTCGACGCTCAGTGCGTGGCAGCCCGCCGCGCTGAGCGCGGTGTGCAGTTCGGTGGCGAGTTCGTGCGCCCAGGTGGGCCGGTTGGTCGTGGCCACGACCACCCCGCCGAAGTCGAGCAGGAGGGCTGTGGGGCGGGTCAGCTGGCCCATGTGGCGGTGTTCTCCTTCGTGAGCGCGGCGTCGGCCGCTTCGTCGGGCAGCCGGTCTCCCGACGCGTCGAACAGGTGCAGGTCGCTCGTGCGGACAGCGCAGCGCACGGCCGAACCAGGGGCGGCGCATACGTCGGCGTACGAGACGAGGTACAGCTCGGTGTCCTCGGCGCGCACCAGTACGGTCCAGCTGGACCCGGTGGGCAGCGCGGTCTTCACGGTGGCGTCGAAGACGAAGACCCCCGCGGGCGGCTGGTCTCCGTCGTCGAGGAGCCGCAGGTTCTCAGGGCGGGCGCCGATGGTGGCCAGCCGGTCGGTGAGGTCGGGCCGTTCGGCCAGGACCCGGTCGCGGGCGGTCTCCGTGAACGCGTCGCCGCCGGTCTCGAAGAGGTTCATCGGGGGGCTGCCGACGAAGCGGGCCACGAAGGTGTTGGCCGGCCGGTTGTAGACCTCCATCGGCGGGGCCATCTGCTGGACGAGCCCCTTGTTCATCACCACGACGTGGGTGGCCATGGTCATGGCCTCCAGCTGGTCGTGCGTGACGAAGACGATGGTGTGGCCGGTCTCGTCGTGGATGCGCTTGAGTTCGGCCCGCATGTCCAGCCGCAGCTGGGCGTCGAGGTTGGAGAGCGGCTCGTCGAGCAGCAGTACGTTCGGGTTGACGGCGAGCATGCGGGCGAGGGACACGCGCTGCTGCTGGCCGCCGGAGAGCTGGGCGGGGTAGCGGTCGGCGGCCCACTCGATCTGCATCATCTTCAGCGCGGCGGCGGCGCGTTCGGCGCGCTCGGCCGCTTTGACCTTGCGGACCCGCAGCCCGAACTCGACGTTCTTGGCGACCGTCAGGTGGGGCCAGAGCGCGTAGTTCTGGAAGACGAGGCCCATGCCGCGCTTCTCCGGCGGGACGAAGACGCCGTCGATGGTGGAGTCCATGATGCGGCCGCCGACGGTGATCGTGCCGGCGTTGAGCGACTCCAGCCCGGAGATCATGCGCAGCGTGGTGGTCTTCCCGCACCCTGAGGGGCCGAGCAGGCACGTGAACGAGCCGTCGGGGATCTCCAGGTCCAGGTTGTCGACCGCGGGCGGCCCGGAGCCGTAGCTCTTGCGCACCGCCGAGAGTGTGATGGTCGGCATGACGTCTTCAGCCTCCGAGTCCGGACGACAGGTTGGTCTTGGTCAGGCGCTGGGTGAGGTAGGTGGCGAGGAAGGAGACCAGGGCGATGACGAGCACCACCGCGTTGGCCATCTGGTCGTAGGCGTAGTCGACGAGATTGATCGACAGGGTGGTCAGCAGCTGGGTGCCGGTGGTGGTGAGCATGATGACGATGCTCAGTTCCTTCAGGCCCGAGATGAACGGCAGGATCACGCCGGTCGTCAGGGCGCCGCGCTGGATCGGGATGATGATCTTGCGCAGCCGGGTGAACCAGCCGGCCCCGGATATCTGCGCGGCCTCCTCGGGTTCCCGGCCGAGCTGTGTCATGGCGCTGATGCCCGACCGCGAGGCGTAGGGCAGGTGGGTGACGGCCAGGACGAGCACCAGCAGGCTGACCGACCCGTACAGGGCGGGGATCGGCCCGCGGCGTACGGCGAACAGCGAGAGGAAGGCCGCCGCGAAGGCGATGCCCGGCACCATGTACGGCAGAAAGCTGATCTGCCGCAGGAGCGAGCCGATCCTGCTGCCGCCGGCGCGGACCACGACGTAGCCGACGAGCAGTCCCACCACACCGCAGATGAGCGAGGCGAGGCCGACGATGCGCAGGCTGTTCCACGCGGCTTCGTAGAGTTCGCTGCCGCGCAGCACGCCGTGCGGGAAGCCGGGGGCACCCGAGAGGTGGGCGCCGATCCAGTACTTGAGGGTGAAGTTGTCGGCGTGGAAGACGCCGGGGGTCTTGGTGACAGTGGACAGGGCGAGGGTGGCCACCGGTATGACGACGCCCGCGGTGAACACGGCCAGCGCGGCGCCGAGTGCGGGCCAGCGCCAGCGTCCGAGGGCGGCCACGCGGTCCATGGCGCCCTTGCCGCCCACCGTAATGAACCGTTTCTGCTCCCTGGCGAGCCGGGTGTCGACGAGGATCACCAGCACCCCGATGACCACGATGACCGCGGTCAGCACGGCGGTGACGCCGCGCTGGTGGCTGTTGACGGCCCGGAACAGCGAGGTGGAGAGCAGGCTGTAGTCGACGGGCAGGCCCAGGATGTAGGGCGTGCCGAACGTGCCGAGGATGCGGCCGAAGACCAGCAGGACCGAGGACGACAGCGACGGCAGCATCAGCGGGAGGGTGATCCGGCCGGCGACCGTGCGACGGCTCGCGCCCAGGATGCGCGCGGAGTCCTCCAGCTGGCTGTCGATGCGGCGCAGCGCGTTGCCGAAGAGCAGGAGGACGAACGGGTAGTAGTGCAGGCCCAGGCAGAGGATGATCGGCACCTGGCCGTACGCCAGCCAGTTGGGCGTGTGTACGCCCCACGACTCCAGGATGCCGATCTGTCCGCCGGAGGAGTCGTTCTTGAAGAGCGCCAGCCAGGCCAGCGCGAAGGTCCAGGACGGCAGCATGTACGGCACGACGAGCGCGGTGGACAGCCACTTGCGGCCCACCACGTTGGTGCGGGTCAGCAGCCAGGCCATGGATCCGCCGAGCAGCACGGCCACGACCGTGACCCCGAGCGCCACCACGACGGTGTGCAGCAGGGGCTGCCAGAACAGCATCTTGGCAACCGGCGAGCGGAAGACCCGCCAGAAGTAGTAGCTGGTGAGACTGCCGGGCGTCTGACGGGCCTGGCTCTCGTCGCCGTACTGCACCTGCGTGGAGTCGGAGAGCACCGCGATCAGCGGCGCGAGGACCAGGTAGAGGAGGGCGATGACGAGCAGGACGCCCAGAAGGTGCGTCGGCTCGTGCCGTAGGACGCTCAGCCGGTAACGCAGTCGGCTGAGCCGGGTCCCCGCCGGCCCGTCGGCTTCGGGTGGGGCGGTGTCGGGTGAACGGGTGGCGGCGGCCATACGCGGTTCTCCGTAACGTGTCCGTGTCCGTGTGCGGGCCGGCCCGGTCCGGGCGGACGGGCCGGCGGTCGATCAGCCGTGGTTGAGGCGCCAGAGGTCCTGCGTCGGCTGGAGGTTGTCGAAGTCGCTGCTGAGCCCGGCCGGATCGAAGACGAAGAGCTGCTTGTTCCAGTCGGTCAGGCCGTCCGGCATGACGGAGCCCTGCTTCAGCGTCGGGTTGCCGGGGACGCCACCGGTGCCCAGCTGGGTGTCCACGCCGTCCTGCGTGAGCATGAAGTACACGAACAGCTTCGCCGCGGCGGGGTGCTCGGTCTTGGAGGCGACGGCCGCGTACTTCGGGTACTGGTAACCGGCCCAGGGCTGCATCCCGGTGCAGACCCGCATGCTGTAGTTCTTGTCCTTCACGTCACGGAACTTCGCGTTGGACACGAGCGCGACGCGGTCCTTGGTCTGGTTCGGGGAGGCGACCGCGGCAGCGGCGTCGTCGTCCGAGGAGGTGAGGATCGGGTTGTTCTTGGCCAGTGCCTTGATCCAGGCTTCCCCGGCCGAGTCCCCGGAGGGCAGTTCCTTTCCGTACTTCGTCTTGTACGCCTGCCGCAGCTGGGTGTCTCCGCCGGCCTTCAGCTGGTTGAAGAACTCGACGATGTTGGGCTTGCCCAGCGGGTCCTGCATGGCGACCTTGCCCTTCCAGGCGGGGTCGGCCAGGTCCCAGACGTTTTTCACCGGGCAGCCCTTGGGGAACAGCTTGGGGTTGTAGATCCACATGTTGCCCTTGGACAGGATCTGCAGGGGGTTCTGCCGGGCGGCGGGGATGTCCTGGGCGAGGGTGCCGGGTATCCAGGTGTAGACGACCTTCTGTGCCAGCAACTGGCCGACGAGCGAGGGCCCGTCCTCGTAGAAGGTGGCGTCGATGGTGACGTTGCCGGCCTGGTTCTCCCGGGTCATCTTCTCCAGGGTGTCGCCGACCTTGCTCTTGACCCCTGTGGCCTTGATCCCGTACTTGGCGGTGAAGGCCGCGGCGGTCTTGGTGATGTCACCGGTGCTGTCGTAGACGGTGACGCTGCCCTCCTTCTTCGCCTCGGCGACGAGTGCGTCCAGGTCGAAGTCGGAGTCGATCTGCGGCTTCGCGCTCGCCTTGGCGTCGGTGTCCGCGCCGGCCGGGGCGCTGGACGGCGCGCAGGCCGCAGCGGCGCCGAGCGCACCCGCGAGGGCAAGGGATACGGCGATGCGCCGACGCCGGCCGCCGGACCGGGCGACGGCTCCGAAAGAAAAGCTGGGCATGGTGTGACCTCCCGCGGTGTCCCGGGGGACTCCGGGCTCGAATGGCGTGGTCCGAGGCCATCGAGCACCGCTCGGCGACCTGATGCCCGACAGCTTCGACCTGCCCGGAGGACTATGTCAAGACATCAGTATGAAATCAGAACACCCGGTGTTCACCGCGTCGCAACCTGTCGGCCACCTCCCCTCCGACCGGCGAGGAATGACGTCCCGTTGACGCACCTCTTTATTTGTCAGCACATTCTTATGTAAGGTCCGTCCCCATCGATGCGTGACCCGCTTCCGCCAAGGAGGAACCATGCACAGACGTACCCGCCTGGCCGCCGGCCTCGCCGTCCTCGCGACGGCGCTGACCGCCACGACCGCCACCGCTTCGACGCCCCCGCTCCCGGGCAACCACTCCGTTGCGCCGGTCTACGCCAAGGCCGAGACCCCGGCGCTCTTCGACGACGACGCCGGCAACAACTCCAACGCCGACGACCCCGCGATCTGGTACAACTCCGCGCGCCCCGGCTCCAGCCTGGTGCTGGGCACGGCCAAGGAGGGCGGCCTGGACGTCTACCGCCTCGACGGCTCGCTGCTGCAGTCCCTCCCGGCCCCGTCCGCGCCCGCGGCGGGATCCGCCCCGGGCCGCTTCAACAACGTGGATGTGCTCACCGGTGTGCGCTTCCCCGACGGCCGGCGCTCGGACGTCGCCGTCGTCACCGACCGCGGGCGCGACCGCGTCCGCTTCTACCGGATCGACGCCAACCGGCCGGCCGCACCGCTGACCGAGGTCACCGACGCCGCCGTCCCGCGCGCCTTCTCCGCCACCGAGGCCGACGTCGACGACCAGTACACGGCCTACGGAACCGCCGCCTGGCGCGACCCGCGCACCGGCCGCTCGTACCTGCTCGCCAGCCGCCGCCACACCGCCGACGTGGGGCTGTTCGAGATCCGTGTGACGCGGACGGGCACCGTCACCTACCAGAAGGTCCGCACGCTGACGCTGCCGAGCACCTTCCGGACTCCCGGCGGCAGCTGGAGTCCGTGCGAGGACCCCGGCAACGGTCCGCAGATCGAGGGACTGACGGTGGACGCCGCCCGGGGGGTGGCCTACCTGGGCCAGGAGGACGTCGGCATCTGGAAGATATCCGCGAACCTGACGGGCACGCCCGAACTGGTGGACCGCACCGACCAGTTCGGCGTCCCCGCGGTATACGACCCGGTCAGCGACGAGTGCGTGGCCGGAGCCGATCCCGGCTACGGCGGGGACCATCTCGTCGCCGACGCCGAGGGGCTCACCCTGTTCCGCGCGCCCTCGGGCCGGCAGTACCTGATCGCCTCCAGCCAGGGCGACTACACCTACTCGGTCTACGACACCTCGCGCGGCGACCGGTGGACCGGGGCCTTCCGGGTCGCTTCCGGCCCGTCCATCGACGGCTCCGAGGAGACCGACGGCATCGCCGCCACGGGCCAGGCGCTCGGCACCGCCTTCCCGCACGGCCTGTTCGTGGCGCAGGACGGCTACAACGCCCCGGCGAGCGGTGACGACGGCGACCGTACCGACACCAACTACAAGCTCGTCGACCTGTCCGACGTGCTGCGCGCCGCCGGAGTCCGCTGACCGGACGGCCCACCGGGGGAGGGCGGCGGACGCCGCCCTCCCCCTCCCCCCGACACGGACCCCGTGCGCCGGCCGCGCCCCGCGTCCAGCCGTGAGAGAGGCCCCGCGTGACCGTCACCGTCGCCCTGTGCGTCACCGCCGTCGCCTTCGTCTTCATCTGCGGAGCCAACGACGGCGGTGCTCTGCTGGAGCTCGCCGTACGGCACCGCAGCCGCTCGGCGGGGCTCCTCCTCGCGCTGCTCGTCCTGGCGGTCGGGCTGGGACCGGACCTCTTCGGCCTCGCCGTCGCCCGTACCTTCACCGGACGCCTCGGTGAGGGCCCGCCCGGCGCCGCCCGACTGGTGTTCCTGGCGGGCGCCGGCGCCTCGGTCGCCCTGGTCCTGCTGCTGACCTGGCGCGGCGTGCCCACCTCGCTGACCCTGTCCGTCCTGGGCGCACTGGCCGGTGCGGACGTCGCCCTCGGAGTCCGTCCGGCGTGGGGCCACCTCGGCGTAGTGCTGGCCATCGGCGCCGCCGCACCCCTGGTGGGGGCGGGGGCCGGCTGGCTCATCGGACGCGCGGTGCACCGGGTCCCCTCGCTGCGCGGCATGCCGCGGGTGGTGAGCGGCCTGCAACTGGCGGCCTTCGGCTCCCAGTGCCTGGCCTACGCGGCCAACGACGGGCAGAAGATGTTCGCGGTGGTCGCCGTGGCCTTCGCGGGGGACGTGCTGATGCCGGAGCCGTGGCAGGCCGGTGACGTCATGGTGGCCGCGGTGTTCGCGGCGGGCGCCATGGCGGGGGCGCGCAGGGTCGCCCGCGGCGCGACCAGCCGTCTGCTCACCACCCGGCCCTGGCAGGTGATGTCCGCCGAGTTCGCCTCGTCCGCCGCGGTGCTGTCCACGGCCGGCTTCGGTATGCCGGTGAGCATGACCCAGTCCGTGGCCGGGGGGCTCGTCGGTACCGGCGTCAGCGAGGGCGGCGGGCGCGTGCGCTGGCAGTTCACCGTTCCGCTGCTGACCGCCTGGCTGGTGACGCTGCCGGCCAGTTTCGCCGCCGGCGCCCTGGCCGGCCTGATCCTCAAGGGAGTCACCTCATGGTGAGCGCGACCGTGCGCCGCATCATCGGCGACCTCACCGGACGCTCGCACCGCAGAACCATCGACCTGCTGACCGCCCAGCTGGACGCGACGGTCAAGGGGGTCGACCTCGCGGCGGACCTCGCCGCCGGGCGCATCGCTCCGGCCGAGGCGCGCGTGCGCATGGCAGACGTGGAGCACGAGGGCGACGAATGCCGGGCCGCACTGGTCGCGGAGCTGTTCACGACCCTGACCACGCCGATCGACCGCGAGGATCTCTACCGCTTCTCCCGGTCCGTCGACGACGTACTCGACGGCCTGCGGGACCTGGTCCGGGAGACCGACCTGTTCGGCATGCCCGGCGACCCGGCCGACCTGCCCGCCCTGCGGGCGGTGCGCGAGGGCCTGGTCTCCCTGCGTGGGGCGGTCGCCGAACTGCTGGGCGACCCCGGCCTGGTGCACCGGGGCGCCATGGGCGCCCGCAAGGCCGCGGGGCGGGTGCGACGCGCGTACCAGGAGGCCGTCGCCGCACTGTTCCGCGAGGAACTCAGCGCCGGCACGCTCAGCCGCCGGGAGTTGCTGCGCCGCCTCGACGGCATCGGGCGGCGCCTGAACGACGCCGCCGCCGACCTCTCCGACGCCCTGCTCAAGCGCGGGCACTGATCCGTACGCCGCCGGGCCGCCTCACGCGCACGGGCGCACCATGCCTGTCCGCACGTCAGTGGGCCGCGACGGTCATCTCGAACGAGTAGCGGGAGGCACGGTAGACGTGCGATCCGTACTCGACCGGTTTCCCGGAGCCGTCGAAGGCGGTGCGGGTCATGGTCAGCAGGGTGGCACCGCGGGCCTCGTCGAGCAGTCTGGCCTCCGCGGCCGTCGCCCTGCGGGCTCCGATGGTCTGTTCGGCGGTGCTCAGGGCGGCGCCGGACCGGCGCATCTGCTGGTAGAGGCCCCCCTCGGCCAGCGCTTCGAGGTCGAGCTCGATCACGCCCTCCGGCAGGTAGTTGTGCAGCAGGGCGATCGGCTGGTCGTCGGCGAGGCGCAGCCGCTCGATGGACACCACCGGCTGCCCCTCCTCCAGACCGAGTGCGGTGGCGACGGCCGCCTCGGCGGGCGCCGTCTCGACGGTGAGCACCTGCGTGGTCGGACGGCGGCCGTCGCGCTCCAGGTCCTCGTAGAGGCTGGTGAACTCGACCTGACGCCGTATGCGGTTGGTGACGACCTGGGTGCCCACGCCCCGCTTACGGGCCAGCAGCCCCTTGTTGACGAGGTGCTGCATGGCCTGCCGCATGGTCGGACGGGACAGCCCGAACTCGTCGGCCATGACGATCTCGTTGCTCAGCTTGGTGCCGGGCGGCAACTCCCCCGCCTCGATGAGATTCTGCAACTGCTGGGCGAACTGGAAGTACAGGGGGACCGGGCTGCTCCGGTCGATCGTGATCTTCTTCGTGAGCGGTTCCACGTCACCCTCCCGCGCTCTGCTGCCGACGCCTGACAGTATGCCTCACTCCCTATTAGTTCCGTACGTCTTTATGTCTGAACAAACTCTTGCCCTTTTGCTTCCTCAGGGGATAGAAAAACAGCTGGGCCGCCTCCGGCTCGCTCCCCGCCCGCACGAAAGGTTCGGCACATGCGCATTGGACTCATCGGTACGGGCCGTATCGGCGCGTTCCACGCCTCGACGCTGGCCGCTCTGCCGGCCGTAACCGGCCTGATCCTCCATGATCCCGACACACGCTCCGCCCGCACCGTGGCGGAACGCGTCGGGGCGGAGTGCGCCGACGGGCTCGACGCGCTGCTCGGCGCCGGACTGGACGGAATCGTCATTACGGCACCCACCGGCTCCCACGCGGAACTGATCCTCGCCGCCCACCGTGCGGGGCTGCCCGCCTTCTGCGAGAAGCCGGTCGCCTCCACCCTGGACGAGACGGACCGGGTGCTGTCCGCGCTGGAGGGCTCCGACGTCCCCCTGCAGATCGGCTTCCAGCGCCGTTTCGATGGCGGCTACCGGGCGGCGCGCGAGGCCGTCGTGGCCGGCCGGCTCGGCTGGACCCACACCCTGCGGGCCTGCACGTCCGACCCGGCTCCCCCGCACCCCGGCTACATCCCCGGCTCCGGCGGGATCTTCCGCGACTGCTCCGTCCACGACTACGACATCGTCCGCTGGGTGACCGGCCGCGAGATCACCGAGGTCTACGCGACCGGCGCCAACCGCGGCGAGGAGTTCTTCGCCGCCGCCCAGGACGTCGACACCGCCGTCTCCGTACTCACCCTGGACGACGGCACCCTGGCCACCTGCACCGCCACCCGCTACAACGGCGCGGGCTACGACGTACGCCTGGAGGTCTGCGGTTCCGAGGGGACCATCGTCGCCGGCCTGACCGAGCAGGCCCCACTGACCTCTGCCGAGGGGACGACCTGGCCGGCCGGCACCCCGTACCCGGGCTTCATGGAGCGCTTCCAGGACGCCTACCGCGCCGAACTCACCGCATTCACCGAGGTCGTGGCAGGCACCCGTCCCAGCCCGTGCACCGGCGAGGACGCCCGCGCCGCACTGGCCGTGGCCGAAGCCGCCACCCGCTCCCGGGCCGAGGGCCGCCCCGTCGCGGTCTCCGCACCCGCGCGGCCCCACGCCCTCGGCAACCGGCGGGCCTGAGCGGCACACCCCGCGCCAAGGACGAGCGAGCCCGTAAGACCGTGAAAACGATCAGGGGCCGGTTTCGGATTTCTCCGAAACCGGCCCCTGATCCACGACTGTCTCCAGTCGGGACGACAGGATTTGAACCTGCGACCCCTTGACCCCCAGTCAAGTGCGCTACCAAGCTGCGCCACGTCCCGATGCCGCCTGACCTGGGGTTTCCCCCTGGCCGAACGCGCATGAGAACAATACCGCACTTCATCGGGTGGTCACGAACCCTTTCGGTGCTTGACCTCAACCTAGCTTGATGTTCAACGCTGGACGCATGACACAGACGACTGCCGTGCCGGGGCCCGCCTACCGCGATCTGCCCCGGCTGATGAGCCTGATGACCGGCGACGAGAAGCACGGGCCCGCCGCCACCTCGACCCTGGACGCCCTGTGGGTGCTGTACGACCGGGTGCTGCGGGTGACGCCGGAGGCCGTGGACGATCCGGGGCGGGACCGTTTCCTGCTGTCCAAGGGGCACGGGCCGATGGCGTACTACGCGGTCCTCGCCGCGCACGGATTCTTCGGCGAGGAGTTGCTGACCGGCTTCGGAGCGTACGACTCGCCGCTCGGGCACCACCCGGACCGGATGCTCGTGCCCGGGGCCGAGATCGGCAGCGGGTCGCTGGGGCACGGGCTGCCGCTGGCCGTCGGAAGCGTGCTGGGGCTGCGGGCGCAGGGGCTGACCGGGCCGCGGGTGTGGGTGCTCACCGGGGACGCGGAGCTTGATGAGGGCAGCAATCACGAGGCCATCGCCTTCGCCGGGCCGGCCGGGCTGGAGCAGCTGCACACCGTCGTGATCGACAACGCGTCGGCGTCCTACGGCCGCCCCGGCGGCATCGCCGACCGGTTCGCGACGGCGGGCTGGTCGGTCGGCTCCGTGGACGGGCGGGACCACGAGGCGCTGTACGCGGCCTTCACCGCGCCGCACCCCGGCCGGCCCCGGGCCGTCGTCGCCCGCGTCGCCCCCAAGCAGTGAGCACCCCCGACCGCGGACCGCATACAAGAGGAAGAGGAAGCTCCCCCATGGACACCATGCGTGACCGTTTCATCGCCACCACCACGCGCCTGCTCGACGAGGACCCGCGCCTCGCGCTCGTGCTGGCCGAGATCAGCCGGGACGGCTTCGTCCGCGCCGAGCGGGACCATCCGGACCGGGTCGTCAACGTCGGCATCCGGGAGCAGCTGCTCGTCGGGGCCGGGGCGGGCATGGCCCTCACCGGCATGCGGCCGATCGTGCACACCTTCGCGAGCTTCCTGGTGGAGCGGCCGTTCGAGCAGGTGAAGCTGGACTTCGGGCACCAGGGGGTCGGCGGGGTGCTGGTCAGCGCGGGCGGCTCGTACGACTGGCCGGCCGGCGGGTTCACCCATATGGCGCCGGGGGACGTGGCGCTCATGGACACGCTGGACGGCTGGACGGTGCATGTGCCGGGCCATCCCGACGAGGCCGAGGCGCTGCTGCGGGAGGCCGCCGCCGGGGAGGGGCGGGTGTACGTGCGGCTCTCGGTGCAGTCGAACCGGTCGGCGCGTCCGGTCGGCGGGGCGGGCGGGTTCAGCACCGTGCGCGAGGGGGCGGAGGGTGTGGTCGTCGCTGTAGGGCCGATGCTCGACAACGTCCTGGCCGCAACTCAGGGGCTCGATGTCACCGTGCTGTACGCGACCACGGTGCGCCCGTTCGACGGGGAGGGCCTGCGCCGGGCGGTGGGTGACCGGCCGACCGCCGATGTGGTGGTCGTCGAGCCCTACCTGGCGGGCACCTCCACGGCGGCGGCCAACGACGCGCTGGCCTCGCTCCCACACCGGATTCTGGGGCTCGGCGTGGCGCGCGAGGAGCTGCGCAGGTACGGGCGGATGGACGAGCACCTCGCCGCCCACGGCCTGGACCCGCAGGGACTCCGCGAGCGGATCGGCGGGTTCCTGGGCCGTTAGGGCGGAGCGCCCGGCGGGCTCAGTGCGCGGCGAGCAGTCCTCCGTACCACGCGAGCGTGGCGTCGATGGCGGCCGGCATCGGGTTCGGGACCAGGCCGTGCGCCTTCGCGATGGCCGAGGAGTCGACGATCTGCGCCTCCGTGTGCTGGTAGAACATCTCGGCGTACTCGGCCATGAACACCTCGTCGAACGGTCCGAACGGGCGCGGCTGCGCGACGACGGTCAGGTGCAGGGGGCGGCCGACGCGCTCGGCCACCAGGTCCAGGATCCGGCGGGTGGTGAGCGCGGGCGCCGTGGGCAGGTGCCACACGCGGCGGTGTCGAGGACGACGAGCCGTGCGCCGGCCGCTTCGGCCGCCGCGAGGACGGCCCGCTGGATGCGCGGCATGACCTCGACCTGGAGGTGATGGCCGACGTTCAGGCAGTGGTAGGCGACCGCCACCCCGTCGAGCGCGGCCCGTGCCCGTCGGCGGTCGACACGTCGGCGGCGAACCGCCGGACGCCCGCCGGGGCGTCGCCACTGCCCGCCCGGTCCACCAGGCGGACCTGGTGGCCCCGGCGGGCGAGCTCCGCGGCGAGCGCGGTGCCGGCGGGGCCGGCGCCGAGGACTACGTGGAGATCACGTACTGCGGTCATGAGGACTCCCTTGTCGGCGCCGGCCTTCCTGGACGGCCGGACGGTCGAGGTGTGAGCGGCGTCAGAAGCCGAAGGTGTCGTCCTCCCTCCGGTGGAGGTGGCCGACGAGCTCCTGCGCCAGGGACTTGATGGTGTCGAGTCCGGCCCTCCCCCACGGGCGGGGCACGGTGTCCACCGCGCAGACGGCCCCCAGCGCGATCCCGGTGCGGTCGATCAGCGGCGCCCCCAGATAGGAGCGGATGCCTATGTCGTCCACGACCGGGTTCCCGGCGAATCTGGGGTAGTCGCAGACGTCCTCCAGGACCAGTGCCTTGCGCCGGACGACCACGTGCGGGCAGTAGCCGTGGTCGAGGGCCACGTACCGGCCGCTGCGGCCGCTGCTCGCCGCCGTGGCTCCCAGGTCCGATCCCTTGCGGGTACCGGCGGGGGTGTGCAGCCCCGCGTAGAACTGGCGGTTCCCGTCGATGAAGTTGACCATCGAGAACGGCACGTCCGTCACTTCGGCCACCCTGTCGGCGAAGGCGTCGAAGTTGTCGAACGAGGCGTCGGCCCGCTCGCCGAGGCCGAGGCTGCGCAGCCGCTGGGTGCGGACGGGCGCCTCGCCGTCCACGGGAGTGAGCAGCAGCCGTCCGGCGGCGTGCGGGATCACGGCCGGACCCCGAGGCCGGCGTAGCCGGGGAGCGGCGCGCCCTCGTCGGTGGCGTTGATGAGGTGCTGGACGAGGGTGACGAGCGTGCCGGTGCCGGAGCTGGCGATCCGGGCGTCGCACAGGACGACCGGCACCGCGGGGGCCAGGTCGAGCGCGGCCCGTACCTCCTCGGGGCCGTAGCGGAAGGCGCCGTCGAACTCGTTGACGGCGACGATGAATCCGATGCCGCGCCGTTCGAAGAAGTCGACGGCCGCGAAGCACTCCTCCAGTCTCCGTGTGTCGGCGATCACCACCGCTCCCAGCGCGCCCTGCGAGAGCTCGTCCCACATGAACCAGAAGCGTTCCTGGCCCGGTGTGCCGAACAGGTAGAGCACGTGCTGTTCGTCCAGCGTGATGCGGCCGAAGTCCATCGCCACGGTGGTGGAGGTCTTGGACTCGACGCCCTCCAGGCTGTCGGTCGCCGCACTGGCCTGCGTCAGCAGCTCTTCGGTGCTCAAGGGCGCGATCTCGCTGACGGCGCCGACGAACGTCGTCTTGCCGACGCCGAAACCGCCCGCCACCAGCACCTTGAGCGCGACGGGGAAGCCCTCGGGCGCGGCGGGTGCCTCGGTGTAGCCGGAGACGCCGGAGTCGTGCGCGTTCCCGTTGCCGGAGGCGTCGTCCGCGTAGCCGTAGCCGTAACCGGAGCCGTCCGGGTGGCCGTAGCCGTCAGAGCTGTCGTCGTAAGCCATCGAGCACTGCCTCCAGCAGATGTCGGTCGGTGGGCGTGTCATGGAAGGCGGGCGCGTGGGCGGTGACGGCGCCGCAGTCGACCAGGTCCGAGAGGAGGACCTTGGTCACGACGGCGGGCAGCCTCAGGTGTGCTGCGATCTCGGCCACCGACGTGGGCCCCTCGCACAGCCCCAGCGCCACCGAGTGCTCGGGGCCGAGGTGGGTCTGCGGAACGGTCCCGGTGGCCATCACCAGGGACAGCAGGTCGAGCACGGCCGTGGGGCGGGTACGCCCGTTGCTCACCGTGTAGGGGCGGATGAGACGGCCCGCCGCGTCGTCGAGCAGCGGCCCGTCCTGGGTGACCGCCATGCTCACAGCCCCGCGGCGCCCGGCATCCCGGCCGCCTGTCTCACCGGGGTCATGAGATACGGCCGGACGCTCTTGACCAGCATGGTCATCTCGTAGCCGAGCACGGCGGCGTCGGCGTTGCGTCCGGCGAGCACGGCCAGACACGTCCCGGATCCCGCGGTGGCGACGAACAGGAGCGTCGAGTCGAGCTCCACGACCACCTGGCGGACCTCCCCGTTGTCCCCGAACCTGGCTCCGGCGCTGCGGCCCAGCGAGTACAGGCCGGCCGCCAGCGCCGCCATGTGGTCGGCGCTGTCGGCGTCCATGCCGTGGAGGGATTTCACCAGCCCGTCGGCGGAGAGCAGGACCGCGCTGCGGGTGTACGGCACGCGCTGTACCAGGCCGCTCAGCAGCCAGTCGAGGTCCGAGACCTGACCGGACGGCATATCGGTCGCCATGGTGCATCTACTCCTTGGTGGGGTTCGCTGCGAGTGGGTCGTGGTCGCCGGGGTACGCCCCGGCGCCATGCGGTTGCGTGGGTGCGGCCGCGCCCCGGACGGGGAGCGGCCGGGGCGGTGCCCCCACCTGCGCGGCCGTCGTGGTGCGGGGGGCACCGGCCGGCGCGTCCGGTACGGGGTCCGGCTCGGCCTCGGACTCGGCCCGGGCCTCGGCGAGGTCGATGCCGCGCCGGAAGGCGGCCACCAGACCGGGGTCGTGCAGGACGGGCTCGTCCTCGGGCCTCGGCGCGGGCGCCTGCCTGAGCTGTGGGACCAGGTGCTCCTGGTTGGCGCGCTTGGGGAGCTGGGGCCGGTCCATGGCGCCGCGGACCGCGGTGGTCTCCGGTGGGGCCGACGGCCCGGCGTCGGCCTCCGGGTCGCCCGCCTGCGGGGCCTCGTCGGCGGGGGCCGGCCGGTCCGTGCGTTCGGCGCGCGGGGGAAGCGGCGGGGCCTCGTCCTTGCGGCGCGTCTGCTGCGGGGTCCGGTGCGGCCGCGGCTGCTGGCTCGGGACGTACGGGCGGCGCTCCGGCTCGGGGGCGGGCGCCGGGCCCGGGTCGCGGGGCGCGGCGATGTCTTCCTGCGGTGGCGGGCGGTGTACGGGCCCGGGGGGCGGGACCGGCACCTCGCGGGTGGAGCCGGAGGTGTCGTCGTCGGCGCCGAGCAGGGTCTGCGGCAGGACGAGCACCGCTTGGGTGCCCCCGTAGATGTTGCTCTGGAGCCGTACGGCGATGCCGTGCCGCCGGGCCAGCGAGGCCACGACGAACAGCCCGATCCGGCCGTCCTGGAGGAGGCGGGCGACATTGACCTGGTCGGGGTCGGTGAGCAGGGCGTTCATCCGCTTCTGCTCGTCCCCCGGCATGCCGAGTCCGCGGTCCTCCACCTCCAGGGCGAGTCCGGCGGTGACGTGCTGGGCGCGCAGCAGCACCTGGGTGTGCGGGGCGGAGAACACGGTGGCGTTCTCGACGAGTTCGGCGAGCAGGTGGATGACGTCGGCCACGGCGTGCCCGCGCAGGGTGCCGTCGATCGGGGGCACGAGCTTGACCCGCGGGTACTGCTCGACCTCGGCGATCGCCGAGCGCAGCACCTCGGTCATGGTGACCGGATTGCTCCACTGGCGGCGGGAGACGGCGCCGCCGAGGACGGCGAGGTTCTCGGCGTGGCGGCGGATGCGGGTGGCCAGGTGGTCGACGTGGAAGAGGCCCTTGAGCAGGTCCGGGTCCTCGACCTCGTGCTCCAGCTCGTCGAGGAGCTGGATCTCGCGGTGCACGAGCGACTGGAGGCGGCGGGCGAGGTTGACGAAGACCTCGACCTTCTGGTCGTCGCCGCTGTGCTCGGAGAGCCGGGAGGCGTGCACGACGGCGGCCACCGCCGCTTCCTGCTGGCGGTCGAGCTCCTGGGCGAGCAGTTCGAAGGGGTCGCCGCCGGGGACCGGTTGCTGCGGGGCGCGCCTGATGGGCACGGGCTCGCCGTTGCGCAGCTGTTCCACCACCCGTTGCAGGTCGGCCTGGCCCTGGGCGCTGGTCCGGCGCAGCGCGAGGCAGCGGCCGAGGACCGTGGTGGCGGCCCGGTTGGCGGCCAGGAAGGCGGCGAGGATCGCGGCGAGGGCGAGCGCGCCGGCGGCGCCCAGCGCGATCCATAGTTCGCCGGAGGGGCGGGCGTGGCCCGCGCGGGCGGTGAAGATGACGGCCGCGGCGCCGGCGAGGGCGACGGCGAGGGCCGGCAGCACGGCGGTGCGCAGGAGTTGGGGGCGTATGCGCGCCTCGGGGGACGGCCGGGCGGCGCGCGGTCTGGCCGCGGCCGAGTGGGAACGGGCACCCGGTCGGCCGTGCCGCCCGCCCTCTCGTCGTTCCGGTCGCGCGTCGGGTGCGCGAAGTTGAGACATCAGCGTCCTCGGTACGTGGGGCCCCAGGAATCTGCATTCATGTGGTGGCACCTACGGTGGTCGGTCGTTCTCGGAGTCATCGGCCGGGCAGGCCCGGAGAATATGAGCCCACCGTTGATCACCGGGCACACACGGTAGTCGTCAGGTGCGAGGGCGCGAGGGGCAGTTGTGGAACTTGCCCGCCATCCGTCCCGCTCTGGTATGAGCGCTCGTACGGGCGACCGATTCTTCCGGGCCCGATTCCGGGTCGATGGCGTGCGATGGGCGGTGGCGTGACACGGACGAGCCCCCTCGACGGTGGTCGAGGGGGCTTGCCGGTCGGTGTGCGTACGCGCTACGCCTTGCGGAGCCTGCCGATGATTCCGTCGAGGTCGCGGGCGAACAGGGCGGGACGGACGAAGTGCCCGCCGGGTTCCTCGTGCCACTCGTGGTCGATCCCGGCCTGCCCGAGCAGCTACCGGAACTCGCGCTGTCCGGCGAGTACCTGGTTCTCGTTGACCTGGTCGAACCAGTTGACCGGATCGGGGCTGGTGCCGGCGACCAGGAAGACCCGTTTGTCGCGGTAGCTCTCGATGCGCTGGACCGGGTTGTCGGCGCTGACCCGGGCCTCGTCCCACAGCGGTACGCCGTAGACCGAGCCGCCGGCCGGATCCAGCGCGGCCGACGAGACGTTGGCCCAGTGCGTGACCAGACCGGCGTCGCGCCGCAGGCTGGCCGGGCCGGAGTGCGCGCTCACGGAGGCGAAGTGCCCGTAGTACTTGGCCGCGTACTTCAGCGCGCCGAACCCGCCCATGGAGAACCCGGAGACGGCCCGGCCGTCGTATTCGGCGTACGTACGGAAGTTGGCGTCGATCCAGGGGAGCAGCTGGGCGATGTGGAAGGTCTCCGGCGAGTAGTCGCGCGGGGGCAGCAGGCGGGAGAGGAGGCGCGGGCTGCCGGAGAGCCGGGGCCGCACCCAGCGCCCCCGGGCTCCGAACTCCCGCTCGCCGTCACGTCGTTGGAGTGTCTGGACGCTGTTGCTGATCTCCCAGAGGAAGTCCGGCCCGGGAGCCACCCGGACCCGCGCGAGGTCGTCGGAGGTGAAGCGCACCCGCAGCATCGCCGCTCCCCCTGAGGACGTGGCCGTCTCGTCGGCGGAGCCCGTGCCCGCGTCCGTGCCCGGCGTACGCCCCGCCCGCCCCGTCCGGGGCGTACGCCCGGACCTCAGGTCTGGGGCGCCCGGTCGCGGTCCCGGTCCAGGTCGGTGGCGGTGGTGGCGGCGGTGGCGGTAGTGTCCGGCGCCTCGTTGAGCTGTACGTGGACCGGGGGCCAGTTGCCCCAACCGGGTGCCGGCTCGGCGGCCACCGCACGCCACCACGGCTCGACGGGCGGCGGATCGGCGGGCTCGAACGGCTGGCCGGGGCGCGGGGACGCCATCGTCACGCCGACGGACCGGGTGGCGCGCATCGACCACTCGGCGGGCTCGGCCCAGGGGTGCAGCGCGAGGTTGAACGTGCCCCAGTGGATCGGCAGCATGACCCCCGCCGCGGGGTCGCCGCCCTGGAGGTCGAGGTGGGCCCGCACGCCCTCGTCGGGGCTCATGTGGATGTCCGGCCACGCGCCGGGCTCCGGCATGCTGTCCGTGCGGTCCTTGGGCCAGAACTGGCTGTACGCCCCGATCTGGATCATGGTGGCGTCGAACGGCCCGTGCTCGGCTCCGATGGTCCTGAAGCCGGGGAAGTATCCGGTGTCACCGCTGTGGTAGATCCGGTGCTCGGGGCCGGCGACCGCCCAGGACGCCCAGAGGGTGTGCTGCTGGTTGCGCAGACCGCGCCCGCAGAAGTGGCGGGCGGGGGTGGCGGTGAGGTTGATCCCGGCGACCGTGGCGGTCTCGTTCCAGTCGAGCTCGCGGATGCGGGCGGGCGCGACGCCCCAGCTCTCCAGGTGCGCGCCGACCCCGAGCGGAACCGCGAAGACCGTGTCCGTACGGGCCAGCGCGCGGATCGTCGGGAGGTCGAGGTGGTCGTAGTGGTCGTGCGAGATCACCACCACGTCGACCGGGCCGAGGGCGCCCAGCGGCAGCGGCGCGGGGTGCAGGCGCTTGGGTCCGGCGAACGCGAAGGGGGAACAGCGCTCGCCCCACACCGGGTCGAACAGGACCCGTCGCCCGTCGATCTCGGCGAGCACGCTGGAATGCCCCATCCAGGTGATCCGCAGACCGGAGGCGGGGGGCTCGGCCAGGTCGGCCAGGGTCGTGGCGTGGACGGGCACGGTCCCGGCGGGCGACCTGAGCACCCGCTCCTCCTTGCGGAAGTAGACCCGGGCGAACTCCAGCGCGGAGCCGGAGGGTCTGATACTCGCCCCGACCGGGTTCTGGAAGACACCGTCGGCGAAGTTGGGCGAACGGCGGATGCGCTCCATCCGGGCGCCGTCCGGGTCGGCCCCGAAGGCAGCGGGGCGCAGCGCACGCAGCCGGGTGCGGAGCGGAAGCCTGTTGTCAGCGCCGGTCAAGAGATCTCCTGAGGGAGTCGGTGTCGTCTCATTATGGACAGGGGGTACGACAGTGCGAGAGCAGAACACCCAAGGGGATGGTGTTCCGCGAATGCCGCCTTACCCACGTTGCTGTCCGTACACATGCTCGACATGGAGTCGCAGGACGACGCGCCGGTCCCTGACCATGGCCGCCCGGTAGTCGTCCCAGTCGGGGTGCTCGCCCTGCACGTCGCGGTAGAGCCGGACCAGCTCCTCCACGACGGCGTCCCCCGGGTCGGCGGCCGGCCCGGTCAGCTCGGCGGTGCCGTCCGCGACCGTCCAGGCCCAGCGGTCCTGCGTGGTGACGTGGTAGCTCGCCCGGGGGTCCCGGCGCAGGTTCCGCGTCTTCGCGCGGTCCTCGGTGACCGAGACGCGGACGATGCGCTCGTCGGGGTAGTAGAAGTGGTTGACGTTGGACAGCTGGGGCCTGCCGTCCTTACTGAGGGTGACCAGGACGCCGCCGTCGCTCTCGCTGAAGAGCCGGAGCAGCGCCTCCTGCCGTGCATCGAATCCAGTCATGCCGGATCCAACGAGCGGGCCTCGCGCAGGATTCCGCATCCGGGACACCGTCCCGCCCGTTCCCCGCCCCGTCATCGGCCACCGGCGCGTTCCGGCCACCGGGCGGTACGGCGGCGGGCACGTCGTTGACAGGGGCGCCCGGCATCCCGATACTGACCGACTGTTCAGTACCAGGTCCGCCCGCCGACCGTGACCGAGGAGCACCCCCATGACGACGCCCGCGGTGTCACCGCCCGCCCCGCTCATCTCGCTGACCTGGACCGACCACGCCACCGGCCACCAGGGTCACCTCGTCGTCGACCGGCTGGTGCGCGGGGTGTCCAGCGGCGGGCTGCGGATGCGGCCCGGCTGCACGCTGGACGAGGTCGCGGGGCTGGCCCGGGGCATGACGATGAAGGAGGCCCTGCACTTCGACGCGGACCGCACCGGGGCCCGCTACATACCGCTCGGCGGCGCCAAGGGCGGCATCGACTGCGACCCCAGGGACCCGGCGGCCTACGGCGTCCTGGTCCGCTACCTGCGGGCGATGCGCCCGTACATCGAGAACATCTGGACCACCGGCGAGGACCTGGGCCTCAGCCAGGACCTGGTGGACCGCGCGGCGGCGGAGGCGGGTCTCGTCTCCACCGTGCAGGCCGTCTACCCGCTGCTGGAGGACGAGGCCGGGGCCCGCCGGCGCCTCGCCGACGCCTTCGCCGTCGAGGTGGACGGCATCGGCCTGGACGAGCTGGCCGGCGGCTGCGGGGTCGCCGAGGCGGCGCTCGCCGCGCTGGACCGCGACGGTGTCGCGTACGGCGACGCCCGGGTGGCGCTCCAGGGCCTGGGGACGATGGGCGGGGCGACCGCCCGGTTCCTGTCCCGGGCCGGGCTCGAAGTGGTCGCGGTCGCCGACGTCAAGGGCACGATCGCGAACCCGGCCGGGCTCGACGTCGAGGCGCTGCTCGCCGCCCGGGACCCGCACGGCACGGTGGACCGGGGGGTGCTGCGCCCCGGTGACCGGGAGCTGCCGGCCGGTGCCTGGCTCGGCCAGGACGCGGAGGTGCTGGTGCCCGCCGCCGTGTCCTACGCCGTGGACGCCGCGAACCAGGCCGGCGTCAAGGCCCGCTGGGTGGTCGAGGCCGCCAATATGCCGGTGCTGCCCGAGGCCGAGGCCCTGCTCGCCGAGCGCGGGATCACCGTGCTGCCCGACGTGGTCGCCAACTCCGGCACCAACGCCTGGTGGTGGTGGACCCTGTTCGGCGACATCGGCGCCGACGCGGACGAGGCGTTCGCGCACATCCGGCGCTCGATGCGGGCCCTGGTCGGCCTGGTGCTGGCCCGTGCGGAGGCGGACGGCTGCACGCCCCGGGCGGCGGCGCACGCGGTGGCCGCCGACCGGCTGCCGGTGATGGCCGAACGCTTCGGCTGGTACCGCTGACCCCCGGGCCGTGGAAACCGTGGCCCCGGAACCCGCCCGCGCATCCAGTGCCCGGACGGGCATTGGTTAGGGTGACGCCGTGGCAAGAGTGCGGTTGGGTGTGGCGGAGCGGCGCGAGGAACTGCTGCGCGCTGCCGTCGAACAGATCGAGGTGCGCGGCGTCGCGGCCGTGCGCATCGCGGATGTGGCGTCCGTGCTCGGCGTGAGCAACGCCCTCGTGCTGTACCACTTCTCCACCAAGGAGAAGCTGGTCGCGGCCGCCTTCGCGCACGCCGCCGAGATCGATCTCGCCCACCTGCGCAAGCTGTTGAGCCGCCGCACGACCGCCGTGCGCAGGCTGCGCGCGGCCGTCCGCTGGTACGCGCCGACGGGCCAGGCCAAGGGCTGGCGGCTGTGGATCGAGGGCTGGGCGGCCTCCCTGCGCGACCCGGCGCTGCGCAATGTGGCCGGCGATCTCGACCAGCAGTGGAAGGCGGAGCTGGCCGAGGTCATCGAGGAGGGCGCGGCGGCGGGCGAGTTCCACTGCGACGACCCGATGTCCGTGGCCTGGCGGCTGACCGCCCTGCTCGACGGGCTCGCGGTGCAGATGATGTCGTACGCGGGTCCGCTGTCCCGGGCCACGATGCTGGAGTGGACCGAGCAGGCGCTCGCCCGCGAACTGGGCATCGATCACGCGACCCTGACGGCCTGACGGGCCCGCGCGCGCCGGCTGCCCGACGGACGGCGCCCATCGGCGGGGCACGCCCGACCACCCCTGGCTCCGGTGCGCGGTCAGGTCTGCTGCAGCGGTGCGTAGGTCTCGCTCTGTAGCCCGAACGTCCAGGCGACCCCCTCCCTGGCGGTCCTGGTCGTGGGCGGCACCCGCAGCCAGTACGTGCGATGGGTCCCGTCCGGCTCGGGTGTCGAGTTGACCACCTCCACCATGACGACGTCCTCGTCACCGGCGAGCGCTATGCGCCAGAGGATGCCCGTCTCGTCCCGGTGTACCGGTTCGGCGCCCGACTCGGTGAGATAGCGGTCGTATCCGTAGAACTCCAGCATCACGCGGCGCAGTTCCGCGTTCTCCTCGGTGCGGATGCGCTGCGGCGTCAGCGCGGCCAGTTCGTCCAGGAAGGCCGGCGGGACGGGCATGCCGCGCCAGGCGTACAGGGCGAAGCCGTCCGGGTAGGAGAGCGCCGGTCCGTCGCCCCGGTCCAGCCGGCCCGCCTCGTCGCGCCGCAGGACCTGAGGGCGCTCGCTGATCACGACGACGCGCTCGTAGGGCCACCACCAGCCGGCGCTGCGCGCGACCGCCGCCAGTCCGTCGAGCCGGTCGCCCCGGCCGTCGAACGCGGCGAGCCAGGCCGCGTCGTGCTGCCCGAGGACCGCGTCGAGCAGGAGGAGCCGCACCCGGGAATCGGCGTCCGGGTCCCCGCCGAGATCGGCCACCACACCGGCCCGTATCCGCTCGGCGAGGCCGGCCGTGGTCTCCCACAGCTGGGCGCCGGTGGCGGACCAGAGGGCGGACCAGCCGGCCGGGCCCAACGCGTCGTACAGCCGGCGCCGTTCCTGCGCCCAGGGGCGGGTGCGCACCTCGTCGCGGACGGAGCGGCCCGCGTCGGTCAGCTGGGCCACGGCTTCGACGGCCGCCCTGGGCGAGTCGGCCCAGACGAATTCCTCCGGCTCCGCGAGTCCCGCGCCGCGGTAGGCGAGCCGCACCCCGTCCTCGGCCGCCGCCCGGTCCGCCGCGCCCGTCGCCGCCGCAACGGCCCGCCAAGAGTCCACGTACTGCATCGGTTTCCCCGTCCCCTGTTCCGCTCTGATCTCTGATCCCGCACTTCGGTCCTGCGGTACTTCCCGCCGCACGCCCGGCCGTCACGCCGGTGCGGCCCGCTCAGTCCGCGACGATGCGGACCGCCCCCGGCGCGTACTCCCGCTGGCGCACCACGCGGAACCAGCCCTGCGGCAGCGGGATCGTCGCGTGCTCCTCGTGCACCACGCGTCCACCCTCGGGGAGGTGGAGCAGCATCGGGCCGAAGACCCCGCGCTCCCGGATCAGCCGTCCGGGGCCGGGCACGGCATGCGCGTGTCCGGTCACCTCGCCGAGCGCGAGCACGAGCCGGCCCCGCGCGTCGCGCAGTTCACCCGGCGCCTCCAGGAGGTGCGCGGGCACCGCGGACTCCTCCAGCGCCACGATCAGTACATCGCCCTGCCGGTACACAGACCTCTCCCCTCCGCGGCGGCACCCGCCGTGCCGGCCACATCGAAAACGCTACGGCGGGGGTCTGACAATCGGCCGCCGAGTCGTCACGGGCAGGGGCCGGTCGGCCCGTTGTCAGTGGGCCTTGATAGACCTTGCGGACATCAATCCGTCGCCGTCATCAGGAGCTCAGGGCCATGTCCGTGGACCACCTGCACGAGTTGCTCGGCCTTCCGGCCGTCGATTTCCAGTCCGGGACGGACGGCGGCCCCCGGCCCGCTCCCGACGCCGCCGCCTGGCGGGTCTCGATCGACGCGTACGAGGACGAGGGCACCTGGGAGGAGGAGTTCAACGCCTTCCTGGAGGAGGTCGATCCGGCGGGCGTCCGCGCGCTGATCATCGGGCAGTGGGGCGAGTCGTACGAGGAGAAGTCGTCTTACCCGATCGGTCTCGTCATCGCCGCCGCCGACCGGCTGACCTCCCTGGAAGCGGTGTTCGTCGGGGATCTGACGATGGAGGAGGCGGAGATCTCCTGGATCGAGCAGAGCGACGTCACGGCACTGCTCAGCGCCTTCCCCGCACTGGTGGAGCTGGGGGTGCGCGGCGGGTCCGAGCTCGTCTTCCCGGCCACGCGCCACGAGCGCCTGCGGGCGCTGACCATCGAGACGGGCGGGCTGGCGGCGCAGGTGGTGCGCGGGGTGCTGGCCAGTGAGCTGCCCGCCCTGGAGCGGCTCGACCTGTGGCTCGGTGTCTCGGCCTACGGGGGCGACGCCGAGGTGGCGGACCTCGCGCCGCTGCTGTCGGGTACGCGTTTCCCGGCCCTGCACCATCTGAGCCTGCGCAACAGCGAGATGCAGAACGAGATCGCGGCCGCCGTCGCCTCGGCCCCGCTCGTGGCGCGGCTGCGCACCCTGGACCTGTCCTGCGGGACGCTCGGCGACGAGGGCGCCGCCGCGCTGCTGGAGGGCCAGCCACTGACCCATCTCGACGTCCTCGACCTGCACCACCACTTCCTCACCGAGGCGATGGAGGAGCGGGTCGCCCGGGCGCTGGAGCCGCACGGGGTGCGGGTGGACCTGTCGGAGCGCTGCAAGCCGTGGGGCGACCGCGGGGCCGCGGGCCGGTACGTCACGGTCTCGGAGTGAGGACGCCATGAACCGCATCGATCACCCCGCCTCGTTCCACGGCCTGCCCGTGTTCACCCTGCCGCTGCCGGACGAACACGGTCCGGGGCAGGGAGCGCTGCCCGCGGCGGACTCCGTCGCCTGGCGGCTGGACTGCGCCTGGGAGGGACCGGACTTCGCCGGTATCTGGCAGCACTTCCTGGAGACGGTCGACCCTGCCGGGGTCCGGGCCCTGCTGATCGGTCCCTGGTGGCCCGACGAGTACAGCTCGCTCGCCCCGGTGGTGGAGCTGATCGCCTCGGACGCGGACCGCCTCCCGGCGCTGCGCGCCTTGTTCCTCGCCGATGTCGTCGGTGAGGAGTGCGAGGTGTCCTGGCTCCAGATGTGCGACATCACGCCGGTGGTCGAGGCGTTCCCCCGGCTTGAGGAACTGGTGGTGCGCGGCGGCGGCAGCGGTCTGAACGAAGAGACCCTGGAACTCCAGCCGGTGCGGCACGAGGCGCTGAAATCCCTGCGGTTCGAGTCCGGCGGTCTGCCCGGCCAGGTCGTGCGCGCGGTCGGCGCCTGCGAACTGCCCGCGCTGGAGCGGCTGGAGCTGTGGTTCGGCTCCCAGTGGTACGCGGGGGACGCCACCGTGGAGGACATGGCTCCGCTGCTGTCCGGCGGGGGTCTCCCCCGGCTGCGCCATCTCGGGCTGCAGAACAGCGAGATACAGGACGAGATCGCGGCGGCCGTCGCGTCCGCCCCGGTCGTCGCGCAACTGGAGTCCCTGGCGCTCTCCATGGGCACCCTCAGCGACACGGGAGCCCTGGCCCTGCTCGGCGGCCAGCCGCTCACGCATCTGACCGCGCTGGACCTGCACCACCACTACCTGAGCGAACCGGTGATGGCCCGCGTCCAGGAGCTGTGCGCCCGCGAGGGCATCCGGATCGGTCTCGACGAGGCCGAGGACTGGGACCCGGAAGACGAGGACGAGCCCCGCTATGTCGCGGTCAGCGAGTAACGGCGCGCCGCGTCTCGCGGTCGTCGGCAACCCGGGCAGCCGCCGGGTCTCGCTCTTCCAGGACGCGGTGCGTGCCGCAGGGCTGCCCGAGGCGCGTACCGTCTCCTGGCTCGACGTGCTGAGGGGCGTGGCGGACTTCCTGCCCGGGGAGACCGTCCGCATCGAGTCGCCGGGCGAGGACGCCGAGGTCGACCGGTGGCTCCGCGGGGCCGACGACCCGACCAGGGTGGAGGGTTCGGCCCTCTGGTACGCCGGGTTCACCGCCGCCGTACGCGAGGTGGCGCGGGCGGCTGCTCGGGCCGGGGCCGGGCTGCTGGACGGCCCGGCCGACATCGCGGTGCTGTTCGACAAGCGGCTGTGCCACGGTGTGCTGGAGGCGGCGGGGGTGCCCGTGCCCGCGTCGCCGACCTCCGGCCCGGCCGCGCCCGCGGTGCGGGGCTGGGCCGATGTGCGTGCGCTGATGGCGGAGCACCGCATGCCCCGGGTGTTCGTGAAGCCCGCGCACGGGTCGTCCGCCTCCGGTGTGCTGGCCGTCGAGACGGCCGGGGCCGGCCGGGTCCGGGCCACCACCTCGGTCGAGCGGGATCCGGCCGGCCGCCTCTACAACTCGCTGCGGGTGCGCCGGTGCACGACGGAACGGGAGGTCGCGGCGATCGTCGACGCGCTCGCCCCGGACGGGCTGCACATCGAGCGCTGGCTGCCCAAGGCCGCGCAGGGCGGCCGGGTCGCCGATCTGCGGGTCGTCGTGGTCGACGGCCGGGCCACCCATGCCGTGGTCCGCACCAGCCGCTCCCCCATGACCAATCTGCATCTCGGCGGCGAGCGCGGTGACCTGGACCAGGTGCGCGCGGCCGTCGGGGCGGCGGGGGCCGACTGGGGCGCTGCCCTGGCCGTCTGCGAGCAGGCGGCCGAGGCGTTCCCGGACACGCTGTGCGTCGGCGTCGACCTGCTGCCCGTGACCGGCTGGCGGCGCTTCGCCGTCGGCGAGGTCAACGCCTTCGGCGATCTGCTGCCGCGCCTGACCGGCCTGCCCGGCAGCGGCGCCGAGGGCCTGGACACCTACGCGGCGCAGGTCGCCGCCGTACTGAACCGAGCAAGGAACACCCGTGTCACCCCAGCCCCCTGAGCCCTCCCCCGGCGTCGCGCACGCCGCGAACCCCGACATGAGCGAGGTCGTGGGCAGCCACGACCTGCTGCTCGTCACCCTGGACACCCTGCGGTACGACGTGGCGGCGGAGCTCGCCGCCACCGGGCGCATCCCCCACCTGGCCCGCCACCTGCCGGGCGGCGCCTGGGAGGAGCGGCACGCTCCGGGCAGCTTCACCTACGCCTCCCACCAGGCGATCTTCGCGGGGTTCCTGCCCACCCCCGCCGCGCCGGGGCCGCATCCCCGGCTGTTCGCCGCCCGTTTCGCCGGCAGCGAGACCACCGCGGAGCGCACCTTCGTCTTCGACACCCCCGACCTGGTCTCGGGCCTCGCGAAGGCCGGATACCGCACGGTGTGCATCGGCGGTGTCGGCTTCTTCAACCGGCAGGGGCCGCTCGGCTCGGTGCTGCCCGGGATGTTCCAGGAGGCGCACTGGGAGCCGGAGTTCGGTGTCGCCTCGCCGACCTCGTTCGAGGCGCAGGTGACCCGCGCCGAGCAGGTGGTGGCCGGGCTGCCGCCCGAGCAGCGGCTCTTCCTCTTCGTCAACGTCTCCGCGCTGCACCAGCCGAACTGGTTCCACCAGGCCGGGGCGACCCGTGACGCCGGCGACAGCCGTGCGACGCACGCGGCGGCCCTGGAGTACGTCGACGCGCACGTCGGCCGGCTCTTCGCCGCCGCGAGCAGCCGCCGCCGCGCCTTCGCCGTCGTCTGCTCCGACCACGGCACGGCGTACGGCGACGGCGGCTACACCGGTCACCGGCTCGGCCACGAGTCCGTCTGGACCGTTCCGTACGCCCATTTCTTCCTGGAGCCGGGGACCGCACGATGACCACGACGCACACCGTCCGCCCGTACCAGAGCTATGTGTACGCCTATCCGCACAAGACGGCCTACCGCCCGCTCGCCGAACATCCCGGCGGACGGCCGGTGCTGAGCGAGCTGTGGGCGGGGGAACGCAAGGACGCGCTCTCCCTCTATCTGCACATACCCTTCTGCGAGGTCCGCTGCGGCTTCTGCAACCTCTTCACCCGGATCGGCGCGCCCGACGAGCTGACCTCGCGGTATCTGGACGCACTGGACCGGCAGGCGAGCGCCGTGCGGGACGCGCTGGGCGACGGGGAGCCGGTCCGGTTCGCCGCTGCGGCGTTCGGCGGCGGCACCCCCACCTTCCTGGAGGCGGCCGAGCTGGAGCGCCTGTGCGACATCGCGGAGAAGCGCATGGGCGCCGACCTGAGGTCCGTGCCGCTGTCCGTGGAGGCGTCCCCGTCGACCGCGACCGCCGACCGGCTGGCCGTGCTCGCCGAGCGGGGCACGACCAGGATCAGCATCGGCGTGCAGAGCTTCGTGGAGGCCGAGGCCAGGGCGGCGGTGCGCCCCCAGCGCCCCGCCGACGTCGAGCGGGCCCTCGGCCTGATCCGGGACACCTCCATACCCGTCCTCAACATCGACCTGATCTACGGCATCGACGGCCAGACCGAGCGGACCTGGCGCACGTCCCTGGACGCGGCGCTGCGGTGGCGGCCCGAGGAGCTGTACCTCTACCCGCTCTACGTCCGCCCGCTGACCGCGCTGGGCCGGCTCTCCGCGGGTGCGGCGGACGCGGCCTGGGACGAGCAGCGCCTGCGCCTGTACCGGGCCGGCCGCGACCACCTCCTGGCCCACGGCTACGAGCAGGTGTCGATGCGGATGTTCCGCCGCGCCGACGCCCCCCGCACGGACGGGCCGGACGACCACGCCTGCCAGACCGACGGCATGATCGGCCTGGGCTGCGGCGCCCGCTCGTACACCTCGCGGCTGCACTACTCCTTCGACTACGCGGTGCGGATGGGCGAGGTGCGCGGCATCATCGACGCCTACACGGCCACCGGCGACTTCTCGCGCGCCGAGGTCGGACGGTACACCGACGGGGACGAGGCGCGCCGCCGCCATCTCCTCCAGTCGGTGCTCCAGGCCGAGGGCATGCCGGTGGACGGATACCGCGAGCGGTTCGGCACCTCGCCGTACGAGGACTTCACCACGGAGCTGGCCCGGTTCGAGGCCCTGGGCTGGCTCGATGAGGCGGCGCCGGCCGAGGGGCTGCTGCGCCTGTCGTCCGAGGGGCTCGCGCACTCCGACGCGCTGGGCCCCGAGCTCTTCTCCCCCGCTGTGCGGGCCGCGATGGCCGCGTACGAGCTGAAGTGAGTCACCCGTGGAACTGACGATTCTCTACCGGGGCCCGCTCGCCTCGTGCGACTACGACTGCCCGTACTGCCCGTTCGCCAAGCGGCGCGACAGCCGGGAGCAGTTGCGGGCGGACCGGGCGGCGCTCGAGCGGTTCACGGCGTGGGTGGCGGCGCAGACCGGCGACCGGGTCTCGGTGCTGTTCACGCCGTGGGGCGAGGGCCTGGTGCGCTCCTGGTACCGCCGGGCGATCGTGGAGCTGGCCGGGCTGGAGCAGGTGCGCCGGGTCGCGATCCAGACGAACCTGAGCGGGCGGACGCGGTGGCTGGCCGAGGCGCCGGCGGCGGCCCGCGAGCGGATCGCACTGTGGTGCACGTACCACCCGGGGCAGACCCCGTACGAGCGTTTCCTCGCCCGGTGCGAGGAGCTGAAGGGCCTCGGGGTGCGCCACAGCGTCGGCATCGTGGGCCTGGACGACCATCTCGGTGAGGCGCACCGGCTGCGGGCGGCGCTCGCGGACGAGGTCTACCTCTGGGTCAACGCCGCCGAGGGCCACACCTACACGGACGAGGAGGCGGACCGGTGGACGGCGATCGACCCGCTGTTCCCGTACAGCCGCCATCCGCACCGCTCGGCGGGGCTGCCCTGCCGGACCGGTGAGTCGGTGATCTCGGTGGACGGGGAGGGGACGGTGCGCCGCTGCCATTTCGTCCGGGCCGAGCTGGGCAATCTGTACGACGGCAGCTACCGCCGGGCGCTGGGTCCTCGGACCTGCCCGCTCGCCGTCTGCGACTGCCACATCGGCTATGTGCACCTGGAGACGCTGCCGCTGTACGACGTCTTCGCGGGCGGGGTGCTGGAGCGCATACCGGCCGCGCTGCCGCTGTCCCCGGTCGCGGCGACAGGAACGCGGGGCGACTGAGGACAGCGGACGGGTCCGTCAGAGCGGCAGCAGGTCCGGGCGCTTCGGCTCGACGTGGTCCCCGGAGGACTCGCCGCGCAGCCGTCGGCCGATCCACGGGACCAGGTATTCGCGCGCCCAGTGGATGTCGTCGCGCCGGACCTCGAGGGTGCCGCGCGGGGGCAGCGGCGGCCATTCCTGGTCCGGGTCGGCGGGCACGTCGAGGCCGAGGACCTGGGCGGCGCGGAGCGCGACCCGGGTGTGCCCCTCGGGCGACAGGTGCAGCCGGTCGCCGTCCCAGGCGCGCCGGTCCTGCACGGAGCGCAGCGACCACAGGTCGAGCACCGGGCAGTCGTAGCGGTCGGCGATGGCCCGCACGTGGGCGGTGTAGGTGGCGATCTTGCCGCGCAGATGGCGCAGCACGGGTACGCCGCGGGTGTCGAAGCCGGTGGTGACCATGACGGTGCCGACCGAACGGGTCAGGTCGGCGACCGCCCGCTCGAAGCGTTCGGCCACGTCGTCGGGGTCGGTGCCCGGCCGGATGATGTCGTTGCCGCCGGCGCAGAAGCTCACCAGATCGGGGGCGAGTTCCTTGGCGCGGGGCACCTGCTCCTCGACTATCTGGTCGAGGAGGCGTCCTCGTACGGCGAGATTGGCGTACCGGAAGTTCCCGTGGGCCAGAACGGGTGAGCCCTCGGCGCCCGCCGCCGGGCCGGGGTCCGGGAGCCGGTCCGCGAGAAGGACCGCGAGCCGGTCGGCCCAGCCGACGAATGTTCCGTCCGGGCCGGGGTCGCCGACTCCCTCGGTGAAACTGTCGCCAATCGCCGCGTACGACCCGATGGCGCCCTGTCGGTCGATGACGCCCTGTTGGATGTTGCTCGAATCGTCTGCCACAAGCGCATATCCTGCACCTTTCAATGTGACCTACGCGACCGTAATAAGGGGTTGACGGGTGGTGAGATAAACCACCCGGTCAGTTTTCGGTAAAGGGGGAATAAGCAGAGGGACGGTGCGCCGCCGCGCACCGTCCCTCTCTGTTCTGCCGCGACCCGGATCACCGGGCCGTAACCGCCTGGATCAGACGTAGATCCCGTGCGACGCCAGGTAGGCGATCGGGTCGATGTCCGAGCCGTACGCCGGGCCGGTGCGGACCTCGAAGTGGAGGTGCGGTCCGGTGGCGTTGCCGGTGGCGCCGGAGAGGCCGACCTGCTGGCCCGCGGTCACGGTCTGGCCCGCCGAGACGGAGAGCGAGGACATGTGGCCGTACTGCGAGTAGTGGCCGTCGGCGTGCTTGATGACGACCTCGTTGCCGTACGCGCCGCCCCAGCCGGCGGTGACGACGGTGCCGGAGGTGACGGCCTTCACGCTGGTGCCGGAGGCGACGGGGAAGTCGATGCCGGTGTGGCTGCCGCTGGACCAGCTGGCGCCGGAGGCGCGGTAGGCGGTGGTGTGGTTGCCGGGGACCGGGTGGACGTAACCGGAGGCGTTGTCCTGGGTGGCCGGGGCCTGGGTCTCCTGGGACGCGGAGGCGTCGGAGGAGGAGTCGGAGGCCGTGGACGCCTTCGTCTCGGTCTTCTCGGCCCCGGTCTTCGTCCCGGCCTTCTTCGCCGTCTGGGCGGGGGCCTTCGACGGGGCGGTGGAGGTGGTCGCGGCCGACTTGGCGCCGAGCGTCAGCTTCATGCCCGGGAGGATCAGGCTCGGATTGTCGCCGACGACCTCGCGGTTGTCCTGGTACAGCTTGTGCCAGCCGCCCTTGAGCTTGTGCTCGGCCGCGATCTTCGACAGGTAGTCGCCGGAGACCACGGAGTAGGTGGTGGTGCCGGTGCTCTTCGCGGGCTCGGCCGACGTGGTGTGCGCGGCGGCCGACTTGGAGGTGGCCGGGGCGGCCTGCTCCGCGGCGTGGGCACCGGTGGCGCCGAGCAGCGGAAGCGCGATGACGGCTCCGCCGGCGCTCGCGGCGACGACGCCACGGGCGATGGCGCTGGACTTGGGACGGCGGTGCTTACCCGAAATGGGCATGAAGGGTTTCCTCTCCGGCGCCTGCGAGGTGAGCTGTCGGGTTCGGGCTGGAGATGCCCGGCCGCGTCTGGCGCGACTTCACCCCTAGCCGGCCGGTTCTCCCGGTCGGCGGCTTACCTGGTTCCCCCGCTCCTGCCACACGGTGAGTGGGTGCGAATTCCGGACGGCGGCAGGATTGGGCGTTCCATCCGGATTGACATGGAACGTAAGCGAGCCGGGACGGCGGAAACAAGCCACGGGTTCCGCGCCGGATTCGGCACCGGAAATTCGGCGCGGAATTCCGGTCACACTCCGTGGATTACGGATCTTGGCATTCCGCGCGGCGTACGGACTACCCCGCCGCGGCGCCACCACACACCGTCACGGATATGATCCCGCTCACGAGCGGGTGATCATCTCCCTTGCAACCGGGGCATGTTCGGCAAACCGCCTCATTACGGACACGGCGTGCCCGTCATCCGCGTCGCAGCCGCAGCACCCGCGCGTCCAGATCGCCGCGCAGCCCCGTACGCAGCCCGTGGTGCAGCAGCACCGAACCGTGGTGCACGGCCCCCGTGTCCAGGCAGGTGTACACCGCCTCCGGGTCGAGCCCGCGCAGCCGCAGGGCCGGCGCCTCCTCCCCGTACCGCTGGGCGTGCAGCCACATCAGGACGACCGTGTCCGCGCCCCGCACGTACTGGACGGCGCCGAACCCGCTGCCCGGGGCACGCAGCCGGTACAGCTCCCCCAGCTGCACGACCGAGCGGATCTCCTTGTACAGCTCCACCCACCCGCGCGCCTCGTCCAGCTCGGCGTCGCTCCACTCGGCGAGGTCCCCGCCGATCCCCAGCACCCCGGCCATGGCGCTCACGAACCGGAACCGCAGCGAGGAGGAGCGGCCGTTCAGCTGGACGTTCGGGCTGTCGGTGACCCAGGCCGCCATCACCCGGGCCGGGTGGAGCTGCCCGAAGCCCTCCTGGATGGCGAGGCGGTCCAGCGGATCGGTGTTGTCCGACGTCCAGACCTGGTCCGTACGGGAGAGGATGCCCAGGTCGATCCGGCCGCCGCCGCCCGAGCAGGACTCGAAGGCGACACCGGGGTGGGCGGCGCGCAGCCGGTCGATCAGGGCGTAGAGGGCGTCCACGTGCTCGGTCCAGAGCCGCTGCGGGTAGTCCGCGCCCGGCCAGCCCGCGTCCGAGAAGCAGCGGTTGAAGTCCCATTTCACATAGTCGACCGGCGTGCCGGACAGCAGCGCGTCCAGTCGCTCCCAGAGATACGCCCGCACATCGGGGCGGGCCAGATTGAGGACCAGCTGATTGCGGAACTCGGTCCGCTCCCGCCCGGGGAAGTGCTGCACCCAGTCGGGGTGGGCGCGGTAGAGGTCGCTGTCGGGGTTGACCATCTCGGGCTCGACCCAGATGCCGAACCGCATGCCGAGGCCGTGCACATGCTCGGCGAGCGGGCCGAGCCCGTCCGGGAAGCGCTCCGGGTTCGGTGTCCAGTCGCCGAGCCCGGCCCGGTCGCTCACCCGCTGCCCGAACCAGGCGTCGTCCACGACGAACAGCTCGACGCCCATCACCGCGGCACGTTCGGCCAGCGCCCGCTGCTGGTCCTCCGCGATGTCGAACCCGGTGGCCTCCCAGGAGTTGTAGAGCACCGGGCGCGGCTCGGACGCGTCGGGGATCACATGGGCGAGCTGCCAGGCGTGCCAGGCGCGGCTGGCCCCGCCGAAGCCCGCCGCGCTCCACAGCCCGGCGAAGACGGGGCTCGTGTACGACCGACCCGGCGCGAGCCGCAGCAGCCCGGACTCGTCGTAGCCGGCGCCGCCGGTGATCTGCACGAGTCCGTCGGGCAGCCGCTGCACGGCGATGCGCCAGGACCCGGACCAGCCGAGCGCGCAGCCGTAGACCTCGCCGTCCTCCTCGGTCGCGGCGCCGTCCGGGTCCAGGGCGACCCAGGGCAGCCCCTGGTGGCCGGTGTGGCCGCGCCGGCTGGACAGGAGGTGTTCGCCGTACGCCAGCTCGGTGCGCTCCAGCTGGGTTTCCGCCGCCCAGCGGCCGTGCAGCCGGCTGAGCCGCCAGCGGTCGCGGGCCGGCAGGGACCATGCCGCCGCGTCGGCGCGGAGCAGTTCGAGCGGCGGACCTTCCGCTCCGGTGCGGATCAGCGTCGTCCAGCGCTCGATGACGTCGGAGTCGTCGCGCATCCGGTAGTGCAGGGTGACCGTGAGGTGGTGGACCGGGTCGTCGAAGGAGATCCGCAGCTCGTCGCCGTCCACGGTGTCGCCCGTGAACGCCCACGCGGTGCCGCGCACCTCGTCGGTGCGCACCGACAGGGCGGGGCGGACGAAACGGGGGCCGCCCTCCACCGGGTACTCCTCGCGGCCGTCCAGCGGGGATTCGAAGCCCCGGGCGGGAGGCGCGGGCGCGGCGGCGAGGGCTTCGGCGGCGGCCAGGGAGATCCGCGGGCCCCAGTGCAGGTGCAGCAGCTCGTGCCGGTCGGTGAGATGGAGGGCGTAGCTGCCGCTCGCCCCGGTCAGCAGCCAGGTCCGGCCCCGGTCGCCCGTCTCGATCATCGCGCCCCCGTCCGCGTGCCCACAGATTCACACAGTTCCGCACATCATCGACCGTGGGGCGACGGAGGGCAACGGTACGCACCCGGAAATCGAGCTCCGTACACCGCTGAAGAGGGCCGATGACCGAGATGGTTGCCCCGGGAATCGATGTCGTATCGTCGCGGGCGTGGGCCCGTCGGCGACACGCGCCGGGGCAGAGCCTTCAGGAGTGACCGTGACGCAGCAGCTGCCGCAGACCCCGCCGACGGAGCCCGTGCTGGCCGGCATCCGCAACTTCCGCGACGTGGGCGGACTGCCCACCACCGACGGCCGCCGGCTGCGGTACGGAATCCTCTACCGCAGCGGACACCTGGCGCACGCGACGGCGGAGGACGCGGCCTTCCTCACCGGGCTCGGCCTGCACACCGTCTTCGACTTCCGCAACGCGGCGGACCACAAGCTGGACGGCCTCGACATCGCGCTGCCGGGCGTCCGCAACGTGAGCATCCCGCTCAGCGACCCGGCGGACGGGGCCGCGTTCTGGCGGATGGTGCGCGACGGCAACATGGAGGAGCTGCGCTCGATCCTCGCCGACGGGAAGGGGACCCGCCGCATGGTCGACTCCTACCGGGCGATCATCCTGGACCGCACGGCCGAGCACAGCCGGGTCCTGCACGCCCTGGCCGAGGACAGCGTCCCCGCCCTGATGCACTGCGCGGCCGGCAAGGACCGGGCCGGGCTCTCCATCGCGGTGACGCTGCTGGCGGTCGGTGTCGGGCGCGAGACCATCGAGGCCGACTACCTCAAGTCCAACGACGCGCACCGCCGCTACCGGGTCCACCGCAGCGACACCTCGCCCGCCGGGACGTCGCCGGAGGTCATGGAGCTGTTGAACCCGCTCTTCGGCGCCCAGCCCGCCTACCTCGCCGCCGCCTTCGAGACCATCGACGAGACCTGGGGCGGCACCGACCGCTACCTCGCCGACGGGCTGAAGCTCACGCCCGCCACCCGGGAGCGGCTGCGCGAACGGCTCCTCGAAGAGAGCTGAGCCGGCGGGCCTACTGGTTGTGCATCCCGACCGCGAACAGCAGATAGAGGAACCCGGCGATGACGTGTCCGGCCACCAGGTAGGCGAACAGCCGGATGACGAGCCCGCGGGGCATCTTCTTCTCATGCGTGTCGGCGTTCGCGCGCTTGGCCGGGGTGAGCGGGTCGTAGTTCTCGGAATCGGACATGACTGGCCTCTCTGGCGGCCGGGGGCACCGGACGCGGGGACGTCTAGCGTCGGTGGATCCCGCCGCCGAGGCACAGCTCGGCGGCGGGACTCTGCAGCAGGGTGTGGACGAAGAGCAGCTCCGAGCCGTCCGGCTCCGGGGCCGCGATCCGGTGCGGGGTGAGCGAGTCGAAGTGCGCGCTGTCCCCGGGGGCGAGGTCGTGCACCGTCTCACCGAGGGTCACCCTGAGGCGGCCTGCCAGGACGTACAGCCACTCCTCGCCGGGGTGGACGCGGACCAGGTCGCCCTGGGCGCCGTACGGGACGCGGACGCGCAGCGCCTGCATGGCCCGGCCTGAGCCCCCGGCCTGCTGGTACAGCCAGCCGTCGGCCGCCGCACCCTCGAACGGGCGGCCGCGGACGATCGCGTCACGTTCCGGGGAGCTCTCGCCGAGCAGCTCGGAAACCGTCGTACCGTAGATCCTGGCCAGCTGGAGCAGCATCGGCAGCGAGGGCTGGCGCCGGCCCGTTTCGAGCCGGGAGAGATGGGCGGGCGAGAGCCCGGCGCGCTGGGCCGCGGTCTCCAGGGTGAGACCGCGGCCGCGGCGCAGGTCGCGCAGACGTGGGGCGACGCCGGGGAGCTCGTCGGCCACCTGGTCGTCCGGAGGATTCATGCCTCCATTGGGCCAAAATCTTTCCTCGGAGGCAAATTTCTTGCCTCCGAGGCAAACCTCAGCGGTTCGCGACCGCCTGCTTCACCAGGGTCCGGCCGAAGTCCCACATCAGCCCGCCGCCGTGCGCGTCGTCCATCACGGCGGTGAAGGCGCCCACGAACCGGTCCACGTCCGCGTCGTCGATCACCAGCGGCGGAATCAGCTTGATCACTTCGAGGTGGTCGCCGGAGACCTGGGTGAGGATCCGGTGCTTCTGCAGCAGGGGCACGACCACCATCTGCGCGAAGAGCCCCTTGCGGGCCGCCTGGAGCATGGTCCAGCGGCTGCGCAGCTTCAGCGAGGACGGGCGGCCGAACTCGATGCCGATCATCAGCCCGCGCCCCCGCACCTCGTGCAGAAGCTCGTAGCGGCCGACGAGCGCGGACAGCCGCTCGCGCAGCAGGTCGCCGGTGCGGCGCGCGTGCGCCACGGTCTCCTCGTCCTCCATCACCGAGAGCACCGCGAGTCCGGCCGCCATGGCCTGCGCGTTGGAGCCGAAGCTCGCGGAGTGGACGAGGACCCGGTCCATGGAGGAGTAGACCCGCTTGAAGATCCAGTCCTTGCCGAGCGTCGCCCCGACCGGGACGTAACCGCCGGAGAGCGCCTTGGCCACGCAGACCAGATCGGGTTCGACGCCCTCCTCGTGCTGGTACGCGTAGAAGTCGCCGGTCCTGCCCAGACCCGTCTGTACCTCGTCGGCGATGAGGAGGGCCTTGTGCTTGTGCAGCAGCTCCTGCGCCTCGCGCAGGAACCCGGGCGGCGGGGCGAGCACGCCCTTGCCCTGGATCGGCTCGACCACGAGTGCGGCCACATCGCCGCGCTTGAGCTCCCGCCGCAGCGCGTCGAGGTCACCGAGCGGGATGGCGGTGTCGGGCAGCAGCGGGGCGAAGCCGTCGCGGAAGCCGCCCTCGCCGTTGACCGAGAGGGAGCCGGTGGTCAGGCCGTGGAAGGCGTGGTCGCAGTAGAGGATTCTCGGCCTGCCGGTGGCGTACCGGGCGAACTTGAGCGCCGTCTCGACGGCCTCCGTACCGCTGTTGCCGAAGAACACCCGGTCCAGGTGCGGGCTGTGGCTCAGCAGCTTCTCGGCCAGCAGCCCCGGCAGCGGCTGGCAGTCGAAGCGGGTCAGGTCGGCGAGCGAGGCGTCCAGGACATCGTGCAGCGCCTTGCGTACGACGGGGTGGTGCCGGCCGAGGCCCATCACCCCGAAACCGGCGAGCATGTCCAGGTAGTCGTTGCCGTCCGCGTCCCAGAAGTGCGCGCCCTCGGCCCGTTCGTAGACCTTGTCGAAGCCGATGGTGTGCAGCATGCGCGGGAGCTGGTGGTTGAGGTGCTTGGTGTGCAGCTCGTAGCGTTCGGCGCCGCGCTCGGCGAGAAGCCGCGCCAGATCGAAGCCCTTGGGCTCGTCGTCCTTCATGCCCCGCTCTCCTTGTGCCCGTTGCCCGGGGCTCCGTGCCCCGTGCCGCCGGCCGCCTTCCGGGCGGCCGTCGCGGCGCTGATCCGGCCCGCGATCTCGACCGGTGTGAGTCCGATGTCGGCCAGCACCTCGGTCCGTTTGCCGTGCGCGAGGAACTGCTCGGTAATGCCGAAGGTCCGCAGCGGTACGTCGACGCCGGCGTCCCGCAGCGCCTGGCCGACCGCCGAACCGAAGCCGCCGGCCCGGCTGTTGTCCTCGACGACGGCGACGAGCCGGTGCTCGGCGGCGAGCGGCGGCAGCTGCGCGTCGACCGGTTTGACCCAGCGCGGGTCCACCACGGTGCAGCGGATACCGGCGCCCGCGAGCAGTTCGGCGGTACGCAGGCAGACGGACGCCATCACGCCGACGGCGACGAGCAGCACATCGGCGTCCTCGGCGCGTTGCAGCACGTCCATGCCGCCGATCCGACCGAGCGCGGGGACCGGCTCGCCCACCGACTCCTTCGGGAAGCGGACCAGCGTCGGCGCGTCGTCCACCGCGACGGCCTCGCGCAGCTCCTCCCGCAGCCGGTCCGCGTCGCGCGGGGCCGCGATGCGCAGCCCGGGGACGACCTGGAGCACGGACATGTCCCACATGCCGTTGTGCGAGGCGCCGTCCGTACCGGTGACCCCGGCCCGGTCCAGGACGAAGGTGACGCCGCACTCGTGCAGGGCGACGTCCATCAGCAGCTGGTCGAAGGCCCGGTTGAGGAAGGTGGCGTAGACGGCGACGACCGGGTGGAGCCCGCCGGTGGCGAGCCCGGCGGCGCTGACCGCGGCGTGCTGTTCGGCGATGCCCACGTCCCAGACCCGGTCGGGGAACGCCTCGGCGAACTTCGTCAGCCCGACGGGGTCCAGCATCGCGGCGGTGAGCGCGACGACGTCCGGCCGCTCCGCCCCGATCGCCGCGATCTCGTCCCCGAACACGGAGGTCCAGGACGGGCCTGCCGCGGGGGCGAGCGGGACGCAGGTCAGCGGGTCCATGGCGCCGACGGTGTGGAAGCGGTCGGCCTCGTCGAGCAGGGCGGGGGCGTAGCCGCGCCCCTTCTCGGTGAGGCAGTGCACGAGCACCGGGCCGCGGAAGCGCTTGGCGCGCCGCAGCGCCGCCTCGACGGCGGCGGTGTCGTGCCCGTCGACCGGGCCGACGTACTTCAGCCCCAGGTCCTCGAACATGCCCTGCGGGGCGATGAAGTCCTTGAACCCCTTCTTCGCCCCGTGCAGCGACCCGTACAGCGGCTGACCGATGACGGGGGTGCGCTCCAGGAGGTCCTTGCCCCAGGCGAGGAAGCGCTCGTAGCCGTCGGTGGTGCGCAGGGTCGCCAGGTGGCGGGCGAGGCCGCCGATGGTGGGCGCGTAGGAGCGTTCGTTGTCGTTGACGACGACGATGAGCGGGCGGTCCTTGGCGGCGGCGATGTTGTTCAGCGCCTCCCAGGCCATGCCGCCGGTCAGGGCTCCGTCACCGATGACCGCGACCACGTGGTCGTCCTTGCCCCGCGCCTCGTTGGCCTTGGCGAGGCCGTCGGCCCAGCCCAGGACGGTGGAGGCGTGCGAGTTCTCGATGACGTCGTGCTCGGACTCCTCGCGGGACGGGTAGCCGGACAGGCCGCCCTTGCCGCGCAGCTTGGAGAAGTCCTGGCGCCCGGTGAGGAGTTTGTGCACGTAGCTCTGGTGGCCGGTGTCCCACAGGATGCGGTCCGCGGGCGAGTCGAAGACCCGGTGCAGGGCGATGGTCAGCTCCACCACCCCGAGGTTGGGGCCGAGGTGGCCCCCGGTCCTGGCGACTGCCTGCACCAGGAACGTACGGATGTCGTCGGCGAGTTCGCCGAGTTGCGACGCGTTCAGTGCCTTGAGATCGTGCGGCCCCCGGATGGTCTGCAGCAGCGTCATGCCCGGGCCCCCTCTCTGCTCCTGTTCCAGCTCAAGTGACGGCCGGGACCCCCCGGAGGGGGCCCCGGCGCCGTCCATGCCGACGGGCGCGGCACCGGCCACGCCCGCCGGCTCGGCGACCGGCTCTCAGCTCACCGGGTCCCGCCGACGGTCTCGCGCGCGGCCCGCAGGGACTCCTTCAGCGACCCCATGGTGGCGAGCACGGCGGTGGGCTCGTAGCCGCAGTGCGCCATGCAGTTGGCGCAGCGCGGGTCCTTGCCCCGGCCGTACTTGTCCCAGTCGGTCTCCTCGATGAGCTGGCGGTACGTCGGCACGTAGCCGTCGCTCATCAGGTAGCAGGGCCGCTGCCAGCCGAACAGCGAGTAGTTCGGGATGGCCCACGCCGTGCACGGGAAGTCCGCCTTGCCCTCCAGGAAGTCCAGGAAGAGCGGCGAGTGGTTCAGGCGCCACCTGGCGCGGTTGCCGCCGGCGAAGGACTTCTTGAACAGCTCGCGGGTCTGCTCGACCCCGAGGAAGTGCTCCTGGTCGGGCGCCTTCTCGTACGCGTAGGCGGGCGAGATCATCATCTCGTCGACCTTGAGGTCGTCGTTGAGGTAGTTGAGGACCTCGATGATGGTCTGCGGGGTGTCGGTGTTGAAGAACGTGGAGTTGGTGGTGACCCGGAAGCCGCGCCGCTTGGCCTCCTTGATCGCCGCCACGGCCTCGTCGAACACCCCTTCCTTGGCGACCGACTCGTCGTGCCGCTCGCGCAGCCCGTCGATGTGCACGGCGAACGCGAAGTACGGCGACGGCGTGAACTTCTCGATCTTCTTCCGCAGCAGCATCGCGTTGGTGCAGAGGAATACGTACTTCTTCTTCGCCACGAGCTGGCGGACGATCTCATCGATCTGCGGGTGCATCAGCGGCTCGCCGCCCGCGATGGAGACCATCGGGGCGCCGGATTCGAGCACCGCGCCGACGGCCTGGGCCACCGGCATGCGCTGCTTGAGGACTCCGGCCGGATGCTGAATCTTCCCGCAGCCCTCGCAGGCGAGATTGCAGGCGAACAGCGGCTCCAGCTCGACGATCAGCGGGAACTTCTCCCGCCTGCGGAGCTTCTGTTCGGCAAGGTACGTCGCAACCTTGATGGTCTGACGAAGCGGCATGGCCATCTAGCTCACCTCCTGGGGAGCAGCAAAGATCGGTGCCATTCATAAAAGGCCGGTAGTACGGCACGGAGAACGCGGAAAGCCGATATTCCACCGCGGACCGTGCCGATGCGGACGAGCTCGTGCTCCGGAGCGTCCACGACCACCCGTACGGCCGCAACCGGGCGGGGCCCGGAGCGCAGGGCGGTGCGCAGAGTGGCGGCGGACTCCATGTCCACCGCGATCGCCCCGGTGGCCCGCAGCTCGACCCGCTCATGCCCCCGGACGACATGGTCGGACCCGGTCAGCGGGCCGGTGTGGACGGTGCGGCCCGGTACGGCCCTGGCCAGCGCGTCGGCCAGCAGGTCCGTGCCCGTGCAGCGGACGGGGTCCCCCGCCGCCCGGGTCTCCTCGGCCACCACCAGGTCGCCCGGGTGCATCCCGGGCGCGAGGCCGGCGCAGAACCCCGACGCGATGACCGCGGTGCCCGGCGCCCCGCCCCCGCCCGGACCGAGCACGCGCGCCACGGCGGCCTCGGCCGCCCTGGGACCCATGCCGGTACGGAGCACGGTGACCCGTTCCGGGGCGCCCGCCGCCCTCCCCCTGCCGGTGCGCAGGGCGAGCTGTTCGATGCCGAGCGCGCAGGCGATCAGCAGCGGGGCTACGGGGCCGGCCTGCCCCGGTCCATCGCCCATCAGACCTCCTCGCGCGTCGCCGTGCGGTCCGCGAACGGGTCGCCGTGCACGTACCGCCCGAGGGCGGTGAGCGGGAAGACCTGCCGGTAGAGGTGGTAGTTGATGGAGAAGTCCCAGGGGAAGCCGGTGCCGGTGAAGTACGGCTCGTCCCAGGAGCCGTCGGCCTGCTGGGTCTCGGTCAGCCAGGCGATGCCGCGCGTCACGGCGACGGTGTCCCGCCGACCCGCGGCGAGCAGTGCGAGCAGCGCCCAGGCGGTCTGGGACGCGGTGGAAGCCCCCTGGCCGATCCACTTCTCCTCGATGTAGGAGCGCAGGTCCTCGCCCCAGCCGCCGTCGTCGTTCTGGACGGATTCCAGCCAGTCGACCGCGCGCCGGATCGCGGGGTGTGTGGCGGGCAGTCCGGCGGCGATCAGCGCGGGGACCACCGACCCCGTGCCGTAGACGTAGTTGACGCCCCAGCGGCCGAACCAGCCGCCGCCCGCGTCCTGTTCGGCGAGCAGCCACTCGATTCCGCGCCGGGTGACGGGGTGGCCGGCGTGGCCCTCCATGGCGAGCATCTCCACCACATGGCCGGTGACGTCGGCGGACGGCGGGTCGATGACCTCGCCGAAGTCGCAGAACGGCAGCCGGTTGGGGAAGGGGCTGGTGTTGTCCGCGTCGAACGCCCCCCAGGCCCCGTTGCGGGACTGCATGCCCACGTTCCAGCGCACGCCGCGCGCGATGGCGGCGTCCACCCGGGCGGGTTCGGGGTGGCGGACCCGGCGCAGGGCGAGGACCACCTCCGCGGTGTCGTCGATGTCGGGGTAGTTGTCATTGTGGAATTCGAAGGCCCAGCCGCCCGGCTGCAGTCGGGGCCTGCGCACCGCCCAGTCGCCCGGCCGGTCGATCTCCTCGCCGAGCATCCAGTCCGCCGCCTTCACGAGCGCCGGGTGGTCGGGGGCGACCCCGGCGTCGGCGAGCGCGATGGTGGCCAGGCAGGTGTCCCAGACCGGCGACTGGCAGGCTTCGATCATGCGGGCGCCGTCCTCGCGCCACACGGCGAAGCGGTCGAGCGATTCGAGACCGGCGCGCATCACCGGGTGTTCGAGGTCGTAGCCGAGGAGGTGCAGGGCGATGACCGAGTAGACGGCGGGCGGCTGGATACCGCCCCAGCAGCCGTCGTTCTCCTGGCGTTCGATGATCCAACGGGCGGCCGCGTTCATGGCGACGCGGCGCAGCCGTCGCGGCGCGAAGCGGTGGTAGACATGCAGCGCCTTGTCCAGGCGCTGAAAAAGGCCGTCCCAACTCGCCGCCGGGGCGGGGCGCTTGGGCGGATTCGGGTGGTCGGGGTCGGTGTGCAGCTCGTCAAGGGCGAACGGGGCCGGGCGTACCGGCCGCTTCGCCGAGACGACGGTCAGCGGCACAATGGTCTGGCGGGCCCAGCAGCCGAAATCGTAGATATTGAGCGGGACCCACTTGGGAAAGAACATCAGCTCGGGCGGCAGCTCCGGCAGGTCGTCCCACTTCCACCAGCCGAAGAGGGCCAGCCAGATCCGGGTGAAGACCCGGCTCGCCGCGATCCCGCCCTGTTCCCTGACCCAGCCGGCGGCCCGGGTCATATGGGGGTCTTCCGGCCGGTCGCCGGCCAGCCGCAGCGCCACGTACGCCTCGATCGTGGCGGAGAGGTCCCCGGGGCCGCCGTGGAAGGTGGCCCAGGTTCCGTCGCCGAGCTGCTCGCCGCGGATGTAGCGGCCGGCCGCCCGGACGGTTGCCGGGTCCTGGATGCCGAGGAACTGGCGGAGCAGAAGGTCCTCGGCGTCCATGGTGACGTTGGTGGCGAGGTCGCCCTTCCACCAGCCCTGTTCGTCCTGCCTGCCGAGGAGGTGCTCCACCGAGCGCTCCGCGGCCCGCCGCGCGGCGGCCAGTACAGCGTCCGCGGCGATGGTTGATTCGGTTGTCGGTCTACTGGCCGAGGCCACTCGGGGATCAACAGCCCCGGTGCTTCCGTCGGTCGTCGCTGTCATGGCTTCCCCTCCGTGCAGTTCGTCCTCTGCTGTGCTGGGGTCTCCGTCGGCCGGCGCCCCGTGCGGGACGCCGGCCGGCGACTGCGAGTCATATGGACCAGATGGTGATCATCTCTTTCGTACAACAACGAAGTCCGCGAGCGCGGTGAGCTGCGCCCGCACGGTTTCCGGCATGTCGACACCGTGCAGCACCTCGATGGCGACCGCATGCTGACGACGCGCCTCCTGGGCGGTCCACTCGCGGCCGCCCGCCTCCTCGATGAGCGCCGCACGGGCGGCGAACTCCTCTTCGGAGAAGCTGTCGAAGTCGGTGCTCTTGGCGTCCGCGGCGAGCAGTTCGCCCAGGCGCTCGGAGGCCGGGCCGCCCGCGGCGAGCGCGGCGACGACCGGCAGGGACTTCTTGCGCTGGCGCAGATCGCTCCACGTCTGCTTGCCCGTGGACTCGGGGTCGCCCCAGATGCCGAGGAGGTCGTCGACCGCCTGGAAGGCGAGCCCGAGGTGGTGGCCGTACGCCTCCAGGACGTCGGCGGTGCGGTCGTCGGCGCCGCCGAGCACCGCGCCGATGGAGCAGGCACAGGCGAGGAGGGCGCCGGTCTTGTTGCCCTCCATCTCCAGGCATTCCTCGACGGTGACGCGCTCGCGGTGCTCGTAGGAGATGTCCTGGGCCTGCCCGTCGATGAGCTTGCGGGTGGCCGATGTCAGCCGCCGGGCCGCGCGGCCCGCCTCGGCCGTGCCGAGCTCCAGCAGCACCTCGTTGGCCAGGGCGAACAGGGCGTCGCCGACCAGGATCGCCTGGGCGGGGCCGTGCACCTTCCATACGGTGTCGCGGTGGCGCCGCTGCTCGTCGCCGTCCATCAGGTCGTCGTGCAGCAGCGAGAAGTTGTGCACGAGTTCGACGGCCACGGCGCCGGGGACGCCGGCCTCGGCCGCGGCGCCGGCCGCCTCCGCGGACAGCAGGGCCAGCGCCGGGCGGACGGCCTTGCCGCCGTCGCCGTCGGAGGGCCTGCCCTGGGCATCGATCCAGCCGAAGTGATAGGCGGCCACGGTGTCCATGGGCGGTGCGAGCCGGTCGACGGCGGCCCGGAGCACCGGCGCGGAAAGGGCCCGTCCGCGCTCCAGAAGCGCGGTGACGTCCGTGGTGTTGTCCGCCACGGTGTCGGAAGCCGGATTCGCCGGGGTCACTGACTCTCCTCTTGTTCCGGTGGTACTGCTCATGCCGCCTCCTGCAGCGGATGTTCTTGGGGGCGGCCGAGCGCCTGGAGCGCGGCGTCCGCGGCGCCCGCGCCGCTGCGCACCGCGCCCTCCATCGTGGCGGGCCAGCCGGTGGCGGTCCAGGCACCTGCCAGGAACAGGCCGGGCGCGCGGGTGTGCGTCCCGGGCCGCAGCCGGCCGACGCCGGGCGCGGGCGCGAAGGTCGCGGTGCGCTCGCGGGTGACGAAGAAGTCCCGGATTCCCGCGCCGCGGGCGGCCGGCAGCAGCCGCTCCAGCTCCGGCAGGTAGCGGGCGCGCAGTTCGGCGACGGGCAGGTCGATCTCGTCGCCGGCCGCGGACTGGGAGACCGCGAGGTACTGGCCGGGGCCGGTGAGGCCGGAGGTCGCGGTGCGGTCGAAGACCCACTGGACCGGCGAGCCGAGCGCGGCGAAGAACGGCCGCTTCAGCACCTTGCGGTCGTAGACGACGTGCACGTTGAGGATCGGCGAGGTGCCGATGTCCAGCAGCCGGTCCGGTGCGTCGAGCGCGCCCTCGGGGAGCAGGTCGTGGGTCTCGCGCTGCGGCACGGCCAGGACGACGGTCTCCGCCTCGATGTGTTCGGCGCCGGTGTCGACCAGCCAGTGTCCCTCGTCGGTACGGGTGAGGGCGCCGGCCTTGGTGCGCAGTTCGGTGCGTACGCCCGCGGAGTCCAGGGCCTTGCGGCTCATGGTGTCGTGGATCTCGCCGAGCGGTACGGCGGCCCAGCCGATGTCGGCGGCGCCCGGTTCGGAGAGCAGCCCGGTCTTGAAGACCTTCGCCGCCAGCGCGAGCGAGGAGTTCGGCGCGGTGGCGTTGAGGGTGGCGACGCCGACCAGGTCCCACAGCGCCTCGATGGTGCGGGGCGACTGGCCGTGGTGGGCGAGCCAGCTGCCGAAGTCGTCCTCGTCGAGCGCGGGGTCGTCCGGGTCGAGCCGGCCGAGCGCCAGCGCGGCCCGCGCGACACCGGCCCGTTCGGCGAGCGACAGGTGCGGATACCCGGCGAGCCCGGCGGCCAGGTGCAGCGGGACCGGCAGCGCGTTGCGGCGCAGCCGTCCCAGCCGGGGCCCCGCGGGCCGCCCGACGTCGAGAACGGGCACGTCCAAACGGTTTTGCAGGGGTGCGAGCCGGGCGCTGTCGACCCGGTCGAGGAACCAGCGGTAGGCGGTGCAGCAGCGCAGGTAGACGTGCTGGCCGTTGTCGACGGTCAGCCCGCCGCGCCGGAAGGAGAAGGCGAGCCCGCCGAGCCGGGGGCGTCCTTCGAGCAGGGTCACGTCAAGCCCGGCGTCGGCGAGACGCAGCGCCGCCGTGACGCCGGCGATCCCGCCGCCGACCACGACCGCCCGGGACGAGCGCGGCGCGTCGTCACTCATGCGTCCCCCTCTCGCCAGGTCTTTTCCCATCGGCTCTGTCCAGTCAGGGACGCGGTCGCCGGGCCGGGGGTTGCCCGCCGTCCGATCCGTTCATCCTTGATGCACATGGTGCGTGAGATGTACGTGAGGCGCATTCAGACACGCCCTCGGGCCGTGCGCCGGGAGATGTGGCGGGCGTCGAGACCGGACAGGCCGCGCACCGCCACATACGCCTTCTCGTGGCCCGGCAGCGAGACCCGGCCGCGCAGCACCGCCTCGGGGTCGCGCTCGATGCGGTCCAGGAGCCTGCGGTAGATGCCGGCCATCGCCGCCACGCAGGCTCCGCTGCGCCGGTCGAGCATCGGCAGGAGCCGGTACCCCTCGGCGAACAGGGCGCGGGCGCGCCGGACCTCGAAGTGGATGAGGCCCGCGAAGTCGGAGCCGGGCGGCGGGGTGGCCCGGTGGAAGCCCGCGGAGCAGCCGAACTTGGCGAGGTCGTCGGCGGGCAGGTAGGTGCGGCCGTTGCCCGCGTCCTCGCGGACGTCGCGCAGGATGTTCGTCAGCTGGAGCGCGAGGCCGAGCGTGTCGGCGTACTCCGGGGCGCGCTCGGCGCCGGGTGCGCCGGGTTCCGTGCCGAAGACGCCGAGGCTGAGGCGGCCGATGGCGCCCGCGACGCACCGGCAGTAGACCTTGAGGTCGTCCCAGGTCTCGTAGGTCGCGCCGCGCACGTCCATCAGCACGCCGTCGATGAGCTCGTCGAGCCCTTCGAGCGGCAGCGGGAACCTGCGGGCGGCGTCGGCGAGCGCGACGGCCACCGGGTCGGTGTCGTCCTCGTCCACCGCGCCGGCGCGGACGCGGTCCAGCAGGGTGCGGGTGCTCTCCAGGCGGACGCGCTTGGTCTCCGGCTCCAGCTCGCCGTCACCGATGTCGTCCACACGACGGGAGAAGGCGTACAGGGCCGACATGGCCTGCCGCTTCTCGGCCGGCAGCAGCCTGATGCCGTACGCGAAGTTACGCGCCTGCTGTCCGGTGACCGCCTCGCAGTAACTGTATGCGGCCTGTACCGGTGCCGACATGTACGTCGTCTGTCCCTCCACGGTCCGGCTCACCCCTCTCTACGCGCTCTTCGCAAGACAACTCCCACCTCGCGCAGCAGGCTGGGCTTTGTGGGTCCGGGTGGTCCGGGCAGTACGTCGAAGCCGGCGGCCGCGATGGCGGTGAGGGCTGCGCGTCCTCCTCCCACGAATCCGGCGAGAAGCAGCCTGAGTCTGCCGTGGACGCTACCCACGAGGGGGGTGCCTTCATTCAGCAGGTCCCGGGCGCGTTCCGCTTCGTACGCGATCAGCGTGCGCACCGAGGCGTTCGCGGTGGGCGCCGCCAGGTCGGCCTCGCCGACGTGGAACCGGGCCATGTCCTCGGCCGGCAGGTAGACGCGGTCGCGGCCGAGGTCCTCGGCGACGTCCTGGAGGTGCTCGACGATCTGCAGTGCGGTGCACACGGCGTCGGAGCGGCGCAGCCGTTCGGGGCTCGCGGTCCCGGTGAGCTGGAGGACCAGGCGGCCGACGGGGTTGGCGGAGAGCTCGCAGTAGGCGAGCAGTTCCTCGTACGTCCCGTAGCGGCGGACCTTCTGGTCCTGGCGGTTGGCCTCGATGAGGCCGAGGAAGGGCTCGGGGGTGAGGGCGCGGTTGCGGACGGTGGGGCGCAGTGCGCGCATCAGCGGGTGGTGCGGGGTCTCGCCGGTGGCGGCGAAGACGCGGCGCAGGTCGCTCTCCAGGGCGTCGAGCATCGCGAGCCGGTCGTCGGCCGCGTCGGGGTCGAGGCCGAGGTACGTGGCGTCGGCGCCGCCGGGGGCGAGGTCGCCGTCGCCGATGTCGTCGACGAGCCGGGCGAAGCCGTAGACGGCCATCAGGTCGTCGCGCCAGGCGCGCGGCAGGAAGAAGGGTGCGACCGGAAAGTTCTCGTCGGCGGCCTTGTCGAGCGTTCCGGATGCGGCGGTATCGAGCCGCGCCTGCCGGGTACGGGTCACTGCGGACCGCCCTGCGCGGGGACGGCGTGAGCACCTCGGAGCTGGAGATCTTCCGTCATAGCCGTCACATCTCCCGTTCTACACTGCTGACCCAAAACATCCCATTCCGGACACGCCGCCCGCCGTCCCGAGTGCGGAGGACGGCTACGGGCCGTCCGCCCAGGCGGTATCGCCCCACTTGCGGCGAATCAGCACCGGTACAGCTTACGTTGTACAACGCTCATCCAAACGCCGGGGTACGGGCCGCACGGTGCGGAACCGGTAGCCCGCGTCAACTTTGCTACCGCTGGGGCGCATTCACGTCATCCGGCGGTAGGAGATCGCGCCCGAAGCCGTACGACGAGGCGTGGACGTCCGGGCTCCGGTCCACGATCCGGACATGGCACGGCCCCCGCCGGAAGGGTCCGGCGGAGGCCGCCCGGTGCGTGGCGCGAGGCGCGTCCTACTTGCCGGTCTCCCGCTCGTATGCCTTGAGGACCTCTTCGGTCGGGCCGTCCATGAGGAGTTCGCCCTTCTCCAGCCACAGCACCCGGTCGCAGGTGTCCCTGATCGACTTGTTGCTGTGGCTCACCAGGAAGACGGTCCCGGCCTCCTTGCGCAGCTCCCTGATCCGGGCCTCGGAGCGGATCTGGAACTTGCGGTCGCCGGTCGCCAGCGCCTCGTCGATCATGAGGACGTCGTGGTTCTTGGCGGCCGCGATGGAGAACCGGAGCCGGGCGGCCATGCCGGAGGAGTAGGTGCGCATCGGCAGGGTGATGAAGTCGCCCTTCTCGTTGATGCCGGAGAAGTCGACGATGTCCTGGTAGCGCTCGCGGATCTCCTCGCGGCTCATGCCCATCGCGAGCCCGCCCAGGACCACGTTGCGCTCACCGGTCAGGTCGCTCATCAGCGCCGCGTTGACGCCGAGCAGCGAGGGCTGTCCGTCCGTGTAGACGTTGCCGCTCTCGGTCGGCAGGAGGCCGGCGATGGCGCGCAGCAGGGTCGACTTGCCGGAGCCGTTCGTCCCGATGAGACCGATCGCCTCGCCCCGGTAGGCGGTGAAGGTGACGCCGCGCACGGCGTGGACCTTGCGCACTCCGCGCTCCGCGCCCTTGTCGCGGCGCAGGATCCGGCTCAGGGCCGCGGTGGCTCCGCCCTTGCCACCGCCGCCGCCGTTGACCCGGTACACGATGTGCACGTCGTCGGCGATCACGGTGGGGACGCGCCCCGCGGTGTTGTCGTCAGCCACGGCCGTACCGTTCCTCTGCCTTCCAGAAGTACACGAAGCCCACCAGGCCCACCACGATCGACCAGGCCAGGGCGACCGCCCAGACGTGGTCGGGCAGGTTCTCGGAGCCGTAACCGTCGATCAGGGCGAACCGGACCAGGTCCATGTAGATCGCCGCCGGGTTGTACTGGAGCACGTCGGTGATCCAGGCCGGCTTGTCCGCGAGCATCACCGGGATGGAGAACATGACCCCGGACGCGTACATCCAGGTACGCATGACGAACGGCATCAGCTGGGCCAGGTCGGGGGTCTTGGCCCCCATCCTCGCCATGACGAGCGCCAGTCCGGTGTTGAAGAAGAACTGCAACGCCAGGGCCGGGATCACCAGCAGCCACGACAGGCGCGGGTAGCTGCCGAATCCGACCGTGACCGCGATCAGCACGATCAGCGAGTACAGCAGCTGCTGGAGCTGCTGGAGCGAGAAGGAGATCGGCAGCGAGGCCCGCGGGAAGTGCAGCGCCCGGACCAGGCCGAGGTTCCCCGAGATGGCGCGGACGCCGGCCATCACGGAGCTCTGGGTGAAGGTGAAGACGAACACCCCGGTCACCAGGAAGGGGATGAAGACGTCCTGCGTAAAACCCTTCTTCGTGCCGAGGATCAGCCCGAAGATGATGAAGTAGACCCCGGCGTTCAGGAGCGGGGTCGCCACCTGCCACAGCTGCCCCAGCTTCGCCTGGCTGTACTGGGCGGTCAGCTTCGCCCGGGAGAACGCCAGGATGAAATGGCGCCGCCCGCGGAGCTGGCTCACGTACTCGCGGAGTCCGGGCCGGGCGCCGCTGACCGCCAGACCGTACTTCGCGGCCAGCTCGGCCGCGCTCAAGCCGTCGTCGGCCGATGGCGGGCTGCCCAGCGCAACCGCACCACCATGGGTTGTGTCACTCACCAGAAGAAACTCTCGTATTCAAAATGCGCAGCCAGTCGCGGGCGCGGCTCAGGGCGGACAGGTCCCGACAAGAAAAATACGCCTCATGCTCCCAGAGGCGAGCCTCTCAGATCACCGGAGGGCGGCCTAGCCTGGTCAGTCGCCACACCGTACGCCACTTCATCGGACGGCGGGGTCCGCACGGCGTCGTCCAGCCCTCCCGGAAGCCGCCGAACCATGCCTTCAGCGCGGTGCCGGACGGCCTGCGCAGCAGGGTCAGCAGCATCCACACGCCCAGGTACACCGGGACCAGGGGCGCGGGGAGGTTGCGGCGGGCCAGCCAGACCCGGTTGCGGGCCACCATGCGGTGGTAGACGGCATGCCGGGACGGGGCCGTGGCGGGGTGGTGCAGGACCATGTCCGCGCGGTAGTCGATCAGCCAGCCGGCGTCCAGCGCCCGCCACGCGAGGTCGGTCTCCTCGTGCGCGTAGAAGAAGTCGCCCGGCAGCGGGCCGACCTCGGCGAGGACCCGGGTGCGCACCGCGTTGGCGCCGCCCAGGAACGTCGTCACCCGCGACGAGCGCATCGGGTCGGCGGCGCGCAGCCGCGGCACGTGCCTGCGCTGGGTGACACCGGTCTCCGGGTCGGCGATCCGGAAGCTGATGATGCCGAGCCGGGGGTCGTCCGCGAATGCCCGCCGGCACAGCTCGGCGGTGTCGGTGAGGGGCAGCAGCCCGTCGTCGTCGAGGAAGAGGAGGGCGTCCACATCGGCCCCGGACGGCCCGAAAGCCTCGATGCCGACGTTCCGGCCGCCGGGGATGCCGAGGTTCTCGGGCAGCTCGACGGTCCGCACGCCCGCGGGGACGTCGGGGACGGGCGAGCCGTTGCCGACGACGACCACCTCGATCCGGTCGCCGTCCTGGGCGGCGACCGAGTCGAGCAGGGCGCGCAGTTCGGCCGGGCGGTTGCCCATCGTGATGATGACCGCGCCGAGTTTCATGGGTGTGCTCACTTCAGCCTGCTCGATGCCATGACCGATACGAGGTGCAGCAGGGTCTGCAGCAGGGCGATGCCGGCCAGGACCGCGACCGCGAGACGGCTGAAGAAGAAGTCGTCCCTGACCTCGTCCAGGACCGCCGCGACCAGGATGACCAGCGACGCCTCGACGCACAGGATCAGCCGGTGGAACTTGAGCGCACCGGCGGCCCGGCGGGCGAGCGCCATGCCGGAGGAGCGCGGCTCGGAGGCGGACTCCTTGACGGGGGGCAGCCCGCCCTGGTGGCGGGCGACGCCGACCAGGTCGGTCTCGGCCTTGATCAGGATCGCGCCGAGCGCGGCGAGCGTGCCGAGGAACGCCCAGAGCCAGTCGATCCGCCCGGTGCCCCACAGGTCGGCGGCGCGCAGGCCGAAGCCGACGAGCACGGCCGCGTCGCACAGGTAGGCGCCGACCCGGTCCAGGTAGACCCCGCCGAGCGAGAACTGCTTCTTCCAGCGCGCGATCTCGCCGTCGACGCAGTCGAGCAGCAGGTAGAGCTGGACCATGACGACGCCGAGCACCGCGCCGGTGATGCCGGGCACGAGCAGCGCCGGGGCGGCGAGCACACCGGCGACGGTCATCAGGTAGGTGAGCTGGTTGGGCGTCACCTTGGTGTTCACCAGGTACCGGTCCACGCGCAGCGAGACCTCGCGCATGTATATCCGGCCCGCCCAGTGTTCACCGCTGCGCCGGTCCTTGACGCCCGGGGGGTGAACGACCGGGCGGAGTTCAGCTACTGATGGTCTTGGCATAGTCGGCGTACGCGTCCCTGATCTGGTCGGTGGACAGGCTGAGGTGTTCCAGGACCGTGAAGCGTCCCGGACGGGTCTGGGGGGCGTACTCGACGGCCTGGACGAACTCCTCGACGGTGAAACCGATCTCCTCGGGGCGCACCGGCAGGCCGTGCCTGCGCAGCACCTCGGCGAAGAGGCCGGACTCCTGGTGGGCCCCGCGCAGGTGCATGGCGAAGGCGGCGCCGAGGCCGACCTGCTCGCCGTGGCTGGCGGCCCTCTTGGGGAAGAGCAGGTCGAAGGCGTGGCTGATCTCGTGGCAGGCGCCGGACGAGGGCCGGGTGTCGCCGCTGATCGAGATGGCGATGCCGGAGAGCACCAGCGACTCGGCGAGGACGGTGAGGAACTCGTCGTCCGCGACGGTGCCGGGGTGGCGCAGGACCGCCTCGCCGGCGGTACGGGCCATGGCGGCGGCGAGGCCGTCGATCTGCTCGCCGTTGACCTGGTGCGAGAGCTCCCAGTCGGCGATGGCGGAGATGTTGGAGATGGCGTCGCCGATGCCGGAGCGCACGAAGCGGTCCGGGGCCTCGCGGATCACCGACAGGTCGATCACCATGGCGATGGGCATGGGTACGCCGTAGGAGCCGCGGCCGTTGTCGTTGTCCAGGGTGGCGACGGGCGAGCAGAGGCCGTCGTGGGCGAGGTTGGTGGCGACCGAGACCAGCGGCAGGCCGACCCGGGCCGCGGCGTACTTCGCCACGTCGATGATCTTGCCGCCGCCGAGGCCGACCACGGCGTCGTAGCGCTTGCCCTTGATGTCGTCGGCCAGCTGCACCGCGGCGTCGATACTGCCGCCCGCGACGCAGTACCAGTCGGCGCCCGGCAGGGCCGGCGCCAGCTTCTCGCGCAGGGCCTGGCCCGAGCCGCCGCTGATCGCGATGGCGAGCTTGCCGGATGCGGAGATCCGCTGGTCGGCGAGGAGGCCGGCCAGGTCGTGCATGGCGCCCCGGCTGATGTCGACGAAGACCGGGGAGGGGATGAGTCGGGTCAGTACCGGCACGCGATCTCCCGGCCCTTCGCGAGGTCGTCGTGGTTGTCGATCTCGACCCAGCTCACGTCACCGATGGGGGCGACGTCGACGGTGAAGCCGCGGTTGACGAGCTCCTGGTAGCCGTCCTCGTAGTAGAGGTCTGGGTCGCGCTCGAAGGTGGTCTTCAGGGCGTCGGCCAGTTCCTCGGCGGCCTCGGCCTCGATGAGGGTGAGGCCGATGTACTCGCCGGTGGCCTCGGCCGGGTCCATCAGCTTGGTGATCCGTCGGACGCCCCTGCCGTCCTCCACGACGACCTTCATCTCCTCGTCGGCGAGGTCCTTCACCGTGTCGAGGGCGAGGATGATCTTCTGGCCCCTGCCGCGCGCGTCCAGCAGGGTCCGCTCGACGGAGACCGGGTGCACGGTGTCGCCGTTGGCGAGGAGCACCCCGCGCTTCAGCACCTCACGCGCGCACCACAGGGAGTAGGCGTTGTTCCACTCCTCGGCCTTGTCGTTGTCGATGAGGGTGAGCTTCAGGCCGTACTGCGCCTCCAGCTTCTCCTTGCGCTCGTAGACGGCCTCCTTGCGGTAGCCGACGACGATCGCCACCTCGCTGAGCCCGATCTCGGCGAAGTTGGCCAGCGTGAGATCGAGGATCGTGCGGTCGCCGTCCACCGGCACGAGCGCCTTGGGCAGCGTGTCGGTGTAGGGGCGCAGGCGCCGTCCTGCGCCGGCTGCCAGTACGAGGCCGATCATGCGGGTTCTCCTTCGTCGTGGACGGCGGGCGCCCCGGAGGACACCCAGAAGCGGATGGACTCCACCAGCACGACCAGTGCAACGGCCACGGCGAGCGCGGTGAGCGCCGTGGTGAAGCCGGAGGCTGTGGTGAGAGCGGCGGCGAGCACGGCCACGACCAGGGTCCGGCCCTCGTGTCCGCCGATCGTGCGCACCAGCCACCGGGGCGGGGCGCCGGTTCCGCCTCGGATGCGGTACACCGTGTCGTAGTGATGGTAGGCGACGGCCGAGACGAGCCCGAAGGCCGCGGGGAGCGCCCCGTCGACGTCGCTGCGGGCGGCCAGGATGAGGATCGTGCAGTACTCGGCGGCGCGGAAGACGGGGGGCACGAGCCAGTCGAGCGCGCCCTTGAGGGGCCGGGCCACGGCTATCCCGGAGCAGAGCGCGTAGAAGACGGCGGCGATGATCGTCTGCCGGCTGCCGAAGGGCTGCTGGAGCGCGGCGGCGATCAGCGCGCCGGCTCCGACGACGGCCGCCACGGGGGCGCTCCAGGCGCCGGGGATGCGCGGGCCGCGGGCGGCGACGAGCTCGGCGATCGGGCCGGAGTCGGCGAGGTCCGCGAGGGCCTGGGCGGCACGGTCGGTGCGGCGGGCCTTGCGGGTCAGGGAGCGCAGGAGGCGTCCTGCGGTGGTGTAGCAGGCCGCGAAGGCGCATCCGATCAGCAGGGCGTAGAAGACGATGCGCGGCGTGGTGACCGCGGTGAGCACGGCGATCATGGCCCAGCGCTCGCCGATGGGGAGCACGATCATCCGGCGCACCCAGACCGTCCAGCCGACGCTGTCGAGCTTGTCGGAGAGGGCGGCCGTGGGGCTGGAGTTCGCCACCGCGTCGTGGTTGGCCTCGTTGAACGAGAAGTCGATGACGTGGCGGCAGGACTGGAGGACCATCGCGCCGAGCGCCAGCGCCCAGACGTCGTCGCCGCCGCGCGCCGCACCGAGGGCGAGGCCCGCGTAGTAGGCGTACTCCTTGGCGCGGTCGAAGGTGGCGTCCAGCCAGGCGCCCATCGTGGAGTACTGGAGCGAGTAGCGGGCGAGCTGCCCGTCGGTGCAGTCCAGCACGAACGAGAACAGGAGCAGGACGCCCGCCGCGATGTAGCCGCCGCGGGTGCCGGTGGCCGCGCAGCCGGCCGCTATCAGCGCGGTGAGCAGCGAGGCGGTGGTGACCTGGTTCGGGGTGAGGCCCCGGCGCGCGCACCAGCGGGCGATGTAGCGCGAGTAGGGGCTGATGAAGTGCGTGGTGAAGAAGCCGTCGCGGGCCTTCACGGCGCTGCGCAGCCGGATCGCCTCGTCGTCCACGGCCTCGACGCCGGAGCGCGCGGCGGCGCGGCCGGCCTCGTCCGTGGGCACGGTGGCGACGAGCGAGCCGAGTTCGGGGCGCTGCACCTCGGTGCCCCCGGCCTCCATGGCGGCCGCGAGCCGGCCGGGCACGGTGCGGTCGGTGACCGTGGCGGTGCTGGCGCCCGCGGGCACGCCGGCGCCGACGGCCTCGGTGGTGGCGCGCAGGGCGCCGACGAGGGCGGGGCGCGCCTCGGCCTGGGCGGTCAGGGCGCCGGGCACGGCCGCCGCCGGGAAGCGCGGGTCGGTCAGGGCGAGCCGCAGGGCGTGGCGGTGGCCGACGAAACGGGGGTCGACGAGGGCGACCCGGTCACCGGCCGGGACGGCGGAGAGCAGCCCGGCGGCTTCGGTGACATCGGCGGCTGCCCGGACGTCGAAGCCCAGCGACCGCAGATCGTCCTCCAGTGACGATCCGGGCAGCGGAGCACCTGTGAGAATGGCGGTCGACAGACGAACTCACTCCTTGGGTGCTGACACGGATCGGCACGCGACAGTGCGGCCTGATGCGGCCGGCGGCATGTCGGCAGAGGCTATCGGATGAACGGAAGCGGGAGTTCACTGCCCGTTTGTGCTCCGTTCCGGGCGGAAGCCGGATCATGCGCGCCGCCCGACGATCATCATCGTTGATGGCCGCCTCACCTGACAAAACACCGGCTCCCGCCTACTGCGCGGGCGACCGTCGAGCGGGCTGCCCCACCCGGCTGACCTGCGGGCATTTCCGCAGGTCAGAGCCAATGACAACGGTGTTCAGTGCCGTGTTGCCCGATACCCCCCGCCCGTAGTTGACTGGGCAGGGCCCGGGGCGACCGCGCCGGGCCGGCGAGACGACCGGGAGGCGTCCCCATGGGGGCTGGGCACGACCACGGACATGTACACGGCGGGCCCGCGCCCACCGGCACCGCGGCCGCCGCGCACAGGGGGCGGCTGCGCGTCGCGCTGTGCATCACCCTGGCCGTGACGGTCATGGAGATCGTCGGCGGTGTGCTCTCCGGCTCCCTCGCACTGATCGCCGACGCGGCGCACATGGCGACCGACGCCCTGGGGCTCGGCCTGGCGCTGCTGGCGATCCACTTCGCCAACCGCCCGGCCGGTCCGAACCGCACCTTCGGTTACGCCCGGGCGGAGATCCTGGCCGCGCTCGCCAACTGCTGCCTGCTGCTCGGGGTGGGCGGTTACCTGCTCTTCGAGGCGGTGGAGCGCTTCGTCAGCCCGGCCGAGACCCGGGGCGGGCTGACGATCGCCTTCGCCCTGGTGGGTCTGGTCGCCAACGTGGTGTCGCTGTCGCTGCTGACGCGCGGGCAGAAGGACAGCCTCAATGTGCGCGGCGCCTATCTGGAGGTGCTGGCGGACACGCTCGGCTCGGTCACGGTGCTGGCCTCTGCGGGCGTCGTGATGGCGACCGGCTGGCAGGCGGCCGACCCCATCGCCTCGCTGGTCATCGGCCTCATGATCGTCCCGCGTACGGTACGGCTCCTGCGCGAGACGCTGAACGTGCTCCTGGAGGCGGCCCCCCGGGGTGTCGACATGGGCGAGGTGCGCGACCACATCATGGCCCTGCCCGGTGTCCTCGGCGTCCACGATCTGCACGCGTGGACGATCACCTCGGGGATGCCGGTGCTCTCCGCCCATGTGGTGGTGCATCAGGACCTGCTCGACTCGATGGGCCAGGAGAAGCTGCTGCACGAGTTGCAGGGCTGCCTCGGCGACCACTTCGACGTCGAGCACTGCACCTTCCAACTGGAGCCGAGCGGGCACGCCGAGCACGAGGCGAGGCTCTGCCACTGACCCCCGGCCGGAAGAAGCCGAGGTGTAGGGTTTCGCAGCGGTGTACGAACCGGCGTATCGGCCGGTGCCCGCCCACCCGAGGGTTCTCACGTTGACTGACATCTCCTGGCCCGCCCGTCCCGAGACGGCCGCCGACGCCGCGGCCGTGCACGCGGTGAACGCCGCCGCGTTCCCGACGGAGGCGGAGGCCGATCTGGTGGACGCCCTGCGCGCCGACCCGTCGGCCTGGCTGCCCGGTCTCTCGTACGTCGCCGACGCCCCCGACGGGACCGTGGCCGCCTTCGCCCTGCTGACCCGCTGCCGGGTCGGCGGCGCACCGGCCCTGGCCCTGGCCCCGGTCGCCACGGCTCCGGAGCACCAGCGCCGGGGCGCGGGCCTGGCGGTGGTAGGGGCCGTGCTCGACGCGGCCCGGCTGCGCGGGGAGCCGCTGGTCCTGGTGCTCGGCCACCCCGAGTACTACCCGCGGTTCGGTTTCGTCCCGGCGTCGCGGTACGGGATCCGGGCGCCCTTCGAGGTTCCGGACGAGGCGATGATGGCGCTCGTGCTCGATGATTCCGCGCCCGTCGCGCGGGGCACGATTGAGTATCCGGCAGCTTTCGGGGTCTGACGCGCCGCTGGGGGCGGGGCGGACATGCCAGGACCCGAAGTACGGACAAGCCGCTTTTGTACGGCAGACTTGAGCAGACTCGACGGGACCGGCGCACGGGGCCGGGACCACAGCGAAGGATGGGTATGCCGACCACACCAGTCACCGCGGCGAACACCTCGTCGAACGGCACAGCGGAAGCGATCATGCTCGAACTGGTCGACGAGAACGGCACCACCATCGGCACGGCGGAGAAGCTCGCCGCCCACCAGGCGCCCGGGCAGCTGCACCGCGCGTTCTCCGTGTTCCTCTTCGACGAGCAGGGCCGGCTGCTTCTCCAGCAGCGCGCCCTGGGCAAGTACCACTCCCCCGGTGTCTGGTCCAACACGTGCTGCGGCCACCCCTACCCGGGCGAGGCGCCCTTCGCCGCCGCCGCCCGGCGTACGTACGAGGAGCTGGGCGTCTCGCCCTCGCTGATGGCCGAGGCGGGCACCGTCCGCTACAACCACCCGGACCCGGCGTCGGGCCTGGTGGAGCAGGAGTTCAACCACCTCTTCGTGGGCCTGGCGCAGGAGCGGCTGCGGCCCGACCCGGAGGAGGTCGGCGAGACGGCGTTCGTGACGGCGGCCGAGCTGTCCGAGCGGCACGCCCGGGAGCCGTTCTCCGCCTGGTTCATGACCGTGCTGGACGCCGCCCGGCCCGCGATCCGCGAGCTGACCGGGCCGGCCGCCGGCTGGTAGGTCCTGTCCGGCGGGAGGGTCAGAGGGCGGCGCTGAGCGGCAGGGCCGCCCAGATGACCTTTCCGCCGCCCGCGGTGTGCTCGACGTCGCAGGTGCCGCCGGCTTCCCGGGTGATCTCCCGGACCAGCATCAGGCCGCGCCCGCCGGTCTGCGCGTAGTCGGTCTCCAGCGCCGTGGGCCGGTAGGGGTGGTTGTCCTCGACGGAGACCCGGACCCACTCCGCGCCCACGGCCACCTCGACGGCGAGCTCGGGCGAGAGCAGTGCGGCGTGCTTCACGGCGTTGGTGACCAGTTCGGAGACGATGAGCAGCAGGCCCTGGGTGATGTCGTCGTCGATGGGGACGTTCTGGCGCTTCAGCAGGTCCCGTACGGCATGCCGGGCCCGGGGTACGGAGACGTCCGTGGCCGGGGCGGTGAACCGCCAGACTCCTTCGTACGGCACGGGCCGGGCGGGGACACTCCCGCGGCTCTCCATAGTCCGGTACCCGCTTCCCACTCGAAGTGACTGCACGTGGAGTACAGAGTGCGGGGCGTAGTTGGTCCGGTCCGCACTACTGAACACAAGTCGATTCCTATCGACTGAACTTGACTGATTTTGCGCGAAAGCATCAGCTTTCAAACCGCTTCTGTTTTTCCCTGCCTTCGCGTTCGGAACCGTCCACGGATGGCCCCTCGGGGGCGTGCCTGCTTCGCGGCCCCTTCTTGATCACAGGTTCGACAGCACGGATAGCATCCGGCCATGGACCGTACGGAACCCCGGCTGGAGCACGGCCTCGCGGACGGCGTCGCCACCGTCGTCATCAGCAACCCCGCCAAACGCAACGCGATGACGGCCGACATGTGGCAGGAGCTGCCGCCGCTGCTGGACCGGCTGGCCGCCGACCCCTCGGTGGCCGCCCTGGTCCTGACGGGTGCGGGCGACACCTTCTGCGCGGGCGCCGACATCTCCTCGCTCCGGGAGCCCTCGCGCGACCCGCAGGGGCTGGCCGTGGCGGCCGAGGAGGCGCTGGCGGCCTTCCCCCTGCCGACGCTCGCGGCGGTGCGCGGCACTTGCGTCGGCGGTGGCAGCCAGCTCGCCGCCGCCTGTGATCTGCGCTTCGCGGCGGAAGGGGCCCTGTTCGGTGTCACGCCGGCCAAGCTCGGGATCGTCTACCCCGCCTCGTCCACCCGGCGCCTGGTCGCGCTCACCGGCCCGTCGACCGCCAAGCACCTGCTGTTCTCCGGGGAGCTGATAGGCGCGGAGCGGGCGCTGCGGACGGGCCTGGTGGACGAGGTGCTGCCGGACGATCAGCTGGACGAGCGGGTCGGCGCCTACGTACGGACGCTGGTCTCCCGTTCCCGGATGACACAGGCCGCGGCCAAGGAGTTCGCGGCGGGGCGCGAGGACCGGGACGAGCACTGGGCCGGGCAGGCGCGCGGCAGCGGCGACACCGCGGAGGGTGTCGCCGCCTTCCTGGAGCGCCGCACGCCCCGCTTCACCTGGCGGGCCGGGGCGCCTACTGAAGGATGAAGCGGCTCCGGCCGCGCCACTCCTCGACCAGCGCGGCCGGGGCCTTCTCCGGCGCGCCCGCGTCGTACGGCGGCTGCGGGTCGTACTCGGTGAGCAGTTGTACGGCCTGGGCGGTGCGGTCGCCGGCCAGGCGGCCGAGGAGGGCGAGGCCCATGTCGATGCCGGACGAGACGCCGGCGGCGGTGACGTACTTGCCGTCGAAGACCACGCGTTCGCCGGTGGGCTCGACGCCGTAGTCCTTCAGCGTGTCGAGGGCGAGCCAGTGCGAGGTGGCGCGCCGCCCCTTCAGGAGCCCGGCGGCGGCCAGCAGCAGGGACCCGGTGCATACGGAGGTGGTCCAGGTGCTGGTGGCGTCCGCCCGGCGCAGCCAGCCGAGCAGGTTCTCGTTCTCCATCTGGTAGTGCTGCCCCGGGCCGCCCGGGACGATGACGAGGTCCGGGGTGGGGACCTCCTCCAGCGTGTGGTGCGCGACCAGGTCGAGGCTGCCGCTGTCGTTGCGCACGGCGCCCGCCCGCTCGGCGACGAAGACGGTCTCGGCGCCGGGGGTGCGGGAGAGGATCTCGTAAGTGCCGACGGCGTCCAGTGCGGTGAAGCGGTCGAAGAGGACGATGGCGATCTGCATGGGTTCCTGCCTGTCTCTGGGCTTCTCGGGCTGGGGTTCTCGGTCTGTTTCTCGGTCTGGGGTTCAGGAGTGGCTGGGGCCGGTGTCCCGGTCCGCGGACCGGGAGCCGAAGCGGCGGCGGTACTCGGCGGGGGCCGTGCCGAGGGCCTTGACGAAAGCCCGGCGCATCGCCTCCGGGGTGCCGTATCCGCAGCTCCGGGCGATGCCGGCGACGCCGTCGGTGGTGTCCTCCAGGAGCCTGCGGGCCTGTTCGAGGCGGACTTGGTCCACGTACCGGCCGGGCGTCGTCCCGGTCTCCGTGCGGAACGCGCGGGCGAAGTGGCGCGGCGAGAGGCGGGCGCGGGCGGCCAGGGCATCGACGGAGAGGTCGGCCGCGGGGTGTTCGGTGATCCAGTGCTGGACCTCGCGCAGCGGTTCGCGGCGGGCCGTCTGGGCGCTGAGCTGGGCGCTGAACTGTGACTGGCTGCCGGGCCTGCGCAGAAAGACCACGAGGTGCCGGGCGACCGTGAGGGCGACATCCCGGCCGTGGTCCTCCTCGACCAGTGCGAGCGCGAGGTCGATGCCCGAGGTGACGCCCGCGGAGGTGGCGATCCTGCCGTCGCGTACGAAGATCGGCTCGGGGTCGACGTCGACGGCCGGGTAGTCGCGGGCGAGGCTGTCGGACACGTTCCAGTGCGTCGTCACCCGGTGCCCGTCCAGCTGTCCGGCGGCGGCGAGCAGCAGCGCCCCGCTGCAGACGGAGACCAGTCGCTCCGGCAGCGGGCCGTGGTCGCGCAGCCAGTCCACGAGAGCGGGGTCCGGTGTACGGGTGCCCCCGCCGCCGGGGACCAGGAGGGTGTGGGGCGTCGGGGCGTCGGCGAGGCTGCCGTCCGGGACGAGGGTGAGGCCGCAGGACGAACGGACCGGGGCGCCGTCCAGCGAGGCGGTGCGCAGTTCGTACGAGACCTCCGGGAACCGGGAGGCGCCGGCGAAGACCTCCATGGGGCCGGTCACGTCGAGGCTCTGGATGCCGTCGAAGAGGACGACGAGCACGGATCGCTGCTTCATGCCCGCCATCCTGGGCGGCCCCCGTTCATGGCCGCAATGACGGGCTTCCCACTTTTCCTGCCATGATCGGCTGCGGCGCAGGTCACGTGGCCCGGGGACTTCCTGCCCGTACCGACCAGTCGGTAACGTGCCGGGCATGAGTACTCTCCCGCCCCGTGCCGGACGGCGCTGCCACAACGCCCTCAACCCGCTGCACTCCTCGCTCTTCTTCTCCCCCGACCTCGGCAAGGAGCTCGGCGGGATCGGGATCGACGACCCCGCCGCCGCCTACTTCGCCACCCGCGCGGCCGCCATGGGCGCGGTCGGCGCGGACACGGTCACCGCGACGTTCTACAACTTCAACCACGCGCTGGTGAGCCGGCACGTGCCCGCAATCTGGGACATCGCCTCGCCCGCGAAGGTCCTCGGCGCACGGCTGCGCGCCGCCGACGCGACGCTGCGCCGGCTGCTCGGCGAGGAGGTCATCGCCTCCCCCGAGATGGCCGAGGCCGCGCAGCTCGCCCTGCGCGCCACCGAGGGCTGCACGCGGCACGCCCGGCCGCTGTACGCGGCGCACGCCGGTCTCCCGGTGCCGGAGGAACCGCACCTGGCGTACTGGCACGCGGCGACGCTGCTGCGCGAGCACCGGGGCGACGCCCATCTCGCCGCGCTCCTCGCAGTCGGTCTCGACCCGGTCGAGGCGCTGGTCAGCCACACCGCCACCGGCAAGGGCATGGCGGTCCGCTGGATCCTCGCCACCCGGGGCTGGCGCCGCACCGACTGGGAGGACGCGTCGGCGCGGCTGCGGGAGCGCGGGCTGCTCACGGCGGAGGGCGAGTTGACGGAGGCGGGCACCGCGCTGCGCAAGGAGCTGGAGGAGGCCACGGACCGGATGGACCTGGGCCCGTACGAGCGCCTGGGCGGTCCGGGCGTGGCCCGGCTGACCGAACTGGGGCGCGGATTCCTCGCCACGGCCTGGGCGGCGGGCGCCTTCCCGGCCGACGCGACCGGCTGACACGGCGGCCGGTACGACCGGCGGGCGTCGAAAACCGGCGGCCGCTCTCTGGGGTGGCCGGGCGACACGGCGCCCGGCCACCCGGCACAATGCAGGCGTGTGACTCCGGGCCGGTCCCAGGCCCTGTCCGGGGCCCGACCAGCACAACCAGCAGGAGAAGGCGAGTCGGTAGAACCGTGACGACGTCCATCGAAGGCAGGATCGCCGAGGAGCTCGGCGTACGCGAGCGGCAGGTGAAGGCGGCCGTCGAGCTGCTCGACGGCGGGTCCACCGTGCCGTTCATCGCCCGCTACCGCAAGGAAGCGACCGAGATGCTCGACGACGCGCAGCTGCGCACGCTCGAGGAGCGGCTGCGCTATCTGCGGGAGCTGGAGGAGCGCCGGACGGCGGTCCTCGAATCCGTACGGGAGCAGGGCAAGCTCGACGCGGCGCTGGAGGCGCGCATCCTGGCCGCCGACACCAAGGCACGTCTTGAGGACATCTACCTGCCGTTCAAGCCGAAGCGGCGGACGAAGGCGCAGATCGCCCGGGAGGCCGGTCTCGAACCGCTCGCCTCGGGCCTGCTGGACGACCCGTCGGTGGAGCCGCTCGCCGCGGCCGCCGCCTTCGTGGACGCGGACAAGGGCGTCGCGGACGCGGCGGCGGCCCTGGAGGGGGCCCGTGCCATCCTCACCGAGCGCTTCTCGGAGGACGCGGACCTGATCGGCGAGCTGCGTGAGCGCATGTGGTCGCGCGGGCGGCTGGTGGCCCGGGTGCGGGACGGCAAGGAGGAGGCGGGCGCCAAGTTCGCGGACTACTTCGACTTCGCCGAGCCGTTCACCGCGCTGCCCTCGCACCGGGTGCTGGCGATGCTCCGGGGCGAGAAGGAGGACGTCCTCGACCTGGTGCTGGAACCGGAGGAGCCGTCGCAGGCGCCCGGCCCGTCGAGTTACGAGAACATGGTGGCCCGGCGCTTCGGCGTCAACGACCGGGGGCGCCCCGGCGACAAGTGGCTCGCCGACACCGTCCGCTGGGCCTGGCGGACCCGCATCCTGGTGCACCTCGGCATCGACCTGCGGCTGCGGCTGCGCACGGCGGCGGAGGACGAGGCGGTACGCGTCTTCGCGTCGAACCTGCGCGATCTGCTGCTCGCCGCACCGGCCGGGACCAGGGCCACGCTGGGGCTCGACCCCGGTTTCCGCACCGGTGTGAAGGTCGCCGTCGTGGACGCGACCGGCAAGGTCGTCGCGACCGACGTCATCCACCCGCACGTGCCGGCCAACAAGTGGGACCAGTCGCTGGCGACCCTGGAGCGGCTGGCGCGGGAGCACCAGGTCGATCTGATCGCGATCGGCAACGGCACGGCCTCCCGCGAGACCGACAAGCTCGCCGGTGAACTGTGCGAGAAGCACCCGGAGCTGAAGCTCACCAAGGTGATGGTCTCGGAGGCGGGCGCCTCCGTGTACTCGGCCTCCGCCTTCGCCTCGCAGGAACTCCCCGACATGGACGTGTCGTTGCGCGGGGCCGTCTCGATCGCGCGCCGGCTCCAGGACCCGCTGGCCGAGCTGGTGAAGATCGACCCGAAGTCGATCGGCGTCGGGCAGTACCAGCACGACCTGTCCGAGGTGAAGCTCTCACGGTCGCTCGACGCGGTCGTGGAGGACTGTGTGAACGGCGTCGGCGTCGACGTCAACACCGCATCGGCGCCGCTGCTCTCCCGGGTCTCCGGCATCGGCGCCGGGCTCGCGGAGAACATCGTGGCGCACAGGGACGCCAACGGCCCGTTCCGCTCCCGCAAGGGCCTCAAGGACGTGGCGCGGCTGGGGCCGAAGGCGTACGAGCAGTGCGCGGGCTTCCTGCGTATCCGGGGCGACGACCCGCTGGACGCCTCCAGCGTGCACCCCGAGGCATACCCGGTGGTGCGGGCGATGGTGAAGCGGACGGGCGGTGACGTCGCCGCGCTGGTCGGCAACACGGATGTGCTGCGGTCGTTGCGGGCGGACGACTTCGTGTCCGAGAAGTTCGGGCTGCCGACGGTCACCGACATCCTGAAGGAGCTGGAGAAGCCGGGGCGCGACCCCCGTCCCGCCTTCAAGACGGCCACCTTCAAGGAGGGCGTCGAGAAGATCGGCGACCTGGTGGCCGGGATGGTGCTGGAGGGCGTCGTGACCAATGTCGCCGCGTTCGGCGCGTTCGTGGACGTCGGCGTGCATCAGGACGGGCTCGTGCACGTGTCCGCGATGTCCCGGACGTTCGTGAAGGACCCGCGCGATGTCGTGAAGCCGGGCGACGTGGTCAGGGTCAAGGTGATGGAGGTCGACATTCCGCGCAAGCGGATCTCGTTGACGCTGCGGTTGGACGATGAGGTGGGGAGCGGCGCGGGTGCGGCCGGTGGCCGGGGCGGCGGTGCGTCCTCGGGGGGCGAGCGGGGCGGGCGGCCGCCTCGGCCCCGGCAGGGTGGCGGTGGCGGTGGCCGTGGGGCCGGTGGGTCGTCGCGTGGGTCCGGGGGCGGGTCCGGGGGCGGTGGCGGTCGGCAGGCGCCGGCCGCGGCTCCGGCGAATGGGGCGATGGCTGATGCGTTGCGGCGGGCGGGGTTGTTGAAGGGGGATTCGGGGGGCGGTCGGCGGTAGGCCCCGGCGGGGTGGGGCGCCTGCGGCGGGCCTTGTCCCCTACCCGCCCCTTCCCGTAACCGGGGCTCCGCCCCGGACCCCGCTCCTCAAACGCCGGAGGGGCTGGGTGGGTGGGAAAGGCTGAGTGACGGGCGGGCCTGGGTGGTGGGAGGGGCTGGGTTCTGGGCGCCTCTCATGCCTCTGTCACTCTGCCCTCCGCCACCTCGATCCGGCGCGTCGTGCGGACCGCCTCCAGCATCCGGCGGTCGTGCGTGACCAGCAGCAGGGTTCCGGTGTACGAGTCGAGCGCCGCTTCCAGCTGTTCGATCGCCGGCAGGTCCAGGTGGTTCGTGGGCTCGTCCAGGACCAGGAGGTTGACGCCCCGGCCCTGGAGCAGGGCGAGCGCCGCCCGCGTGCGTTCGCCGGGCGAGAGGGTGGTCGCGGGCCGCATGACGTGGTCGGCGCGCAATCCGAACTTGGCGAGGAGCGTGCGGACGTCGGCGGGTTCCGTTTCGGGGACCGCCGCGCAGAACGCCTCCAGGAGGCTTTCCGAGCCGTGGAACAGCTTCCGTGCCTGGTCCACCTCGCCGACGACCACACCGGACCCCAGGCTCGCGTGGCCCGAGTCCAGCGGGAGGCGGCCGAGCAGCGCTGCCAGCAGGGTCGACTTGCCCGAGCCGTTGGCGCCGGTGATGGCGACCCGGTCCGCCCAGTCGATCTGGAGCGAGGCCGGGCCGAACGCGAAGTCGCCGCGCACGGCCCGCGCGTCGCGCAGGGTGGCGACGACCGAGCCGGAGCGGGGCGCGGAGGCGATCTCCATGCGCAGCTCCCACTCCTTGCGCGGCTCGTCCACGGCGTCGAGGCGTTCGATCATGCGCTGGGTCTGCCGGGCCTTCGCCGCCTGCTTCTCGCTCGACTCGCTGCGGAACTTGCGGCCGAGCTTGTCGGAGTCGGTGGCCTTGCGGCGGGCGTTCCTGACGCCCTTGTCCATCCAGGAGCGCTGCATCAGGGCGCGGCTCTCCAGCGCCGAGCGCTTGTCGGCGTACTCCTCGTACTCCTCGCGGGCGTGCCGCCGGGCGCGTTCGCGTTCCTCCAGGTAGGCCGCGTAGCCACCGCCGTACAGGTTGATCTGCTGCTGAGCCAGGTCGAGTTCGAGGACCTTGGTGACCGTGCGCATGAGGAATTCGCGGTCGTGGCTGATGACGACGGTGCCGGAGCGCAGCCCGGAGACGTACTTCTCCAGGCGTTCGAGACCGTCCAGGTCGAGGTCGTTGGTGGGCTCGTCGAGCAGGAAGACGTCGTAGCGCGACAGCAGCAGCGAGGCGAGTCCGGCGCGGGCGGCCTGGCCGCCGGAGAGTGCGGTCATCGGCAGGTCGAGGCCGACGGTGAGGCCGAGTTCGGCGGCGGTCTCCTCGGCGCGCTCGTCCAGGTCTGCGCCGCCGAGTGAGAGCCAGCGCTCCAGGGACTCGGAGTAGGCGTCGTCCGCGCCGGGGGCGCCGTCGACCAGGGCCTGCGTGGCGGTGTCCATGGCCGTCTGGGCCTCGGCGACGCCGGTGCGGCGGGCCAGGAACTCCCGTACGGTCTCGCCGGGGCGCCGCTCGGGCTCCTGGGGCAGGTGGCCGACGGTGGCGGTGGGCGGGGAGAGCCGCAGCTCGCCCTCCTCCGGCTGGTCGAGCCCGGCGAGCAGCCGGAGCAGTGACGATTTTCCGGCGCCGTTGGCTCCGACGAGACCGATCACGTCGCCGGGGGCGACCACGAGGTCGAGCCCGGCGAACAGCGTGCGGTCGCCGTGTCCGGCGGCGAGGTCCTTGGCGACGAGGGTGGCAGTCATCAGGGTGCCGATCCTAATCGTCGCGACGGGCCCCCGGAGACGGGCAGGGGCCGGCCGGTGACGGCACGCCGAGAGCACTCACCCGACGCCGCTCCTCCCGGGCGAACCTCGGCTGCCGCGGGACTAGAGTCCGGCCGTGGACGCACATCCGGAGGCGAAGGGCGGGCAGCGGTGTCGGACGTGATCGTGGTGGGCGGCGGGGTCAGCGGGCTGACCACGGCGATGGTGCTGGCCGAGCGGGGCCACCGGGTGCGGGTGTGGTCCCGGGAACCGGCCGGCGACACGACGTCGGCGGTGGCGGGGGCCCTGTGGTGGCCCTACCGGATCGAGCCGCTGGACCGGGTCGGCGACTGGTCGCTGGCCGGGCTGCGCTGGTACGAGGAGCTGGCCGCCCGACCCGAGGAGACCGGGGTGCGGCTGGTCGACGGCCTGCACCGGGGCGAGCGGCTCGCCGCCCTCGGGTCGTGGGCCGGGGAGCTGAAGGACGCCGTGGAGAGCGCCGAGGGGCTGCGGTGCCGGCTGCCACTGATCGACATGCCGGCCCATCTGGGCTGGCTGGAGGGGCAGGTGCGGGCGGCCGGGGGTTCGGTCGAGCGGCGCACGGCCACCTCGTTCGACGAGGCTGCCGCGGAGGCGGGGACGGTGGTCAACTGCGCCGGGCTCGGTGCCCGGGAGCTGGTGCCGGACGCCGGGGTGCGGCCGGTGCGCGGGCAGCTGGTGCTGGTCGAGAACCCGGGCATACGGGAGTGGTTCACCGAGGCCGATCCGGCGTCGAGCGAGACCACGTACTTCTTCCCGCAGCCCGGCCGGCTGGTCCTCGGCGGCACGGCGGTGGCCGACGACTGGAGCACCGTGCCAGACCCCCGTACGGCCGAGGAGATCGTGGCACGGTGCGCCCGCATCCGGCCGGAGATCGCCGGGGCGCGGGTCATCGGACACCGGGTGGGGCTGCGGCCGGCCCGGGACGCCGGGGTCCGGATCGAGGCCGAGCCCCTGGCCGGGGGCGGGCGGCTGGTGCACAACTACGGCCACGGCGGCGCGGGCGTGACGGTGGCCCCGGGCTGCGCCCGGGAGGCGGCGCGGCTGGTGGGCTGAGCCCCGTGCGGCCCGGCGGCGGCCGCTGTTCCGCACGGCCCCCCGGCCGGTCAGGCCGGGGTCGAGCCGCCGGGCCCGTCGTGGCGTTCGGTGGTGATCTGGCTGCCGCCGGGGCCGATCCGGATCTCGAAGTCGCCGTCGTACTTGGCGTGGCCCTCGATGACCGCGGACTCGACGGCCTCCACGCCGAATTCGCGGCGGACGATCAGCGGGTCGTGGCGCAGATCCCGCATGAGGGCCACGCACATGCAGATCATCACCAGGGTGAAGGGCGCCGCCACCAGGATGGTCAGGTTCTGGAGCCCCGCCAGGGCGTCGCCCTTGCCGTTCCCGATCAGCAGCATGACGGCGGCCACCGCACCGGTGACGACGCCCCAGAAGATGACGACCCACTTGGCCGGTTCGAGGATGCCCTTCTGGGAGAGGGTGCCCATGACGATGGACGCGGCGTCGGCGCCGGAGACGAAGAAGATGCCGACGAGGACCATCACCAGCACGCTCATCACCGTGGCGATGGGGTACTGCTGGAGTACGCCGAAGAGCTGGGCCTCCTGGGTGTCGGCGCCGCTCAGCCTCCCGCCCTCCTGGAGCTTGATCGCGGTGCCGCCGAAGACGGCGAACCAGATCAGGCTCACCGTGCTGGGCACCAGGATGACGCCGCCGATGAACTGCCGGATGGTCCGGCCGCGGCTGATCCGGGCGATGAACATGCCGACGAAGGGCGTCCAGGAGATCCACCACGCCCAGTAGAAGACGGTCCAGGTCCCCAGCCAGTCCGCGACCTTGCCCTCGCCGGTGGCCTCGGTGCGGCCGGCCAGTTGCGGCAGGTCACCGAAGTAGGAGGCGATCGAGGTGGGCAGCAGGTCGAGCACGATGATGGTGGGGCCCGCGATGAACACGAAGACGGCGAGGATCAGAGCGAGCACCATGTTGATGTTCGACAGCCACTGGATGCCCTTCTCCACGCCGGAGATCGCGGAGGCGATGAAGGCCAGCGTCAGCACGGCGATGATCAGGACGAGAAGGCCGGTGCCGGTCTTCTCCTTCCAGTTCAGTTCGTGGAAGCCGCTCCCGATCTGCAGGGCCCCGAGGCCCAGCGAGGCGGCCGAGCCGAAGAGGGTCGCGAAGATGGCCAGGATGTCGATGAACCGGCCGAGCCCGCCGTGGGCGTGGCGGGCTCCGATGAGCGGCTCGAAGACGGCGCTGATCGTCTGCCGCCTGCGGCGCCGGAAGGTGCTGTACGCGATGCCGAGGCCGACCACCGCGTAGATCGCCCACGGGTGGAGCGTCCAGTGGAACAGGGTGGTCGCCATCGCCGTCTGCATCGCCTCGGCGGCGTCGGCGGGATGGGTGCCGGGGGGCGGGTCGGTGAAGTGGGCCAGCGGCTCGCTGACCCCGTAGAACATCAGACCGATGCCCATGCCGGCGCTGAACATCATGGCGACCCAGGACACGGTCCGGAATTCCGGCTCCTCGCCCTCCTGGCCGAGGGTGATGTTGCCGTACCGGCTGATGGCGAGCCACAGGGCGAAGACCACGAATCCGGAGGCGGCCAGCATGAAGGCCCAACCACCATTGTGGATGAGGCCGTTGAGGGCCTTGTCGGAGACGTCCTCCAGCGAATCGGTGGCGACGGCGCCCCAGACCACGAAGGCGAGGGTGAGGCCGGCGGTGACGCCGAAGACCACCCGGTCGGTGATGGGGCGCCGGTTCTGGGTCGGGTCGCCGGGCAGATCCGCCGTCACCGACAGATCCCCCCTGCCGCCCGTTCTCTGATCGTCCTGCGACACGAATGGCACCTTTCACGGAAACAGACAATTCGCTCTCCGTAGGCAGTACCACACCAAACAAGCATCTACCGGGATCAACAAGCAGTATCGGGTTGACCGTTTGTGAGGTGATATGCCGCCCGCACGTCCAGCAGGAGCGGGATCAGCTTCCGGGCGGGCTGCCGCAGGGGCACGTACACCCCGTCACCGTCGGGCCGGGAGGTGACGCCGTGCAGGGCGAGTTCGTCCCCGACCCGGGCGGCCTGCTCCCGTGTGAGCCGGTAACCGCAGGGCGGGTCCGCCAGCGTCTCGCCCGGCCCCGGGGTCTCGTTGTCCGCGCCGGCGAGGTGGACGGGCCCCCGGTCGGCGGACCCGGCCGCGCGGGAGGCGGCGGTGGCGGCGGCGATGCTCCCGCGCCGCTCGTCCGCGTACCGCAAGAGCGCCTTGAGCGCCGTGAGTTGCGAGGTCACGCGGCGGCGGTCGCCGAGGAGGGGGTCGGCGCGCTCGGCCGCGGTGAGCGCGTCCGTGCGGGATTCGACCAGCAGTCCGATCGCGTGCTTGAGACCGGCCATGTTGCGCAGGATGCGCTCCTGGCCGTCGCCCGCGCTCTGCTTGACCGGGCGGCCGGTGGCCGGGTCCGTCCACACACCGTAGACACCACTGCTGAATCCGGCGTCCAGGGCGGCGGGGCGCACCCGCCGCTCGGCCAGATCCCGCGCCTCGTCGTGCAGCCGGCCGTCGGTGTTGGGGTTGCGCGGCCACAGGACGTACAGGTCCTTGTCGTAGTACGGCGCGGTCGCCCCGTACTCGTGCAAGTCCTCGATGACGTCGGGCTCGTGGTCGCGCAGTACGGCGGCGAGGGCACGGGCCTCGGCGGTGCGCAGCGCGAGGTGGTCGCGGTTGATGTCCACGCCGTCCGCGTTGCCCCGGCTCCCGGCGGCCAGGCCGTCGGGGTTGGCGGTGGGCACGACGAGGATCTCGGTCCGGGCGAGGAGGGCGCGGGTGCGCGCGTCGGTGGCGTAGGCGAGATCGCGGACCGTGGTCAGGCATGCCTCGCGCGCGGCGGGCTCGTCGCCGTGCTGGCCGCAGACCAGGAGCACCGTGAGCGCGTCCGGGTCGCGGCTGCCGACGCGGACGAGGCGCAGCGGTCGCCCCTGCGCGGTGGTGCCGATCCGGCGTACGGAGACCCGGTCGTCACCGCGCCGCCCGAGGCCCGCGAGGAAGGCGGCCTCCTCGGCCTGCCGGGTCCAGCGGGTCCCGGCCGATGCCTCGAAGCCGGTACGGGGCGCGGCGGTGCGGGCGGCGTCCGAGGGCACGGCGATCAGGGGGGCGGCCAGGGCGGCGGACGCGGCCGCCAGTGCGAGATTGCGGACACGGCCGCGCCGGGGCGGCCGCCGTCCGCCGCCTGTCGGCGCGATCGGCATGGGCGGAAGATACTCCGGCCGGGGCCCGCGCAACAGACCCCTGCGCGTTGCGGTTCCCGGAGCCGGCCAGAGGTGCGGGGCCGTTAGGCTGGCGGGGTTCGCGCCGACCGGCCGGCCCCGGCTGTTCCCGGCCCCCTCCGCGCCCTTGAGGAGCGTCCCTTGCCCGGTCCGACCCCCGATGCCCCGCTTCCCGCGCGGCCCACGCTGGAAGCGGTGGCGGCCCGCGCCGGAGTCTCCCGGGCGACGGCCTCCCGGGTGGTGAACGGCGGGGCGGGGGTCAGGCAGCCGCTCGTGGACCAGGTGCGCAAGGCGGTCGAGGAGCTGGGCTACATCCCGAACCATGCCGCCCGGACCCTGGTGACCCGGCGCAACGGCGCGGTGGCCGTCGTCATCGACGAGCCCGAGGCCCGGATCTTCTCCGACCCGTTCTTCTCCCAGCACATCCGTGGCATCAGCCGCGAACTCAACGCCCACGACGCGCAGTTGGTGCTGCTACTGGTGGAGGGGCGCGGTGATTTCGAGCGGGTCAGCCGCTATCTGGCCGGGGGCCATGTGGACGGGGTGCTGGCGTTCTCGCTGCACACCGACGACGAACTCCCCGCCGTCATCCGCAGGTTCGGGGTTCCGGCCGTGTACGGCGGCAGGCCGGGGCGGCCGGGCGCCGCGTCCGGGACCGCGGTGCCGTTCGTGGACTGCGACAACCGGGGTGGGGCCCGGGAGGCCGTACGCCATCTGGTCTCGCTCGGCCGCCGGAACATCGCGCACATCGCGGGCCCGCGCGACCAGACCTCGGCGCTCGACCGGATCGACGGCTACACCGACGTCCTGCCCGACGCCGGTCCCGGGCTGGTCGCGGACGGCGACTTCACCGTGGAGGGCGGTGCCCGGGCGATGACCGCGCTGCTGGAGCGGCGGCCGGATCTGGACGGCGTGTTCGCGGCCAACGACCTGATGGCCTCGGGCGCGCTGCGGGTGCTGCGCGAGCAGGGGCGGCGCGTACCGAAGGACGTGGCGCTGGTCGGTTTCGACGACATGGAGTCGGTCGCCGAGGCGACGGACCCGCCGTTGACGACGGTCCGTCAGGACGTGGTGGGTATGGGCCGGTTGATGGTGCGGCTGCTGATGGAGCGGCTGGGCGGCGGGGGCGCGGGGCCGGAATCGGTGATCACGCCGACGGAACTGGTCCGCCGCGCCTCCGCCTGACACCTCGGCCGGGCCTCATCCGGACACCGCTCCCCCGCGCCCGCCGGCCGCCCGGCGGGCCGCCCGCGCGCGGCGCGCCCGGGGCAGATAGCGCAGGCGCCCCGGCAGGACCGGGACCACCACCCGCACCACCGCGCAGAACCGTCGCAGCGCGCGCTCCTGCGCGTCCGTCCATTCCAGCCCGATGGCCTCGCGGGCGTCGGGCGGCATCAGCCCCACGGCCAGGAAGGCGCGGAACCGGGCCAGCGGCGGCAGCAGCACCGGCCACAGGGCCCTGAGCAGAAGCCGCAGCACCCAGGGGCCCCGGTCCGGCGGCGGCACGGCGGTGTCGGTGGCGGCCAGTTCCGCCACGACGGCCGTCTTCTCGATCTCGTCGGCCAGCATGGCCCGGTAGTAGGGCCAGAACTCCTCGATCGTCCGCGGCATGTCCCGGTCGTGGATCCCGAGCACCCGGCCCACCTGGAGCCATTCCCGGTACAGGGCGCGTTCCTGGTCCCCGGTGAGCGGGCGCAGCAGGTAGCGCGCCCCGTGCCGGTAGACGGGGAAGCCGGTGGCGTGCACCCAGGCGTAATTGGCCGGTGACAGGGCGTGGTAGCGGCGGCCGCGGGTGTCGGTGCCCTGGATGGCGCGGTGCAGCCGGCGAAGCCTGCGCCCCTCCTCGGCGGCCTGCTCGCCCCCGTACACCCAGAGCTGGAGCGAGCTGAGGGAGCGCTCGCCGCGCCCCCACGGGTCCGTGCGGAACACGGAGTGCTCGTCGACGCCCGCACCGACCGCGGGGTGGGCGACCTGGAGGGTGAGGGCGGCGGGCAGCATCAGCAGGGCGCGTACGTCGCCGGACAGGCTCCAGAGGACACCGCCGGGCGGGGGCGGCGCGGGGTCGTCGTTCCTGGCTGCTGCGCTGCTCATGCGGTGCTCCCGGCGGCTCGGCGGTCAGCCGGACCGAAGCGCCCGGCCCCGCCCGGTCCAGTATGCGAGCCGCGCGCGGTCCCTGCGCGGCGGCCCCTCGCAAGGGTGCGCTCGCGGTGTTGACGGAACCGATGAAACAAGTCGATAGTATTTGTAACTTTGACTCCCCGCACCCGATGGCCCGTCACACTCCTTTCAACACAGAGGAGTTGTGGCACCTGACCGTCCTCGACGGGGAGCCGGACACGGACAGGAGGGCGCACCATGGGCCGGTACAGCCGCCTGCGTGAGATCCGCCGGATGGATCCGGCGCGGGACTACGCCGAGATCCTCCGGCTGATCTCTCAGTACGAGTTCCCCTGGGACTACCGCCAGGGTGTGAGCGTCGCGTTCCTGCGCGACTACGGCGTCCCCCGGATCTCCGTACTCCTGGACCGAACCCAGGAGTTCGAGCGCCAGGGGCAGAAGCGGTACGACGACACGGTGCTGCTCGCTTACGAGATGGCCGCCGACGGCTTCGACTCGGAGCGGGGGCGGGCCGCGGCCCGGCACCTGAACCGCATCCACGGCAAGTACCGCATCCCGAACGACGACTTCCGGTACGTCCTGGCGACCACGGTGGTGGGACCGAAGCGCTGGATCGACCGCTACGGGTGGCGCCCGCTGTGCGCGCAGGAGGTGCAGGCCCTGGCGGAGGCGGGGCGCAAGACCGGGGCGATGATGGGCATCGAGGACGTCCCCGACACCTACGAGGGGTTCGAGCGGCTCCTCGATGCGTACGAGGAGCGCATGTTCGCGTACGACCCGGCGAACCGGCGGGTGGCCGGCGCCACGTTCCGGGTGATGGCGAGCTGGTACCCGCGCCCGCTGCGGCCGCTGATCGCGCGGTTCTCGCTGGCGCTCCTGGACGAGCCGTTGCTGAAGGCGCTCGGCTTCCGGCCGCAGCCCCGCTGGGTGCAGACCTCGGCGTCGGCCGCGCTGCGGCTGCGGGCTCGGTGCGTACGCAGGATGCCGGCCAGGCCGCGCCGCTTGCCCTCGCGCCCGCAGCCCCGTTCGTACCCGTTCGGCTGGCGGCTGGACGACCTCGGGCCGCACTGGGCCCGCAGCCGGCCGCTGGAGCCGCTGCCGGACGAGGCGGCCTAGGTGTGTTGGTCGGACAGCTTCAGGCGGCGAGCAGCGGGACCAGGCAGCGGCGGGCGAAGTCGCGTACCTCGGTGTCGTCGTCCAGCTCGAAGCAGCTGACGGGGTTGAGGAGGAAGGAGACGGTGATCCGCACCATGAGTTCGGCGACGGGGGTCGGGTCGCTCTCCGGCCGGCCCTCCAGGCGGCGGGCCTCGCGGAGCCGGCCCGCCAGGTAGCCGCGGATCGCGAGGAAGGCCGGGCCGCTCTCGACGGTCAGGAAGGGCAGCATGGTCTCGGGCTCCAGCCGCAGCAGCCCGCCGATGAGCGGGTGCTCGCGGATGTGCCGCAGCACCGCGGCGAAGCCCTCGACCAGCCGGTCCTCCGTCGTGGGCAGCGCCGCCACGGCCTCGTCCACCTCCACGACGAACCGGCGGTACTCGCGCAGCAGGCACGCCGAGACCAGGCTGTCCTTGTTGCCGATCCGCCGGTACACGGTCACCCGGGAGACACCGGCGCGCTTGGCGACGTCATCGACGGTCGAGCGGCGCAGGCCGAAGGTCATGAACTGCTCGCGCGCGGCATCCAGGATCTGCTCGCCCAGCGCGTCGGAGGGCGCGGCCGCCCCGCCGAGCCCCGGGACCGGGGGCATCTCGTCGGTGCTGCGTGCCGTCATGGGCCCTCCCCGTTCCGCCGGTCCGCCCCACGAGAGGAGGCCGGAACAGAGTGACACGCTCCGTATTCCTGTACCAGGCCGGGGCGGGGAGCAGCCGTACCGGGACGGCCGACCCCCACCGCCCGTACGAACGCCCCGCCCGGGTCTCAGTCGAAGTCGTACACGCTCACGGACAGACCCCGGTCCGTCCATCGGGTTTCTATCAGCGGCGCGAGAGGGGCACCACTGACACCCGCCGGGCAACCACTTTCACATCGATGGTGAGACAGCAATACTGTTGCACCCAGTGGGACGCCCGCCCGGCGGCCCGTTCACGAGGCCGGACACGAGGAGCGGACATGGCGACCGAGGCCGAGGAGCCGAAGCTCACCGTCGACGAGCTGGCGGCTCGCGCCGGGGTGACCGTGCGTACGGTGCGGTTCTACAGCACCCGGGGGCTGCTGCCGCCCCCGGTCATCGGGCCCCGCCGCGTGGGGCACTACGGGCACGGGCACCTCTCGCGGCTGGCGCTCATCGAGGAGCTTCAGCACCAGGGCATGACGCTCGCCGCGATCGAACGTTACCTGGAGCAGCTGCCGCCCGATCTCAGCGCCCACGATCTGGCCATCCACCGGGCCCTGGTGGCGTCCTGGGCGCCGGACTCGGCGGAGGACGCCTCGCGGGCGGAGCTGGAGCGGCGGGCGGGGCGGCCGCTCAGTGAGCAGGATCTCGACCGGCTGGCCGCGATGGGGGTGCTGGAGCGGTCCGCGCCCGGGGACGGCGTCTACCGGCTGGATCCGGGGCTGCTGCGGCTCGGGGTGGAGCTGCTCGACGTGCCGATCGCGCACGAGACGATCCTCGCCGCCCGTACGGTCCTGATGGAGCACACCCGCTCGGCCGCGCAGGAGCTCAGCCGGCTGTTCCGGGACGAGGTGTGGAACCCGTACCGGGAGCGGGAGTCCGACCCCGAGCACGTCAAGGCGATGAAGTCGCTGTCCGCGCACATGCAGCCGATGGTGCTCCAGGCGCTGGTGACCGCCTTCCAGCGCTCCCTGAAGGAGGAGCTGCGGGCGGCGTTCACCGCACAGTGAGCGCACCGAGTGCCGTACCGCCCCGGGCGAGGGGTGGTACGGCACGCGGCGCGTCGGCTCAGTCGTGGAAGGTCTCGCCCTTCTCCGCCTTCTCCACGAGCAGCGCGGGCGGCAGGAAGCGGTCGCCGTAGCGCTCGGCGAGTTCCCTGGCGCGGGCCACGAAACCGGGCAGGCCGCCCTCGTAACCGTTGATGTACTGGAGCACGCCGCCGGTCCACGGCGGGAAGCCGATGCCCATGATGGAGCCGATGTTGGCGTCGGCGACGGTGATCAGGACGTCCTCCTCCAGGCAGCGGACGCTGTCCAGGGCCTCGGAGAAGAGCATCCGCTCCTGCATGTCGGTGAAGGAGATGTCCGTCTCCGACTTCGTGAAGTGCTCACGCAGGCCGGGCCACAGGCGGGTGCGCCTGCCCGTCTCGTCGTACTCGTAGAAACCGGCGCCGCCGCTGCGGCCGGGGCGGCCGAACTCGTCGACCATCCGGTCGATCACCGCGTCCGCGGGGTGGCCGGGCCAGGTGCCGCCCGCCTCCTCGACGGCCTTGCGGGTCTCGTCGCGGATCTTGCGGGGCAGGGTGAGGGTCAGCTCGTCCATCAGGGAGAGCACCTTGGCCGGGTAGCCGGCCTGGGCGGCGGCCTGCTCGACGGAGGCGGGCTCGACGCCCTCGCCGACCATGGCGACGCCCTCGTTGATGAACTGGCCGATGACGCGCGAGGTGAAGAAGCCGCGCGAGTCGTTGACGACGATCGGCGTCTTCCTGATCCGGCGGACCAGGTCGAACGCGCGGGCCAGCGCCTCGTCGCCGGTCTTCTCCCCCTTGATGATCTCGACCAGCGGCATCTTGTCGACGGGCGAGAAGAAGTGCAGCCCGATGAAGTCGGCGGGGCGCGCGACGCCTTCGGCCAGCACCGTGATGGGCAGGGTGGAGGTGTTGGAGCAGAGCAGCGCGTCCGGCTCGACGATGTCCTGGATCTCCTGGAACACCTGGTGCTTGAGCGCGGTGTCCTCGAAGACGGCCTCGATGACCGCGTCGCAGCCCGCGAGGCCGGCCGGGTCGCCGGTCGGGGTGATGCGGGCCAGCAGCTCGTCGCGCTCGGCCTCGGTCGTACGGCCCCGGGAGAGCGCCTTGTCGAGCAGCTTCTCGCTGTACGCCTTGCCCTTGGCGGCGGCCTCGGTGGAGACGTCCTTGAGGACGACCTCGATGCCGGCCTTCGCGCAGGAGTAGGCGATGCCCGCGCCCATCATCCCGGCTCCGAGGACGGCGACCTTGCGGACCTGGCGCTCCTCGACGCCCTTGGGGCGGCTGGCGCCGGAGTTGACGGCCTGGAGGTCGAAGAAGAACGCCTGGATCATGTTCTTGGAGACCTGGCCGGTGACCAGCTCGGTGAAGTACCGGGCCTCGATGGTCAGGGCGGTCTCGAAGTCGACCTGGGAGCCCTCGACGGCGGCGGCCAGGATGTTGCGCGGCGCGGGCATGGGCGCGCCGGCGAGCTGCTTCTTCAGGTTGGACGGGAACGCCGGCAGGTTCGCGGCGAACTTGGGGCTCGACGGGGTGCCGCCCGGGATCTTGTACCCCTTGACGTCCCAGGGCTGCTGGGACTCGGGGTTCGCGTCGATGAAGGCGCGGGCCTTGTCGAGCATCTCCTCGGGGGTGGCGGCGACCTCGTGGACCAGGCCGTTCTCCAGGGCGCGCTGAGGGGTGTACTGGGTGCCCTGGAGGAGGACCTTGAGCAGCGCGTCGGCGATGCCCATGAGGCGTACGGTGCGGGTGACGCCGCCGCCGGCGGGGAGCAGGCCGAGGGTGACCTCGGGCAGGCCGATGCGGGAGCCGGGCGCGTCGAGGGCGACGCGGTGGTGGGAGGCGAGCGCGATCTCGTAACCGCCGCCGAGGGCCGCGCCGTTGATCGCGGCGACGACCGGCTTGCCGAGGGTCTCGATGCGGCGCAGCGAGCTCTTGATCGCGGTGCCGGTGTCGAAGGCGGCCTGCGCGTTCTCGGAGCCGACCTTGATCATGTCCTTGAGGTCGCCGCCCGCGAAGAAGGTCTTCTTGGCGGAGGTGTAGATGATGCCGCGGATGGAGTCCTTCTCGGCCTCGGCGCGGTCGGCGACGGCCGCGATGGAGTCCTTGAACGCCTGGTTCATCGTGTTGGCGGACTGGTCGGGGTCGTCCAGTACGAGGGTGACGACGCCGGTCTCGTCCTGTTCCCAGCGGATGGTCGTGCTCTCGGTCATGGGTTCGTGTTCTCCGTAAGCAGGGGTGGCCGGGACGGTCAGAGACGCTCGATGACGGTGGCGATGCCCATGCCGCCGCCCACGCACAGGGTGGCGAGGCCGTAGCGCTTGTCCTGGCGCTCCAGCTCGTCGATGAGGGTGCCGAGGATCATCGCCCCGGTGGCGCCCAGCGGGTGGCCCAGCGCGATGGCGCCGCCGTTGACGTTGATCTTGTCGAGGGAGAGCCCCATGTCCCGGGCGAAGCGCAGGACGACTCCGGCGAAGGCTTCGTTGATCTCGACCAGGTCGATGTCCTCGATGGTGAGGCCGGCCTTGGCGAGGGCCTTGCGGGTGGCGGGGGCGGGGCCGGTGAGCATGATGGTGGGCTCGGAGCCGGAGACGGCGGCGGAGACGATGCGGGCGCGCGGGGTCAGGCCGTAGCGCTCGCCGATCTCCTTGGAGCCGATCGCGACGAGCGCGGCGCCGTCCACGATGCCGGAGGAGTTGCCCGCGTGGTGGACGTGGTCGATCTTCTCGACCCAGTGGTACTTCTGGAGCGCCACCGCGTCGAAGCCGCCCATCTCGCCGATGGTCGCGAAGGAGGGCTTGAGCGAGGCGAGGGAGTCGGCGGTGGTGCCGGGGCGCATGTGCTCGTCGTGGTCGAGGACGACGAGGCCGTTGCGGTCCTTGACGGGGACGACGGAGCGTGCGAAGCGGTCCTCCTTCCACGCCTCGGCGGCCCGCTCCTGCGACAGGGCGGCGAACTCGTCCACGTCGCGGCGCGAGAAGCCCTCGATGGTGGCGATGAGGTCGGCGCCGACGCCCTGCGGGGCGAAGCCGGTCTCGTAGTTGGTCATCGGGTCCATCGCCCAGGCACCGCCGTCCGAGCCCATCGGCACCCGGGACATCGACTCGACGCCGCCCGCGAGGATGAGGTCCTCCCAGCCCGAACGCACCTTCGCGGCGGCCAGGTTGACGGCCTCCAGACCCGAGGCGCAGAAGCGGTTCTCCTGGACGCCGGCGACGGTGTCCGGCAGGCCGGCCGCGATGGCGGCGATCCGGGCGATGTCGGAGCCCTGGTCACCGAGCGGGCTGACCACGCCGAGGACGATGTCGTCGATGGCGGCCGGGTCCAGGCCGGGGAAGCGGGCGCGGATCTCGTGGATCAGGCCGACGACGAGGTCGATCGGCTTGGTGCCGTGCAGGGCGCCGTTGGCCTTGCCGCGGCCGCGCGGGGTGCGGATCGCGTCGTAGACGAATGCTTCGGTACTCAAGACAGCTGCCTTTCGAGGGTGGTGGCGCGAGCCTGGTTCGGCGAGCGGGGGTCAGGCGAGCAGCGAGCGGCCGATGATCTCCTTCATGATCTCGGTCGTGCCGCCGTAGATGGTCTGGACGCGGCCGTCGGTGAACGCCTTGGCCACCGGGTACTCGGCCATGTAGCCGTATCCGCCGTGCAGTTGGAGGCAGCGGTCGGCGACGCGCTTTTGCAGCTCGGTCGCCCACCACTTCGCCATCGAGGCGTGCACGGCGTCGAGGGTCCCCTCGGAGTGGTCCACGATGCACCGGTCGAGGAAGCTCCGGGTGACCGCGCACTCGGTGGCCATCTCCGCGATCTCGAAGCGGATGTGCTGGAGCTTGGACAGCGGCCGGCCGAACGCCTCACGCTCCTTGACGTACGCGGTGGTGATCTCCAGGAGGTGTTCGGCGGCGGCGATCCCGGCGACGGCTATGCCCATGCGCTCCTGGGCGAGGTTGGTCATCAGGTGGATGAAGGCGCCGTCGCGCTCGCCGAGGAGGTTCTCCTTGGGGACGCGCACGTCGTTGAAGAACAGTTCGGCGGTGTCCTGGGACTTCTGGCCGATCTTGTCGAGGTTGCGGCCCCGCTCGAAGCCCTCCGCGCCGCGCTCCACGACGATCAGCGAGAGCCCCTTGGCGCCGCCGTCCGGGGTGGTCTTCGCGACGACGACCACGAGGTCGGCGAGGATGCCGTTGGAGATGAACGTCTTGGAGCCGTTGACCAGCCAGTGGTCGCCCTTGTCCTCGGCGGTGGTACGGATGCCCTGGAGGTCGGAGCCGGCGCCGGGTTCGGTCATGGCGATGGCGGTGATGGTCTCGCCGCTGCAGAAGCCGGGCAGCCAGCGCCGCTTCTGCTCGTCGGTGGCGAGGCCGGTGAGGTAGGGGCCGATGATGTCGTTGTGCAGCCCGAGCGCGAGGCCGGGGGCGCCGGCCCGGGTGAACTCCTCGGCCAGGACGGCGCTGTAGCGGAAGTCGGGATTGCCGCCGCCCCCGTACTCCTCGGGCACGGCGAGGCCGAGGAGCCCCTGCCGTCCGGCGGCCCGCCATGCCTCGCGCGAGACGATGCCGTCCTTCTCCCACTGCTCGTAGTGCGGAAGGACCTCCTTGGCGAGGAAGGTGCGCACGGTCTCGCGGAACGCGTCGTGCTCTTCGGTGAAGATCTGCCGCTGCATCAGTCGGTGGTGTCCTTCCGGGTGGTCCGCAGGCCGGGCACGTCCCAGTCGGCGGCGACGGCGTCGGTGTCCGCACCCGGCTGGGCCGGGCCGGTGCGCACCGATGCGGGGGTGGCCGAGAAACGGGGCGCGGGTGCGGGCTGGGTGAGTCCGCCGTGCTCGACGAAGGTGGCGCGGGCGGCGAGGTGGGGGTGGTGCGGTGCCTCGCGGAGCGAGAGGACGGGCGCCACACAGGCGTCCGACCCGTCGAAGACCTCGGTCCACTCGGCGCGGGTGCGGGTGCGGAACCGGTCGGCGACGGCGGTGCGCAGCTCGTCCCAGCGGGCGAGGTCGCCCCGGTCGGGGGCGGTGTCCGCGATGCCGAGGAGCCGGACGAACTCCTCGTAGAACCGCTGCTCCAGCGGGCCGACCGCCATGTACTGGCCGTCGGCGGTCTCGTACGAGCCGTAGAAGGGGCAGCCGCCGTCCAGCAGGTTGGAGCCGCGCCGGTCCTGCCAGCCGCCGGCCGCGAGCATGCCGTGGATCATCGTGGCGAGGTGGGCGGCGCCGTCGACGATCGCCGCGTCCACGACCTGTCCGGTGCCGCCGGGGGTACGGGCGTGCTGCAGGGCGGCGAGGACGCCGACGACGAGGTAGAGCGAGCCGCCCGCGTAGTCCCCCACCAGGTTGGCGGGGACGGTGGGCGGCTCGCCGGGCCTGCCGATCATGGAGAGGGTGCCGGTGAGCGCGATGTACGAGATGTCGTGTCCGGCACGCTCGGCCAGCGGCCCGTCCTGGCCCCAGCCGGTCATCCGCCCGTAGACGAGCTTCGGGTTGCGGGCCAGGCAGGCGTCGGGGCCGACACCGAGGCGTTCGGCGACGCCCGGCCGGTAGCCCTCGATGAGGACGTCGGCGCGCTCCACCAGGTCCAGGACGGTGGCCGGGCCGTCGGCGGCCTTCAGGTCGAGGAGCACGGAGCGCTTGTTGCGGTTGGTGAGGTCGCGGGCCGGGTCGATGCCGAGTCCGGCGCCGCCGGGGCGGTCGACCCGCACCACGTCCGCGCCCAGATCGGCCAGGAGCATCGCGGCGAACGGGCCTGGGCCGATGCCGGCGAGCTCCACCACCCGCAGCCCTGCGAGCGGGCCGCGCGGACCGTTCCCTGTTGTCGCCATCGAGCCCCCAGCGGTATGACACAACTGATGTAACATCGATGATGCTAAGAACGCGCCGCGCTCCGCACAACCCCTTGGGCCGAGCAAGCGCTTAGTTCTTCTCACGGATACTCATGGATACTCCCCCATGACCCCCCTCCCGCCCGCACACCGCCACGGCGACCGCGCTAACCTCTGCTCGCTCCGTCCGGCGCCGTCTTCCGTGGAGGCTTTCGTGAACAGGCAGAACGGGGCCGCGCGCCCCTATGACGTAGTTCTTTTCGGTGCCACCGGCTTCGTGGGCGAGCTCACCGCCGACCATCTGGCCGCCCACGCGCCGGACGGCTGCCGCTGGGCCCTGGCCGGACGCGACCGCACCAAGCTGGAGCGGCTGCGCACCCGGCTGACCGCCCTCCATCCGCACTGCGCGGGCCTCCCGCTGCTGGAGGCGGACGCGGACGACGCCGGTTCACTGCGCGCCCTGGCCGAGTCCGCCCATGTGGTGGCCACGACCGTCGGCCCGTACGTCTGGTACGGCGAGAAGCTGGTCGCCGCCTGCGCGGAGGCCGGGACGGACTACGCGGACCTCACCGGCGAGGCGGAGTTCGTCGACCGGATGTACGTGGAGCACGACACCCGGGCACGCGAGACGGGCGCCCGCCTCGTGCACGCCTGCGGTTTCGACTCCGTACCGCACGACCTCGGCGCCTACTTCACGGTCCGGCAGCTGCCCGAGGACGTGCCCCTGCGCATCGACGGGTTCGTCCGCAGCAACGCCGCCATCTCCGGCGGGACGTTCGCCTCGGCGCTCACCGCGATGGGCCGGGGCCCGCAGGTGCTGCGCGCCGCGCGGGAGCGCCGGCTGCACGAGCCGCGGCCGGTCGGCCGCCGCGTCCGCGCCCCGCTCGCCCGCCCCCGCTTCAGCGCCGAGACCGGCACCTGGGCGCTTCCGCTGCCGACACTGGACGCGCAGGTCATCGCCCGCTCGGCGCGTGCGCTGGCCCGGTACGGCCCCGACTTCCGCTACCGCCACTACGCCTCCGTCAAGCACCTGCCCGTGGCGCTCGGCGGGACGGCGGCGCTCGGCGCGCTGCTCGGGGCCGCGCAGGTGCCGCCCGCGCGGGACTGGCTGATGGGGCGCCTGGAGCCGGGCGCGGGTCCGGACGCGGAGCGCAGGCGGCGCAGCTGGTTCACGGTCCGGTTCGTCGGGGAGGGCGGCGGACGGCGGGTGTTCACGGAGGCGTCGGGCGGCGATCCGGGCTACGGCGAGACGGCGAAGATGCTCGCGGAGTCGGCACTGTGCCTGGCACTGGACGAGCTGCCGGCCACCTCGGGGCAGGTCACCACGGCCGCCGCGATGGGCGACGCGCTGCTGGCGCGGCTGCGGGCGGCCGGGCTGCGGTTCCGGGTGGCGGCGGTGCGCTGAGGTACGGGAGTCGGGCGGTCGCCTCGCGCAGGGCGCGGCGGCACAGCGCGTCGGCCCTGCGGGTGGTCTCCGGCTGGCGGAAGTCCCGGGCCAGCCGGAGGGTGTGCGCGACGGCGTTGTCCAGGCCGGTGCGGTGGCCGACGGAGACGTAGACCGGTTTGGTGCCGTCCTGGGTGCGCACCGCCCGGCCGACCTCCTCCTCCCCGTCCAGCAGCGGCGACTGGTCCCCGCGCCGGGGGCCCGGCTGCTCGTAGGTGAAGGTGAAAGGGTTCTTGGCGACGCCGATGACCGGGAGGCCGGTGAGGACGCCGAGGTGGCTGGCGAGCCCGAAGCGGCGGGGGTGGGCCAGGCCGTAGCCGTCGCAGACGACAAGACCGGGGTCACCCGGAAGCAACTCCAGGGCGGCCAGCACGGTCGGGATCTCGCGGAAGGCCAGCAGCCCCGGGACGTACGGGAAGGTGATGTGGCCTACGGCGGTGGCCTCGGCCACCACCTCCAGCGTGGCGGCGTCGAGCACGACGGCCGCCGCCGCCACGACGTCGCGCGCGTCGTCGTAGGCGACGTCGACCCCGGTCACCCGGCCGGTTCCCGGCGGCGGGCCCGGCTCGTCGAGGACCACCCGGGTGCGCAGGGCGTCCTGAACGGCCCGGGCCTCGGCCGCGTCGGCGGGCATCTGGAGTTCTGCCATGATGCCGCCAACCCTAAGCCGTGTCCCCGAACTCGCCTCCAGTAGCCTGGAGATCATGTTCGTACTTGAGCTGTCCTACACTGCCCCGCTGGACCGCGTCGACGCGTTGCTGAACGAGCACGTCGCCTGGCTCGACGCGCAGTACGCGGCGGGGGTGTTCATCGCCTCCGGGCGCAAGAACCCCCGGGACGGCGGAGTGATCCTCGCGGTGGGCGACGACCGGGCGGCGATCGAAGGGCTGGCGGCGACCGACCCCTTCGCCGTCGAGGGCGTCTGCGCGTACCGGATCACCGAGTTCATCGCCACGAAGACCTCGGACGCGCTCGCCCCGTACCGCCGGCAACTCTGACCTTTCGCACCGGAACGGACTCACCCCGGGTGCTCCGCCCGGAACGGGGCACGTGAACAGGCAGCGGTGTGCGGTGATGCAGCTCACGCCGCCTCCCGATGCACGGATCGGCGACTTCCGTCGTCTGTACGAGTGCCGGGAACCGTTCGTCCGGTCGCGAGAGGGAGCAGGTTCGTGTCCACGGTCATCGAACAGTCCGTAGAGGCCCGCATGGTGGCGTCCGCCCCGCAGATGGAGACCCTGCCCGCCGTCCTGAGCTACGACCGGGCGGACCCCTTCGCCGTGCGCATGGCGTTCCCCGCGCCGGCGACGCTGGAGGGGACGGAGGTGTCCTGGGAGTTCTCCCGGGAACTGCTCGCCGCCGGGATGGAGGTGCCGTCCGGCCTCGGCGACGTGCGGATCAGGCCGTTCGGCTACGACCGCACGGTGCTGGAGTTCCACGCCGCCGAGGGGATCGCCATGGTGCACGTGCGCACGGCGGAGCTGCGCCGCTTCCTGCGGCGGGCGCAGCAGTTGGTGCCCTGCGGCCAGGAGCGCCGGTTCCTGGACCTCGACCGGAACCTGACGGAGCTGTTCGGTTCCCGCTGACGCCGGGCCCGCGTGGACGCACGCGGGCCCGGTCCCGTTAATCGATTGCCCCCTCCCGGGGCCCCGCGTACCGTTCCCGGTGTCCTTGTTGTCGCCGAACGGAGTAGGACGTTGCTCTTCTGAGGTCTTGAGACACCGTGCCGCGCGCCGTGTCGGGTCTTCCCCGCCCGCGTGCCCGAGTGTGACCTCAGCTCTCCGAGCCGTCCTCCGTGACCAGGGCCTTCCTTCCGGACTCCCGGACATTTCTCGTGGAACGCCAGTGGCCGGTGTCTCGCCCGTTGCCCTGTCCTTCCTCGCAACCGGGAGATTCCTCATGTCCACCCCCACCGCCCACATCACCTGCTCGTCGCTCTCCTTCGCCTGGCCGGACGGCAGCCTGGCCCTGGACGACTTCCATCTCACCGTGGGCCCGGGCCGCACGGGGCTCATCGGGGTGAACGGGGCCGGCAAATCGACCCTGCTCCGGCTGATCGCCGGGGAACTGCGGCCCGCCGGGGGCCGGGTGAAGGTGGCCGGAGAGGTGGGATACCTGCCGCAGAACCTGGTCCTGGACACCGGACTGCGGGTCGACGCCGCCCTCGGCATCGCCGCGGTCCGCGAGGCGCTGCACGCGATCGAGGCCGGCGACGTCGGCGAGGAGCACTTCGCCGCCGTCGGCGACGACTGGGATGCCGAGGGGCGGGCCCGCGCCACGCTCGATGAGCTCGGCCTCGCCCACATCGGGCTCGACCGCACGATCGGCGAGATGTCGGGCGGCGAGTGCGTGCTGCTGCGGCTGGCCGCGCTGCTGCTGGCCCGGCCGGATGTGCTGCTGCTGGACGAGCCGACCAACAACCTGGACCTGTACGCCCGTCAGCGGCTCTACGCCGCGGTCGACGCGTGGCGCGGGGTGCTCGTCGTGGTCAGCCACGACCGGGAGCTCCTGGAGCGAGTCGACCAGATCGCCGATCTGCGGGACTCCGCCGTCACCTGGTACGGCGGCAACCTCACGGCGTACGAGGAGGCGCTCGCCGTGGAGCAGGAGGCGGCCGAGCGCATGGTGCGGGTCGCGGAGGCCGATGTGCAGCGGCAGAAGCGCGAACTGGCCGAAACCCAGGTGAAGAACGCCCGGCGCAAGCGGTACGGCCAGAAGCTGTTCGAGCAGGGCAGCGTGCCGAAGATCGTCGCGAGCGCCCGCAAGCACTCCGCCCAGGAGTCGGCGGGCAAGCAGCGTCTGATGCACGCCAGCCGGCTGGCCGACGCGAAGGAGCGCCTGGACGACGCCGTCGACGCGGTGCGCGACGACGACGAGATCCGGATCGAGCTGCCGCAGACCAAGGTCCATCCGGGCCAGGGCGTGCTGGTCCTGCGCGACCTGGAACTCGCCCACGGGGCCCGGGTGCGGGGGCGGTACGAGGTGCGCGGTCCGGAGCGCATCGCGCTGGTGGGGCGCAACGGAGCGGGCAAGACGACGCTGCTGCGCACGCTCGCCGGTGAGCTGGCGCCCGTCTCCGGCGAGGCCGTCGTCGGTGTCCCGCTGCGCTTCCTGCCGCAGCGGCTCGATGTGCTGGACGACGAGCTGAGCGTGGTGGAGAACGTGGCGCGGTTCGCGCCGGACGCCACGAACAACCGGATCAGGGCGCGGCTGGCGCACTTCTTGTTCCGGGGTGCGCGCGCGGACCGGGCCGCGGGGACCCTGTCGGGCGGGGAGCGGTTCCGTGCCGCCCTGGCCGCGCTGCTGCTGGCCGAACCCGCGCCTCGGCTGCTGATGCTGGACGAGCCGACGAACAGCCTGGACATGGCGAGCGCGCGCCGGCTGACGGAGGCGCTGGAGGCGTACGAGGGTGCACTCGTCGTGGCGAGCCATGACGTCCCGTTCCTGGAATCGCTGGGCATCACGCGCTGGCTGCTGCTCGACGGCGAGCTGCGGGACACCACGGCGCAGGAGGTGCGCGCCGGGCTCTGAGCGGGAGCGGGGCTCCGAGGGGCGGGCCTGAGGGGGCCGGGCTTGGCGGGGGCCTTAACGTCGCTTTAACCTACGGTCTCGTAACCTACGAGTCCGTAGGTAATTCTCCCGTCCCCAGGAGCCCCCATGACGATCACCTCTCCCCACCTCGGCAGTTCACAGGCGTGGACCGATGCCCACCTGCTGTACGCCCTCGAAGAGGTGGTGGAGAAGGAGCTCAACCGGCACCTCAAGGTCGCCAAGGACTGGATGCCGCACGAGTACGTCCCGTTCTCCGACGGCCGCAACTTCCCCGGTGTCTTCGAGGACGGCGAGGCATGGCGGGCCGACCAGTCCAAGGTCACCGACATCGGCAAGATCGCCCTCGTGGTGAACCTCCTCACCGAGGACAACCTCCCCAGCTACCACCACGAGATCGCCTCCCTCTTCGGCCGCGACGGCGCCTGGGGCACCTGGGTACACCGCTGGACGGCCGAGGAGGGCCGGCACGGCATCGTGATGCGCGACTACCTGCTGACCTCGCGCGCGGTCGACCCGGACAAGCTGGAGCAGTTCCGGATGGCGCACATGGCGGAGGGCTTCGAGTCCGACAACCGGCACTCGATGCTGCACTCCGTGGCCTACGTGGCCTTCCAGGAGCTGGCGACCAGGGTCTCGCACCGCAACACCGGGCACCAGTCCGGCGACCCGGTCTGCGACCGCATGCTGGCCCGCATCGCGACCGACGAGAACCTGCACATGGTCTTCTACCGCAACCTCCTCGGCGCCGCCTTCGAGCTGGCCCCGGACCTGACGATGCAGTCCGTGCGCGACGTCGTGGTCGACTTCCGGATGCCCGGCCACGGCATGCCCGGCTTCGAGCGGGCCGCCGCGCAGATGGCGATCGGCGGGATCTACAACATGCGCATCCACCACGACGACGTGATCCAGCCGGTGCTGCGCTACCTGAAGGTCCTCGACATCGACGGCCTGGGCCCGGAGGGCCTGAAGGCGCAGGAGGAGCTCGGCCTGTACATGAGCGGGCTGGACGGCGAGGCCGCGAAGTTCGACGAGAAGCTCGCCGCGCGCAAGGCCCGGATGGAGGCCCGCGCCCAGGGCTGACCGCACGGAAAGCCGCTCCCCGGCGCCGGGGGGCGGCTTCCGTCCTGCGGGGCGCATACCCTCCCGGACCAGCCCGCGCGCATCCGGCGCGGTGCGCATGCGCCGCGGGCACGGGAGGGGGTCCAGGGCCTTCACGGGGCATCGGTCATGGGCCGGTTGTGCCGTGCGGGGGTGGGACCCCTCCGGGGGCGTGGGGACCGTACGCTGTGCCGGTGAAACCTGTGACCCGCGTTGTTCTCATCGGTGCGCCGATAGCGATAGCCGTCTCCCTCGTCTTCAACAGCGGCGGCGACGCCGCACTGCCCGAGAACTCCCCCACCGCCGAGGCGTCGGCCGCCGGCCCCGTGAACCCCGACCCGTTCGCGGCGGCGGACGAGGAGGAGCGCCGGGAGATGAACGAGAAGGTCGAGCGGGCGCCGGCCGGTCTCGCCACTCCGGAAATGCGGGAGATCGCGTGGAAGCTGCTGGCCAGCGCGGAGGGTTCCACCCTGGACTGGCACACCCAGTACGCGACGATCGAGGACAGCGGCGACGGCACCGGCTACGCGGCGGGCATCGTCGGATTCTGCTCGGGCACGCACGACATGCTGACGTTCGTCGAGGCGTTCACCAAGGACCATCCGGACAGCCCGCTGGCGCCCTTCGTCCCGGCGCTGCGCAAGGTCGACGGCACCGGTTCGCACGAGGGCCTGGACCCGGGTTTCACGGCCGCGTGGAAGAAGGCCGCCGAAGACCCGGCGTTCCGCAAGGCGCAGGACGAGGTCCGCGACACACAGTACTTCGAGCCCGCGGTGCGGCTGGCGAAGCTGGACGGACTCGGCACGCTGGGCCAGTTCATCTACTTCGACGCCATGGTGCTCCAGGGGCCCGGCCACGAGGCGGACTCCTTCTACGGCATCCGGAAGGCGGCGCTGGCCGAGGCGGACACGGTCGCCGAGGGCGGTGACGAGTCGGCCTATCTGGACATCTTCCTGGACACCGCGCGGGCCGTGATGAAGTCGAAGAAGACCCAGCACGACACCTCGCGCATCGACACGGCCCAGCGCGTCTTCCTGGAGGACGAGAACCTGGATCTGGAGCCGCCGCTGACGTGGAAGATGTACGGCGAGACGTTCCGCATTCCGTCGTGACCCCTCCCTTCGCCGCGCCGGCCCGGCGGCCCCGGCCGTGATCCGCCGGGCGCGCGCTACCGGGCCTCCTGCCTGATCAGCTCGGCGGCCTCTCGGCGATGGCGACCGTGGGCGCGTGGGTGTGGCCGCGGGTGATGCGCGGCATCACCGAGGCGTCGACCACGCGCAGGCCCGAGACGCCGCGCACCCTCAGCCGGGGGCCGGTCACCGAGCCGGGGTCCTCGCCCATCCGGCAGGTGCCGACGGGTGGTAAAGGGTTTCCGAGCCGGTCCGGACCGCCTCGGCCAGGTCGTCGTCGCCCACCGGCCGAACCCGCCCCGACGACGAGGTAGTCGTACTCGCTCGACTCGGCCCTCTTCTCCAGGTCGACGCGGGCTCCGCGGCGATCACGGAAACCCGCAGGCCGAAGTACGCAACGCCGAGGTCTCGCGCGGGCGGGGCGGGTTCACGCCTGCTCTCGGCCAACTCTGCGCAGTCGTTCCCGCTCCTTCTCGGAGAGGCCGCCCCACACGCCGAAGCGCTCGTCGTTGTCGAGGGCGTATTCCAGGCATGCCTGCCGTCCTTCGCAGGCGTTGCAGAGCTGCTTGGCCTCCCGGGTGGAGCTGCCCGGGGCGGGGAAGAAGAACTCGGGACCCGCCTGCGCGCACAGGGCTGTCTCCTGCCAGGCGAAGGCGGGGTCGGTCGCGGTGTTGATCGGCATGGGAACCACAGTGCCCTGCCGCGATAAACGACTGATCAACGCCGCGTCAATCGGCACTCCGCCGCCGTGGCCGGAACAGCTCCCGGTCCGGCTCGCGCCCATGACGCCGGCATACGTCCCTGGCCTCGGCGTACGGCGCCCGCGAGCCCGGTCGCGCCAGGGGGCGAGAACGGCCGAATAGGACGCAGCGGCGACCGGTGCGTCCGGGGTATACGGCCCCGCCCGGCCGGTCCGCCGGGTGTCGGTGGTGCGTGGGACGATGGGGCTCGCCCGAACGGTGACGGACCGGTGGCGGTCAAGTGCTGTCCGGCCGGGGATGACGGGACGGCCCTTGGGGAGCGGGGACAGAGGGACGCAGATGACTGAGGCCGGGTCCACGGAGGGCGGGGCGCCGACCGGGCGGGCCGCCCGGGAGCTGCTGGCACGCGGCGACGGCCTGCTGGACGCGGCGCGCGGGGTGCTCGCGGACCACACCCGCTCCGTCACCGCCGTGCGCACCTTCCTGGACCCGCTGCTCGACGCCCTCGTGCGCGACGGCCTCGCCTCCATCCCCGTCTCCCGCCTCAAGGACGTCACCGAGGGCAGGCTGCGCCTGGGCGCCGTCGAGCAGGCGGGCTTCACCACGGTCGGCCAGGTCTACGGGGCGAGCCGCTACGAGCTCCGCCAGATCCCCGGGGTCGGCGCGCAGACCGCGGACCAGGCCCTGGCCGCGGCGGGCCAGATCGCGCACGCCGTGCGGGACACCGTCGCGCTGCGGATAGACGTGGACGCCCCGGACGAGGCCACCACCGCCCTGGTCGGCGCGCTGTACCGGCTGGTGGAGGCGGGCCCGGACGTGCGGCGCGCGGTGGACGGGGCGCGCCGGCTGGCCGGACGCCTGGAACCGCTGCTGACGGCGGCGGGACCGGCCCGGGGCCGGCTGCGAATGCTCTTCGCCCGCCGGCCCACCAGGGAACGCGTCCGGGAGGCCGCGGCCGGGGTCCGGGCGGTCGTGACCGACGCGGTGGAGCGGGAACTCCCGCTGCTGTTCGGGCAGGTGTCGGCCGATCTGCTGCGGGAAGCGGAGTCGCCCCTCGCCGTCTGGGTCGACTTCGAGCTGCGGTCGGCCGAGTACTACAGCCTGCTCGCCGAGATGTCGGGCTCGGGTCCGGACCGGGACGCGGCCGAGGGGTTCCTGCCATCGGGGATCGCCGACCGGGTGCGCGGGCTGCGGCTGGACGACACCCGGCTGCGGGTCTCGCTGCGCGGCTACCAGTCGTTCGGCGCGCGGTTCGCGCTCGCGCAGAAGCGGGTGATCCTGGGCGACGAGATGGGGCTCGGCAAGACCGTCCAGGCCATCGCGGCCCTGGCGCATCTCGCGGCGGGCGGGGAGACGCACTTCCTCGTGGTGTGCCCCGCGAGCGTCCTGATCAACTGGACCCGGGAGGTCCGCGCCAGGTCCACGCTGCGCGCCCTGCCGGTGCACGGGCCGCAGCGGCAGGAGGCGTTCGCCGAGTGGCGCGCGGACGGCGGGGTCGCCCTGACCACCTTCGACGCGCTGCACACCCTGCCGGACCCGGACGGCAGCGGGGTCCGGCCCGGGATGCTCGTGGTCGACGAGGCCCACTACGTGAAGAATCCGGCCACCCGCCGCTCCCGCGCGGTGTCCGGCTGGTCGGAGCGGACCGAGCGGGTGCTGTTCCTGACCGGCACGCCGATGGAGAACCGGGTGGAGGAGTTCCGCAGCCTCGTCCGCCACCTCCAGCCGGAACTGGCCCCCTCCATCAGCACCCGTCACGGCGCCGCCGGCTCGCAGGCGTTCCGCCGGGCCGTCGCCCCCGCCTATCTGCGCCGCAACCAGCAGGACGTGCTCACCGAGCTGCCCGCCCTGGTGCAGGTGGACGAGTGGGAGGAGTTCAGCGAGGGCGATCTGCGGGCCTACCGGGAGGCGGTGGGCGCCGGCCACTTCATGCAGATGCGCCGGGCGGCGTACGCGTGCCCGGAGAGCTCCGCGAAGCTGAACCGGCTGCGCGAGCTGGTCGCGGAGGCGGCGGGCAACGGCCTGAAGGTCGTCGTGTTCTCCTACTTCCGCGAGGTGCTGGAAACGGTGCGCGGGGCCCTGGGGGACGGGGTCTTCGGCCCGCTGTCGGGGAGTGTGGCGGCGGCCCGGCGCCAGGAGCTGATCGACGGCTTCGCGGCGGCGTCCGGCCATGCGGTCCTGCTGAGCCAGATCCAGGCCGGCGGCGTCGGGCTGAACATGCAGGCCGCGTCCGTCGTCATCCTCTGCGAACCGCAGATCAAGCCGACGACGGAGCACCAGGCCGTGGCCCGCGCCCACCGGATGGGCCAGATACGGACGGTCCAGGTGCACCGGCTGCTCGCGGCGGACAGCGTCGACCAGCGGATGCTGGACATCCTGGCCCGCAAGGAGCGCCTGTTCGACGCGTACGCCCGGCGCAGCGATGTCGCCGAGACGACCCCGGACGCCGTGGACGTGTCGGAGGGTGCGCTGGCCCGCCGCATCGTGGAGGAGGAGCAGCAGCGCCTCGCGGCGGTGCCGGGCCCCCGGGCGCTGCCGGCCGACGGCTGAGCCCGGGAGCTATCGGCCGACGTGTCCGGGCACCGTGCCGTCCCGGTCGGCGATGAGCAGCATCCCGCCCATGCCCCGGTCGGCGTGGCTCTGCACGTGGCAGTGGTACATCCAGGCGCCGGCGCCGACGTGTTCCCCCGCGATGACCTGGAAGCCGAAGGAGTCCGCCGGTCCGACGATCTTCGTGTCCACGATCCGGCTGGGGTCGTCGGGGCCGGTGAGCATGCCCGTACGGTTGTCCGCCCAGCGGTGACCGTGCACGTGGAACGTGTGGTAGAAGTCGCCGTGCGTGATCATGACGACTTCGAGCCGGTCGCCGAGCGTGGCCTTGAAGTCGGGGCTCTTGCCGGCCGGCGTGTTGTTGATCGACATGTCGTTGAAGACGATCGTGATCGTCTTGTCCGGCAGGATGTCGCCCCGGCGCCGGACGACCAGCGGCCCGTACAGCCCCTTGCGGATGCCGCCGGTGCCGTGGTCCGAGCCGACGGCGTGGTCGTGGTAGTGCCAGTAGCCGGCGCTGCCGGGCTGCCAGGTGCCGTCGCGGCGCAGGCCCGGGGTGTGCGTGCGCCAGGTGTACGTACGGGTGCCGCCCGGCTCGACGGTGCTGTGGTTCATCCGGGTGCCGTCGCTCGCGATGTCGTAGTCGACGCCGTGCGCGTGCAGGCCGGCCGGCACGTCGAGGGTGTTGACGAACTCGATGTGCAGGGTGTCGCCCTCGGTGAGCTCGATCAGCGGGCCCGGGACGCTCGCCCTGCCCTTCTCCAGCCCGTAGCCCAGTCGGCCGTCCGGCAGCTTCTCCACGTACATCCGGATGCGCCGGACCGCTCCCCCGGCGCTCGCCCGCCGGAGCGGGTACGGGGTGGCGGCGGCCTCGGCCGCGGGGAGGGACAACGATGTCACACCGGCCGCCGCCGCGACCCCGCCGCCCATCAGAATCCGCCGGCTGAAGCTTCTGCGGTCCATGTCGAACTCCCCACTGCGGGACGGGTGCTGCCGAGGGCTTCGCGACGGGCCGTGACGAACCCGGGCTCATCGCTTACCCACAGTAAGGAAAAAGTCCGTGCTCGTGCGCCCACGGCCGTGGGCGAGTCGCGAAATACCGCCCGTACCGCCCCGGGTCAGTCCGCCGCGACGCCCGTGGCCGCGTGCTGGGGCATGTGCTCGCGACCTCCGGGGTGCCGGTGGCGCCACACCCAGAAGACCGTGCCCGACACCAGTGACCAGGCCGCCAGCACCAGGAAGGGGAAGATCCGCTGATGGCCCTGGTAGTAGACGGCGGTGTGCTGGGCGTTGACGGAGGCGCCGGGGGGCAGCCAGCGTCCGATGTGTCCGAGCAGCGAGGGCAGCAGCGGCCAGGAGACGGCTCCGCCGGAGGACGGGTTGCCCAGGAGCACCATCACGCCCCAGGTCGGGAGCATCGCCCAGCGGCCGATCAGGGTGTTGAACATGGTGAAGACCATGCCGGAGGTGAACATCGTGAACGCCAGGATCAGCCAGGACTCCACGAAGGGCAGATCGACCGCCCCGAGCAGCCAGTCCACCACGGAGGCGATGGCGAAGGCGCCGAGCAGCGAATACGCGATCGTGAATCCGATCCGCTCCAGCGGGATCAGCCCCCGGGCGTGCACGCTGAGCTGGATGGAGCCGACAAAGCCGACGATCACGGCGGCGAGCGAGATGTAGAAGAGCGCGAGTCCGCGCGGGTCGCCCTTCTGGAGGGGTTTCACGTCCTGGACGGCGACCGGCATGTCGAGCGTGTCCCCCACCTTCACCGCGGTCTCGGCGAGCAGCTGGGCGACGGCCGCCCCGGAGGCCGAGGCCACCTCCAGCCGCACCCCTCGGCCGCCGGTCCGCACGATCGCGAAGACCTCCTGCTCCTCCAGCGCCTCGCGCGCCTCGGTGGGCGTCCGGAAGACGTGGATGACCAGGGAGGCGTCCAGGGCCTTGTCCATCGCGGCGACGAACTCCTTGCCGCGTGCGGTGTCGGGCCGGCTCACCACCGCGGTGGGAATCCGGTGCGGGGTCGGGTTGGCCATGGCGTACGTGTAGGAGCCGGCGAAGAGTCCGGCGGCGGCCGCGAGGATGAGCAGCAGGACCGTCGCCGGGAAGTACGGGGACTCCTTGAATCCGGCCCACTTCTGGCCACGGGTCAGCGGCCGGCCGTGCGCCCCGTGCGGCGCGTCGGGTCCGGGCCGCGGGTCCGGCTCGCTCATGCGTCGCCGTCCTTGTCGTGGCGGGCGCGGCTGGGCTGCACCCGTTTCGGCTCGCCGGGCATCTTCGGGTACTCGGGCGGGTAGGGCAGGTCGCCGGGGCCGCCGTCGCTCGCGTGGCGGTCGGCGAGTTCGAGCAGCGAGTCGAGGCGGAATGCCTCCTGGTCCATGTCCGCGTGGACGTCGCCGTGTTCCGCGTACCGCACGGGCATGGTGCGCAGGTCGAAGTCGCGGGGTTCGGCGTCGTCCAGCTCCTCCCAGCGCAGCGGTGCGGAGACCGGGGCGTGCGGGAAGGGGCGTACCGAGTAGGCGGAGGCGATGGTGCGGTCGCGGGCCGTCTGGTTGTAGTCGACGAAGATCCGCTCGCCCCGCTCCTCCTTCCACCAGGCGGTGGTCACCCGGTCGGGCATCCGGCTCTCCAGCTCCCGCCCCACGGCGATGGCCGCGCGGCGGACCTCGGTGAACGTCCAGCGCGCTTCGATGGGGACGAAGACGTGGACGCCCCGGCCCCCGGACGTCTTGGGCCAGCCGCGCAGGCCGTGCTCGTCCAGGACCGCGCGCAGCTCGTGGGCGGCGCGGACCGCGTCGGCGTAGTCGGTGCCCGGCTGCGGGTCGAGGTCGATGCGCAGTTCGTCGGGGTGGTCGGTGTCGCCGCCCCGGACGGGCCAGGGGTGGAAGGTGAGCGTGCCGAGGTTGGCCGCCCAGATGACGGCGGCCACTTCGGTGGGGCACATCTCCCGGGCGGACCGGCCGCTGGGGAAGGCGATCTCGGTGGTCGGGATCCAGTCGGGGAGGTTCTTGGGGGCGCGCTTCTGGTAGAAGAACTCGCCCTCGACGCCGTCCACGAACCGCTGGAGGGTGGTGGGCCGGTTGCGCAGGGCGCGCAGGATGCCGGGGCCCACGGCGAGGAAGTACTCCGCCACGTCCCTCTTCGTGTAGCCCTTCTCCGGAAAGTAGATCTTGTCCGGGTTGGACAGCCGGACCGCCCGTCCGGCTGCTTCCAGCTCCACCGCTGTGCCCGCTGCTGCCATGTCGGCCACCGTAGGCCGGGCACACATATGCCGCATATCGGGAGACTCCGCTCGCTGTACGGTTCACAATCGGTCCATGGACCTGCCGGTGATGCCGCCCGTGAAGCCGATGCTCGCCAAACTGGTGGCCCGCATTCCGCCGGGCATGCAGTACGAGGCGAAATGGGACGGCTTCCGGGCGATCGTGCACCGCGACGGCGACGAGGTGGTGATCGGCAGCCGGACCGGCAAGCCCCTGTCCCGCTACTTCCCCGAGGTGGTGACCGCCGTCCGGGACAACCTCCCGGAGCGCTGTGTGGTGGACGGCGAGATCGTCGTCGCGCACGAGGGCCGGCTGGACTTCGACCGGCTGAGCGAGCGCATCCACCCCGCCGACTCCCGGGTGCGGCTGCTGGCCGAGCAGACCCCGGCCGCCCTGGTGGCCTTCGACCTCCTGGCGCTGGGCGACGACTCGCTCCTGGACACCCCGCAGGCGGACCGGCGCAGGGTCCTGGAGGCCGCGCTCGCCGGGGCGTCGGCGCCGGTGTACCTGGCCCCGGCGACCACCGACCCCGCCCGCGCCGCGGAATGGTTCCAGCGGTACGAGGGGGCGGGGCTCGACGGCGTCGTCGCCAAGCCGCTCGACGCGCCGTACCGGCCGGACACCCGGGCCATGTACAAGATCAAGCACGAACGGACCGCCGACTGCGTGGTGGCCGGCTACCGCCTCCACAAGAGCGGCCCGGTCGTCGGCTCGCTGCTGCTCGGCCTGTACGACGGGGCGGGCGCGCTCCAGCACGTCGGAGTCTGCGCGGCCTTCCCGATGAAGCGGCGCGCGGAACTCGTCACCGAGCTGGAGCCCCTGCTGACCGGCGTCGAGGACCACCCGTGGCGTGCCTGGGCGCAGGCCGAGGCGCACGAGGGGGCACGGTTGCCCGGTGCCCCGAGCCGCTGGTCCGGGAAGAAGGACATGTCCTGGGTGCCGGTGCGGCCGGAGCGGGTCTGCGAGGTGGGTTACGACCACATGGAGGGTGACCGGTTCCGGCATACGGCCCAGTGGCGCCGGTGGCGGCCGGACCGTACGCCGGAGAGCTGCACCTACGCGCAGCTGGAGGAGGTCGTGCGCTACGACCTGGCCGAGGTGTTGTCGGGCGGCGGCTGAGCCTTCGGGTTCCGGTCCCGGCCGCCGCCCGGGCTCAGTGCGCCGTGGGCGGCAGCGTCGGCGTGGTGCACGGCTCGTCGGAGGCGGCGGGGCCGGACGAGGGTGACGCGGAGGACCCGGTGGTGTCGCCGGGGTCCGGTGCCGGGGTGGTCGTCGTGCAGCCCGGGTCGGGCTTCGTCGTGCTCGGGTCCGGGTCCGGGGTGGTGGTGGGGTCCGGGCTGGTGCCGGGGTCCGGGGTGGTCGAGCCGGGGTCCGTCGGATCGGGCGAGGGGCCCGTGGTGTCGTCCGGGTCCGGGGAGCCCGAGTCGCCCGGGGTGGGGTCGGTGCCCGGGTCCGGGTCCTGCGAGCCCGGCGTGGTCGGGCGCGTGCTGTGGCTGGGCTGCGGGCCGACCTCGATGCCGCCGCCGTCCTTGGTGCCGGACCCGCCCACGGGGTGCTTGGGCTCGTTCGGGCTGCCGGCGCCGGGGCTCTTGGGGACGACGCCCGTGCCGTCGGAGACCGGGTGGGTGCCCTTGCGGTAGAACTCCAGCCAGGAGAGCACCGTGCGCAGGTAGGTGTCCGAGTGGTTGTAGCTGAGGATCGCCCGGTCCAGGTCGGCGGAGACCGACAGATCGCGCGGCCCCGCGCAGAGGTAGGCGCCGGCGGCCAGCGCCGCGTCGTACACGTTGTTCGGATCCCGGCGCCCGTCGCCGTTGCCGTCCCTGCCCCAGTGCGCCCAGGTCGAGGGGATGAACTGCATCGGGCCGACCGCCCGGTCGTACGCCTTGTCCCCGTCGTACGCGCCGCCGTCGGTGTCCGCGATGTGGGCGAACCCGGCGCCGTTGAGGACGGGGCCGAGGATCGGGGAGAGGGTCGTGCCGTGGGCGTCGACCCGGCCGCCGGCCGCGTGCCCGGACTCGACCTTGCCGATCGCCGCCAGTAACTGCCACGGCAGCCGGCAGCCGGGGTCGCCGCGCCCGAGCGTGCTCTCGGCCTTGCGGTAGGCGGCGAGCACGGTGGCCGGGATGCCCGCCTCGGCCCACGACTGCTTGGCGGCCGGGCTCTGCTTCTTCCCCGCTTCGGGCGGCTTCGGGCTTTTCAGCGGCGGGAGTTCGGTGTGGTACGAGTCGTCGTTGGGGACCTCGGACCAGGTGACGTCCTCCGCCTCCTGACGCTGCTTCGAAGGCTCGTCGTGGGTGGCGAGCTGCGGTGCCTGGGACGCGGTGAGCGCGGCCATCGCGGCGACGGCTGCCGCGGTGCCGCCGAATCCGCGGCGCATGGTGCCGTTGAACCTCATGCGTGCTCTCCTTGGTGGGTCACCGGGTGAACGTGTCGATCGCGGAGATCCGCCAGCTGCCGCCCTTGCGGACGGCGTCCACGGCGAACATGGCCGCGGCGTACGTGGTCTCCTCGGACTTGCCGGTACGGGTGTTGCTCTGGTCGGCGAAGACCAGCAGCCGGGCCCGGTCTCCGTCGAGCATCTCCACACCGCTGTCGGTGACGGTCGTGGTGAGGACGAGCTTCTGCTTCGGCGCCTGCGCCCGGACCTCGGCGAGCATGTCCCGGTGCTGCTGGACCGCCTTGCCGGTCAGGTACTTCGCCACCGCGCTGTCCGCCTTGGCGGGCGAGGCGTAGTCGTACGAGAAGACCGCGCCGACGGCCTCGGTGATCTGGCCCTTCACCTCGCTGGTGCGGCTGATGTCGGTGAGCGCGGTGTTCTGCCGGCTGGGGTCGTCGCGCAGGCTCGCCGCCGAGGTGAACGCCCAGGCGGCGAAGGCGCCGAGCAGCACGGTCAGGGCGCACAGGACGGCGGGCAGCCGGACGCGGAGGCGGGGCAGGCGCCGGGCAGCGGCCTTCTTCCCGTCCGGGTCGCTGGCCTTCTTCCCGTCCCGGCCGCTCGCCTTCTTCCCGTCCGGATCGCTGGCCTTCTTCCCGTCCCGGCCGCTCGCCTTCTTCCCGTCCGGCTCGTCTCCGGATTCGCCTGCGGTGCCTTCGGGGAGATCGCCGGAGGCGTCATCGGAGGCTTCGTCGGGAGCGTCCTTCGCGGTGGTGCCGGAAGGCTTCCCGGGGCCCGCGGGGGTGCGGGCGGGGGCGGCCGTGGCGGAGCGCTCCGCGGCGGCGACGGTGGCCAGGCGGCGTTGGCGGTTGACCAGGTGACGGGTCGTCGACATGTCCGGGTTCCTCTCGGTGCGGGGCGGGGGTGTCAGCCGGCGGTGTTGCCGACGGGCGCCTGGCCGAGGGCGCTGAGCTTCCACCCCTCGGAGGTGCGGGTGAGCTGCCCGAGCATCCGGCTCTCCTTCACCGCGGGCTTGCCCTTCGGCGCGGTCACGGTCACCCGCAGCGCCACCATGACCCCGGCCTTCCCGGCCCGGTCGTCGAGTTCGGTGACCGCGCCGGACAGCACCTTGGCGGTGCTGACGGTCTTCGCCTCCTGGATCTGCTTCACGAACCCGTCGCGTCCGTCCACGAGTTGCTGGTGGAGGTCGCCGGTCGTGGAGTCCTCCCAGCTGTCCAGCCCCTTCGCGAGCTGTGCGTGGTCGAGCGTGTTCATGTTCTGCACGGCCTGCTCGCCCGCGGCCAGCGCCTCGTCGCGTGCCTGCGCGTACGCGGCCGAGCTGTCGTGCGCCGCCTGGTAGCGCGACACCCCGCCCCAGCCCGCGGCGCCGGCCGCCGCGACCGTCAGCACGATCGCCGCCGCCACCAGCGGGTTCCTCGTCATCCCTACCCGTGCCATTGCTGCCTCTCCCTGCCGGCCGGTCCTGCTGTGCTGTGCCGTTACGTGGTCGGTGGTGCGGTGTTTCCCCTGCCGCCGCTAGCGGGAGGTGATCTCCACGATCGTCCAGTGCCCCTCGCGCAGTCGGGCCGTGACGGACAGCTGCGCGGCCGCCTTGCTCGCGGTCTTGCCCTCCCGCTCGTAGACCTGGTCGAGGAAGACGAGCAGATGGGCGCTGTCGGGCGTCAGCCGGGTCACCCCGGCGCGTACGACATGGGTGGTGAGCGTCAGCTTCTGGTCGGCCGCCTGCTTCTCGACCTGGCCGAAGAGCGCCGCGTACTGCTGAAGTGCCTTGCCCGCGAGGAGCTTCTGCGCGGACGCCTTGGTGGCGGCGGTGCCTTCGGGGCTGTACGAGAACACCTTGCCGAGGGCGTTGGTGACCTCGCCGGCGACCTGGGTGGTCGCCGCACTGTCGGTCAGCGCCCGGTTGGAGGTGGCGGGGGTGTCGCGCAGCTGCCGGCCCGCCACGTACATCGCGGCGCCCGCCGCGATCAGGACGACGGCGAGCACCCCGGCCAGCACCCGCGGCCACCGCCGCGCCGGCCGGGGCCCGGTGTCGGTGTCGGTGTCGGTGTCGGTGTCGTCCGGGTCGTCGCCGGCCGCGCCGGTCGGCTCGTCCGGCTCCACAGCGTCCTCGATGTCCGTGTCACCGGTCACCACGTCGGTCGTACCGCCGCTCTTCACGCGCCGCTCCCTATGCCGAGCGCAGTGAGCGCCTTGATCTTCCAGCCTTCGCCGGTGCGGGCGAGCGTGGCCTCGAAGCGTTTGCGTTCGGTGCCGGCCTTTCCGGTGCCCGGGGTGACCTCGACGTCCACGGTCGCGATCATCAGGGCGGTGCCGGTCCGCTCGTCCAGTTCGGTGAGCGCGGCGTCGGTGACCTTGCCGCGCGCGGTGGCGCCGGCCTTCTCCAGGTCGGCCGCGTCCTTCTTCCGGGTCCGCTTCAGCTGGTCGTACAGCGGTCCGGTGGAGGAGTCCAGCCAGCCGGCGAGACCGGCGTCCACGCTCGCCGCGTCCTTGCCGTCCAGGGTGTTGAGCCGGGCCAGGTCCTGCCGGCCGTCCGCGAGCGCGGCGTCCCGGCTCTTGGCGTACGCCAGGTCGTCGTCGCCGCGCGCCTGTGCGTACGACCAGCCGCCCAGGCCGCAGACGAGCGCCGCGACCAGCAGCACGGCCCAGCCGCCGAGGGTGCGGTTGCGGGCGTTCACCGGCCGCCCTCCTGTCCGAGGCCCAGCAGCCCGGCCATGCCCCGTACCGGGGCCGTGCCGGTGGTGGCGCCGAGCACTCCGGGCAGCTGCCCCTGCTTGGTGTCACCGAGGGTCAGTGCGCCGGCCCTGGCCGGTTCGGGCACGGGCCCGCCCTTCGGGGCGTTCGCGCTGCCCCGGACGTCGATGCCGGTGCCGGGCGAGGCGGCACAGCGGGCCTTGGTGTTGAGCGCGGGGGCGGGTGAGAGGTCGAGCCCGTTGCGGTAGGTCGTCCCCTCGTAGCCGGCGGTGCAGGGCAGCGGCTCGAAGAAGGTGATCGACATGCCGAACCTGGCGCCGTCCTCGTCCACCGCGCTGGCTCCGGCGGCCGCCACGGCGGGGAGTTTCACGAGCAGTTCCTCAAGGCCGCGCTGCCGGGTGACGGCGACCTCGGACGTGGTGAGGAGGTTGGCGACGACGACACCGAAGCTGGGTTCGACGTCCCGCAGCAGCCCGCTGATCTGCCCGGTGGCGTCGGGAGCGGCGGCGATGAGCTTGCGCAGGTCGGTGTCGGAACCCTTGAGCTGGGCGGCCAGTTCCTTGGCGCCGGCCGCGAACCCCTTGAGGGCTTCGCCCTGTTCGACCTGGGTGCGCAGGACGGTCTTGCCGTCCTGCATGAGCCTGGTGTTGACGGGCAGCGCCTCGTCGGCGGCGTCCACGAAGTCGCTGCCGGTGTCCAGGAGGACCTGGAGGTCGTCGCCGCGGCCGCTGAACGCGGTGCCGAATTCGTCCACGACGGTGCGCAGCGACTCCAGGTCGACGGAGGAGGCCAGGTCGTTGACGCTGGTGAGGACGTTGGTCACGGGCGCCGGGACGGTGGTCTCGGCCTGGTCGATGACCGAGCCGTTCGCGAGGTAGGGCCCCTCGGTGCGGGTCGGCCGCAGGTCGACGTACTGCTCGCCGACCGCGGAGAGGTTGGCCACGACCGCCTTCAGGTCGTCGGGGATGCGGGGTGCGGACTTGTTGATCAGCAGTTCTGCCTCCACGCCGTCGTCGGTGAGTTCGATGGGTCCGACCCGGCCCACCGAGACGCCCCGGTAGGTGACGTTGGAGTGGGTGAACAGGCCGCCGGTGCGCGGGAGTTGCATCTTCACGGTGTAGTAGTCGCGCATGCCGACGTAGTGGCCGAGGTCGGCGTAGCGCACACCGAGGTAGCCGAGCACCAGCACGGCGATGATCAGGAAGGCGATGTTCTTCAGCCGGATGGCGAGGGTGATCATCAGTTGCTCCCCTTCGAGGCCGAGGGGCTGCTCGTCGTGGGCGCCGAGGTCGCGGGGAGGGGCAGCGGCAGTCCGGCGCCGGCGACCGCGTCGGCCGTGGCCGGGGTGTCCGACCCCGCGTCCGGGTCGTAGGCGGGAATGATCTGGGTGCCGGGCTCGGCCGTCAGGTCCAGGTACACGTTGAGGTAGTCGCCCTTCACGCCGCGCAGCACCTCGTCCGTGAACGGGTAGGTCATGAGCACCTGGAGGGAGTCGGGCAGGTCGTTGCCGGAGTCGGCCAGGGCCTTCAGGGTGGGGGCGATGGCCTTCAGGTCGGCGATGGTGTCGGCCTTGCCCTTGTTGATGGTGGTGACGGCCACGTCGGAGAGGGTGTCCAGGGAGCGGAGCATCGTCAGGAGCGAGCCGCGCTGCTTCTCCAGGACCTTCATGCCGGGGCTGAGCTTGGTGAGCACGGTGCCGACCTGCTGCTTGCGGGTGGCGAGGGTGGTCGAGAGCCGGTTGACGCCGTCGAGCGCCGCCGTGATGTCGCCGCGGTGGTCGTCGAGGTTGGTGACGAGGGTGTCGACCCGGTGGAGCATGGACTTGACCTGGGGTTCCTGCCCGGCCAGCGCCTTGTTGAGCTCGGTGGTGATGGTTTTGAGCTGCTGGACGCCGCCGCCGTTGAGGAGCATGGACAGGGCTCCGAAGACCTCTTCGACCTCGGGGTTGCGGTTGGTGCGGGTGAGCGGGATGCGGTCGCCGTCGGCGAGGGTGCCGCGGGCGGTGCCCTTGGCCGGCGGCCGGAGCTGGATGTACTTCTCGCCGAGCAGGCTGGACTGCTCCAGGTGGGCGTAGGCGTTGGCCGGGAGGTCGATCTTGCCGTTGACCTTCATGGTGACCCGGGCCTGCCAGCCGTCCGGGGCCAGCGAGATCTTGGTGACGCGGCCGACGGCGACGTCGTTGACCTTCACCGAGGACTGCGGGGAGAGGCTGAGCACGTCCCCGAAGTCCGCGGTGATCTCGTACGGGTGGTCGCCGAGGTCCGCTCCGCCGGGCAGCGGCACGTCTTCGATGCCGGAGAAGTGCGGGGCTCCGCATCCGGTGGCGAAGAGGGTGCAGCACAGGCCGAGCGCGACGAGTGCCGCCCCGCCCGTGGTCCCGAGGGCCGCGGGTCTGCGCGGTCTGCGGCTCATTGCTTCGCCCCCTTCTTGTCCTTGCTGTCCTTCGGGGTGCCGTAGACCGTGCCCACGGCCGGGAGCGGCAGGGCGGGCAGCGCCTGCTGCCGTTCGGCGTCCACCGGGGAGAGGCCCTTGAGTGCGAGGGCGGACTCGGTCAGCGGGCCGCCCATGCTGAGTTCGTTGAGGTTGGTCCGGCCGTTGAGGGTGCGGTGCGCCGGGTCGTAGGCGTTGAGGACGTTGCCCGCCGACAGCGGCAGGACGTCCAGCGACTCGGCGAGCGAGGCACGCTGGTCCACCAGGGTCTGGGTGATCGGGACCAGGGCGTCCACGTTCTCCTTGAGGGCGCCCCGGTTGTCCTTGATGAACGTCTTGACCTGGCCGAGTGCGGTGCCGAGTTCCTTGAGGGCGGCGCCGAGGTTCTTCTTGTCGTCGGCGAGGAAGCCGGTCACGGAGTTCAGCTGGTCCTCGGCCGCCCGGACGTTGCCGTCGTTCTCCTTCAGCATGGTGGTGAAGGTCTGGAGGTAGGACAGCGTGTCGAAGAGGTTGCCGCTGGACTTGTCGAGCGTCTTCGTCGCCTTGCCGAACTGCTCGATGGAGTCGCCGATGTCCTTGCCGTTGCCCTTGAGGTTCTTCGCCCCGGTGTCCAGGAGCCCGGCGAACGCTCCTTCGGCGTTCGCCCCGTCCGGGCCGAGCGCGGTGGAGAGTTCGGTGATGGACGCGTAGAGCTGGTCCACCTCGACCGGGGTCGCGTTGTCCGCGGCGGGCAGTTGGGCCCCGTCCGCGAGGACCGCTCCCCCGGTGTAGGCGGGGGCGAGCTGGACGTACCGGTCGGCGACGAGGCTGGGGGCGACGACCACGGCGTGCGCGTCCTTGGGCACCTGGACGCCCTTGTCGATGCGCAGGACCACCTTGACGTCCTTGCCGCGCGGCTGGACCGATTCGACCGTGCCGACCCGTACACCGAGGATGCGCAGGTCGGACCCGGCGTAGACGCCGGTGGCCTGGTCGAAGTAGGCCGTGACGACGGTCGATCCCTCGTCCTCCACGGCCATCACGCCGGAAGTGGCGGCGACGGCCACGACGACGAGGCCGGCGCCGATGCCGATGACGCGGGTGAGTCTCATCTCAGTGCCCGCCTTCCTGCTTGGGAGGCATGCATCCGGTCGCCGGGGGTGTGTTCGCGGGCAGGTAGTTCTTCGGGACGACGCCGCAGACGTAGTTGTCGAACCAGCGCCCGCTGCCCAGGGTGTTGCCGACGAGCCGGTTGTACGAGCCGGCGAGCGAGAGCACCTTGTCGAGGCTCTTGCGGTTCTTCTGCAGCACCGCCGTGACCCGGCCGAGCGCCTTGAGGGTCGGCTTCAGCTGCTTGTTGTTGTCGGCGACGAGCCCGGTGAGCTGGGTGCCCAGGTCGCGGGTGCCGGTGAGCAGCAGGTGGATGGAGTCGCGGCGGGCCTGGATCTCGCCGAGGAGCAGGTTGCCGTCCTCCAGGAGGGTTTCGAAGCCGCTCTTCTTGTTGGCGAGGGTCTTGGTGAGCTGCTTGCTGCCCTTGAGCAGGGTCGCCAGTTGCGCGTCGCGTGCGGAGACGGTCTTCGACAGGGCGGACAGTCCCTCGGCGGCGCTCTTCACGTCGGGCGGGGAGTCCTTGAAGGTGGCGGAGATCGTCTCGAAGCTCTTGGCGAGCTGCTCGGTGTCGATCTCCCCGATGGTCTCGCCCAGTCCGTTGAACGCCTGGGTGACGTCGTACGGGGAGGTGGTGCGGGACGCGGTGATGCGCTCGTCCGGGTCCTGCGCCGAGTCGCCGAGCGGGTCGACGGCGAGGTACTTGTCGCCGAGGAGCGTCTTGATGGCGATGCCCACGGTGCTGGCGTTGCCGATCCAGGCGTCCTTGACCTTGAAGGTGACCTTGACCTTGGCTCCGTCGAGGGAGACCCCGGTGACCTTGCCGACCTTCACTCCCGCGATGCGTACCTCGTCGCCCTCGCCGAGGCCGGCGGACTCGGTGAAGTCGGCGCTGTAGGTGGTGCCGCCGCCGATGAAGGGGAGCGAGTCGGCGCGGTAGGCCCCGAACCCGATGAGGGCGAGCAGGAGCAGTCCCACGATGCCCACGGCGACGGGGTTGCGGTGGCGTATCGGCTTGATCCTCATGACAGGCACCTCGGCTGGGTGATCTCGATGCCGGTCGGCGGGGTGCTGCCGTCGCTGGTCGTGACGCCGCTGACCTTGGCCTCGCAGAGGTAGAGGTTGAGCCAGGAGCCGTACGAGGTGAGGCGGCCGATGGCCTCCATCTTGGCCGGGGTCTTCTCCAGGAAGTCGACGATCTTCGGGGAGTTGTCGGCGAGGTTCCCGGAGAGCCGGCCGAGTTCCTTGATGTCGGCCTTGAGGGGCCCGCGGCCGTCCTCGAAGAGGTCCGCGGTGACCGTGGTGAGCGCGCCCATCGCGGTGACGGCCTCACCGAGCGGCTTGCGGTCGCCCGCGAAGCCGGTGACGAGTTCCTGGAGGGTGTCGACGAGGTCGTTGAAGCCGGCCTCCCGGTCGTTGACGGTCTTCAGGACCGTGTTGAGGTTCTTGATCACCTCGCCGATCACCTTGTCCTTGGCGGCGACTGTGCCGGTCAGCGAGCCGACGTGCTGGAGGATGCTGTCGACGGTGCCGCCCTCGCCCTGGAGGACCTGGACGATGGAACCGGCCAGCTGGTTGACGTCGGGAGGGGAGAGCCCTTCGAAGAGCGGCTGGAAGCCGTTGAAGAGCTGGGTCAGGTCGAGCGCCGGGGTGGTGCGCGAGAGCGGGATGGTGGCGCCCGGGGCGAAGCTCTCGCCGACGGGGCCCGCACCCTGGTCCAGGTCGATGTAGCGCTGGCCGACCATGTTGAGGTACTTGATCGACGCGGTCACCGACGCCGGGAGCTTGCGGCCCTTGCGGACGCTGAAGCCGACCTCGGCGACCCGGCGGTCGGCGACCTCGACGGACTCGACCTGGCCGACCTTGACGCCGGCGATCCGGACGCTGTCCCCGACGATGAGGCCGGTCGCGTCGGTGAACCTGGCCCGGTACGAACGGGTGTCGCCCACGCCGGTGTTGGCGATGGACAGGGCCAGGACCGTGGTGGCCAGGCTCGTCACCACGATGAAGACGATCGATTTCGCGAGCGGTCCCGCGAGGGAGCGGCGCTTCACTTGAGCTTCACCTCCACACCGCGGAAGGCCGGGCCGATGAGCACGCTGCTCCACTCGGGCAGGGCCTGCGGCCGGACTTTCAGTGAGGGAGCGACCAGTTCGTTGACGAGCCGGCTCTCCTGCGGTGAGTTGGGCATGCCGAGCGAGGCGTCCGCCGCCGGGACCTCCACCGGGGTGGCCGTCTCCGGGTCCGCCGCGGTGCCGGTGTCCTCGGCGGTCCTGACGTCGGCGGTCGGCACGGTCTGGCCGACATAGGGGATGGAGTAGCAGTGCGGTCCGCCGGTGGCGTTGTAGACCGGGGTGTCCCTGCCCGCCGCGTACTTCCCCTTGGACGGCACGGTCTTGAGCGTGACGTGCAGTCCCGGCTGGTCGGTGCCCTTGCCGAGCGCCTTGTCCATGGCCGGGATGAACCCGGAGATGGTGCGCAGGGTGCAGGGGAACTCCGAGGAGTACTTCGCGAGGGTTTCCAGGGTGGGCCGGCCGGTGGCGGCGAGCCGGATGAGGTTGTCCTTGTTCCGCTGGAAGAAGGCGGTGAGGTCGCGGGCCGACGCGGTGGTGGAGCCGTACAGGTTGGCGAGGTCGGCCTGCTGTTCGGCGAGGGTGCCACTGGTGGTGGTGAAGTCGGTGAGGGCGTCCAGGACGTCGGGGGCGGAGTCCGCGTAGAGCCGGCTCACCTTGACGAATTCCTTGATGTCCTCGTTGAGCGTGGGGAGTTGGGGGTTGAACCTCTGCAGGTGGGCGTCGAGCTTGACGAGGGTGTCGCCGAGCTGTTCGCCGCGGCCCTGGAGGGCGGTGGAGACCGCGTTGAGGGTGGCGGACAGCTTCTCCGGCTTCACCGCGGTCAGCAGGGGCAGGACGTTGTCGAGGACCTCTTCCAGCTCGATGGCGTTGCTGGAGCGGTCCTGCGGGATGACGTCACCGGCGCTGAGGGTCTTCGCCGAGGGCACGGCGGGCGGTACGAGGGCGACGAACCGTTCGCCGAAGAGGGTGGTGGGCAGCATCTGGGCGGTGACGTCGGCCGGGATGCGGTCCAGCTTGTCCGGCTTGATCGCGAGGGTGAGCCGGGCGCCGTCGCCGTCGGCCGCGATGTCGCGGACCTGGCCGACGACGACCCCGCGCAGCTTCACGTCGGCGTTGTCGTGCATCTCGTTGCCCACGCTCGACGTGCGTACGGTGACGGTCGCGTCGTGGGTGAAGTCCTTCTCGTACACCGCGACCGAGACCCAGATGAGGACGGCGGGTACGAGGAAGAAGGCGATGCCGGCGGTTCTGCGGCCGGTGGTCCTGGTGGCGCGGGAATTCATCAGCCGGCCACCTTCACGGTCGTCGTGGCGCCCCAGATGGCGAGCGAGAGGAAGAAGTCGGTGACGCTGATCAGCACGATCGCGTTGCGCACCGACCGGCCGACTGCCACACCGACCCCGGCGGGGCCGCCGGTGGCGTGGTAGCCGTAGTAGCAGTGCGCGAGGATCACCATCACGCTGAAGATCAGCACCTTGAGCACCGAAAGGAGCACGTCCGCCGGGGACAGGAAGAGGTTGAAGTAGTGGTCGTAGGTGCCCGCCGACTGGCCGTTGAACAGGACGGTGACGTAGCGGGAGGCGACGTACGAGGAGAGCAGCCCGATCGCGTAGAGCGGGATGATGGCGACCACGCCGGCGATGATGCGGGTGGTGACGAGGTAGGGCATGGAGCGCACGCCCATCGACTCCAGTCCGTCGACCTCCTCGTTGATCCGCATGGCGCCGAGCTGGGCGGTGAAGCCCGCCCCCACGGTCGCGGACAGGGCGAGGCCGGCGACGAGCGGGGCGATCTCGCGGGTGTTGAAGTACGCGGAGATGAAGCCGGTGAAGGCGGCGGTGCCGATCTGGTTGAGGGCCGCGTATCCCTGGAGGCCGACGACCGTGCCGGTGGCCAGGGTCATCGCGATCATGACGCCGATGGTGCCGCCGACGACCCCGAGGCCGCCGCTGCCGAAGGCGACCTCGGCGAGCAGGCGCTGCACCTCCTTGAGGTAGCGGCGCAGGGTGCGGGGTATCCAGAGCAGGGCCCGTACGTAGAAGGTGAGCTGGTCGCCGGATCTGTCCAGCCAGCCGAGCATCGACATGGGTCAGCTCCCCTTCGCGGGGACGATCTGGAGGTAGATCGCCGTGAGGACCATGTTCACGAAGAACAGCAGCATGAAGGTGATGACGACGGACTGGTTGACCGCGTCGCCCACCCCCTTCGGGCCGCCGCGCGGGTTGAGGCCGCGGTAGGCGGCGACGATGCCGGCGATGAAGCCGAAGATGAGCGCCTTGATCTCGCTGACGTAGAGGTCCGGCAGCTGGGCGAGGGCGGAGAAGCTGGAGAGGTAGGCGCCCGGGGTGCCGTGTTGAAGGATCACGTTGAAGAAGTAGCCGCCGAGGGTGCCGACGACCGAGACGAGGCCGTTGAGCAGGACGGCGACGAGCATGGTGGCCAGGACGCGCGGGACGACGAGGCGCTGCACGGGCGAGACGCCCATGACCTCCATCGCGTCCAGCTCCTCGCGGATCTTGCGGGAGCCGAGGTCGGCGCAGATCGCGGAGCCCGCCGCCCCGGAGACCAGCAGGGCCACGATGATCGGGCTCGCCTGCTGGATGACGGCGAGGACGCTGGCGCCGCCGGTGAAGGACTGGGCGCCGAGCTGCTGGGTGAGCGAGCCGACCTGGAGGGCGATGACCGCGCCGAACGGGATGGAGACGAGGGCGGCGGGCAGGATCGTGACGCTGGCGACGAACCAGAACTGCTCGATGAACTCCCGGACCTGGAAGGGCCGTCGGAAGGTCTCCCGGCTCACGGTCCCGGCCAGGGCGAAGAGCCGTCCGGTCTCGCGCAGCGGTGCGGTGAGCCTGCTGGGGCGCGGGGCCTCGGGCGCCTTCTCGGGCTCCGGGACGTGGTCCACCGGCTCCTCGGGGGGCCGTACGGGCATCGGGGCGGTCACAGGCGTCCACCGCCCGCGGCCGGGCTGTAGCTGTTGAGGATGGCGGTACGGGCCGCCTCCGGCAGCTGCCCCACCATCGACATGACCCGCTCCCGGCGGCGCAGGGCGCCCTGGCGGACCGGCAGGCCGGGCGAGGGCTCCAGCTGCGGGACGACGGTGCGCGGGGCGTTGGCCGAGCTGATGCCCTGGCCGTAGCCGTGTCGCTCCTCGGCGGCGAGGGTGGCGGCGTCCTTCTCCTCGGACATGCCGATGGGTCCCTCGCAGCGGCCGGCGAGGAACTGGTTGACGACGGGCAGGTCGCTGGTGAGCAGCACCTCGCGCGGCCCGAAGGTGACGAGGTTGCGGCAGAACAGCATCCCCATGTTGTCCGGCACGGTGGAGGCGATGTCGAGGTTGTGGGTGACGATGAGCATCGTCGCGTCGATCTGGGCGTTCAGGTCGACGAGGAGCTGGGAGATGTAGGCGGTGCGGACCGGGTCGAGACCGGAGTCGGGTTCGTCGCAGAGGATGATCTGCGGGTCCAGGACGAGGGCCCTTGCCAGGCCGGCCCGCTTGCGCATGCCGCCGGATATCTCGCCGGGCAGCTTGTTCTCGGCCCCGAGGAGGCCCACCACGTCGATCCGCTCCATCACGATGCGGCGGATCTCGAATTCCTTCTTGCGGGTGTGCTCCCGCAGCGGGAAGGCGATGTTGTCGAAAAGTGACATCGACCCGAAAAGGGCGCCGTCCTGGAACATGAGACCGAAGAGCTTGCGGGTCTCCATGATGTCGCGCTCGGAGCCGTTCACCATGTCGACGCCATTGACGAGAACGCGACCGCGTTCAGGTTTGAGCAGGCCGATGATGGATTTCAGGAACACCGTCTTTCCCGTACCGGACGGGCCGAGCATGACACTGACCTCGCCTGCGGGAAGCGTGAGCGACACATCCTGCCAGATGTTCTGCTTGCCGAAAGACTTGGTGAGTCCCTCGACCACTACTTCGATTCCCATCCCACCTCCTGCATGCGCTCACGAAGTGACAGAAGTGCACCAAGGGGCGCACGTTAAGTTCACCTGCACCGCCAGGACAAGCCCTTGAACAGCCCATTCGCAAAGATCCGGCCCGTTTGTCATCCGATGACAGATCACGGACCCGATCTTGTGAACAACTGCGCACTCTCATCCGTCGTTGCAGGCCGGGACCCCGCGGCCCAGAGGGGTCTGCGCCGCGGGGTTCCGGAGGAGGAGCTCCGCCGGCGTGAAGATTCCTGGGGCCGATGCCCTCCTGGACCGGAAACCCGGACACTGGGGATGTGCCTGGGTCGCCTCCCGACGGGTGAGCAGTCTCCGGACGCACCGGAGGAGTTGCTGACGGAGGCGACGTTACGGCCGAGTAACCTGCCCCGCAATACCAGGTCATCAAGTTTTCGCGCGAGAGCGCAAAGCCGTCCGCCCTTTCGCACCGGCTGAGCAAGGCGGCCGGAAAAACTGTCTCCGAGTGACAAGTTCCGCCATCGGCCGGCCTGGGCAGGGTCGGTGCACGGATCGCCGAGAAGCGCTCGGGACCGGCTCGAATACACAAGTGGGAGGCGGAGTTCCGTATATGGTGCCGGTGGTCGGCGGTACGGAGCCCGCGAGGGCGTACGCACGATGTGACAAGAAGGCCGGATCTCGTACTCACCCGGGGAAGAGATGCCCGTCCCGCCCACAGATTCTCATACGGCGGCATTGTGCCCCGGTGTTTCCCGCCAGTAACCTCACGGCTCGGTGAAGGGAATTTCGCCTCGGCACGGCCCGTCGCGATCCCGGCACCCGCATTCCGCATTCCGCATTCCGCGCTCAATTCCGCTGCGCACCGAGCATCTCCGGGTTCACCGGGCCGCCTCGACGGCGGCCGCCTCCCATCGGAAAAAGGGGAAGACATGAGAACTGACTCGAACCGGGTACGTCTGGGGCTGCTGGCCTCCTTCACCGCATTCGCCGCCGTCGCGTCGATGGGTTCGGCCACGGCCGCCACGACGCTGAACGGCAGTTGGGCACCGTTCAGCCGCTGCCCGGTGGACGACCCCGCCATGCTGGCCGCGGACGGAGCGACGGACACCGCCATCTGTGTGTCGTCCCACTCGGCCAGCGGCTCCATCAAGCTCGGCAACACCGAGGTGCCGGTCGGCGCCAGCGACCTCCAGCTCGGCGTGGTCACCCACCCCGGTGGCCTGTCGACCGTGGTCTCCCCGGCGGGCGGCGCGCTCGTCGCGGACTCCGCGAAGGTGCCGGGCGGCCTGCTCGGCCTGATGTGCCCCAGTGGCGTCCCCGTGGTCACCGGCATCTGCAACACACTCAGCGACGTCAACCTGAACCGGGTGACGGCGACCATCGAATCGGTCAACACCCCGACCGGCTTCCAGCTCGTGGCGGGCACGACGACAGGGAAGCCGATCGTCACCCTGCCGGTCCGCATCCACCTGCAGAACCCGCTCCTCGGCGACAAGTGCTACATCGGCTCCTCCTCCGACCCGATCCTGCTCAAGCCGCAGAACCTGACCCAGCCGGCCATCAGCAGCGAGAAGTTCGCCGGCGACGGCACCCTGGACACGACCGGTCCCATGAACCGGCTCAACCTCCTGGGCGCCACCCAGACCGACACGACGTACGCGGTCCCCGGCACCAACGGCTGCGGTCTGCTCGGCGCGCTCAACTGGGCCGTGAACCTGAAGACGGGCCTCCCGTCGGCCTCCGGCAACAACAACGTCACGCTGAACGACGCGCAGACGTACGTGGCGACGATGAACAAGCCGCGTGACGCGGCGCCCAACGCGGGCAAGCTGCTGTCTCAGTACTGGCACTCGGCGGCGCGGTAACCGCCCTCGGGCCCGAAACCCCGAAGGGGCCACTCTCCTTGCGGAGGTGGCCCCTTCGGTGTGCGCCGGTCGGGCAGGGCTTCGGTCAGGGCTTCGAGCCGGGCAGTTCGGGCAGCGGGGGCGGGCAGTACGACCTGGTGGGGTTCGCCGGAACACAGGTCGGGGCCTGGTTCATGAAGACCCGGTTCCCGGGGCCCGAAAGGGAGGCGGTGAAAAGCGGGTTCAGGTCCTCACCACCCGTACCGCAGCCGGTGAAGGGCGGGATGTCGACCTCGCCCTCCAGGACGCCGCCCAGAGCGACGTTGGTGTAATCGGCTCCCCCGTCCAGCGCCACCTTGAACGGCTTCGACGTCCGGCAGTTGCTTCCCACGTCCAACGGAGTGCCGTTGACCTTGACATCGTGGAGGCGCAGCGACTGCTTGAAGTAGGCCGTGGAGAACGCCACCCGACTGGCGCCGGAACCGTAGTTGCCCGTCGAGATGGTGATGGGGCCGTTCTCGAACGAGACCTTCGCCGTCACCGGCTGGAAACCGAAAGTGAGGAAGGTGGATTCGGCGTCCGGAAGGTCCAGGTTGGCGAGCGAATCGATACGGAGGTACGCCCCGCCCGGCTTCTGCGCCGATCGCGACGCCGTGCGCTTGGACGCAAGGACGCTGATGAGCGCCGGGTTGTCGGGATCGTTGATGATCATGGCCCCGTTCAGCTTGTACACGTTGGCCAGACCCAGTGCGTAGGCGCAGCTGAAGGTCCCTCCCGTGGGGAGGTCCGTAGGGATGACGGGATCGCCCGGCGGAGGCTGCGGTGCCTCACTCGCGTCCATCTCCCCCACCGGCGGGTCGACAGGGCAGAAGTCGGTGTCCTCGTCATCGGCGGCCGGCGGTTCCAGCGTGATGTCCTTCCCCTTCACCCGGCCGGAACCGCCCGCCGACGTGGTGGGTGTCTCGGGGGTTCCGGACGGTCCGGTGCCGGAGCCGTCCGTCACGTGCGTGGTCGCCAGATGTCCGTCCTCCCCCTCCTTCAGCCGGCAGGTCAGCGTGGCAAGGGCCGGTGCGGTCTCCTCGGCCGTCGCCGTGGCGGACAGCAGCTCGACCGTGAACTCCCCGACCGAGAAGTCGACGTCGCCCGAGGATCCGAACGTCACGTAAGGGACCTCACCGGAGTGGACGAGCGCTACGTCACCGTCAGCGGGAAGCGAAGTGCTCTGAGCGGTGAGCTCCCAGGGCGCCTCGGCCGACTCGCCGTTCTGGGCGACCTTCACCTTGAGCGCCACCCGGCTCACGACGGCCCCGGTGCCTTCCGGCAACAGCCCGGCGAGATCCGCCCGCGAGAGCGTGAGGGTGAGCGTCACCGGCCCCGGCTGTACGGGCCGGCCCGCCTCGCCGGTCGCCGGGACGTCCACCGATACGCCGACCGTGGCCGCGGCCGCCGTGCCGCTGTCCTCGGGTCCACAGGCCGCCGCGAGGCTGAGGGGCCCAGGACTCTCGTCGGCGGCCGAGCCTCCCCCGGACAACAGCCCGGCGAGCAGGGCGAGACCGGCGACGGAAGCGACCCGCACGGAACGCCCCGCACGGGTCACAGGTATCTGGGTGTGCATATCGGGCCTGTCCTCCACGGGGTGCGATCGGTAGTTCGTACTGCGGTTGCGCCCGAGCGCGCGGCGCCCGAACGAGAAGGCCGGGCCGACCGCGGAAAGGCTCCGCGGTCGGCCCGTACCCGTGTGCTCCTGCGGCCTTACGGCGTGCTGATCACCGGCGACGTGCCCGTCGAGGTCACCTTCACGTGGTACGAGGCGTTGAACGACGCCACGTCGTCGTCGTTGACCAGGCCGAGGCAGTCGGCGTTGGACGCGACCAGCTCGGTGCCCGATCCGTCGATGACCAGGTCACCGGTGCTGTTGTCGTAGTACCCGTACACCTTGCCGGTGAAGTCGGCGCTGCAGGCGAAGCCCTCGATGTGGGCGGAGATGCCGGTGACGTTGCCGTTGACCCGGTTGGCGTTCGAGGAGTTCACACCGGTGACGTTGATCGTCCACGGCGTCGCGGTCATGGTGACGTCGAAGTCGAGCCCGCCTACCGTGCAGTTGGTGAAGCTGATGTTGCCGATGGTGGCCATGTTGGCACCGGTGGAGCTGCTCGCGTTGACGGTGCCCGAGGACACGTCGGAGGAGTCACACTCCAGGTTCGCGAACGGGACGTCCAGCGTGGGGTAGGCGGCGTGGGCGGTGTACGCGCCGCTCGGGGTCGCCGACCACGTGGAGGTGGTGCCGGCGGAAGCCGAGGTCACCGCCATCCCGAGGGCTGCGCTGGCGGCGGTGACGACGATGGCGGCTCTACGTGCAAGGGTGTTCACGGATCCGGTTCCCTTCGAGGGTGTGTGACCGACACCGGGGGCCGCTTCCGGCCGGGTCAGCGGTGCTCCCGGAGCGGGGGGTCACAGGACAGGAATGCGGCAGTCCGGCCTGACCGACTGCTCGACCTCTTGCGTTCGGCGATGACGCTACGGGTGAGTAATGTTGCTCCGCAACACATCGGAACAAAGAATCTCCGTAAACCGCCTTCTCTGTGGAGAATTTGCTGCACCGCGAGTACGGCGCACCGATTTTTTATCGAGAAGTGAGCGGTTTCGCCGGTGCACGGGTGCCGGGCCTTGCTCACCGGATGACGGACCGGCCCCTCGCCTCCGCCCAATGTGCCATGTCACAGCCCTGGGACGCGGCCCCGTCCGGCCCCTGCGGTCCGTGCGCCCCCCGCCCCGGCCGCTGCGCCGGACTGCACCCCCACTGCACCTGTCTGCGCAGTGGAATTCAACGTGAATAGCACACGCGACATTGTCTGCGCGTGCGGGCCACAAACACAGTCGCATTTTCGGAATTCCGTTTCCCGCTCCAGCACCCCACGAGCGCGCCACCATCCCGGCGCGAGCGCCGCACCAGCGGCCGGCCCGCCGATACGTGCCCCCTGCATTTCGTCTTGTCCTGCCTGTGTTCAGGGCCACAGCCTTGGACTATGTTCGGCAGCCGATGTCGGTACGCACCTGACGACGGATGGGAGCGCTCTCCCGTCCGTCCACCCCCCATCGGGCGCCGGAGAGCAAGGGGTCAAAAGGTATGCCGGGAGTTGCACAGCCCTCGGAGCTGGGAGAGCCACTGGGACCGCTGCCGCAGGAGTTCGCCGCGATCGTGCGGCCCGAACTCCCGAGTCTCATCAAGGAGATCGGCCTTGAGGTCACCCGCGCCTACCCCGAGTACGCGCGGCTCCTGGACGGCCCCTACGGCCAGGGCATCCGGGTCGGCGTGGAGCAGAGCATCTCCGTCTTCGTGGACCAGGTGGCCGAGCCGGCCGCGCCCTCCGCGCTGCGCGACGAGATGTGCCGCAGGTTCGGCAGGTTCGAGGCGTACGAGGGGCGCAGCCTGGACCAGTTGCAGGGGGCGTACCGGCTGGGCGCGCGGGTCGCGCTGCGCCGGGCGAAGAAGATCGGCAGGCGCTACAACCTCTCCCCCACGATGATGCTGACCTTCGCCGACGCCCTGTTCTCGTACGTCGATGAGCTCGAAGCCCTGTCGCGCGAGGGGTACTTGGAGGTGAGGTCGGCCTCCGACGACCACACGGACACGCTGCGGCGCAGGCTGCTGCACCTGATCCTCGCGGGCCGGCCGGTGCCCCGCGTCGCCATCGCGGAGCTCAGCGAGCAGACCGGCTGGACCCTGCCCGACGAGGTGACCCTCGTCGCGGTGCGCCCCGCTCCGGATCTCGACCGGCTCGGGATCGACCGGGACATATTGGTGGACTTCAGCGACCCGCAGCCGCACTTACTGATCCCGGGACCGTTCGACGACATGCGAAGACGCATGCTCGAACACGCGCTCCCGGGTGCTCACACGGCCATCGGCCTGACCGTCCCCGCGTCCCTGGCTTCGGACTCGATCCGCTGGGCCCGGCGGGTGCTCGAACTCGTGGACGCCGGCGTCATAGACGATGCACCGGCCATCCTCTGCGAGGACCACCTCATCACCCTGTGGCTGCTCTCCGACCCGGTCCTCCTCGACCAGCTCGCGCGCCGCGAACTCGCCCCGATGGCCAACATCAGCGCCAACCGGCGCGAACGGCTCATCGAAACGCTGCGGATCTGGCTCGACACCCGCGGCACCGCGGCCCAGATGGGCGAGCTGCTCGACGTACATCCCCAGACCGTCCGCTACCGGATGCGCAATCTGGAATCGATCTTCGGTGACCAACTGGTCGATCCGGAGGCCCGGTTCTCGACCGAGACCGTGCTCCGCGCCATGCAGCTTCGGGCCCGCAGCAACGACACACCCATCTGAACAGCGCGACGCGGCCTCGATCGGACGAGTACCTCACGCGAAGTCAACCTACCTGCCGGTAAGGGGAAATAGCCGGTCATTCCCAAACGGTTGCCACACGGAGACGTTCTCAACGAGAAACCCGGAACTGCGTCCCGTTATATGGAGAGGAGCCGGCCGCCCACCCGGCGGCCCGGCACCCGACCTCCTGGCCACCATCGAGAGGGAACCCCCTATGACCGCCTCGCACTTGCTCGTCCCGGTCCCGATCCCGGACCGCATCGCCGCACTCATCGGCTCCTGCATCCCGGCGCACATCCTCCGGGCGGAGTTCGACGCCGCCTGTGCCGCGCGCGAGGTCCGCAGGTTCCGGGGGCCCCGGCTCGGCGTCGAGGACCAGGCCGACCGCGAGCAGGCCCTCTCGGAGCTGGCCCGCGCCAACAAGGTGCTCGCAGCCCACCACCCCCGCCTGGTGGTGCGCCCCGGCAGCCCCTGGTGACTCCGCGACCCCGCACCTCACGCAGTGTCCCGCCGGGCCTTGCGAAGGGGTCGCCGGGCCCTTACCTTACTCAAAAGTAAGTTTACTCCAGAGTAAGGAACTGGCGTGGCCGACAACAGCACCGGCAGGGTCATCGACGAACTGGCCGCCCTCGACTTCGCGGCGGTCTCCCCGCCCGAGTTCGCGCGGATCGTGAAGGGCCTGTCCGCCAAACAGCTCGGCGAGGCCATGCACGGCGAGCTGCGCGCCCGGGTGCTCGGCGAGGTCTTCGGCCGGATGGGGCAGCAGTTCCGCCCGGAAGCGGCCGGCCGGCTCACGGCGCTGATCCGCTGGAAGATCACCGGCGACACGGACGTGGTCTACGAGACCTCGATCGCGGACGGCACCTGCGCCATCAGCGAGGGCCGCTCCGACGCCGAACCGCGCACGACCCTGGTCATGGCGGACGCGGAGTTCCTCAAGCTGGTCTCCGGCAACGCCAACCCCGTGACGATGTTCATGATGCGCAAGCTGAAGGTGGCCGGTGACGTCGGCCTGGCCTCGGGCCTGACCCGCTACTTCGACATCCCGAAGGCGTGAGCCGATGAGCTACTTCTCCCTCGCGCTCACCGAGGAGCAGCAGGACCTGCGCAACTGGGTGCACGGCTTCGCCGCCCAGGTGGTGCGCCCGGCCGCCGCCGAGTGGGACGCCCGTGAGGAGACGCCCTGGCCGGTCATCCAGGAGGCCGCCCGGATCGGCCTCTACGGATTCGAGTCGCTGGCCGACATGTACGGCGACCCGTCGGGGCTCTCCCTCCAGATAGCCAACGAGGAGCTGTTCTGGGGCGACGCCGGCATCGGCATGGCGCTGTTCGGCACCTCGCTCGCCGTCGCCGGGATCTTCGCCTCCGGCACCCCGGACCAGCTCGCCGAGTGGGTGCCCCAGTGCTACGGCGACGAGGACGACCCGAAGGTGGCGGCGTTCTGCGTCTCCGAACCGCAGGCCGGCTCGGACGTCTCCGCGATGACCACGAAGGCCCGTTACGACGAGGCGAAGGACGAGTGGGTGATCTCCGGCCAGAAGGCGTGGATCACCAACGGCGGGATCGCCGAGGTCCATGTGGTCGTCGCCTCGGTCGACCCCTCGCTCGGCGCGCGCGGACAGGCCGCGTTCATCGTGCCGCCCGCCACCAAGGGTCTTGAGGCGAGCCGCACCATCAAGAAGCTCGGCCTGCGCGCCTCGCACACGGCGGACGTCTTCCTGGACGAGGTACGGGTGCCGGGGCACTGCCTGCTCGGCGGAAAGGAGAAGCTGGACGCCCGCCTCGCCCGCGCCCGCGAGGGCGGCACCGCCAAGGGGCAGGCCGCGATGGCCACCTTCGAGGTCAGCCGTCCCACCGTCGGCGCCCAGGCGCTGGGCATCGCGCGGGCCGCGTACGAGTACGCGCTGGAGTACGCCGGACAGCGCGAGGCGTTCGGCCGGACCATCATCGAGAACCAGTCGATCGCGTTCGCCCTGGCCGACCTGCGCACCGAGATCGAGGCCGTGCGGCTGCTGATCTGGCAGGCCGCGTGGATGGCACGCAACGACCGCACCTTCGACGCCGGCCAGGGCTCCATGTCCAAGCTGCGCGCGGGCGAGCTAGCGGTGGCCGCGACGGAGAAGGCCGTCCAGATCCTCGGCGGCGCCGGGTACAGCCGGGAGCATCCGGTCGAGCGGATGTACCGGGACGCCAAGATCTACACGATCTTCGAGGGGACCAGCGAGATCCAGCGCCTGGTCATCGCCCGCGCGATCTCGGGCCGCCACATCCGCTGAGCGGCGGGGGCGGCGGGCGGGCGTCCGGCCGGGACCGCGAGGATGGGCGCGTCCGCCCGCCGTCGCACCCAGGGGGAACGCCATGCCCGCCGCCCCGCGCCCGTCCGTCCTCTTCGTCACCGACCTCGCCTACGAGGCGCGCGGCCGGCGCTACTGCGACGAGGACATCCACCTGACGTCACGGCTGCGCGAGGACTTCGACATCGCGCTGTGCCACCCGCGCGACGCCGCAGCCCTGCTCGACGGGTTCGACGCCGTCGTCGTACGCAACAGCGGCCCGGTGCTGCACTACCAGGAGGCGTACGACGCGTTCCGCGCGCGGGCCCGGGAGCTGGGCGCCCGGGTCTACAACCCGCTGACCGGCCGCGGGGACATGGCGGGCAAGCAGTACCTGGTCGACCTGAGCCGCGCCGGATATCCGGTCATACCCACCGTGGACCGGGCGGCGGACCTGGGGCTGCTGCCTGAGGCCGAGGGCTACGTCGTCAAGCCGAAGCTGGGCGCGGACTCGGTCGGGCTGCGCTTCGTGACGACGCCGGAACCGGACCCCGGCGCGGACGGCGCGCTGTTGATCCAGCCCCGGATCGACTTCCGCTACGAGGTGTCCTTCTACTTCGTGGACCAGGACTTCCAGTACGCGCTGCACGCCCCGCACCCCGAGCGGCGGTGGGTGCTGGAGCCGTACGCGGCGAGCGCGGAGGACCTGGCGTTCGCCCGGTCGTTCGTGGAGTGGAACACGCTCAGCCACGGCCTCCAGCGCGTCGACGCCTGCCGGACGGCGGACGGCGGCCTGCTGCTGGTCGAGCTGGAGGACCTCAATCCATATCTCTCGCTGGACCGGGTAGCCGCCCCCGTACGCGAGGCTTTCGCCGCCCGGATGACGGCGTCGCTGCGGGACCTGCTCGGCTGACACGTCCGGGCGTCCCCCGCATGCGGGTGCCACAGCGCGATGTGAGGGTGCAAAGGTGACCACTGCCAGCGAGACCGCCCCCGCCGTGCAGAGTGCCGCGGCGCCGCCCCTGCTCGATCCCCGCCGCCGCAACATCGTCTTCGCCACGATCGTGCTGGGCATTCTGCTGGCAGCCCTGGACCAGACGATCGTGGGCACCGCGCTGCCCACGATCGTCTCGGACCTCGGGGGCGCCGCCCATATGTCGTGGGTGGTCACCGCCTATCTCCTCGCGGAGACCGTGGCGACGGTGCTGGTCGGCAAGTTCGGCGACCTGTTCGGGCGGAAGATCGTCTTCCAGCTGTCCGCCGTCATCTTCATCACCGGCTCGTTCCTCTGCGGCCTCGCGACCAACATGACGCTGCTGATCGTGTGGCGCGGCCTCCAGGGCATCGGCGCCGGCGGTCTGATGGTCACCTCGATGGCGTTGATCGCCGACGTGATCCCGCTGCGCGACCGGGGCAAGTACCAGGGCGCGATCGGTGCCGTCTTCGGCGTGTCGACCGTGATCGGTCCGCTGCTCGGCGGGCTCTTCACCGACCATCTGACCTGGCGCTGGGCCTTCTACGTCAATGTGCCGATCGCGATCGTGGTGGTCATCGCGGCGGCCCGTACGATCCCGTCCGTCAAGGCGGCCGGGCGGCCGGTCATCGACTACCTGGGCATCGCGATGGTCACCATCGGGGCCAGCGCCCTGATCCTGGCGACGAGCTGGGGCGGCAACCAGTACGCCTGGGGCTCCTCGGTCATCATCGGCCTGTTCGTCCTCGGTCTGGTGGCGCTCGCGGGCTTCTGCCTCGTCGAGTTCCGGGCGAAGGAACCGATGCTGCCGATGCGGCTGTTCGGCAACCCCGTCTTCACTGTCTGCTCGATCCTCAGCTTCATCGTCGGGTTCGCGATGCTCGGTGCGATGATCTTCCTGCCGACGTATCTGCAGTACGTGGACGGCGACTCGGCGACCCTGTCGGGCGTCCGGACCCTGCCGATGGTCGTCGGTCTGCTCGCCGCCTCCATCTTCAGCGGCAACGTGGTCAGCAAGACCGGCCACTACCGGATCTTCCCCGTCATCGGCTCCCTGGTCATGGCGGCAGGGCTGTTCCTGCTCTCCCGGATGGGCCCGGACAGCGGGGTCTGGCTGGAGTCGCTGTACATGGTGGTGCTCGGCATCGGCATCGGGCTCTCCATGCAGGTCCTGACCATCGCGGTGCAGAACACGGTCGACTACGCGGACCTGGGCACGGCGACCTCGGGCGTGACCTTCTTCCGTACGCTCGGCAGCTCCTTCGGCACCGCCGTCTTCGGGACGATCTACGCCAACGCGCTCGGCCCCCACCTGAAGGACGGGATCGCCTCGGCCGCGCGGGCCGGCGGCGACCCCGCCGTCCTGGCGAAGGCATCCCAGAGCCCCGAAGGACTGCACGCCCTGCCCGGCGCCCAGTCGGCGCCGCTGGCCCAGGCGTACGCCGACACCCTGCACACGGTGTTCCTGTGGACGGTGCCCGTCGCGCTGCTCGGATTCGTCGTGGCGCTGTTCCTGAAGCAGGTGAAGCTGCGGGACACGGTACGGGCCGGCTCCACCGACATGGGTGAGGGCTTCGCCTCGCCGAACACCGGGGACTCGGCCCGGCTCCTGGAGTTCTCGGTGGCCAGGGTTCTGGGGCGGGTGGACCCGCAGACGGCGCGGCGGATCGTGGCCGAGTCGGACACCCGGCTCGACATGGCGGGGGCCTGGGCGGTCATGCAGGTCGAGCTGTTCACGCGGATGGTCGGGCACGCGGGGCTCCGGCTGATCGCGGCCCGGCACCGGATTCCGCCGGAGGTCCTGGTGCCGGTCTTCGACCGGATGATCGAGGAGGGTTTCCTCACCGGGGACGGCCATCTGTTCACGCACACCGCGGCCGGCAGCCGCGAGGCCCGGACCATCACCGACGCCTGGGCCCGCTGGCTGCACGAACAGCTCGGCGAGGCCGGCGAGCGCCCCGACGACACCCGGCTGCGCGCCGCGGTCGACGTGATCGCCAAGCGGCTGCTGGCGGAGGACCTGACCCAGGAGCTGTCGCCGTTGGCACCGGCGGGCGCGCCCGTCTGACCGTGTCCCGCGTCGGTCAGACGGCGAAGACGGCGGACTCGTAGACCCAGGCGCCCTCGAACCGGACGAAGCGGCTCTTCTCGTGCAGCGAGCCGGGGTGGCCGCCCGCCGTGTAGTGGGCCCGGAAGGTGACGGTGCCGGTGGTGTGGAAGGCGCTGCCCTCGGTCGTCTCCAGAACCTCCAGGCCCGTCCAGCGCTGGTCGGGGTCGAGGTCGAGGACGTCCGGCCGGTGGTCCGGGTGCCAGGTCCGCAGCAGATACCCGGCGTCCCGGACGACGAAGGCGGCGTACCGCGAACGCATCAGCGCCTCGCACGTCGGCGCCGGGGCGCCCGCGTGCAGCCGGCCGCAGCACTCGGCGTAGGTCGCGGGCAGCCCGCAGGGGCACGGCGAAGCCGCGGTGACCTGGGGGGCGGAGGTGGTGCGGGGGCCCGCGGCGGCCGGGCGCCGGGGGCGGGAGGTGCGTCGGGACATGGGCCCATTGTGACGTGCGGGAGGCCCGGCCCGCCGTGCGGGTCAGGTCAGCAGGAAGTCCGCCTGACCGGCCTTGGCGCCCTGGATGAAGGCGGCGATCTCGTGGTGGCTGTAGATCAGGGCCGGGCCGTCGGGGTCCGCGGACTGGCGCATGGCGATTCTCCCGTCGGCCAGCTTCATGGCCTCGACGCAGTTGCCCCCGTTGCCGCCGCTCCAGGGCTTGTACCAGCCTTCGGAGCCGAGGTCAGCGGCCGGCATCCCGTTGTATATGGGTGTCATCACAGCTCCTTGCGGAAGTCCCGGAGGAGTTCCTTCGTGCGTTGTGCAGTCGCGGCCTGGGCCGCCATGCGGTCCATGACCTCGAGGTAGGAGGCCACCTCCGGGCGCGCGTCGAAGTAGACGGCTCCGGTCAGGTACTCGCTGTAGACCATGTCGGGCAGTTCGGGCACGGCGAACCGGAAGAGCACGAACGGGCCGTACGTCCCCGGGTGGTGGCCGGTGGAGAATTCCGCGATCTGCAGGGTGACATTGGGCATCGCCGTGGCTTCCAGGAGCTTGTCCGCCTGGGCGCGCATGATCTCGGCGCTGCCCACGGGACGGCGCAGGACGGTCTCGTCCATCACCACCCACAGGCGCGGGGCGTCCGGCCGGGTCAGCAGGGACTGCCGCTCCATCCGCAGCGCCACGTGGCGCTCGATGTCCTCGGGCCTCGTCTGGCCGACCGCCCCGGTACGCATCACCGTGCGCGCGTAGTCCCCGGTCTGGAGCAGTCCGGGCACGAAGTGCGGCTCGTACATGCGCAGCAGGCTCGCCGCGCCCTCCAGGCTGACGTACATGCTGAACCAGTCGGGCAGCACGTCGTGGAAGCGCTGCCACCAGCCCGGCCTGTTGGCCTCCTCCGCGAGCTCGACGAAGGCGTCCGCCTCCTCCTCCGGGATCCCGTACGCCTTCAGCAGGACCTGCACATAGGGAATCTTGAGCGCGACCTCGGCGGTCTCCATCCTGCGTATCGTCGCCGGAGCGACGCGCAACACCTTGGCGGCCTGGTCCCGGCTCATGCCGACACGCTCCCGCAGATCCTGCAGACGCTTGCCGAGAACGACCTGGCCCACGGTCGGGGCGGACCGCGGTTCGCTCACTTCAGACCTCCCCATGCGCTGTATGCGTGCAGTGTGCCATGCGTGTCCCGGCAAAGACACAGCCACTCTGGAATTTTCAGAGTGCCCCTTGCCAAGTGTTCTCGACAGGGGGAGAGTTGGTCTGCGAACCAGTTGACCAGTCATGCCCGCGACCTTTTCCGAAGATCGCGAAGCGTGACGCAGCCCCCACTGTGAGGATTCGGTCGTGGCACCTGGCAGTGCGCTCATCCCCCGGCACATGGACCTCAGCCCGGGGACCGAAGCGCTCCGGTACTGCTTCGCGCTGCCCGCGCACCCCGAATCGGTCGCCGGTGCCCGGCGTCTGACGAAGGCCCGGCTCGGTGAGTGGCGCACGGGCGGCGACGCACGTGAGGCGGCGGTCCTGATCGTCTCCGAGCTGGTGACCAACGCCGTGGTCCACACCGCCAGCGCCCAGGTCGTGTGCGAACTGCGGTACCTCGCCGGCGGTCTGCGCATATCCGTACAGGACCAGGGGCACCAGCCCGGTGGGCCGAGACTGGGCCGGGGCGCCGACGACGAGCACGGACGCGGCCTGCTGCTCGTCGACTCGCTGTCGAGCGCCTGGGGCACACACGACGCCCGGGACGGCTCGGGCCGCATCGTCTGGGCAGAACTGCCGCACGGCACGGAGCACTCATGCTGAAGAACGCCATGCACCACCTCCTCGGACACCGCCGCACGCGCGAGCCCGGCCTCTCCCCCGGCCCCGGCCGGGTCCATCTGCCGCTGCCCACGAGCCTCTCGGCGAGCCTGGGCTGCGACGCGGTAGGGGTGCCCGCCCGCTACGGCTTCCGGCTGATGTCCCATCTGCCGCGCACCGGCTGCGTCTTCGCGGACGCCGAGCGCTGGTGGTGGATCGTCCCGGCCGGTTCCGACCTCGACCTGGACTGGCCCGAGCAGGCGGCGTACGCGCGCGGCACCTGCGTGCCGGCCGTTCGGCCCCGGCTGATCCACCAGCCCGACAGCCGTACGCCGTACACACCGCCGATCCCGCTGTTCCTGATGGTCTGCCAGGTGACCGGGGTGACGCCGTCGTGGACGCAGGCGATCGGGCCCCGGGCGGTCTCCGCCCCCTGAGCGGGCCCCGGCGCAGGCTTCTAACGCAGGTACGCCAGCCCCGGGTGGGCCTTCGTGTAGCCGTCGACCAGCCGGTGCGCGACGGAGACCGAGTCCACCAGGGGGTGCAGGGCGAAGGCCCGTACCGCGTCCGCGCGTGACCCGCTCGCCGCCGCGTCCAGCACCGCGCGCTCCACGGCCTTGACCGAGGTGACCAGGCCGACCGCGTGGTACGGCAGCGGGTCGGCGGCGACCGGGTGGGCGCCGTTCGCGTCGACCAGGCACGGCACCTCGATGACGGCGTCCGCGTCGAGCACCGCGAGCGTGGACCGGTTGCGGACGTTGAGGATGAGGGAGGTCCGTTCGTTGCGTGCGACGGCCCGCATCAGGGCGAGTGCGACCTGTTCGTAGCCGCCGGAGTCCAGGTCGCTCTCGTCGCGCTCCCCGGCGCCGGCCACGTCCCGGTTCTCGGACATGTAGGTCGCTTCGCGCTCGGCGCGGGTGCGGTCCCAGGTGGCCAGGGCGGGGGTCGTCGGGTCCTTCATCCGGCCGTAGAACCCCTCCTGCTGCTCCCGCAGGAAGGCGCCCCGGGTCTGCTCCGCCTGCTGGTAGGCGCGGACCGCCTCGCGGTTGAAGTAGTAGTAGTGCAGGTATTCGTTGGGAACCGCGCCCAGCGAGCGCAGCCAGTCGGTGCCAAAGAGCCGGCCCTCCTCGAAGGAGCCGAGCAGTCCGGGGTCGGCCAGCAGGCGCGGGAGTTCGTCCCGGCCCTCGACGTACAGCCCGCGCACCCAGCCCAGGTGGTTGAGGCCGACGTAGTCGATGCGGGCCAGGTCCGGGTCGGCGCCGAGGACCCGGGCGATGCGGCGGCCGAGGCCGACCGGTGAGTCGCAGATGCCGATGACGCGGTCGCCGAGGTGGCGGGACATGGCCTCGGTGACCAGGCCGGCCGGGTTGGTGAAGTTGATGACCCAGGCCCGCGGGGCGAGCCGGGCGATGCGCCGCGCGAGATCGACGGCGACCGGCACGGTCCGCAGCCCGTACGCGATGCCTCCGGCGCCGACCGTCTCCTGGCCGAGGACGCCCTCGGCCAGCGCGACCCGTTCGTCGGCGGCCCGGCCCGCGAGGCCGCCGACCCGGATCGCCGAGAAGACGAAGTCGGCGCCGCGCAGGGCCTCGTCCAGGTCCGTGGTGGCGGCGACGGCGGGCGCGTCCGGGATGCCCTCTGCCTGCTCGGCGAGGACCCGGGCGACGGCGGTGAGCCGGTCGGTGTCCGGGTCGTAGAGGGTGACGGCCGACACGCGGCCCTCGGCGTGGTCGGCGAGCAGCGCCCCGTACACCAGTGGAACCCGGAATCCGCCGCCGCCCAGAATTGTCAGCTTCACGCTTCCGCATGGTACGTGGGCCGGCCCTTCGCCGGGCGCCCCGTCGCCGCCGTCAGTCGCCGTTCCACCAGCGGGTCACGACGCGCCACAGCCGGATGGACGCGCCGGGCCTGCGCTGGCGGGGGACCTGTCCGGCCGCCGCCTCGCCCGTCGTCCCGGTCAGCGCTTCCGCCGATCCGTCGGCCGTGGTGGTCGCCCCGGACGGGCCGGCGGCGGACGGCGCGTGGGCCGGGTCGGCGGGGGCGCGGACCGGGGTCGGCGCGGCGTGCCGTACGGCGGACTGCACCTCCCAGTCCTGGCGGGCCGGGTTGGGCTTGCCCATGGAGGGCGGCTCCCGGTCGTCCTGCGGGGCGCGCGGCGCGAACTCGGCGGGGAGTTCGGCCAGGTGACGGCTCACGAGGTGGCCGACCCAGCGCAGTTCGCTCTCCTCGACCACGAGTTCGAGGTCGGGCAGGCGCATCAGCAGGGCCTCGACGCCGACGTCCGCGATGGCGCGCCCGATGTCCTGCCCCGGGCACTCGTGGGGCCCGCCGCTGAACGCGAGGTGCGCGCGGTTGCCCTCCATGTCGGCGTTGAGGTCGGGACGCACCACCGGGTCGGTGTTGGCCGCTGCGATGCCGACGATCAGGGCGTCGCCGGCCCTGATGCGCTGTCCGCCCAGTTCCGTGTCGCCGACTGCCCAGCGGCCGAGGATGGCGGCGAACGGCGGCTCGTCCCACAGGGTCTGCTCGACCGCCTCGGGCACGGTCATGTGCCCGCCGCTGAGCCGGGCCCGGAAGCGCGGGTCGGTGAGGACCATGCGCAGCACGTTGGCGATCAGGTTGGTGGTCGTTTCGTAGGAGACGATGAGCATGAGCCGCAGGTGCTCGGCCACCTCCTTGTCGTTCATGTCGGCGGGGTGCTCGACGAGCCAGGTGGCGAAGTCGTCCGCGGGTTCCCGGCGGCGGCGCTCGACGAGGCGGTTCAGCGTGTCCACCATGTAGGCGTTGCTCTGGACAGCCGTCGCGGTGCCCCGGATCATGTCGCGGGCGGCCTGGACCATCCGGTCGTTGTACTCCTCCGGCATGCCGAGGATGGCGCACATGACCATCATGGGCAGCCGTTCGGCGAATTCGGCGACCAGGTCGGTGCGGCCCTTGCCGCAGAAGTCGTTGACGAGCCGGTTGCTGTACCGGTTGACGTGGCGTCGGACCCCGCGCGTGTCGATGCGGGCCATGGAGTCGGTGATGGCGCCGCGCTGCCGCTCATGGGTGGCGCCGTCCGCGAAGGCGCAGATCGGCTGCCAGGCGACCTGTGGGGCCAGCGGGTGGTCCGGGGCGATGGTGCCGTCCTGAAGCGCCCGCCAGTGGCGCGAGTCGCGGGAGAACTGCGAGGGCGTACGGGTCATGTGCAGGTTCTCGCTGTGCCCGAGGACCAGCCAGGCGGGCACGTCGCCCTGCAGCAGGACCGGGGCCACCGTGCCGTGCTCGGCGCGCAGCTTCTCGTACAGGCCCCGCGGGTCCTGTTCCGCCTCGGGGCCGTAGAGCCGCCGCAGACCTCCGGGGCCGGGGCCCAGGCCGTGGGCCGGGCATTCGGGGGGCGGGACCGGCCCGGTGTCCCGGCCGTGTTCGTAGGGGAAGGGGGTTGTCACGATCGCTCCAGGGGTCAGGCCGCAACGGGCCGGACGGATGGGGTGCGCGGTGGGGGCGCGCGAACGGGTGCGGGTGGGGTGTGCGGGTCAGCCGAGCGGGAGGGCCAGGCTGTGCAGGTAGCGCATCAGGGTCATCAGCACATCGCGGCTGGAGACGCGCAGCCGGGCGTCGCAGTCGATCATCGGGACCTCGTCGGGCAGGTCCAGGGCGCTGCGCAGCGCCTCGACGGGGTGTTTCGGCGCGTCGGGGAAGGTGTTGATGGCGACGACGAACGGCACGCCGCGCTCCTCCAGGCGCCCGATGACGTCGAAGCTGACTTCGAGCCGGCGGGTGTCGATGAGGACGACGGCGCCGAGCGCGCCTTCGAACAGGCCGTTCCACAGGAACCAGAAGCGTTCCTGGCCGGGGGTGCCGAAGAGATAGAGGATGAGCTCCTCGCTGATGCTGATCCGGCCGAAGTCCATGGCGACGGTGGTGGAGGTCTTGCTCTCCACCCCGTAGTTGTCGTCCACGCCGACGCCGGCCTGCGTCATCGTCTCTTCGGTCGTCAGGGGCCGGATCTCGCTGACGGAGCCGACCATGGTCGTCTTGCCGGCCCCGAACCCTCCGACGATCACGACCTTCACCGCGGCGGTTGCCGTGGTGGGCAGGACGTCCTCGCTGCGGGGGCCCGTGATCGTGTCAGAGTTTCTGAAGTCCATGCATCACCGCTTCGAGGAGGGACCTGTCCGGGAGGGTCGCGCGGACGATCGGGGCACGCGATTCGATCAGCCCGGTAGCGAGGAGTTCGGTGAGGAGCGAGGTCACCACGCTGAACGGCAGGCTGAGGTAGGCGGAGAGTTCCGCGACGGATAACGGGGCATGGCAGAGCCGGAGGATCACTGCCTGCTCGGGCTGGACCGTGGGGGACGGCTCCGACTTCGAGACGATCATCGTGACCAGGTCGAGCGCTGCCCGCTCGCTGCCGTCGGGATCGCCGGTGATGATGTAGAGCCGTTCCGGATCGCTCAGCGCCGGGTCGGCTTCGCGGCGTTCTCGTCGGGGAGCCTTCATACGGCCTGCCCGTCGTGGCGGGGCGGGCTCGTGAGGTGGGCGCCGATCCGTACGACCATGTCGCGCATCCGCGCCCCGACGAGCCCGGCGTCCACCGTCTCGCCCGCGAGAACCGCCAGGTAGGCGCCGGTGCCCGCGGCCATCAGGTAGAAGAAGCCGCCGCTGACCTCGATGACGACGAGTTTCATCCGGCCGTCGCTGTAGGGGATCTCGGAGGCGACGGCCGCCGCCAGGCTCTGCAGTCCGGCGCACGCAGCCGCGAGCCGGTCCGCGACGTCGGGGTCGCCGCCGTGCCGGGCGATGCGCAGCCCGTCCGCGGAGAGCACGACGATCTGGTGGATGTCGGGGACGTCGTCGGCGAGCTCTTTGAGCATCCAGTCCATGTTGCCCCGCTGCTGGATCACTTCAGGTCTCCCTTGTCCCACGCGTCGTCAGAGTCATCGTCCGTCCTGGAGTCCTGGGGCACCCCGTTGGCGGCCTTGGTGAACGCCTCCAGCCAGATCCCGGGCGGCGGTTCCTTGCCGTTGTCCTGGCCGCCTCCGGGGCCGTAGTGGTGGCCGTTGCCGTTGGTCCGGCCCGCGGTGGGGTCGGCGGACTGGGCGGGGAGGTTGTGCGAGCCCAGCGGTGCGCGGCCCCGGCTGCGGCGCTGCGGGAGCCCGCCCGCGGTCCACTCGGTCACGACGGGCACGTCGTCCTCCATGGCGACGGCCGGGGTGACGGGGCGGGGGGCGGGGGCGGAGGCCACGGGTCCGGTGGCGGGCCGGGCGGCCACGGGGCTCGGCTTGCGGCGGTTGCTGCGGGCCGGGACGACGTGCTTCATGTTGTCGAGGTCGATGTCGCTGGTGGGCCGCGAGGTGGCGCCGATGCCGTGGGCGATGCCGGGCGCGGGGCCGGTGGTGATCATGGCGCGGGGCACGATGAGCACGGCCCGCACGCCGCCGTACGCGGACTGCCGCAGCGAGACCTGGAGGTCGTACATCCGGGCGAGCCGGCCGACGACCGCCATGCCGAGGCGGGGGGATTCGCCGAGGTCGTTCATGCTGGACCCGGCCTGCGCCCTGGCGAGCATGTTCTCGGCCCGTGCGCGGGCCTCCTCGCTGAGGCTGACGCCGCCGTCCTCGATCTCGATGGCGATGCCCGTCTGCACCTCGACCGCGGTGACGTGCACCCGGGTCTGCGGCGGCGAGTAGCGGGTGGCGTTGTCGAGGAGTTCGGCGCAGGCGTGGATGAGCGGTTCGACGGCGGTGCCGATGATGGCGACCTTGGCGATCGAGTGCAGATCGACGCGCGGGTACTCCAGGATGCGCGACATGGCGCCGCGCAGCACGCTGAACAGCGGTACGGGCTTGGGCCACTGGCGGCTGGGGCGGGCGCCGCCGAGTACCGCGATGGAGTCGGCGAGGCGGCCGATCAGCGCGGTGCCGTGGTCGATGCGGAGCAGGTCGTCGAAGACGTCGGGGTCGCGCCCGTGGTACTCCTCCATCTCCCGCAGCTCGCTGGCCTGGCGGTGGACGATCGCCTGGACGCGGCGGGCGACGTTGACGAAGGCGCGCTGCGCGGAGTCGCGGGTGGCCTCCTCGTTGTCGATGATGTCCAGCACGGTGTAGACGAGGGCGCGCTGCGCGTCGGGCAGATGGCGGTAGACCGGGTCGGCGTCCACGACGTCCCGCAGCACCTCGTCGGGCGAATTGCCCACGCGCAGACGGTGGATGGCGGCCGGCAGCAGTTCCTTGCTGATCCGTACGGTCTCTTCGTCGTGGTCGGCGATGCGCCGTTCCAGCGCGGTGACGCGCCGCTCGTACTCGGCGCGCCGGCGGCGGATCGTCCGGCCGCGGCGGGCGATCTCCACGGCGAGCGCGGCGACGACGACGGTCGCGAACGCTCCGCACCAGACGACTGGTATCCGCGCGGGCTCGGCAACCAGCGCCGCGGCGGCGGCGGTCGCGCCCGCCATCACGACGACGGGCAGCAACAGGGCGCGGGCGACGGGGGCTTCCCGTTCGGCCGGCGGTGATTCAACACGGACCATCTGAACCTCTGGCGGTTGATTCGGCTGTATTCCGGAGATTCGGCGCCTGTGGGGCAGTTGGGAACAAGCGCTCGAATTCATCTCAACTCGGCTTCACTGTGCGTGAGCTTAGTCAGATCGAATCAGTGCTTCCGCACATTCCTCCAACCCCCTGCGCGAGCGCTCCCGCGGTAATACACTCACGAGTTTTTGCACGCAGTGCCTTCACGCGTGTGCGGGGAGTGACGGCAAGGAGGAATGAGGAAGAATCGCCCCGCAGAGCGACAGATGGGCACATGCGATCGAAGATGCCCGTACGAGTGGTGCCGAAGCGGGGCGCGCGCCTGCCGTGCGCCCTCACGGGTCAGTGGCGTGCGCCGCCGATGCGCCCTTCCAGCTGGACCAGCAGCTCGCTGAGCTGTGCGCTGAGCAGGTCGCGGGACCCGGCGTCGAGGCCGGAGAGCACCGCGCGTTCGTACGCGAGCTGCCGGGGCAGCAGCCCGTCGACCAGCTCGCGTCCCTCGTCGGTGAGGCGCACGTAGGCGACCCTGCGGTCCCGTTCGTCACCGCGGCGGGCGATCAGGCCGCGTTCCTGGAGGACCCTCAGGCGCTTGGTGACGGCGGCCCCGGAGGAGAAGGTCTCCCGGGCCAGTTCGCCGGGGGTCAGCTCGCGGCCGGTACGGCGGACGGCTCCCAGCAGGTCGAACTCGGCACGGGTCAGCCCGGCCGCCCGCAGCGGGGCGTCCTCGGCCTGCTGGAGCAGGGCGGAGCAGCGGTTGATGCGGCCGATGAGCTCCATCGGGCCGGTGTCCAGCTCCGGGTTCACGGCCTGCCACTGCCGTACCACCGAGGCGACGATGTCGTCGGTCACACCGCTCCGTTCTCCTGGGCGGGGACGGTCGGCCCCCGCCGTTTCGCTGTCGCGGCGAGCGTACGGTGTCCGGCCTGCTCGGCGGCGAGCACCGCCTCCTGGGGCAGGTCCCGCTGCCACCACTCACCGGCCGCGGCGTCGTCGGCCTCGCGCAGCTCGACCAGGGAGCCGGTGAGCCTGCGGCGGGCGGCGTCGAGCGCGGCGGGGGCGGGCTCGGGGGCCGCGAGGGTCCGTACCGCCTGGGCGCGGGCCTCTTCGGCGGCGGCCAGCGCGCGTTCGACGCGGCCGGTGGCGCGGCGGTTGGTGACGAGGACTGCGGCGAGGAAGCCGACGGCGGCGCCGATCACGGTGTCCAGGACGCGGTCGCCGATCAGCTCGCCGGCCGGGTGGCTGCCGGCGTACTCCAGGACGAGCAGCGCCATCGGCGTGACGGCGACGGAGCCGAGCCAGTAGTTGCGGGTGATCAGGGCCTCGGCGGCGAAGCCGAAGAGGAGGCAGAAGCCGATGAGGGCCAGCGGGGCGGTCCGGGCGGCCGGGAGGACCGCGGCGAAGACCAGCACGCCGATGAGGTTGCCCAGGGTGCGCTGGAGCGTCCGGTTCCAGGAGAGCGTGACGTTGGCCTGGTAGAGGGAGGCCGCGGTGACGATCGCCCAGTACGGGCGGCCGACGCCCGCGGCCCAGCAGACGTAGCCGGCCAGGGCGCAGCCGACGAGCGTGCGGACGGCGACCGGCAGCAGCGGGGAGCCGGGGGCGAGGCCGCGCAGCAGTGCGCGCGGCGAGCTGCCGCGGGCGGCGCGTTCGGCGTCGACGCCGAAGAGTTCCGCGGCGGTCCCGGGGGCCGCCGGCGGGGCGGGTCGGGCGCCTCCCTGGTGAGGACGTACTCAGCGAGGTTGTGCATGCGCAGCCCTCCGGACGTGGGCGCGAGCGGCGCGCAATAGAGGCTTCCCACCAGGCAGCCGCCCGACGGACGGAGCGTGCCGTC
>NZ_SSBI01000110.1 GCF_004795015.1 Streptomyces sp. A1277 | reverse complement strand
ACCGCTTCGCCGGCGCCTACAACGACCCCACGGGCCTCTACAAGATGGGCGCCCGCTACTACGACCCCGCCCTAGGCCGCTTCACCCAGCCCGACCCCTCCGGCCAGGAAACCAACACCTACCTCTACGCCGCAGGCGATCCCATCAACCACACCGACCCCACCGGGCTGGACAATTCCCCTCTGGAGTACGTGAACTTCGCCCTCGGAGCGGTGGGGGCGGTGGCCGGTGTCGTCGGCTTGGTCGCCACTTCCCCCGTAGTGGTAGGAGTAGCCGCTGGGGTGGGCGCGGCCGTGGGCATAGCTCTGGTGGTCGAAGGCGCCGCTTGTCTCTTCGCGGAGGCTTGCTGACATGCAGACTCTGGCGTACGCCCTCATCGTCGGATCCGCAGCCGCCATGGTTCTCTTCCTGGTTCTGGCGGTCCGATCAACCCGCGGAAGCGACAAAGAGAAGACCTACAAGGCAGCCGCCATCACCACGATCGTGCTGCTGATCGCGAGCTTGGTTTTCAGTCTGCTGGTCTGAGCCGCGGCGGGCTGCTGCCGCCCGTCCTGAGGAACCAGCCCGCGCTGATCGACACGGTCCCTGCGATCTGCTTAGCCTTGATCCGCCGAATCGATGCCTGTGGATAACTTTTCTTGGAACGAGAAAGTGCCTTGTGGCCTGCGATGATGGGAGTTCTTCAGGCTTCCAGCACGCACGATCAGCAAGGCACTTCCGAGATG
>NZ_SSBI01000109.1 GCF_004795015.1 Streptomyces sp. A1277 | reverse complement strand
GTGAAACCACTCACCCCTGGACCGGTAACCGCCCGGCGCACGCTTCGTGCCCTTCACCCCGACCGGGAGCGACAACCGGTGCCGCAAGGTCCTGATCCCGGCCTCCAAGGAGCGGATGTGCGCGGCCTGGCCCCGCCTCGCCAGTGCCCACTGATCATGCGACGCCTTCGTGACCGCCCCCGCCCATCTGGACGACGACGCGCCCGTCAGGTCCCGCTTACGGGCCGCCCACGAGGCGCTGGAGTGCTCCAGGCCCTCAGCGCAACGCGCTTTGAGGTCCATCGAGGCGAGCGAGCCCAGGTGCGCACTCACCAGGCGCAGCACGTTCCTGTCCTCGTGCGCGAGGTCCTTGAGCCGGGCACGTACCGCCACACCGGACGGGCCGAGAGCGACGAACGGAGCGGTGAGCGAGCGCAGGTCAGCCATGTTCGGCGGCCTCCATTGCCCTGCGGGCACGGTTCCGTGCCGACCCGCGCCCGTACAGGCGGGCGCAGAACGAGGTCAGCACCTCCACCATGTCGCGCACCAGGTCGTCCTCGACTTCGCCGTCGTCCAGCACCAGGAGGCGACGGCCCGTCGCGCACAAAGCGGCCTCGACAAGTTCTACGTTCATCCGGCCGAACCGGTCCTTGTGCTCCACCACCACGCAGGTCACGTGCTGATCGGCCAGCAGGCGCCGGGCCTTGGGGCGGCAGCCGTTCGTCCCGGAGGCGATCTCTGCCTCGACCCGAACGACCCGGTGACCG
>NZ_SSBI01000011.1 GCF_004795015.1 Streptomyces sp. A1277 | reverse complement strand
GATCTGTCGCGCGGGCGACGGGCCCGGCGGCGGCCCCGGTGGTGTCCCGCTCGCCGCAGCCGGCGGTGAGGGCGACGGCGGCCGCGGCTCCCGCGCGCAGGGCACTGCGGCGGGGCACCGGTGCGTCGGAGGTGTTCATGGCAGAACAGTAGGGGCGATGTGCCCGGAACATCCCGACCGACTCCGCCGACTCCCCCGACAGGCCCTCGGAATGCGCGCCGTCCGCATGCTGGACGATCAAAGGATCATGCGTGGATACTCATGAGTATTCGTGGATTTCCAGGCAAGTGACTCAGCACACCTGCGATTCCTCGCTGAAATGTCCACATACGTTCAGTAATGACCGCTTTGCGGCTTTGGCTAGGGAGTCGTCCGTCTGTCATAGTCGGTGGCACGACCCCCATTGACCCGGGCCAGGTCGTCACGAGCGGCCGTGAACACACCCCCCATTTCACGGCCCCCACAGAAGCCCCCGAGGCGCCGCACCACGGCAGACACGGGGGCTTCTGTACGTCCGGGGGCCCGGCGGGGGCGGGGGTCAGCGGTCGGAGATGCGCATCTCGAACCAGGTGGTCTTGCCGCGGGGTAAGAGGTCCACGCCCCACCGGTCGGACAGCTTGTCCACGAGGAAGAGGCCCCGCCCGCTGATGTCCATCTCCCGCACCGGCATCAGGCACGGCAGCCCGCGCGAGGGGTCGCGCACCTCGATCCTGATCCAGCCGCGGCGGCGCAGCATGCGCAGCCCGAAGACCCTGGCCCCGGTGTGCCGCACCGCGTTGCCGACGAGTTCGGAGACGAGCAGGACGGCGTGCTCGGCGGTCTGCGCGGAGAGCGCCCAGTGGTGCAGCACCACGCACGAGGTGAGCCGGCGGGCGGTGGCCGCGGACTCCGGGCGGGAGGGCAGCCGGACTTCGTCCTCCGTCGGATTTCCGAACAACTCCAGCGCTTTGAACGCCTGTTCGTCTTCGACGGCCGGCATTCTCCGTGCCGCTGTCGCGCTGCTGCGCGGTCGCGGCTGCTCCACACCCTCCAGGCCCGCCATGCACACCATCATGGCCGCACGGCGGGCCTTCCGGGGCCGTTCCGGGGGAATCCCCGACCCTGATCCAGTGATTTCCCGAGGACCGGTAGGCATATGCCAGAGGCAGTATGCGCCCCCGCACACCCCACCTGACCTGCGACGATGTCGCCCTCGGCCGGGTCCGGCGCGGCGGCGGGCGCGGTGGCTCTTAAGGTTGCCTTAAGGCTCCGCTAATCCGCCCGCACGGATGAACGCGCCGCTCCGCGTTCTCAACCGGCGTTCGGTCAGAGGAACTTGGCCTTGCCCGGCCCCTCCTCCACAAAGCTGCGCATTCCGCGCTCGCGGTCCTCCGTGGCGAACAGTCCGGCGAACCAGGTTCGCTCGATCGTGAGACCCGTGTCGATGTCCGTCTCAAGACCGGCGTCCACGGCCTCCTTCGCGGCGCGCAGCGCGAGGGCCGGACCCTTGGCCAGCTTCGCCGCCCAGGCGTGTGCCTGTTCGTACACCTCGGCGGCGGGCACGACGCGGTCCACCAGGCCCATCGTCAGGGCCTCTTCGGCCTTGACGTGCCGGCCGGTGAAGATGAGGTCCTTGGCCTTGGCGGGGCCCACCAGCCGGGCGAGCCGCTGGGTGCCGCCCGCGCCCGGGATGAGGCCGAGCAGGATCTCCGGCTGGCCCAGCTTGGCGTTGTCGCCGGCGATCCGGAAGTCCGCGCAGAGTGCCAGCTCGCAGCCGCCGCCGAGGGCGTAGCCGGTGACGGCCGCGACGACGGGCTTGGGGATGCGGGCGACGGCGGTGAAGGCGTCCTGGAGCGCCCGGGACCGTACGACCATCGCCGCGTGGTCCATCGTCTGCATCTCCTTGATGTCCGCGCCCGCCGCGAACACCTTCTCGCCGCCGTAGAGCACCACGGCTCGCACGTCGTCGCGCCGGGACGCCTCACCGGCCAGTTCGAGCAGCCGGTCCTGGACCGCGACGTCCAGGGCGTTCATCGGCGGGCGGTCCAGGCGGATGGTGCCGACGCCGTCGGTCACTTCGAGGGTTACGGTCATGCGATGCAGGTTAACCGCCGCTAACCCGGGTGGCACCGGCCGGGGCGGGACGCGGGCGGGCCCGGCACCGCTGGTCGCAGTGCCGGGCCCGCCGGTGTCCGTACGCCGGGGACCTACGCGGTCCACTCCGACCAGCTCATGTTCCAGCCGTTGAGGCCGTTGTCCGGGCTGATCGTCTTGTCGTGGGAGTTCTTGACGACCACGACGTCGCCGAGGAGCGAGTTGTTGAAGAACCAGGCCGCCGGCGTGCCCGAGTCGCCGCCGCCGCGCGCGTCCCGGATGCCGACGCAGCCGTGGCTGGTGTTGGCATTGCCGAAGACGCCCGAGCCGCCCCAGTAGTTGCCGTGGATGAAGGTGCCCGAGGTGGACAGGCGCATCGCGTGCGGCACGTCCTTGATGTCGTACTCGCCGCCGAAGCCGACGGTGTCGCCGTTCATCCGGGTCACCTGGAGCTTCTCGCTGATGACCATCTGGCCGTTGTACGTGGTGGTAGCCGGGGCGCCCGCCGAGATCGGGATGTCCTTGATCTGCTTGCCGTCGCGGACGACCCTCATCCGGTGCGTGCTCGCGTCGACGGTGCTGACCTGGCTGCGGCCGATGGTGAAGGAGATGGTCTTGGCCTGCTTGCCGTAGACCCCGGGCCGCCCCTCGACGCCGTCGAGGTTGAGCTTCACGGTCACCTTGGTACCGGCCGCCCAGTACTCCTCGGGGCGGAAGTCCAGGCGGTCGTTGCCGAACCAGTGGCCCTCGACCGGGACGGCGGGCTCGGCCGTCACCTTGATCGCCTTCTCCACGGCCTCCGGGTCGGTGATGCCCCGGGTGAAGTGGATGGAGACCGGCATGCCGACGCCGACCGTGGAGCCGTCCTCGGGGGTGTACTGGCCGATGAAGGTGTTCTGCGGGACGAGCGTGGTGAAGGTGGTGTCCTTCGCGGACTCACGGCCCTTGGCGTCCTCGGCCACCGCGTGGACCTTGTACTTGGTCGCCGATGCCAGGTGCTGGTCGGGCACCCAGCTCGCGCCGTCCGCCGCGATCTTGCCCTCGACCTCGCCGCCCTTGGGGTCCGAGACCTTGACCGTGGTCAGCTTCCCCTGCTCGGCCGAGACCTTCAGCGCCCCGCTGGTGGCGACGGAGTCGGCCCCGTCCTTGGGCGCCACGGTCACCACGGCCTGCGAGGCGCTGGTGTCCGCCTTGACGCCGCCCGCCTTGGCGTCTCCGGCCGCGCCGTTCGCGTCCCCGCCGCCGCACGCCGTCACCATCAGCAGCAGCGCACCCACCGCCAGGGCCGGCAGGCCGGTGGCCCCCCGCATCCGCCGCCTGCCGCGCACCCCGGCCGATGTCCCCGATATCGGCTGCCCGTTCAATGTGGTCGTCTCCCCTCGCACGGCCCGGCCCCGCCTGGGCCCCGGGAACCCGTAGGCTCCCACCCCCGCGCGCTGCACATGCGCGCTCAGCAAAGAGATAATCACACCGACTGCGGGCAGATCGCCCCGGAATTGTCACCGTTCCGTCCCAAGTGGTGGCGGAGGTCGCGGGGCCCGGGGCACGGGGTCGCCGCGCCCCGTCAGCGCAGGGCCGAACCCGCCCGCCACTGGCTCCAGGTGAGGTTCCAGCCGCCCAGCCCGTTGTCCGGTGCGACCTTCTTGTCCTCGGAGTTGACGACCTCCACCACGTCCCCGATGAGCGTCCGGTCGAAGAACCAGCCGGCCGGGGTGGAGCCGCTGCCGCCCTGGACGTCGCGCAGCCCGATGCAGCCGTGGCTGACGTTGGTGGACCCGAAGACGTCCTCGTCGGACCAGTAGTTGCCGTGCAGGAAGGTGCCTGACTCGGTCAGCCGGATGGCGTGCGGGACGTCCTTGATGTCGTACTCGCCGCCGAAGCCGACGGTCCGCCCGTCCATCCGCGTCACGTCGTGCATCTCGCTGACCACCATCTTGCCGTTGTACGTGGTGGTCGTCGGCGAGCCCGCGGTGATGGGGACGGTGGAGACCAGCCGCCCGTCCTGGCGCACCTCCATCGTGTGCGCGGCCGCGTCGACCCGGGAGATCTGCTCCCGGCCCACGGTGAACCGCACCGTCTTGCGCTGGCTGCCGTACACCTGCGGCGCCCCCTCCACGTCGCGCAGCCCGATGTCGACGGTGACCTCGGTGCCCGGCTCCCAGTAGCCGGCCGGGCGGAAGTCCAGGCGGTCCTCGCCGAACCAGTGCCCCGCCACCTCCACCGCCGGATCGGCCGTGACCCGGATGGCCCGCTCCACCGCCGCGCGGCGGGTGACCGGGCGGTTGAACTCGAAGGAGATGATCATGCCGGTGCCCACCGTCGAGCGGTTCTCCGGCTTGAAGTACCCGATGAAGCGGTCGGCCGGGACCACCGTGGTGAAGGTGGTGTGCCGGGCCGAGCGGTGGCCGCCGCCGTCCACGGCGACCGCGTCGACGCTGTACTTGGCGGCGAGCCCGAGCCGCCCCGCCCCTTCCTCCGGCGCCCAGGAGCGGCCGTCCTTCGCGATCTCGCCCCGCACCTCCTCCTCCTGCGCGTCCTCGATCCGCCGCACCCGGACGCTCTCCAGCCGGCCGTCGGGGACCTTCACCTCCACCCGGCTGTCCGCCCGGACGTCCTCGGCCCGGTCGGCCGGGGTGATCCGGATCGCCTCCTGCGGCGACCTCGGCTTGCCTCCGATGACCGAGTCCGTGCCCGAGCAGCCGGTCAGCACGGCCAGTAGGACCAGTACGGCGAGCAGTCCCGGCCGCACCGGGCTCGCCCCTGCCTTCTTCGCTACGTGATTCACGTCCCCCCAACGACGGGGGCCGGTCGGGGGAAACGTGAGTGCGGGGCCCGTCGTGGGCAGAACACAGGGGACGGTCACACTCGGGGAGCCGCGGCCGGGACGCCGCGCGCCCCCTTTCGGTGCCGGTCCCACGAGCCGCGGGAGGCGGACAGGTGTCGAGCGCAGCCGAGCAGGAGGCAGTACCGAAGACGGATACGGGGACGGCCGGGGCCGCCTCGCAGCGGGACACGGCGACCGGGCCGGAGCGGCGGCACCCCGTGGTGTGGCCGGGGACGCCGACGCCGCTCGGCGCCCGCTTCCGGACCGGCCCGGACGGGGTCGCGGGCACCAACTTCGCGCTGTGGGCGGGCGGGGCGGAGGCCGTCGAGCTGTGCCTGTTCGACGAGGCGGGCACCGAGACACGGCTCCCCCTGACGGAGCTGACCCACGAGATCTGGCACGGCTTCGTACCCGGGGTGCGGCCGGGCACGCGCTACGGCTACCGGGTGCACGGCCGCTGGGACCCGTGGACGGGCGCCCGGTGGAACGCGGCGAAGCTGCTGCTCGATCCGTACGCCCGGGCGGTGGACGGCGAATTCACCCTTCCGGCCGAGGTGTACGGCCATGTGAGGGACTGGCCCGAGCAGCACGCCGCCGACACCGTGCGCGACGGACGGGACTCCGCCCCGTACGTGCCCAAGGGGGTCGTCGTCCACGATGACGACGACTGGGCCGACGACCGCAGGCCGAAGACGCCGTGGGCGGACTCCGTCATCTACGAGCTGCACGTGCGGGGCTTCACCCAGCGCCACCCCGGCATCCCCGAGGAGCTGCGCGGCACCTACGCCGGGCTCGCCCACCCCGCGGCCATCGGCCATCTCAAGCACCTCGGGGTGACGGCGGTGGAGCTGCTGCCGGTGCACCAGTTCGCCCACGAGGACCACCTGCTGCGGCGCGGGCTGCGCAACTACTGGGGCTACAACTCCATCGGCTACTTCGCCCCGCACGCCGGATACTCCGCGAGCGGCACGGCGGGCGAGCAGGTCGGCGAGTTCAAGCGGATGGTCCGCGCCCTGCACGACGCGGGCATCGAGGTGATCCTCGACGTCGTCTACAACCACACCGCGGAGGCGGGCGAGCTGGGCCCGATGCTCTCGCTGCGCGGCATCGACAACCGCGGCTACTACCGCCTCCAGGCCGACGCCCGCCGGTACGCCGACTACACCGGCTGCGGCAACACCCTGCACGTCGTCCAGCCGAACGTGCTGCGGCTGATCACCGACTCGCTGCGGTACTGGGTGACCGAGATGGGCGTCGACGGCTTCCGCTTCGACCTGGCGGCGGCGCTCGCCCGCTCGATGCACGACGTCGACATGCTCTCCCCGTTCCTCGCGGTCATCGCCCAGGACCCGGTCCTGCGCCGGGTCAAGCTCATCGCCGAACCGTGGGACGTCGGCAACGGCGGCTACCAGGTGGGGGCCTTCCCGCCGCTGTGGACCGAGTGGAACGACCACTACCGGGACGCCGTACGGGACTTCTGGCGCGGCGCCCTGCCCGACGTACGGGACCTCGGCTACCGGCTGACCGGGTCCAGCGACCTGTACGCGTGGGGCGGGCGCCGCCCGTACGCCTCGGTCAACTTCGTCACCGCGCACGACGGCTTCACCCTGCGCGACCTGGTGAGCTACGAGCACAAGCACAACGAGGCCAACGGCGAGGGCAACCGGGACGGCACCTCGGACAACCGGGCCTGGAACTGCGGGGCCGAGGGCGAGACGGACGACGAGGGCGTAAGCGCGCTGCGCCGCCGGCAGCTGCGCAACCTGCTGACCACGCTGCTGCTGTCGACCGGGGTGCCGATGCTGGTGGCCGGCGACGAGATGGGCCGCACCCAGGGCGGCAACAACAACGCCTACTGCCAGGACAACGAGACCGGCTGGGTGGACTGGTCGCTGCTCGATCAGCCGCAGTGGCGTGAGCTGACCGCGCTGACCGCCCGGGTCCTCGCGCTGCGCCACCGCCATCCGGTGCTGCGCCGCCGGGCGTTCTTCTCCGGCCGCCCGCAGGCCCCGGACGGGCTGCGGGACCTGGCGTGGTTCACCCCGCAGGGCGCCGAGATGACGGAGGGCGACTGGTACGCCCCGGCCGCGACGGTCGGGCTCTACCTCTCCGGCCGCGACATCCCGGGCCGGGACGCGCGCGGCGAGCAGGTGACCGACGACAGCTTCCTGGCCCTCCTGCACGCGGACCACCGGCCGGTGGACTTCCTGCTGCCGGGGCCGCCGTGGGCGCGGGCGTACGAAGTGCTCCTCGACACCTCGCGCGAGGACCAGGCCGAGGCGCCGGGCACGGTCCACCGGGGCGGCGAGCGGCTGACGGTCCCGGAGCGGTCGGTGCTGCTGCTGCGGGTACGGGAGTGAGCGGGCGGTTCAGCCGAGGATGCGGCGCTCGTACGCGACGGCGACGGCGGCGGCGCGGTCCTTGGCGCCCAGCTTGGCGAACAGGTGGGTGAGGTGGGTCTTCACGGTGGCCTCGCTGATGAACAGCTCCGCGGCGATCTCCCGGTTGGAGGTCCCCTTGGCGACGAGGGCCAGCACCTCGCGTTCGCGGGCGGACAGGGTCTCGTTGCCGGGGGCGGCCGGGGTGCGGACCGCGGAGACGAGCCGGGAGGCGACGGCCGGTGACAGGACGGTACGGCCGTCGGCGGCGGCCCGCACGGCGGTGAACAGCTCCTCGCGGGGGGCGTCCTTGAGGAGGTAGCCGGTCGCGCCCGCCTCGATCGCGGGCAGGGTGTCGGAGTCGGTGTCGTACGTGGTGAGGACCAGGACCTTGGAGCGGGCGCCGCGCCGGGTCAGCTCGGTGATCGCGGCGACCCCGCCGCCGCCCGGCATCCGCAGGTCCATCAGCACGACGTCGGGGTCGAGCCGGGCGGCCATCTCGACGCCCTCGACCCCGTCGGCCGCCTCCCCGAGCACCCGGAACTCCGGCGCCGACGCGAACATGCCACGCAGCCCGTCCCGTACGACGGGGTGGTCGTCGACGACGATCAGCGTGATGACGCGCGCGGGATCCCGGTCCATGGCGCACCACGGTACGGGACGGGGTCAGTCGTGCCGGACCATCGGGACGCGGGCGCAGACGGCGGTGCCCAGGCCCGGGCCGGTCTCGACCTCGACGGTGCCCGCCATGCGTTCGGCGCGGGCCCGCATGCCGCCGAGCCCGAATCCGCCGGCGCCCCGGTACGGCGGCAGCGCGGCCGGGTCGAAGCCGCGGCCGTCGTCGCGGACGTCGAGCGAGATCTCGTCGCCCATGTAGGAGAGGGTGACCCCGGCCCGGGAGGGCTCGGCGTGCCGGCCGGCGTTGGCCAGGGCCTCCTCGGCGATCCGCAGCAGGGTGGCGCCGACCTCGTCGTGGAGCGGTTCGACGGTGCCGGTGACCGTGAAGTCGGCGCGGACCCCGGTGCGCTGCGACCAGGTGGCGACCGTCTTCTTCAGCGCGCCGGGCAGGTCGTCGTGTTCCAGGGCGGCCGGCAGCAGGTTGTGCACCGAGCGGCGGGCCTCGCCCAGGCTGTGCCGGGCCAGGGCGGCGGCCCGCACGAGGTGTTCCCTGGCGAGGGCGGGGTCGGTCTCGGCGGTGGAGGTGACGGCCTGGAGCTGGGCGATGATGCCGGTGAGGCCCTGGGCGATGGTGTCGTGGATCTCGGCGGCGAGCCGGCGCCGCTCGTCGGCCACCCCGGCCTCGCGGGCCTGGACGAGGAGCTGGGCATGCAGTCCGGCGTTCTCCGCAAGGGCCTGTTCGAGGCGGGCGTTGGCGGACTCCAGGGCGGCGATGGTGTCGGTCTGCGAACGGGCCTGCTCGGCCTCCCGCTTGCCGATCTGGGCGAAGGCCATGGCGAGCGTCGCGTGCACGGCCAGCACGACGCCGAAGACGATCCAGTTCATGAGGGTGGCGGGCGGCAGGGTGCTGCCGCTCTGCGCGCCCGCCATGATGACGGCGGTGGCCAGTAGACCGGGCCGCACGCCGCGGTACGGGAGCACCCGGCCCGCGTCGAAGTAGCCGAGCACCGCGTAGATCGAGTAGAAGGGGTTGCACCAGGTCAGCCCGAAGGCCAGCAGGGTGCGGGTGATGAAGTAGCACTGGGCGGCTCCGCTCTGCGGGCGGATGCCGGCGCGGGTCCACCAGAACTGGAGGGCGAGCGCAGCCGGGATGAGCACGAGGGCGCCGCGCTCGTCGGCGCCGGACATGACGAGGTCCCGGGACACGACCGCGATGACGGTGGCGAGGCCGAGCAGCCCGTACGGCCCGTACCGGAAGAACCGGCCCCACCACTGCTCGACCGCCGTCACGGCCTCCTCGTGCGCGCTCATGGGAGAAGTCTCCCTCGTGCCCGGAGCCGCTGTCCGCCCCCGCGTCGGCTACTGCCACCGGAACGTACGGGTCGCGGCCCAGCCCGCCACCGCCGTCCAGGCGGCGACCGCTCCGAGGTACGCCCAGCTCGGCCAGTCGCCCCGGGCGGCCTGGTCGAGCGCCTGGGAGGCCGCGCCGAAGGGGGTGGCCTGGACGATGCGGCGGAGCGCGTCGGGCATGGCCTGGACGGGGACCCAGACGCCCGCTGTGAACATCATCGAGAAGTAGACGACGGACCCGATGGTGGCGGCGATCTTGGTCGTGCGGGAGACGGCGCAGATCAGCGAGCCGAGGGCCAGGACGCAGGCGACCGCGAGCAGCAGCGCCAGCAGATAGCCGAACGGCCGGCCGGGCAACCGGACTCCGAAGGCGGTCCGGCCGACGGCGGTGACCAGCAGGGCGGAGACGAGCGCGGCGGCGCCGTGCAGCGCGATCTGCGCGCCGAGGAGGGCGGAGGGCCGTACGGGGGTGGTGGACATGCGGCGCAGGATGCCGCGTTCGCGGTAGCCGGTCAGGACGGGCGGCATCGCCTGGAGCCCGGACATGATCAGAGCGAGCAGCACCGCGACGGACACGTACAGGTCGATGACGCGCCGGCCGCCGAGCCCGTCGTCGTGCACCCGGAAGGACGGGACCAGGCCCAGGATCACCAGCAGCACGGTCGGGAAGACCACGATCCAGAACAGGCTGCCCGGTTCGCGCAGGAACAGCCGGGTCTCCGACTTGAGGACGGCGAGCGTCGCGCCGGAGGCGGTGGCGCGGGGCGCGGCGGTGGTGGCGGTGTGCGCTGTGGCCATCTCAGGCTGCCCGTTCTGTGAGGCCGCGCTCGTCGGCGGGGCCGGGGTGTTCGGTGAGGTCGAGGAAGGCGTCGTCCAGGGTCGCCTCTGCGACGCGGAGCCGGTGGGCGGTGACGCGGAGCCGGGCCAGCAGTGAGATGACGGCGTTGACGGTCTCGTCGGTGCCGTTGATGAGGACCCGGCCGTCCCGGTCCTCGTACGAGGTGGCTCCGGGCAGCGCCGCGAGTTCGGCCTCGGGCAGCGGCTTCGAGGGGGTGAAGGAGATGACGGTGGAGCCGTCGGCGCCGGCGATCAGCCCGGCGGGGGTGTCGAGGGCGACGACGTGTCCCTTGTCGATGACGGCGATGCGGTCGCAGAGGCGCTGGGCCTCCTCCATGAAGTGGGTGACGAGGACGACCGTGACGCCGCTCGCGCGCACGTCCTCGATGAGCTGCCAGGTGTCGCGCCGGGCCCGGGGGTCGAGGCCGGTGGTCAGCTCGTCCAGGATGACGACGCGGGGCCGGCCGACGAGGGCGAGCGCGATGGACAGGCGCTGCTTCTGGCCGCCGGAGAGCCGGCCGAAGCGGGTGTCCAGCTTGGTGTCCAGGCCGAGCCGTTCTGCGAGCGGCCGCCAGTCGGCGGGCCGGGGGTAGAAGGCGCTGTACAGCTCCAGGGCCTCACGCACGGTGATCTTGGTCTGGAGTTCGCTCTCCTGGAGTTGGGCGCCGAGCAGCCGGGTCACCCGGTCGCGGTCCGCGACGGGGTCGAGTCCGGCGACCCGGACGGTCCCGGCGTCGGGGACCCGCAGCCCCGCGACGCACTCGACGGTGGTGGTCTTGCCCGCGCCGTTGGGGCCGAGAATCCCGAAGATCTCCCCCTCGTCGACGGAGAAGCTCACTCCGTCGACCACGGGGCGGCCGCCGTAGGACTTGCGCACCCCGCTCGCTTCGATGATTGCCATGGCACCGAGCATTCATGCCCGCGGCCCGCGGCGGCATCCGCCATCGCGCTCGGACCGGCATCAGCCGATCGGTTGATGCCGCCCTACGACCCCCGGCGCGGTCCGCCTCCGCCGGGCACCGGACGGCCGGATAAAACCGCAGGACCGATATCCGGACGGACCGTAGGCTCACCCTGATGCGCCAGGAACATGTAGAGCCCAAGGACCGGTCCGCCGTACGTTCGCTGCTGCGGTTGTGGCCGTATGTGAAGCCGGTACGGACCCGGCTGTTCAGCGCGGCGCTGGTGGCGGTCGTCGCCTCCTGTCTGGGCCTGGTGATCCCGCTGGTCCTGAAGTGGATCGTGGACGGCCCGGTCGCCCACCGGGACCCGGGCGGGGTCTGGCTCGGCGCGCTGTACCTGCTGCTCCTGGGCATCGCGGAGGCGGTGCTGTTCGGGGTGCGGCGGTGGCTGGTGGCGCGTCCGCTGGCCGGCTTCGAGGCGTCGATGCGGGCCGACCTCTACCGGCACCTCCAGCGCCTGCCGGTCTCCTTCCACGACCGGTGGCCCTCGGGCCAGTTGCTCTCGCGCGGGACGACGGACCTGATGCTGCTGCGGATGTTCCTGGCCTTCCCGCTGACCTTCCTGCTCGTCAACGGCACCACGATCCTCGTCGGTTTCGTGATCCTGCTGTCGCAGGAGTGGACGCTGGGGCTGGTGCTGCTCGCCCCCGTCGTACCGCTCGTGATCGTCTGCTCGGCGTTCGAGGCGAAGTACGCGAAGGTGGCGCGCGCGGCGCAGGACCAGGTCGGTGATCTGACGACCGTGGTCGAGGAGAGCGTGCTGGGCATCCGCATCATCAAGGGCTTCGGCCGCCACCGCAGCCAGGCGCACGCCTTCCGCGTGCTCGCCGAGCGGCTGCGCGCCACGGAGCTGGGCAAGGCGCGGCTGCTCGCGGGGATCTGGGCCCTCATCACGACGCTGCCGGAGCTCGCCATCGGGGCGGCGCTGGTCTTCGGCACGATCGAGGTCGCGGACGGCGGCCTGTCGGCGGGCACCCTGGTCGCGTTCCTCTCCACGGCGCTCGCGCTGCGCTGGCCGGTCGAGTCGATCGGCTTCCTGCTGGCGATGAGCCAGGAGTCGGCGACGGCGACCGAGCGGTTCTTCGAGGTGATGGACGTCGCCGAGGAGGAGGACGCCGCGCGGGCGGCCGGTGACGGCACCGGCGAGGCCCGGGAGGCGGGCGGCATGGTCTTCGAGGGCGTCGAGTTCCGCTACCCCGACGCGGAGGAGGGCTCCGCGCCCGTCCTCGCCCGGATCGATCTGCGCATCCGGCCGGGCGAGACGATGGCCCTGGTCGGGGCGACGGGTTCCGGCAAGACGACGCTGACCTCCCTGGTGCCCCGGCTGCACCAGGCCACCGCGGGGCGGATCACCCTGGACGGCGAGGACATCACCGCCATGCCGCGTGCCCGGCTGCGGGAGCTGGTGTCGGTGGCGTTCGAGGAGCCGACGCTGTTCTCGGCGAGCGTCGGGGAGAACGTGCTGATGGGCGCGGCCGGGGCGGGCGAGGAGGAGTTGCTGCGGGCGCTCTCGGTCGCGCAGGCCGACTTCGTCCACGAGCTGCCGCACGGCGTGGACACCCAGGTCGGCGAGCAGGGCCTGAGCCTGTCCGGCGGCCAGCGCCAGCGCCTCGCCCTGGCCAGGGCCGTGGTGGGCCGGCCGCGCTTCCTGGTGCTGGACGACCCGCTCTCGGCGCTCGACGTGCACACGGAGGCGCTGGTGGAGGCGGCGCTGCGGCGCGTCCTGGAGGAGACCACGGCGGTGGTCGTCGCGCACCGGCCGTCCACCGTGATGCTCGCGGACCGGGTGGCGCTGCTGTCCGAGGGCCGGATCAGCGCGGTCGGCACCCATCAGGAACTGCTGCGCACCAGCACCGAGTACGCCTGGCTGATGTCCGGCGCGGGCCTGTCGGCCGGCGAGGACGGGAGCACCGGGGCCCGGGCCGAAACGCCCGGTACGGAAACAGCCGAAGACGAACACCTGGACGCGATGGCCCCTGCCGAGGAGGGCAGCACCCGATGACGAGTACGACGACCGGACGGCCCGCGGAACCGGGCGGCGACGACGAGGACGAGCGCCAGGCACCGCCGGCCGCCACGGCGGCCGAACAGCCGCCCGCGAAGGCGGACGGCGACCCCTTCGACCGCGACGACCTGCCCACCCCGCGCGGCGCCACCTGGCAGCTGCTCCGGTCGCTGCTGCGGCCGATGCGGGGCCGGGTCGCGGCGGCCGCCCTGTTCCTGCTGGTGCAGCAGGCGGCCGTGCAGGCCGGCCCGCTGCTGGTCGCCTACGCCATCGACAGCGGGGTGCCGGCGTTCCGGGAGAACGACTACGGGCCGCTGATCGCCGTGGCGTCGGGCTACGCGCTCTGCGCGGCCGGTGCGGGCGCCCTGCAGTACGCGTTCATCCGCATGTCCGCGCGGGTCAACCAGGACGTGCTGCTCGACCTGCGCGGCCGGATCTTCCGCCATGCGCAGGCGCTGAGCGTGGACTTCCACGAGCGGTACACCTCGGGGCGGCTGATCTCGCGTTCCACCACGGACCTGGAGTCGCTGCGGGAGCTGCTGGACGAGGGGCTCCAGGAGCTGATCCACGTGCTGCTGTCGTTCGTCTCCATCGCGGCGGTGCTGCTCTGGCTGGACCTCGCCACGGGCGCGGCCGCGGTGGCGTCCTTCGCACCGCTGTACCTGCTGGTGCAGCTCTACCGGCGGCGCTCCTCGGTGATCTTCGGGGCCCGTTCGACGGCGATCGCCGCGGTGATCGTGAAGTTCGCGGAGACGATGAACGGCATCCGGCCCGTCCAGGCATTCCGCCGCGAGCCCGTCAACGACGCGGCCTTCCGGGAGCTGAACGCGCGCCACCAGGGCACCAACGGCGACGCGATGCTGGAGAACGCGCGCTATGTCGTCGGCTCGCGGCTGGTCGCGAACACGGCGGTGGCCGGAATCGTGCTGTGGGGTGCCTACCGCGTCGCCTCCGGCGGGCTCGCGCTCGGTGTGCTGGCGGCGATGGTGCTCTATCTGCGGCGGCTCTACGACCCGATCGACCGGCTCAGCATGTTCCTCAACTCCTTCGAGTCGGCGGCGGCCTCGCTGGAGAAGGTCGCCGGTCTGCTGGCCCAGACGCCCACGGTCCCCGAGGCCCTGGCGCCGCGCGAGCTGCCGGTCCGTACGGGCGGCCAGCCGGGCCGCGAGGTGGTCTTCGACTCGGTGAGCTTCGCGTACCGCACGGGCGGTGAGGTGCTGCCGCGCTTCGACCTGACCGTCCCGGCGGGGCAGACGGTGGCGGTGGTCGGCTCCACGGGGGCGGGCAAGTCGACGCTCGCCAAGCTGCTGGCCCGCTTCTACGACCCGACCGAGGGCCGGGTCCTGCTGGACGGCACCGACCTGCGGGACCTCGCCACGCCCGAACTGCGGCGCGGCGTGGTGATGGTGACGCAGGAGGCGTTCCTGTTCTCCGGGACGGTCGCCGAGAACATCGCGATCGGCCGGCCGGAGGCGAGCCGCGAGGAGATCGAGCGGGCGGCGAAGGCGATCGGCGCCCACGACTTCATCACCGGTCTGCCCGACGGCTACGACACCGACGTGCGCAAGCGGGGCGGCCGGATCTCGGCGGGTCAGCGCCAGTTGGTGGCGTTCGCCCGTGCGCTGCTCGCGGACCCGGCGGTGCTGATCCTCGACGAGGCGACCAGCTCGCTCGACATCCCCGGCGAGCGGGCGGTGCAGCAGGCGATGGACACCGTGCTGCACGGCCGCACCGCGGTGGTGATCGCGCACCGGCTGTCGACCGTGGAGGTCGCGGACCGGGTGCTGGTGATGGAGCACGGCCGGATCGTGGAGGACGGCGCGCCCGCCGAACTCATCGCCGGCACCGGCCGGTTCGCCGGCCTGCACCGCGCCTGGCGGGAGAGCCTGGCCTGACCTCCGCCGCGGAGCCTGGCCCGGCCTCCGCCGCGCCCGGCCGTCCGCCCTCTTCGTACGAGGGCGGACGGCCGGGAACGAGCCACACTTGCCCGCCGTCTCGCCAGGTGGGAACTTTCCGGTTCTTCACACGGCCGTAGCATCCGGTCACGTACGTCACGAACTCGACGCGCCCTGCACGTTCGGTCCCGAAAGCCCCCGGGCGGCCGTGGCGTGAAGCTCGGCGAAACGTCCGCTTAACGAACATGACCATTCCGGCAACGGACGAATTCCGGCCAAGTTGTTGACGCGGTCCTGACAGGACTGGCCCGCGGCTGACACTCTTCACCCCGTTCTGCGCACTGCTTGCTCTGCCCGGACGGCGAACCCAGCCGCCGGTACCCCCCTCGCAGAAGGAGTCCGCGTGAGATCCACGCCCAGCCGTCGTACCACCGCGACCGGCGCTCTGATAGCCGCAGCAGCACTCCTCGCCGTAGGAGTCCAGACCGGGTCGGCCTCCGCCGCACCGGACGCGGGTACCACCAAGGCCGCCACCGCCTCCACGGCGAACCACGGCGCCCTGCCCAAGCAGCTCTCGCCCTCGCAGCGCGCCGAGCTGATCCGCGAGGCCACCGCGAGCCGGGCGGCCACCGCCGAGAAGCTCGGCCTCGGCCCGCAGGAGAAGCTCGTCGTCCGCGATGTCGTCCAGGACAACGACGGCACCACGCACACGCGTTACGAGCGCACCTTCGACGGGCTCCCGGTCCTCGGCGGCGACCTGGTCGTCCAGGAGAGCAAGGCCGGTGCCACCGAGAGCGTCGTCAAGGCGTCCCCGGCCACCGCCTCCCAGCTGAAGGCCGTCAGCACGACGGCGGACGTCGCCCCGGCGGCGGCGCAGAAGCAGGCGCTCGGCGCGGCCAAGGCGGCCGGCTCGGACAAGGCGGTCGCCGACCAGGCGCCCCGCAAGGTCGTCTGGATGGCCTCGGGCACCCCGCAGCTCGCCTACGAGACCGTCGTCGGCGGCCTCCAGGAGGACGGCACCCCGAACGCCCTGCACGTCATCACGGACGCCACCACCGGAGCGAAGCTCTACGAGTGGCAGGCCATCGAGACGGGCGTCGGCAACACCGAGTACAGCGGCCAGGTCACCCTCAACACCTCGGGGGCGTACAACCTGACCGACACCACCCGCGGCAACCACAAGACGTACAACCTGAACCACGGTACGTCCGGCACGGGCACCCTCTTCTCCGGCTCCGACGACGTCTGGGGCAACGGCCTCGCCTCGAACCCGGAGACCGCGGCGGCGGACGCCCACTACGGTGCGGCCGAGACCTGGGACTACTACAAGAACGTCCACGGCCGGACCGGCATCAAGGGCAACGGCGTCGGCGCGTACTCCCGCGTCCACTACGGCAACAGCTACGTCAACGCCTTCTGGGACGACAGCTGCTTCTGCATGACGTACGGCGACGGCAGCGGCAACGCGGCCCCGCTGACCGCCCTGGACGTCGCCGCCCACGAGATGAGCCACGGCGTCACCTCCAACACCGCGGGCCTGAACTACAGCGGTGAGTCCGGCGGCCTCAACGAGGCGACCAGCGACATCTTCGGCACCGCCGTCGAGTTCTACGCGAACAACTCCACCGACAAGGGCGACTACCTCATCGGTGAGAAGATCGACATCAATGGCGACGGCACGCCGCTGCGCTACCAGGACAAGCCCAGCCGGGACGGGATATCGAAGGACTCCTGGTACTCGGGCATCGGCAACATCGACGTGCACTACTCGTCGGGCCCGGCCAACCACTTCTTCTACCTCCTCTCGGAGGGCAGCGGCGCCAAGACCATCAACGGCGTCAGCTACAACTCCCCGACCTCCGACGGCCTGCCGGTGACCGGCATCGGCCGCGACAAGGCCGAGCAGATCTGGTTCAAGGCGCTCACCACCAAGTTCACCTCCACGACCAACTACGCGGCGGCCCGCACCGGCACGCTCGCCGTGGCCGGTGCCCTCTACGGCACCAGCAGCGCCGAGTACAAGTCGGTGGCCGACGCCTGGGCCGCGATCAACGTCGGCGCGCGCCCCGGCGGCGGCACCGACCCGACCGACCCCGGTGACGGCACGGTCTTCCAGAACACCACCACCGTGGCCATCCCCGACCACGGCTCGGCCGTCACCAGCTCGGTCAACGTCACCGGCCGCTCCGGCAAGGCGCCCAGCGCCCTCAAGGTCGGCGTGGACATCACCCACAGCTGGCGCGGTGACCTGGTCATCGACCTCGTCGCCCCGGACGGCGGCACCTTCCGGCTGAAGAACGCCTCCATCGGCGACTCGGCGGACGACGTCAAGACGACCTACACCGTCAACGCCTCGTCCAAGACCGCCAACGGCACCTGGAAGCTCAAGGTCCAGGACATCTACTCCGGGTACAGCGGAAAGATCAACAGCTTCAAGCTGACCTTCTGATCCGGCCCCACCGCCCGGCCCACCGCATGGGCCGCGGCACGGGTCACCGCATGACCCGGCGCTGATACGGCGAACCGCCCGGGAGGAGACCTCTCCTCCCGGGCGGTCGCGCGTCCGCCGGGCTCCGGGCGTCAGCGCATCAGCACGCCCGCGCCCTCACCCGTGCGGCCCATCGGCTGGGCGACCAGGCCGAGTTCCGCCCCGTGGGCCAGCAGCCGGTGGGTGGGCAGCACCCGCACGGTGTAGCCGTAGGGTCCCGTCCGGTCCAGGGCGAGCGGGCCCTCGTACAGCCAGCGGCCCTCCAGGTCCTGGCCGCCCGCCGGCTTCAGCGGGAAGACCTGGGCGTCGAAGATCGCGTCGGCCGAGTCGACCCGCCCGGCCACCGCCTGCACCTCCACGTCGTCCGGCTCCAGCGCGCCCAGGCTGACCCGGACCCGCAGCGCCAGCGTGGAACCCAGCTCCGCCGACGTACCCGACGCGCTGGGCGTCACCGCCTCCACATGGTCCACGGCCACCCGCGGCCAGGCCGCCCTGACCCGCGCCTTCCAGCCGGCCAGCTCCCGGGCCTGCTCCACCTCCAGGGACCGCTGGGCGACGGCGGCCGGGGTGTACAGCCGCTCCACGTACTCGCGGACCATCCGGTCGGCGAGCACCTTGGGCCCCAGCGTGCCCAGCGTGCGGCGGACCATCTCGATCCAGCGGCCGGGCATTCCCTCGTCCCCGCGGTCGTAGAAGCGCGGCGCGACCCGGTCCTCGATCAGCTCGTACAGGGCGCCCGCCTCCAGGTCGTCGCGCCGGTCCTCGTCCAGGGCGCCGCCCTCGGCCGTCGGGATCGCCCAGCCGAAGTCCGGCTCGAACCACTCGTCCCACCAGCCGTCCAGCACGGACAGGTTGAGGCAGCCGTTGAGCGCGGCCTTCATCCCGCTCGTCCCGCACGCCTCCAGCGGGCGCAGCGGGTTGTTCAGCCAGACGTCGCAGCCCGGGTAGAGCTTCTGGGCCATCGCCATCCCGTAGTCGGGCAGGAAGACGATGCGGTGGCGGACCCGGGGGTCGTCGGCGAACCTGACCAGCTCCTGGACCAGCCGCTTCCCGCTGTCGTCGGCCGGGTGCGCCTTGCCCGCGACGACGATCTGGATCGGCCGCTCCGGGTGCAGCAGCAGCCCGCGCAGCCGGTCCCGGTCGCGCAGCATCAGCGTCAGGCGCTTGTAGGAGGGGACGCGGCGGGCGAAGCCGATCGTCAGGACGTCGGGGTCCAGCACGCCGTCGATCCAGCCCAGCTCGGCGGGTTGTGCGCCCCTGGTGCGCCAGGAGGCGTGCAGCCGCTGCCGCACCTCGGTCACCAGCTGTTCGCGCAGGGTCCGGCGCAGGTCCCACAGCCGCCGGTCGGGGATGGCGGCGACGGAGTCCCACCGCCCCGGTGTGCCGCCGGACTCGGTCCGCAGCCGGTAGACCTCGGGGGCGACCCAGGTGGGCGCGTGGACCCCGTTGGTGACGGAGGTGATGGGCACCTCCGGGGCGTCGAAGCCCGGCCAGAGCCCGGCGAACATCTCCCGGCTGACCGCGCCGTGCAGCGTGGAGACGCCGTTGGCGCGCTGGGCGAGCCGCAGCCCCATCACCGCCATGTTGAAGACGCCCGGGTCGCCGCCGGTGTAGGTCTCGGTGCCGAGTTCCAGGACGCGTTCGGCGGGTACGCCGGGCAGTTCGCCGTCCTCGCCGAAGTGGCGGGCGACGAGTTCGCGGTCGAACCGGTCGATTCCGGCCGGGACCGGGGTGTGGGTGGTGAAGACGGTGCCGGCGCGGACGGACTCCACCGAGGAGTCGAAGTCCAGGCCCGTGGTGGCCAGCTCGCGGATGCGTTCGAGGCCGAGGAAGCCGGCGTGGCCCTCGTTGGTGTGGAACACCTCGGGGGCGGGGTGGCCGGTGAGCCGGCAGTAGGTGCGCACCGCGCGGACCCCGCCGATGCCCAGCAGCATTTCCTGGAGCAGCCGGTGCTCGCTGCCGCCGCCGTACAGCCGGTCGGTGACCTCGCGTTCGCCGGGGGCGTTCTCCTCGACGCCGGAGTCGAGCATCAGCAGCGGCACCCGGCCGACGTGGGCCTGCCAGATCTGGGCGTGCAGGGAGCGGCCGCCGGGCAGGGCCAGGACGACCTGGCTGGGGGTGCCGTCGGCCTCGCGGAGGAGGGTGAGCGGCAGCTCGTTGGGGTCGAGGACGGGGTAGTGCTCCTGCTGCCAGCCGTCCCTGGACAGGCTCTGGCGGAAGTAGCCGTGGCGGTAGAGCAGGCCGACCCCGACGAGGGGGACGCCCAGGTCGCTGGCGGCCTTGAGGTGGTCCCCGGCGAGGATGCCGAGCCCGCCGGAGTACTGCGGGAGTGCGGCGGTGACCCCGAATTCGGGTGAGAAGTAGGCGATGGCGGCGGGGAGCGCGGCGCCCTCGGCGCGCTGCTCCTGGTACCAGCGGGGCCCCTGGAGGTACTCCCGGAGGTCGGCGGACGCCTCGGCGAGCCGGCGCAGGAACGCTTCGTCCCGGGCCAGCTCGGCGAGCCGGCCCGCGGAGACGGAACCGAGCAGGCGTACGGGGTCGCACTCCGCCGCGGGGCCGGCCGCCGGGTCGACGGCCTGGAACAGCTCGCGGGTCTCGGTGTGCCAGGACCAGCGCAGGTTGCGCGCCAGGTCGCTGAGGGGTTGGAGGGAGTCGGGCAGGACGGGACGCACGGTGAATCGACGAATGGCCTTCACGCATTCCACCTTTACAGGGGACGTACGAATCGGAGCGGGACGCACCACCATGTGCGCCGCTCCGTCACCCTCGACGGTAGCCGCGGGCCGGGTCCGGCAGCCACGGCGCGCGGGCGCCGGGCGGAGTGCGACCGGTGCGGTCCGGACGCCCGTGCGCTCCGGTCCCGTACGCCCCTTTCGCCACCGCACGCACAACCGGGCTCATACGGCACAGGCGTTATGGCCGATTCCTTCCCCTCATGCGGCCTTGTGAGCCTCCACCCCAGGGGGAAAGCTGCCGTGTGGCGCCTTTCCCACCCGCGTGCGCCGGTTCCGCACAATCCCGCGTACGCGCGGCGGAGCCCGGCGCATTCGGAACGTCCCCCATACGCCCGAGCAGACGACATATCACCGGATTGGCCCACCACGATGCTGGGGAAGGCTTCTCCGGTACCCGGAACGAATGCATTCGGATGACAGCCGACGAGGGTTCATCTGCGGCACGCGCACGATTCATTCCCAGACCGCCGGTGATCGGCCCCCGGTTCGTATACGGCCTGTTTCGACTGCCATTCGAGTGAACGCGGACAGGAGCGGCCATGCCCACACCCCGCCAGCCATCCACCGAGCGGCTAGAAAGGACGCAACCCCACCCTCGCGGCGCGCGCGTTCAGCCTTCTGCGCCCGCTGCCCGCCTCGTCGGATCCGAGCCCCAGTCCCCAGGTGATTCCATGATCGGTCGCATTCCCGTCCTCGACGTCCATCCGCTCGTCGATTGCGGCAGAAGGCCCGCCAAGGCCGTTGCCGGTGAGACGTTCCAGGTCACCGCGACCGTCTTCCGGGAGGGTCACGACGCGGTCGCGGCCAATGTGGTGCTGCGCGGTCCGAGCGGGCGTCCGGGGCCGTGGACGCCGATGCGCGAGCTGGCCCCGGGCACCGACCGCTGGGGCGCCGAGGTGACGCCGGACGCCGAGGGCCGCTGGACGTACACGGTCGAGGCGTGGAGCGATCCGGTCGCCACCTGGCGGCACGCGGCGCAGATCAAGATCCCGGCGGGCATCGACACCGCGCTGGTGCTCGCCGAGGGCGCCGAGCTGTACGAGCGGGCCGCCGAGGGCGTGCCCAAGCGGGACGGCCGCGAGGCGGTGCTGGCCGCGGTCGACGCGCTGCGCGACGAGTCCCGGCCGGCCGAGGCCCGGCTCGCGGCGGCGCTCTCCCCGGAGGCCGGCCGGGCGCTGGCCCGCCACCCCCTGCGCGAGCTGGTCACGGCCTCGCGCCCGCACCCGCTGGTGGTCGAGCGCCGGCGTGCGCTGTACGGCTCCTGGTACGAGATGTTCCCGCGCTCCGAGGGGGCGAGGGCCGAACCCGCGAAGGCGCCGCGCAAGGGGCGCAAGACCAGGGCCGCCGCCGCGCCGGAGCCGCCCCGGCTCATCAGCGGCACCTTCCGCACGGCGGCCGAGCGGCTGCCCGCGGTCGCCGCGATGGGGTTCGACGTGGTCTATCTGCCGCCGGTCCACCCCATCGGCACGACCCACCGCAAGGGTCCGAACAACTCCCTGACCCCGGCCCCGCACGACGTGGGCGTGCCGTGGGCGATCGGTTCGGCGGAGGGCGGCCACGACGCGGTCCACCCGGATCTCGGCACCCTGGAGGACTTCGCCCATTTCGTGGAGACGGCTCGCAACCTGCGGATGGAAGTGGCCCTGGATTTCGCGCTCCAGTGCTCGCCGGACCATCCGTGGGTGGAGAAGCACCCGGAGTGGTTCCAGCACCGGGCCGACGGCACCATCGCCTATGCGGAGAATCCACCGAAGAAATACCAGGACATCTATCCGATCGCCTTCGACAGGGACATGGACGGAATCGTCGCGGAGACGGTGCGCATCCTGCGGTTCTGGATGGACCGGGGTGTGCGCATCTTCCGGATCGACAATCCGCACACGAAGCCGGTGGTCTTCTGGGAGAAGGTGATCACCGAGATCAACGGAACCGATCCCGATGTGATCTTCCTGGCCGAGGCATTCACCCGGCCCGCGATGATGCGCACCCTGGCCACCGTCGGATTCCAGCAGTCGTACACGTATTTCACCTGGCGCAACAGCCGGCAGGAAATCACGGACTACGTGACGGAGCTGGCCGGTGAGACCGCCTCGTTCATGAGGCCGAATTTCTTCGTGAACACCCCCGACATCCTTCCCGGATACCTTCAGGAGGGCGGCAGGCCGGCCTTCGAGGCACGGGCGGTGCTCGCGGCGACCCTCTCCCCCTCATGGGGGGTGTACGCGGGGTTCGAGCTGTGCGAGAACACCGCGATCCACCACGGCAGTGAGGAGTACCTCGACTCGGAGAAGTACGAGATCCGGCCCAGGGACTGGGAAGCCGCCGAGCGCGAGGGCCGTTCGCTGGCCCCGCTCATCACCTCGCTCAACCGGATCAGGCGCCGCCACCCGGCGCTGCAACAGTTGCGTGACGTGCATTTCCACTCGTCCGACAACGACGCCCTGATCGTGTACAGCAAGCGCTCCGGTTCGAACACTCTTCTGATGGTCGTCAACCTCGACCCGCACCACACCCAGGAGGCGACCGTCTCGTTGGACATGCCGCGACTCGGCCTCGACCGGCACGAGAGCGTGCCGGTGCGCGACGAGCTCACCGGCACTTCCTATCACTGGGGCAGGACCTTCTATGTGCGTCTGGAGCCGGGCGTGACGCCCGCGCACATCGCCGTCCTGCGACCGTCCCCGCCGACCGGAGGGTCACCCACACCATGATCGTCAATGAGCCCGTCCACGACCTGTTCGCGGACACTCCCGCCAAGGACCGCGATCCCGACTGGTTCAAGCGTGCCGTCTTCTACGAGGTCCTCGTCCGGTCCTTCCAGGACTCCAACGGCGACGGCATCGGAGACCTGAAGGGGATCACCGCCAAGCTGGACTACCTCCAGTGGCTGGGCGTCGACTGCCTCTGGCTGCCGCCGTTCTTCAAGTCGCCGCTGCGCGACGGCGGTTACGACGTCTCCGACTACACCGCCGTGCTGCCGGAGTTCGGCGACCTCGCCGACTTCGTGGAGTTCGTCGACGCCGCCCACCAGCGCGGCATGCGCGTGATCATCGACTTCGTCATGAATCACACCAGCGACCAGCACGACTGGTTCCAGCAGTCCCGGACCGATCCCGACGGGCCGTACGGCGACTACTACGTCTGGGCCGACGACGACAAGCAGTTCCAGGACGCCCGGATCATCTTCGTGGACACCGAGACGTCCAACTGGACCTTCGACCCGGTGCGCAAGCAGTACTACTGGCACCGGTTCTTCTCGCACCAGCCCGACCTCAACTACGAGAACCCGGCGGTGCAGGAGGAGATCATCTCCGCGCTCCGCTTCTGGCTGGACCTCGGCATCGACGGCTTCCGGGTCGACGCCGTGCCCTACCTCTACCAGCGCGAGGGCACCAACTGCGAGAACCTGCCCGAGACCCACAACTTCCTCAAGCGGGTCCGCAAGGAGATCGACGCCAACTACCCGGACACGGTCCTGCTGGCCGAGGCCAACCAGTGGCCGGAGGACGTCGTCGACTACTTCGGCGACTACCAGGGCGGCGGGGACGAGTGCCACATGGCGTTCCACTTCCCCGTGATGCCGCGGATCTTCATGGCCGTACGGCGCGAGAGCCGCTACCCGGTCTCCGAAATCCTGGCCAAGACACCGGCGATCCCCTCGGGCTGCCAGTGGGGCATCTTCCTGCGCAACCACGACGAGCTGACGCTCGAAATGGTCACGGACGAAGAACGCGACTACATGTACGCGGAGTACGCGAAGGACCCGCGGATGCGCGCCAACATCGGCATCCGCCGCCGCCTCGCCCCGCTGCTGGACAACGACCGCAACCAGATCGAGCTGTTCACCGCCCTGCTGCTGTCGCTGCCTGGCTCCCCGATCCTCTACTACGGGGACGAGATCGGGATGGGCGACAACATCTGGCTGGGCGACCGGGACGCCGTACGCACCCCGATGCAGTGGACGCCCGACCGCAACGCCGGCTTCTCCTCCAGCGACCCGGGGCGGCTCTACCTCCCCACGATCATGGACCCGGTCTACGGCTACCAGGTCACCAACGTCGAGGCGTCGATGGCCTCCCCGTCCTCGTTGCTGCACTGGACGCGGCGGATGATCGAGATCCGCAAGCAGAACCCGGCGTTCGGCCTCGGCACGTACAACGAACTGCCGTCGTCCAACCCGGCGGTGCTCGCCTTCACCCGGGAGCACGGGGACGACCTGGTGCTGTGCGTCCACAACTTCTCCCGGTTCGCGCAGCCCACCGAGCTCGATCTCAGGTCCTTCAACGGGCGTCATCCGGTGGAGCTGATCGGCGGGGTGCGCTTCCCCGCCATCGGTCAGTGGCCCTACCTGCTGACTCTCGCGGGACACGGCTTCTACTGGTTCCGGCTGCGCAAGGACGCGCCGCCGAACTGACCCGCGGCCGGTTCCCGGCCGCCACCGGCGGGGCGGTTTCCACCGCCCCGCACGGGGCAACCTCCCCCCATACCGGGTGGTTCAGGAAGCTTCCTGGATTCTCCTGGCGTTTCGATCCCCTCATGTCGAGTCCGTACGGATCATCCTGACCCGACACGTCCCGCACAGCCGGACAGCCAATGCCGCAATCCGGGACACTCTTCGCATCCTGTGGTGTGCCCGGGGAAAGGACGCGATGCCATGTCGGAGGCTGCATCCGCTCAGGTCACCCTGGCGAACAGCACAGCCCTGCTTCCGTCTCTCGGACCGCTGCTCCACGAATGGCTGCCCCGGCAGCGGTGGTTCGCGGGCAAGGGGCGGCCCATCACCGCCTTCTCGCTCGTCTCGGCCACCGAGATACTGCCGGTGGACCGCAGCGACGACGAACACACACCCGGGCTCCTGCACCTGCTGGTGCGGGTCCACCAGCCCACCATGCCGGCCCAGCCCCCCGTCGACTGCTACCAGTTGCTGCTCGGGGTGCGCTCCGCGCCGCCGCAGCACCTGGCGCCCGCCCTCATCGGCCGGGTGCCGGACGGGCCGCTGGCCGGCCTGACCGTCTACGACGGCCTGCACGATCCGCACCTGGCGTCCCTGCTGCTGGAACGATTGCGCATCCCCGGCCGGCTCGGCGCCGTCCGCTTCGACCGGGGCGCGGAGGCCATCCCCGAGGGCCTGCCGCCGCGCGTGCTGGACACCGAGCAGTCCAACTCCTCGCTGGTGTACGGCAACGCGTACATCCTGAAGATCTTCCGGCGGGTCTTCCCGGGCACCAACCCCGACCTCGAACTGCCGCTCGCGCTCTCCCGCGAGGGGTGCGGCCGGGTGCCCGCGCCCGTCGCCTGGTTCGAAGCCGCGACGCCGGAGCGGCTGACGCTCGGGGTGCTCCAGCCCTACCTGCGCGGCGCCCAGGACGGCTGGCAGCTCGCCCTGCGCGCCCTGGCCACCGGGCACGACTTCCTGGCCGAGGCCCACGCGCTGGGCCGGGCCACCGCCGAGGTGCACACCGCGCTCGCCGCCGCCCTGCCCACCCCGGTGCTCCGCCGCTCCCAGACCGACGAGCTGGCCGCCGCCATGGTCGAGCGTCTTGAGGCGGCCGCCCACGCGGTGCCGGAGCTGGTCCCGTACGTCCCCGGGCTGCGCACCGCCTTCGACGCGGTCGCCGCGCTCGGGCACCGGGGGCGCAGCTGGGCCGCCCAGCGGGTGCACGGCGACCTCCACCTCGGCCAGACCCTGCGCGGCACCGACGGTTTCTGGTCGCTGATCGACTTCGAGGGCGAGCCGGCCCGGCCGCTCCCGGAGCGCCGCAGCCCGCAGCCCCCGGTGCGCGACGTGGCCGGCATGCTCCGCTCCTTCGACTACGCGGCCCGCTCGCACCGGCCCTGGAAGCCCGAGTGGGCGGCCCGCTGCCGGGACGCCTACTGCGACGGCTACGCGGAGGCCGCGGGCGCCGACCCGCGCGCGGAGCCGGAGCTGCTGCGCGCCCACGAGACCGACAAGGCGGTCTACGAGGTGCTGTACGAGGCACGGCACCGGCCCGACTGGCTCCCGGTCCCGATGGCCGCGATCCACCGCCTGGCCTCCGCCACCGCCGACTGAGCCCCGTCCGCCATCCGCCCCACCCCACCACCCCCGAGGAGGCTGTCCCCGTGACCGCCCGCAAGCCGTCCCGCAAGCCCGAGCCCGCCGCGCCCGCCCCCGAGGCCCCACTCGACGGGACCCCGATCGCGGCCACCCTCTCCTCGCCCCAGGCCGCCGCACCCGCCGAGCACGCCAAGGCCGTCGCCGGACCGGCGGCCGGGACCCTGGCAGCGGCGGAGCCGGCCGCGCCACCGGCGAAGAAGCGCGCGACCCGGGCCGCGAAGAAGCCCGCCACGACCACGGCCGCCGCCCCGGCCAAGCGCGCCAAGAAGGCAGCGGCCCCGCCCCGCCCCCGCAGCGCCGGCAACCAGGGCCTTCACCCGGCCGCTCCCTGGGACCCGGCCGACCGGGGCCGGCTCCTGGCGGGTGAGCACCACGCCCCGCACGACCTGCTGGGCGCGCACCAGGTGCGCGGCGGGGTGGAGATCCGGGTGCTGCGCCCGTTCGCCCGGTCCGTCACCGTGCTCGCCAAGGGGCTGCGGGCGCCGCTGCACGACGACGGGGACGGCCTGTTCTCCGGTCTGCTGCCGGTGCCGGCGGTCCCGGAGTACCGGTTGCTGGTGGCCTACGACGACAACGAGATCGAGATCCACGACCCGTACCGCTTCCTGCCGGCGCTCGGGGAACTGGATCTGCACCTGATCGGGGAGGGCCGGCACGAGGAGCTGTGGACGGCGCTCGGTGCCCGGCCGATGGAGCACCAGGGCGTGGCCGGGACGCGGTTCACGGTGTGGGCGCCCAACGCCCGGGGTGTCCGGGTCTGCGGCGACTTCAACTACTGGAACGGCACCGGCTTCCCGATGCGGTCGCTCGGCTCGTCGGGGGTGTGGGAGCTGTTCCTGCCCGGGACCGGCGAGGGCGCGCTGTACAAGTTCGACATCTGCCGCCCGGACGGTTCGCACACGATGCGCGCCGACCCGATGGCCCGCCACACCGAGGTGCCGCCGGCCAACGCCTCGGTCGTGACGGCCTCGCACCACGTCTGGCAGGACCAGGAGTGGATGGCGAAGCGCGGGAACGTCCCCGTGCACGAGGCGCCGTTCTCGGTGTACGAGGTGCACCTGTCCTCCTGGCGGCCCGGTCTGACCTACCGGCAGCTCGCCGATCAACTTCCGGCCTACGTACGCGATCTGGGCTTCACGCATGTGGAGCTGATGCCGGTGGCCGAGCACCCCTTCGGCGGCTCCTGGGGCTACCAGGTCACCGGTTTCTACGCCCCGACCTCCCGGATGGGTTCGCCGGACGACTTCCGCTTCCTGATCGACGCGCTGCACCGGGCCGGGATCGGCGTCATCGTGGACTGGGTGCCGGCGCACTTCCCGCGCGACGACTGGGCGCTCGCGGAGTTCGACGGCCGCCCGCTGTACGAGCACTCCGACCCGAGGCGGGCCGCGCACCCGGACTGGGGCACCCTGGAGTTCGACTACGGCCGCACCGAGGTCCGCAACTTCCTGGTCGCCAACGCCACGTACTGGTGCGAGGAGTTCCACATCGACGGGCTGCGGGTGGACGCGGTCGCCTCGATGCTCTACCTCGACTACTCGCGCGAGGACGGCGACTGGTCGCCGAACGAGTTCGGCGGGCGGGAGAACCTGGACGCGGTCGCCTTCCTCCAGGAGATGAACGCCACGGTCTACCGCCGCAATCCGGGCGTGGTCACCATCGCCGAGGAGTCGACCGCCTGGGACGGGGTGACCCGGGCCACCGACCACGGTGGTCTGGGCTTCGGCCTGAAGTGGAACATGGGCTGGATGCACGACTCGCTGGTGTACGTCTCCAAGGAGCCGGTGCACCGCAAGTACCACCACAACGAGATGACGTTCTCGATGGTGTACGCGTACAGCGAGAACTACGTGCTGCCGATCTCGCACGACGAGGTGGTGCACGGCAAGCGCGCGCTGGTCAGCAAGATGCCCGGCGACTGGTGGCAGCAGCGCGCCACCCACCGGGCCTACCTCGGCTTCATGTGGGCCCACCCCGGCAAGCAACTCCTCTTCATGGGCCAGGAGTTCGCGCAGGGCGCGGAGTGGTCGGAGGGGCACGGCCCGGACTGGTGGCTGCTGGACCCCTCGTACGCGGCGGAGAGCGATCACCGCGGGGTGCGGACGCTGGTGAGCGATCTGAACCGGGTGTACGGGGCGACGCCGGCGCTCTGGCAGCGCGACACCCTGCCGGAGGGCTTCGCCTGGGTGGACGGCGGCGCGGCCGAGGACAACGTGTTCGCGTTCCTGCGCCACGACGCGAAGGGGGCGCCGCTGCTGGCCGTCTGCAACTTCTCGCCGGTGGTGCGGCACGACTACCGGGTGGGGGTGCCGGAGGGCCCCCGGGCGTGGGAGGAGGTCCTGAACACGGACGCGGCCCGCTACGGCGGCAGCGATGTGGTGAGCGGCGCGCCGCTGAAGCCGGAGGCGGTGGCGTCCCACGGCAGGGCGTCGAGCGTGGCGCTGACGCTGCCGCCGCTGGCGACGGTGTGGTTCAAGCCGGCGTGACGGGGTGACGGGGTGACGGGGTGACGTACCGAGGGGCGGGGGCCGGGTGGCCCCCGCCCCTCGGGGGCTCAGAGCACGTCCGCCAGCTCCTGGTGGAGCCGCCGCTTCGGGCGGGCGCCCACCATGGACTTCACCGGTTCGCCCGCGCGGAACACCATCAGGGTGGGCATCGACAGGACGCCGTAACGGGTGGTGATGCCCGGGTTGCGGTCGACGTCGATCTGCACGATCCGCAGCCGTTCGCGCTCCTCCTCGGCGAGGGCGCCCAGGACGGGGGCGAGCTGGCGGCAGGGGCCGCACCAGTCGGCGGTGAACTCCACCAGGACGGGCCGCCCCTCCCCCAGCACCTCGGTGTCGAAGGTCTCATCGGTGACCTCGTCGACACCCGTTATGTGGATCATCTGTCATCCTCCCAGTTCGCAGCGTGGTTCGGGGCCGCCGGGCAGTTCGGCGGACACCTCCAGCTCGGCGCGGGCCAGCTGGGCGCCCACCTCCGCGCGGACCGTCCGCAACTGCTCGATGAGCGCGTCCAGCTCGCCGAGCTTGCGCCGGTAGACGGCGAGCGAGCCGGGGCAGGCGTCCCCCGCGGGGTGCCCCGCCCGCAGGCACTCCACGAAGGGGCGGGTCTCCTCCAGGTCGAACCCGAAGTCCTGGAGGGTCCGGATCTGCTGGATCAGCCGCAGGTCGCTCTCGTCGTACGTGCGGTAGCCGTTCACCGCCCGCCGCGCGGGCAGCAGCCCGCGCGACTCGTAGTAGCGCAGCGTCCGCGTCGTCGTCCCGGCCCGTTCGGCCAGCTCCCCGATTCGCATACCGCGACCGTAATCCTTGACGTCGGCGTCAAGGCAAGGGAGGAAGGCGGGGCGGCCCGTCAGACCTTGGCCGGCTCGGGGGCCTCTTCGTAGCCGCCGTCCCGGGCCTCGGGGACGGCGTGCGGCTCGGCGGGGCCCTCGTCGTCGAGCATCTTCTCGTCGAAGGGGAGCGCGCCGGAGAGCACCTGGTCGACCCGCTCGCGGTCGATCTCCTTGGTCCAGGTGCCGACGAGGACCGTGGCCACCGCGTTGCCCGCGAAGTTCGTCAGGGCGCGGGCCTCGCTCATGAAGCGGTCGATGCCGACGATCAGGCCGACGCCGTCGACCAGCTCGGGGCGGTGCGACTGGAGGCCGCCGGCGAGGGTGGCGAGGCCGGCGCCGGTGACGCCCGCCGCGCCCTTGGAGGCGATCACCATGAAGACCAGCAGGGAGATCTGCTCGCCGATGCTCAGCGGGTCGCCCGTCGCGTTGGCGATGAACAGCGAGGCCATCGTGAGGTAGATGGCGGTGCCGTCCAGGTTGAAGGAGTAGCCGGTCGGCACGGTGATGCCGACGACGGGCTTGCTGACGCCCATGTGCTCCATCTTCGCAATCAGCCGGGGCAGGGCCGACTCGGAGGAGGACGTGGAGAGGATCAGCAGGAACTCGCGGCCGAGGTACTTCAGCAGCGAGAAGATGTTGAGCCCGGCCACCAGGCGCAGGATCGCGCCCAGCACCAGGAAGACGAAGAGCGCGCAGGTGACGTAGAAGCCGACCATGATCATCGCGAGGGACTTCAGCGCGTCCACGCCGGTCTCGCCCACCACCGCGGCCATCGCGCCGAACGCGCCGACCGGGGCCGCCCACATGATCATGGCGAGGATGCGGAAGACGAGGCGCTGGATGTGCCCGATGCCGCGCAGCACCGGCTCACCGGCCGAGCCCAGGGCCTGGAGCGCGAAGCCGGCGAGCAGGGCGATGAGCAGGGTCTGGAGGACCTCGCCCTCGGTGAAGGCGGACACGATGGTGGTCGGGATGGTGCCCAGCAGGAAGTCCGTGGTGGACTCGCCGGCCCCCGCCGCCTGCTTCTCGCCGGCGGCCCGGACCGCCTCGGTGATGTGGAGGCCGGAACCGGGCTCCAGGAGGTTGCCGACGACGAGGCCGATGGCCAGCGCGACGGTCGACATCACCAGGAAGTAGCCGAGGGCGAGCCCGCCGACGGCACCGACCTTGGCGGCCTTGCGGACCGAGCCGACGCCCAGCACGATCGTGCAGAAGATGATGGGCGAGATCATCATCTTGATCAGGTTCACGAACCCGGTGCCGATGGGCTTGAGCTCGACCGCGGCATCGGGAGCGACGAAGCCCACGAGGATGCCGAGGCCCACCGCCACGATCACGGCGAGATACAGGTATTTCGTACGGTCCGGCTTGGTGCGGTCCGGCTCGGTACGGTCCGGCTCGGCGGCGGCCACTGCCACGGGGGTCTCCTCGGGTCATCCTTGTCCCGCCCCCGTCCCTGGGGGCCCCGGCGACTATCCCGCCCGTTGTGACGCCGGTCACCCTTACGTGCATTTCGTTCACACGATTTCGGCCAGGCAGACTGGGGCCATGCCCCTCCGTCTCCTTACTGCCCGTCCGCGCAGCCTGGCCGGTCAGCTGTTCGCGATGCAGGTGGTGCTGGTGGCGGCCGTGGTCGCGGGGTGCGCGTTCTTCGCGTACGTCTCCGGGCGGGGGCAGGCCGAGGAGACGGCGACGCGGCAGGCGCGGGCGGTGGCCGTCGCGGTGGCCGGATCGCCGTCGGTGCGGGAGGCGATCCGCGCCCCGGACCCGTCGGCCGCGCTCCAGCCTTACGCGGAGCGGGTGCGCGAGGACACCGGCATCGCCTTCATCACCATCATGAGTCCGGACCGGGTCCGCTGGACGCACCCGGTCGCCGACCGGATCGGTGAGACCTTCCTCGGGCACACCGCGCGGGCGCTGCGCGGCGAGACGTTCTCGGAGACGTACACCGGCACGCTCGGCCCCTCGATCCGGGTGGTCACCCCGGTCCGCGACGGCGGCCGGATCACCGGGCTGGTCAGCGCGGGCATCACGGTGGACCGGGTCTCCTCGCAGGTGCGGGCCCAGCTGGGCGCGCTGGCGCTCGCGGCGGGCGCGGCGCTCGTGCTCGGCGGCCTCGGCACCTACGTGATCAACGCCCGGCTGCGGCGGCACACCCACGGGATGAACGCGGCGGAGCTGAGCCGGATGCACGACTACCACGAGGCCACCCTGCACGCGGTGCGCGAGGGGCTGCTGATGCTGGACGGGCAGCGCCGGATCGCCCTGGTCAACGACGCGGGCCGGGAGCTGCTGGGGCTGGCCCCGGGCACGGTCGGCCGCCGGGTCGCCGACCTCGACCTGCCGGCCCCGCTGACCGGGGCGCTGCTCGCCTCCGAGGAGCGGGTGGACGAGGTGCACCTGACGGCGGACCGGGTCATCGTCGTCAACACCCGTCCGGTGGTGGGCGGCGAGCGGCGGGGCACCGTGGTGACCCTGCGCGACCACACCGAGCTCCAGGCGCTGTCCGGGGAGCTGGACTCCGAGCGCGGGTTCACCCGGGCCCTGCGCTCCCAGGCGCACGAGGCGGCGAACCGGCTGCACACGGTGGTCTCGCTGATCGAGCTGGGCCGGGCGGACGAGGCGGTGGGCTTCGCCACGGCGGAGCTGGAGCTGGCCCAGGCCCTCACCGACCGGGTGGTGGGCGCGGTCGGCGAACCGGTGCTCGCGGCGCTGCTGCTGGGCAAGGCGGCGCAGGCCAATGAGCGGGGCGTGGAGCTGGTGCTCGCCGAGGACAGCCTGATCGACGACGGCGCCCTGCCCGCGTCGCTGCCCGCCCGCGATCTGGTGACGATCCTCGGCAACCTGATCGACAACGCGGTGGACGCGGTCACGGGCGTCTCCGAGGAGGGCGTACCCCCGCAGCGCACGGAGCCGCTGCCCCGGCGCGGGCGGGTCAAGGTCACCGCGCTCGCCGGGGACGGCGAGCTGCTGCTGCGGGTCGCGGACAACGGCGCCGGGATCGACCCGGCGGACGCCGCCGAGGTGTTCCGCAGCGGCTGGTCGACGCACGGCGCCGGGCGCGGACTCGGCCTGGCCCTGGTCCGCCAGGCCGCCCACCGCAGCGGCGGGACGGTGGCGCTGGAGCAGGGCGCGGACGGGGGCGCGGTGTTCACCGTACGGCTGCCGCTGCCCGAGCGCGGCGGTGTGGGCGCGGAGGGGACGTCGTGATCCGGGTCCTGGTCGTCGAGGACGACCCCGTCGCCGCCGACGCCCATCAGCTGTACGTGGGCCGGGTGCCGGGGTTCGCCGTGGCCGCCGTGGCGCACTCGCGGGCCGAGGCGGTGCGGGCGCTGGAGCGCACCCCGGTCGATCTGCTGCTCCTGGACCTCTACCTGCCCGACGGGCACGGCCTGACGCTGCTGCGCTCGCTGCGCGCGGCCGGTCACTCGGCGGACGTGATCGCGGTGACCTCGGCCCGGGATCTGGCGGTGGTCCGCGAGGGGGTGTCGCTGGGGGTCGTCCAGTACGTGCTGAAGCCGTTCACCTTCGCGACCCTGCGGGACCGGCTGGTGCGGTACGCGGAGTTCCGGGCGGCGGCCGGGGAGGCGAGCGGGCAGGACGAGGTGGACCGGGCGCTGGCCACGCTGCGCGCCCCGGAGCCCGCCCGGCTGCCCAAGGGGCTGAGCGGCCCGACGCTGGAGGCGGTGACGGGTGCGCTGCGGGCGGCCCCGGACGGGGTGACGGCCGCGTCGGCCGGCCAGGGGCTCGGGATCTCCCGCATCACCGCGCGCCGCTATCTGGAACACCTGGTGACGGTGGGGCGGGCGGTGCGCAGTCCGCAGTACGGGCAGGTCGGACGCCCCGAGCTGCAGTACCGGTGGCGGGCAGAGGGGCGCTGACCGGTGCCAATGGTCCCCTCTTGGGGCTTTTGCGCCTAGGACCTTCCTATGAGCCGTATTCTCGGGCGAACACACCGTAGTCAGACCGGCTCCGGCCTCCTACGGTGGGGCCGTGCACCCCTCCCCGCCTTTCAACGCCCCCGCCGCGCGAAGACTTCGCGAGGCCCTGGGGATGGCTCCCGGCCACGTCGCCTACGGCCTCGGCGCCCAGTACGGACTACGGATCACCGCCGAGACGGTGGCCGCCTGGGAGCGCGGGCTCGCCCTCCCCACCGAGTACGAGCTCACCGCGCTCGCCGGGGTGCTGTGGTGCGCCCCGGGCGAGCTGCTGACCGCCGCGCGCAGCCTGCGCGAGCACCGGGTCTCCCGGGAGCTGGCGCCGGACGAGCTGGCCGCGATGGTGGGGATGGCCACCTCCGCGTATCTGCGGATGGAGGAGTCGGGGCGGTGGCGGGGCAACGAGCGCCAGTCCACCGCGCTCAGCGAGGCGCTGAGCCTGACGCCCGCCGACTTCGTGGCGGCGACCGGGCGCGAGGAGGAGCTGGCCGAGCTGCTGCGCAGCGCGGTGACGACGCGCTGGCAGGCGTACACCCGGCCGGTGGCCAAGCTGGTGCCGCTGGACCGGCGCCGCCTCCAGGTCGTGCTGGAGCGGCTGCACGGCGACTACCAGGCGCTGATGGTGTCCACGCTCAGCTGGAGCAGCGCGGGCACGGACCGGGCGGGCAACTCGGGTGAGGAGGGCCGGGCGTTCCTGGCCCGGATCGTGCCCCGGTTCTGGGAGGCGGCCGACCCGCAGGGGTGACGGGAAAGGGGCCCGCGTCGCGGGCCCCTTTCCCGTCGCACGACGGGTGCCTCAGAAGACCGACTCGGCCTCGCGCATCCGGTCCAGCGGGACCGTCTTGAGCTGGGTGACCGCCTCGGCGAGCGGCACCATCGCGATGTCGTTGCCGCGCAGGGCGGTCATCCGGCCGAAGTCACCGCGGTGCGCCGCCTCCACCGCGTGCCAGCCGAAGCGGGTGGCGAGCACCCGGTCGTACGCGGTCGGCGTGCCGCCGCGCTGGACGTGGCCGAGGATGACCGGACGGGCCTCCTTGCCGAGCCGCTTCTCCAGCTCGACGGCCAGCCGGTTGCCGATGCCCTGGAAGCGCTCGTGCCCGTACTGGTCGATCTCGCCCTTGGCGTACGGCATGGAGCCCTCGGCCGGGTGCGCGCCCTCGGCGACGCAGATGACCGCGAACTTCTTGCCGCGCGCGAAGCGCTCCTCGACCATCTTGACCAGGTCGTCGACCTGGAACTTCCGCTCGGGCAGGCAGATGCCGTGGGCGCCGCCGGCCATGCCGGACTCCAGCGCGATCCAGCCCGCGTGGCGGCCCATCACCTCGACCACCATCACGCGCTGGTGGGACTCGGCGGTGGTCTTCAGACGGTCTATGGCCTCCGTCGCGACGCCCACCGCGGTGTCGAAGCCGAACGTGCGGTCGGTGGAGGAGATGTCGTTGTCGATCGTCTTGGGGACGCCGACGACGGGCATCCCGGCGTCCGACAGCATCCGGGCGGCGGTGAGCGTGCCCTCGCCGCCGATCGGGATCAGCGCGTCCATCCCGTAACGCCGGCTCAGCTCGGCGCAGTTCTCGGCCGCTTCGCGCAGCCGGTCGCGCTCCAGGCGGGCCGAGCCGAGGATCGTGCCGCCCCGGGCGAGGATGCCGCTGACCGCGTTGAGGTCGAGGGGGCGGAAATGCCCGTCGAGAAGGCCCTTGAAGCCGTCCTCGAATCCGATGACCTCGTCGCCGTGGCCCACCACGGCGCGGTGCACGACCGAGCGGATCACTGCGTTCAGGCCAGGGCAGTCGCCGCCTGCGGTGAGAACTCCGATGCGCATCCTGCTGTATCTCCTGCTCGCTGGGGTCCGTCCGTCGGCATGCGGGGCGGGGGCTTCGTCCGCCTCCCCCGTACCGTGAGTCACGACGAGTGTCCCACGCCGGGCGCGCACCTCGCGCTCCCGGTCGTTCCCCGGCCGCCTGCGGAGGTGTTCGGGGGGCAGTCGTCCGGCGGGCGGCCCCTCGGCCCCCGCGGGTATCGTCAAACGGGCGATACCACCCGAACCGGGCAAGGTACCGGACCAGAGATGACGGGAGAGCACGCGTGACGCGCAGCGTGTACGTGACCGGGATCGACCGGGGAGACGGCCGCCAGGTCGTCGATCTGGGCGTGATGGAGCTCCTGACGCGTCAGGTGGACCGGGTCGGGGTGTTCCGGCCCCTGGTCCACGACGACCCCGACCGGCTGTTCGAGCTGCTGCGGGCCCGCTACCGGCTGTCCCAGGACCCGGGCACCGTCTACGGGATGGACTACCACGAGGCGTCCGCGATCCAGGCCGAGCAGGGCACCGACGAACTGGTCTCCCGGCTGGTCGAGCGCTTCCACCGGGTGGCCGTGGACTACGAGGTGGTGCTCGTCCTCGGCACCGACTTCGCCGCCACCCAGCTCCCCGACGAGCTGGCGCTCAACGCCCGGCTGGCCAACGAGTTCGGCGCCTCGGTGATCGCGGTGGTCGGCGGCAAGGACCAGAACGCGGAGTCGGTGCGCGCCGAGACCCGCAACGCCTACCGCGCGTACTCGGGGCTCGGCTGCGACGTCCTCGCGATGATCGTGAACCGGGTCGCCCCGTCCGACCGCGAGGTCGTCGCCGAACGCCTCACCGCCACCCTGCCGGTGCCCTGCTCGGTGCTGCCCGACGAGCCCGCCCTCGCGGCGCCGACGGTCGCGCAGATCGCCGCGGCGCTGGACGGCACGGTACTGCTGGGTGACGACGCGGGTCTGGCGAGGGACGCGCTGGACTTCGTCTTCGGCGGCGCGATGCTGCCGAACCTGCTGAAGGCGCTGACCCCGGGGTGCCTGGTGGTGACGCCCGGGGACCGCGCGGACCTGGTGGTCGGCTCGCTCGCCGCGCACAGCGCCGGGACGCCGCCCATCGCGGGCGTGCTGCTGACGCTGAACGAGCGGCCCGGCGAGGAGATACTCACGCTGGCCGCACGGCTCGCACCGGGCACCCCGGTCGTCTCGGTGGCCGGCGGCTCCTTCCCCACCGCCGGGGAGCTCTTCGCCCTGGAGGGCAAGCTGAACGCGGCGACCCCGCGCAAGGCGGAGACCGCGCTCGGCCTCTTCGAGCGCCATGTGGACACCGGCGCCCTCCTCGACCGGATCTCGGTCGCCCGCAGCGGCCGGGTCACGCCGATGATGTTCGAGCACGAGCTGCTGGAGCAGGCCCGCGCGGACCGCCGCCGGGTGGTGCTGCCGGAGGGCACCGAGGAGCGCGTGCTGCGGGCGGCCGACGTCCTGATGCGGCGCGACGTCTGCGACCTCACCCTGCTCGGCGACCCCGACGTCATCCGCAAGAAGGCCGCGGACCTCGGCATCGACCTGGCCGCCACCCAGCTCATCGACCCGCAGACCTCGGAGCTGCGCCAGGCGTTCGCGGAGCGGTACGCACAGCTGCGGGCCCACCGCGGGGTGACGGTCGAGCTGGCGTACGACGTCGTCTCGGACGTCAACTACTTCGGCACCCTGATGGTCCAGGAGGGCCTGGCCGACGGCATGGTCTCCGGGGCGGTGCACTCCACGGCGGCGACGATCCGCCCCGCGTTCGAGATCATCAGGACGAAGGGGGCCGAGCGGAGCTCGTCAGGCAGGGTGGCGGCGGGCGATGGGGGGACCAGGCCCGATGCCTCGATCGTCTCCTCGGTCTTCTTCATGTGCCTCGCCGACAAGGTGCTGGTGTACGGGGACTGCGCGGTCAACCCGGACCCGGACGCCGAGCAGCTCGCGGACATCGCCGTCCAGTCCGCCGCGACCGCGGCCCGCTTCGGCGTGGAGCCCCGGATCGCGATGCTCTCGTACTCGACGGGGACCTCGGGCAGCGGCGCGGACGTCGACAAGGTGCGGGAGGCGACGGACCGGGTGCGCGAGAGCCGGCCGGACCTGAGGATCGAGGGCCCCATCCAGTACGACGCGGCGGTCGAGCCGAGCGTCGCGGCGACGAAGCTGCCCGGGTCCGAGGTCGCGGGCCAGGCGACGGTCCTGATCTTCCCGGATCTGAACACCGGCAACAACACCTACAAGGCCGTGCAGCGCTCGGCGGGCGCCGTGGCCGTCGGCCCGGTGCTCCAGGGGCTGCGCAAGCCCGTCAACGACCTGTCCCGGGGCGCGCTCGTCCAGGACATCGTCAACACCGTGGCCATCACGGCGATCCAGGCGCAGGGCGAGGAGTGACCCGCATGACCACCCCGAACACCGAAGACGCGGCGGCGGCCGGGAGCCCGAGCCGGGTGCTCGTGCTCAACTCCGGCTCGTCCTCCGTGAAGTACCAGCTGCTCGACATGCGCGACCGCTCCCGGCTCGCGTCCGGGCTCGTCGAGCGGATCGGCGAGGAGACCTCCCGGCTCGTCCACACCCCGCTGACCGGCGGCGGGGGCGAGCGCCGGGAGCGCGAGGGCCGGATCGCCGACCACGACGAGGCGCTGAGGGCGGCCGCCGACGAACTGGCCGCGGACGGGCTCGGCCTGGACTCCCCCGATCTGGCGGCGATCGGCCACCGGGTGGTGCACGGCGGGCTGCGGTTCACCGAGCCGACCGTGGTCACCGACGAGGTGCTGAAGGAGATCGAGCGCCTGGTCCCGGTGGCGCCGCTGCACAACCCGGCCAACATCACGGGCATCCGCACCGCCCAGGCGCTGCGCCCCGACCTGCCGCAGGTGGCGGTGTTCGACACGGCGTTCCACACGACGATGCCGGAGTACGCGGCGCGGTACGCGATCGACGTGGAGACGGCCGACGCGCACCGCATCCGGCGCTACGGCTTCCACGGCACCTCGCACGCGTACGTCTCCCGCAAGGCGGCCCAACTGCTGGGCAAGGAGCCGGAGGAGGTCAACGTCATCGTGCTGCACCTGGGCAACGGGGCGTCGGCCTCGGCGGTCGCGGGCGGGCGGTGCGTGGAGACGTCGATGGGACTGACCCCCTTGGAGGGGCTGGTCATGGGTACGCGTTCGGGAGACATCGATCCGGCCGTCACCTTCCACCTGAAGCGGGTGGCGGGGATGTCGGCGGACGAGATCGACGTCCTGCTGAACAAGAAGAGCGGCCTGGTGGGGCTGTGCGGTGACAACGACATGCGGGAGATCCGGCGCCGGATCGACGAGGGCGACGAGCGTGCCGCGCTCGCCTTCGACGTCTACGTCCACCGGCTGAAGAAGTACATCGGCGCCTATTCGGCGGTCCTCGGCCGGGTGGACGCGGTGGTGTTCACGGCGGGGGTCGGGGAGAACTCGGGCCCGGTGCGGGAAGCTGCGATCGCCGGTCTGGAGGAGTTCGGCCTGGTGGTGGACGCGGATCTCAACGCCGTACGGTCCGGGGTGCCGCGGCTGATCTCGCCGGATTACGCACGGGTCGCGGTCGCCGTGGTGCCGACGGACGAAGAGCTGGAGATCGCCAACCAGACCTTCGCACTGGTCGACAACTGAGCGCCCCCGCGCCCCTTTGTATCTTCCACCAGCCGGAATATTCCGCAGCGAAACAAACCGATAGGATCCGCCTCATGCGCCGTTCCAAAATCGTCTGCACCCTCGGCCCCGCCGTCGACTCCCATGAGCAGCTCGTCGCTCTGATCGAGGCCGGCATGAGCGTGGCCCGTTTCAACTTCAGTCACGGCTCCCACGCGGAACACCAGGGTCGTTACGACCGGGTCCGCAAGGCCGCCGCCGAGACCGGGCGGGCGGTCGGCGTGCTCGCCGACCTCCAGGGCCCGAAGATCCGCCTGGCGAAGTTCGCCGAGGGTCCGGTCGAACTGGTCCGCGGGGACGAGTTCGTCATCACCGCCGAGGACGTCCCCGGGGACAAGTCGATCTGCGGCACGACCTACAAGGGCCTGCCCGGTGACGTGACCAAGGGCGACCCGATCCTGATCAACGACGGCAACGTCGAGCTCAAGGTCGTCTCCGTGGACGGCCCCCGGGTCCACACCATCGTCATCGAGGGCGGGGTGATCTCCGACCACAAGGGGATCAACCTGCCGGGCGCCGCGGTCAACGTCCCGGCCCTGTCCGAGAAGGACGTCGACGACCTGCGCTTCGCGCTGAGGATGGGCGCCGACATGGTCGCGCTCTCCTTCGTCCGGGACGCCGACGACGTCAAGGACGTCCACAAGGTGATGGACGAGGAGGGCCGCCGGGTCCCCGTCATCGCCAAGGTGGAGAAGCCGCAGGCCGTCGAGCACATGGAGGGCGTCGTCATGGCGTTCGACGGTGTGATGGTCGCCCGCGGCGACCTCGCCGTCGAGTACCCCCTGGAGCGGGTCCCGATGGTGCAGAAGCGCCTGGTGGAGCTGTGCCGGCGCAACGCCAAGCCGGTGATCGTGGCGACCCAGATGATGGAGTCCATGATCACCAACTCGCGGCCGACCCGCGCCGAGGCGTCCGACGTCGCCAACGCGATCCTGGACGGCGCGGACGCGGTCATGCTCTCCGCGGAGTCCTCGGTCGGCGCGTACCCGATCGAGACGGTCAAGACGATGTCGAAGATCGTCGTCGCCGCCGAGGAGGAGCTGCTCTCCAAGGGCCTCCAGCCGCTGGTCCCGGGCAAGAAGCCCCGCACCCAGGGCGGTTCGGTGGCCCGCGCGGCCGCCGAGATCGCGGACTTCCTGGACGGCGCGGCGCTGGTCGCCTTCACCCAGTCCGGCGACACCGCCCGCCGTCTCTCCCGCTACCGCGCCGCCCAGCCGATCCTGGCCTTCACCACGGACGAGTCCACCCGCAACCAGCTGGCCCTCAGCTGGGGCGTCGAGGCCCACGTCGTCCCGCACGTGGACAACACGGACGCGATGGTGGACCTGGTCGACTCGGAGCTGCTGAAGCTCAACCGCTACAACGCCGGCGACACCATGGTCATCACGGCCGGCTCGCCCCCCGGCGTCCCCGGCACCACCAACATGGTCCGCGTCCACCACGTGGGCGGCCAGGGCCAGGGCTGACCGCGCCCGGACCGCGTACGACGACGGGCCGCACCCCGAGGGGTGCGGCCCGTTGCCGTCGCGCGGAGGGCTTCGGCGTCAGCCGGATGCCTTGGTGAAGTAGTTCTGCAGGCCGGGGACCGTCAGCGTGCCGCCGAACTGGCCCGCCTGGGTCACCTTCACCTTGGTGAAGAAGGCGAACGGGACGTTCAGCGGGGGCGGGGTCTCGGGGCTGAAGGTGATCGGGATGAGGCCGAAGAGGTTGCCCTTCAGCTCCTCCGTGTACATCGTCACCGTGCCGTTCCTGATGGTGGACGTGGAGCCGCTGCGCGCCTTCACGTGGCCGGTGACGCCCGCCTGGGGGCCGACCGTCAGCTGGTGCAGGTCCTTGATGTCGATCGAGGACGCGGTGAACTTCAGCACCTTCTTCGTGCTGCCGTCACCCTTCTGCACCTCGACGATGCCCTTGTAGTCGAGCCCGTTCAGGGTGAGGAGCGAACTCTCCAGGATCCACGGGTCGTTGGGCAGGCGCGGGATGCCCTGCTCCAGGTTCGCGTTGGCCAGGGCCTCCGGGTCCGCGGTCGGGCACGGGAACGGCTGCTTGGCGCCGTCCGGGATGTCCTCGTCCTTCTTGGCGTCGGTGCCCTTGACGTCCTCGTCCAGCTCCTCGACCGTCTTGCCCGCCTTGCCGGCCGCCTCGCGGATGGCTTCGGTGGTCTTGTCGGCCGTGCCCTTCGCCGCGTCCGCGGCCTTCTCGACCGTCTTCTCGACGGGCTTGTCCGCGGTCTCGTCCGCGGTCTCATCGGCGGCCTTGTCGGTCGTCTCCGCGGTGGCGGACGCCGACGGCTTCGGGGCCGTGGTGGTGGCGCTCGGGGACGGGATCGCCGTCTCCTTGTCCGGGCCCTCGAAGAGCTTCTTGAGCGCGTCGCCGAGGCCCAGCGGGTCGAGCGGGTCGGTCGACTTGGTGGGCGACGGGGTGGCGCTCGGGGTCTCGGCCGGGGCGACGTCGGTGCTCTTCTTCGCGGTGTCGGCGGCGGAGTCCCCGGCCGAGTCCTCGGCCGGGCCGGAGTCCGGCTCCGCGGCGGTCGGCGACGGGGTGTCCGCCGGCTTCGAGCTCGCCTGGTCGCTCGTCCCGGGCGTCGGCCCGCTGCTCTCGCTCGCCGACGGGGACGGCGTCGACGACGCCGAGGGCGACGGGTCGGCCGACTCGCTCGGCTCGTCGGAGCGGGTCACACAGGGGCCGGGCGCGAAGGGTATGTCCGCATTGTCGTCGGCCATCGCCAGCCTGGGGGTGAGCCCCATCCCGACGAACACCGCCGTCGGCATCGCGGCGAGCGCGAACGCCTTCTTGCCCGCGGGCATGTGCAGCTTCGTCAGCAGGGACTTCTTCGGGGCGGCGTGGCGCGGCCCTCTTCGCTCCTGGAGCCCGCTGTCGTCCGCGCGGTTCAGCTGCTTGTCGTCACCCCGCACGATGCCTCCCGCCGTCGGCCTCGACCGTGGTGTCGCGGGGGGCCGGCTGCTGCTCGGGGACGCCCGCGCCGTGGAGCGCGCCGCCGGGGTAACCGGCGGCCTGCTCGTCCTTGGCGAACGGGTGGGTTTCCGGGGCCACTTCGCCGGGAGCGGCGCCGAGCGGAGGAAGCTCTTCAGGGGCTCCGAGCGGGGCAAGCTCCTCCTCTTCCGCCGACGCCTCGCCCGGCGCCCACGAGATGGAGAGCGCGCCGCCGAGCAGGGCGAACAGGAAGCCGATCAGGAAGCCGCCGATGTTGGCGACGGGTATGGAGATGAGGGCCAGCAGGATCGCCGCGACACCGGCGAACACCCGGACGATGTGGTGGAACCACATGGTCAGGCCCAGCGTGATCAGCAGGACCCCGATGATGAGCGAACCGGCACCCGCCGTGGTCGACATCGCCAGCGTCATGTTGCCGAGGTGCATGTTCGCGTACGGGAAGTACGCGATGGGTACACCGCCCAGCATGGTGAACAGTCCCGCCCAGAACGGCCGGTCACCCCGCCAGGTGCGGAAGCCTCGCCGGGTGACGGAGAGGTAGTGCTCGTTCTGCCCTTGGGATTCGGGGCTCATGGAAAACAGCTCCCTGGAACCGGTACTGCTGTGAAAGAGAAGGGTGGGCGGCCGGGAACCGCTGTGTGCCCCCGGCCGCCCGGGCGAGTGCTTAGTAGCACTCCTTGACGCCCTTGTGCAGCTTCAGGGACAGCCCCGGCAGCTTGAACGTTCCTGCCGTGGTGGCCCACGCCTGCTGGCGCACCTTCGTCAGCTTGGCGTGCTCGGCACGCTGCGAGAAGCCGTACGGGTTGGCCTGCGTGCCGGGCTGGATGCCCGGGTTCTTCAGCGAACCCGCGGCCACGCCGATGTCGATGTTGGTGAACTCGGCGTCGGCGTCGAGCTGCGAGACATCGAGGTAGATGTCCTTGGCGTAGACCTTGTCCTTGCCGGTGCCCGCCTTGAGCTGCAGCGTGACGTTGCCGAGGCCGAACGGCAGGTCGGGCGTGACGACCGACTGGCACATGTTGCTGATGGTGGCCTCGCTGAACCCGGACACCGCGACCGGAGCGGCCTGGTCGTTGCCCTTGAGGTCCTTGCCCGTCGCGACGCTGCCGTACTGGACGAAGTTCTCGCCGATCAGCTCATCCGCGCTGACCTTGAACTCCTGGCCCGACACGCTGAAGGACGCGGCGAGCGCGCCCTGTGCCAGACCGACGCCGACGGCGGCGGTGGCTATGACGCTCGGCACCATGACGACAGCGAAACGCTTCCATCTCGTGCCACCGCGAACCTGGGAACTCATACTTTTCCTCCTTCTCGGACGTACATCTCCGGTCTGGCATCCTGCCCGACCTGGGAGGGGAGAAGTGCTACGTCCTCGGAAAGAGAGCGCCCGCAAACGGAGGCTTGTACCGCGTCCGAATCACCGGCGATCACCCCCGAGCGACAACCACTGGCCACGCGTTCGCGCGACCTGATCGGACAGGCCCTGCCGGTCGGCAGGAACCCCCCTGTCCGGAGCCGGCGCCACTGCCGCCGGCCCGCCCGGTGGGGACCCAACGGAGCCGCCGCACCGACTGGCTGCCGGACTGGCGTTATTGGACCGAGCGTGGCCGATCGTGGTCCATTCCCGGCCCTCGCACAAGGGGGTTCGTTACTCGCTAGTAACGGCCCGATAACCGGGCCACGACCTGGCGGCACCGGGCGGCCACACAGGGTGGCCCCGCGGCGACGGACGAAAGGGAGGAAGGATGAGCGAAACGGGACAGTTCGCAAAGATCGATTTACTGCGAGTAACAGCCCGTGCTTTTATCAAGATTTGGTAAAGCAGGGCCTACTCTTATCGCCTGGTCGCGAAAACGGCCGCAACTCCCGGAGGGAGCCGCGGCCGTGTTGTCAGATCAGAACAATCGGGTCGGACCAATCGGTTCAGAACAGGACGCGCGCGAGCGCGGTGCGCGCGGCACCGACCCTCGGGTCCTCCGGACCGATCACCTCGAAGAGGTCGAGCAGCCGCAGCCGCACCCGGTCGCGGTCCTCGCCGAACGTGCGGCGTACGGTCTCCACGAGCCGGCCGAAGGCGTCCTCGACATGGCCGCCGACGAGGTCGAGGTCGGCCGCCGCCAGCTGCGCGTCCACGTCGCCCGGCTTCTCGGCGCCGTCCTTGCGGACCTGCTGCGGGTCCGTCTGCTGGACCCGGGCCAGCAGCTCGGCCTGGGCGAGGCCGAGCTTGGCCTCGGTGTTGGCCGGGTCGTCGGACAGGACGTTCTTGTACGCCTGGACCGCGCCAGGGAAGTCATTGACGTCCAGCGCCCGCGCGGCCGCCTCCAGCAGGCTGTCGTACGGACCGGGGGGCGCGGGGGCGGCGGCCTGGGCCTCGGCCCCGTCCGCCGAGGGGTCGACCGCGATGCCGGTGAGCCCGAAGCGCTCCTCGCCGACCTGGATCAGCTGGTCCAGGGTCTGGCGGATCTGGGCCTCGGGGGCCGCGCCCTGGAAGAGCGGCAGCGCCTGCCCGGCGACGACCGCGAAGACGGCGGGAATGCCCTGGATGCCGAACTGCTGCATCAGCATCTGGTTGGCGTCGACGTCGACCTTGGCCAGCAGGAAGCGGCCGTTGTACTCGTGGGCCAGGCGCTCCAGGAGCGGGCCCAGCTGCTTGCACGGCTCGCACCACTCGGCCCAGAAGTCGATGACGACGGGCACCTCGGCGGAGCGCTGGAGGACGTCCCTCTCGAAGCCGGCCTCATCGACGTCGATCACGAGGGAGGAGGCGGGCACGGCCGCGGGGCCGCCCTGCCGGGCGGACTCGGCGCGGGCCTGCTCCGCCTTCACCTTGGCCTCACCGGCCGCCTTCACCGCGGCGAGGTCGACGACGCCGCTCATGGACATGTTCCTAGGCTGCATACGTACATCCTCCCCCCTCGGCGCGCTGTTCCGGAAAGCGATACGCGAACCGCGCCCGTCCGCAACCCTCGCCGGTGTGCGAGGCGCACGGACAGACACGGCCCCTGGGCCCCTGAAGACCCGGTGCGGCGCCCGGTCCCCACCCGGCGCCTGTGGCTGTCGTTCGTTCGCAGCGCGACGCCGGCCGGGGCCGTCGTTCTTACGCTACGACCCGTAGCGTAACTGGCCGGAGGCCCTCACGCACAAGAGTGTTCGGTGATCTGTCTCACGGGCGAAGGGGTCGGCCGGATTTACCTACTGACGGGTATGGTCACGGCATGCTCAGCCGCAGCCACCCCAAACCCGCACGATCGGGACGCCCGCGCAGCGCCGCGGCGGACGAGGCGATCCTCGAAGCGACCAGAGCCTCCCTGGTGGACCTCGGCTGGTCGAAGCTGACGATGGGTGACGTGGCGACGCGGGCGGGGGTCGCCAAGACGACCCTGTACCGGCGCTGGGCGGGCAAGAACGAGCTGGTCGTGGACGCGGTCGCGGTGCTCTTCGACGAGCTGGAGATGCCGGATCTGGGCAGCCTGGCCGCCGATGTGGAGGCGGTGGTCCTGCAGTTCGCCGCGCTGCTGGACCGGCCGGAGACCCGGACCGCGCTGATGGCGGTGGTCGCCGAGTCGACGCGGGACGAGGCGCTGCGCACCCGTATCCGCGACTCGATCGTCAACCGGCAGAAGCGCCTGGTGCTCCAGGGGCGGCGACGGGCGCAGGAGCGCGGCGAGCTGCCCGTCGAGCCGGACGAGGCCACGGCGGCCCTGACGGCCGATCTGATCTTCGATGTGATCGCCGGCGCGGTCGTGCACCGGACACTGGTTAGCGCCGAGCCCGTCGATGCCGACTGGGCCCGGCGCTTCACGCTGCTGCTGCTGGCGGGCCTGGGCGCGGCCGCCGCCGGTTAGGGCCTGCCCGGCGGCCGTACGTACGTCAGAAGCCGGGCGGCTCCGTGTAGACGCCCCACTCGTCGCGCAGGACCCCGCAGATCTCGCCGAGGCTCGCCTCCGCGCGCACCGCGTCGAGCATCGGCGCGATCATGTTGGAGCCGTCGCGGGCGGCGGCCAGCATGGCGTCCAGCGCGGCGCGGACCCTGGCGTCGTCGCGGGCCGCCTTGCGGCCGGTCAGCTCGCGGACCTGCTCGCGCTCGACCTCGTGGCTGACCCGCAGGATCTCCAGGTCGCCGGTGACCGAGCCGTGCGCGACGTTGACGCCGACGACCCGCTTTTCGCCCTTCTCCAGGGCCTGCTGGTAGCGGAAGGCGGACTCGGCGATCTCGCCGGTGAACCAGCCGTCCTCGATGCCGCGCAGGATGCCGGAGGTCATCGGCCCGACCGGGTGCCGCCCGTCGGGGTGGGCGCGGGTGCCGCGCTCCTTGATCTGCTCGAAGATCTTCTCGGCGTCGGCCTCGATGCGGTCGGTGAGCTGCTCCACGTACCAGGAACCGCCCAGCGGGTCGGCCACGTTGGCGACGCCGGTCTCCTCCATCAGCACCTGCTGGGTGCGCAGCGCGATCTCGGCGGCCTGCTCGGAGGGGAGCGCGAGGGTTTCGTCGAGGGCGTTGGTGTGCAGCGAGTTGGTGCCTCCGAGGACGGCGGACAGCGCCTCGACGGCCGTGCGTACGACGTTGTTGTACGGCTGCTGGGCGGTGAGCGAGACACCGGCGGTCTGGGTGTGGAAGCGCAGCCACTGCGCCTTGTCGGTCTTCGCGCCGTACGTCTCCTTCATCCAGCGGGCCCAGATGCGGCGGGCGGAGCGGAACTTGGCGATCTCCTCGAAGAAGTCGAGGTGCGCGTCGAAGAAGAAGGACAGGCCGGACGCGAAGGCGTCCACGTCGAGTCCGCGCGAGAGGCCGAGCTCCACGTAGCCGAAGCCGTCGGCGAGGGTGTACGCCAGCTCCTGCGCGGCCGTCGCCCCGGCCTCGCGGATGTGGTAGCCGGAGACGGAGAGCGGCTTGTAGGCGGGGATGGAGCTCGCGCAGTGCTCCATCAGGTCGCCGATGAGGCGCAGGTGGGGCTCGGGCTGGAAGAGCCACTCCTTCTGGGCGATGTACTCCTTGAAGATGTCCGTCTGGAGCGTGCCGTTGAGGACGGCCGGGTCGACGCCCTGGCGCTCGGCGGCGACCAGGTACATGCAGAAGACCGGGACGGCGGGGCCGCTGATCGTCATCGACGTGGTGACGTCGCCGAGCGGGATGTCCTTGAACAGGACCTCCATGTCGGCGGCGGAGTCGATGGCGACCCCGCAGTGGCCGACCTCGCCGAGCGCGCGCGGGTCGTCGGAGTCCCGGCCCATCAGGGTCGGCATGTCGAAGGCCACGCTCAGCCCGCCGCCGCCTGCGGCCAGGATCATCTTGTAGCGCTCGTTGGTCTGCTCGGCGTTGCCGAAGCCGGCGAACTGGCGGATGGTCCAGGTGCGGCCCCGGTAGCCGGTCGGGTGGAGCCCCCGGGTGAAGGGGTACTCACCGGGCCAGCCGATCCGCTCGAAGCCCTCGTACGCGTCCCCGGGGCGGGGGCCGTACACGGGCTCGACCGGGTCGCCGGAGAGCGTGGTGAAGTCCGCGTCACGCTTGCGGGCCTTGTCGTAACGGGCCTGCCAGCGGCGGCGGCCTTCCTCGATCGCGTCAGCGTCCATGCCACCAATTTACTAGGACGTCCTAGTAAATGTCGATGGCAAACCGCCCGGCGCTTCGCGCGGGGCGGTTCGGCGGGGCTCAGGCGTTCGCGGGGGCCGCGGGCGTCGCGTCCGCGAGCAGCGGCTCGACCTCGCGGACGACCTTGCGCTCGACGAAGAACGCGGCCGTCGGGATGGTGCCCGCGATGAGCACCCAGAGCAGCTTGCCCATCGGCCACTTCGCCTTGGAACCCAGGTCGAAGGCGAAGATCAGGTAGATGATGTACAGCACGCCGTGGATCTGGGAGACGACGAGCGTCAGGCCCTCGCCCTTGTCGAAGCCGTATTTGAAGATCATGCACACGCAGAGGATCAGCAACATGACGGCGGTGACGTAAGCCATCACCCGGTATCGGGTCAGCACACTGCGTTTCATGCCATCGAGCGTAACCGGACGTCCGGGGCGATCTTGCAGCGGGCCGGGGCCCCGGAACCGTGTCTCTCAGATCTCCTCGAAGTCCTGCGCCGCGATGCGCAGCGGCCGCAGCAGCGCGAAGATCTCGGCGCACTCCTCGGCGTCGTACACCCCGAGGCCGAACTCCATCGCGACCAGGTCGCGGGTGGCCGACTCGACCACTTCGCGGCCCTTGTCGGTGATCGAGGCGAGCGTGCCGCGGCCGTCGTTCGGGTTCGGGCGCTTGTCGACCAGGCCGGAGCGCACCAGCCGGTCCACCGTGTTCGTCACGGAGGTCGGGTGGACCATCAGCCGCTCGCCGATCTTGGACATCGGCAGCTCGCCGGCCTTGGAGAAGGTGAGCAGCACCAGCGCCTCGTACCGCGCGAACGTCAGCCCGTACGGCTTGACGACGGCGTCCACCTCGGCGAGCAGGATCTGCTGCGCCCGCATGATCGAGGTGATCGCCCCCATGGACGGGACCGGGCCCCAGCGCTGCTGCCAGAGCTCGTCGGCGCGGGCGATGGGATCGAAGGGGAGACTGAGCGGCTTCGGCACGGCCACGACCTTACCCATGGGGAACTTGGCGGTCCTCCCCGTCTCGAACTTCGGTCCGGTCGCGGATCGCGGGTGCGGTTCGGCGGACCTCGGCGATCAGCGGGAGCAGGCACAGGGTGCCGAGGACGGCCGCCCCGGCGACCACCCGGTGCACGGGGAAGAACTCGGCGGCGAGCCCCGCGAGCGCCATCCCGACGCCCTGGAGCGTCATCAGCCCGGCGGTGAGCAGGGTCATGGCCCGGCCGCGCAGCTCCTCGGGGACGGCGGCGACGAACCACTGGTCGAGGCCGATGACGTACGCGGCGGACGCACCGGACGCCACCAGGGCGACCGCCGCCACCGCCACGCCCGGCGTCAGCCCGTACACCGCGAGCGGCAGCAGCCCGGCGGCGGCGAGCGGCAGCACGATCCGTTCGCGCGCCCGGGAGCTCAGCGCGGTGCCCGCGTACAGCTCGGAGGCGATGTTGCCGACCGGCATGGCGCACATCAGCAGCCCGAGCGCGGCCGGGCCCACACCGATCTCGTCCGCGTAGGGCGCGGCAAGGGCCTCGGGGGCGACGACGAACACCGGGGGCAGCCAGAACAGCAGCATCAGGGCCCGGATGCGGCGGTGGCCGAAGACCAGCCGGGCGCCGGACAGCGACTCACGCAGCAGGGTGGTGCCGCCCCGCGCGGCGGTGCGGGCGGGCCGGTCGCGGGTGCCGAGGCGGAGCAGGGCGGCCGAGCAGAGGAAGGTGAGGACGGTGATCGTGATCGCGCCGCGCGGGGAGACCACGGCCAGCAGCAGCCCGCCGACGCCGAACCCGGCGAGCAGCGCGCTCTGCGAGACGATCCGCAGCAGCGAGCGCCCCAGGACGAACAGCTCGCCCTCGCCGAGGATGTCGGTGAGCGCGGCCATCCGCGTACCGGTGAAGACCGGCGAGACGGCGGCGACCAGGCAGCGCAGCGCCAGGAGTCCGGCGACGGGCGTGCCCGGCAGCACCATCACGGCGACGCAGCCCGCGCAGATCAGGTCGCAGGTGACCAGGACCCGGCGGGCGGGGTAGCGGTCGGCGATCCCCGCGAAGAGGGTGCCGCCGACGAGGTACGGGAGCAGGCCGAGCGCGAAGGTGAGGGCGCTGAGCAGGGGTGAGGAGGTGAGGTCGTAGACGAGGACGGTGAGCGCGAGCTCGCTGACGACGACGCCGAGCAGCGAGAGGAGGTGCGCGGCGAAGACCGCCCGGAACTCGCGTACGACGAAGACGGACCGGTAGCCGCGGGTGTCCGCGGGCGCGGGCTCCCGGAGCGCGGGCGGTCCGCTCGGGTCAGGAGGACCGGCGCGCTCCGGGAGGGGGGCCGGGAGGGGCACCGATCCGGCGGTGGCGGGTTCGGGGGTGTCGCGGGGATGGCCCGCCCGGGGATCGGTGGTGTCTCTCGGCATGGACGCAGCCTGCGGGACCGGGGCGGCCGGACCGTAGACTTTCGGTCCCAGCCGAATCTTCACGAGGTCGCTCATGTCCTCCCATCTGCATTTCGACGAGAGCGATCTGCTGCGCTGCCGCTTCGCGCTCTCGCCGCTGTGGGAGACCCAGTCGGCGGTACGGGTGCTGGCCCGGCCCTGGCAGCAGGGCTACCACCTGCCGTGGCTGCGCCGCATCCGGGAGGAGGCGGCCGGGCTGCCGCTGGAGCCGCTGTGGCTGCTGATGCCGGACGGCGGCCACTGCCCGGACTTCTTCTCCCTGCCGCCGATGGGGCCGCTCGCCTCCTTCGAGGAGGAGATCGCGGCGGTGCGGGCGGTCGGTCCGGAGCTGGCCCGGCAGGACATCGAGGCGTCGCTCAGAGACCGGCCGTGGGCACGGGCCTCCGCCGCGGGGCAGGCGCTGCTGGCCGATCCGGCCCGGAGCCTGCGCGCGCTGGCGGACCTGCTGGAGCTGGCCTGGCGGGTGCTGATCGAACCGCACTGGCCCCGGCTGCGCGCCCTGCTGGAGGCCGATGTGACGTACCACTCGCGGCGGCTGGCGGCGGTCGGGTTCGAACGGCTGCTCGGCGAGCTGAGCCCGCAGCTGACCTGGTCGGAGTCCACGCTCACCATCAACGACACGAAGAGCCGGCACTCCCGGGTGCTCGGTGGGCAGGGGCTGGTCCTGATGCCGTCCGTCTTCGTCTGGCCGGCCACGGTCGGCGGCTTCCAGGACCCCTGGCAGCCGGCCGTCATCTACCCGGTGCGCGGCATCGGGGGCCTGTGGACGGAGCCGGGCGCGAGCACCCCGGAGGCGCTGGCGCGGCTCGTCGGCCGGGCGCGGGCCGACGTCCTGTGCGCGCTGGACGAGCCGGCCGGCACGAGCGCGCTCGCCCACCGGCTGGGCCTGGCGCCGTCCTCGGTGTCGGAGCACCTGTCGGTGCTGCGGGCGGCCGGGCTGCTGACCTCGCGCCGCTACGGGCACCAGGTGCTGTACGAGCGGACGCCGCTGGGGATCGCGCTGGCGGTTCCGGAATGACGCGAGCCCCCGCCTCGGGGGCAGGGGCTCGTGACGCAAGTACGTACATGCGTACGGGGGGAGTCAGTCGGCGAGGTACCGCTCGACCGTCTCGACCTTGGAGGTCAGTCCGTCGGTGACGCCGGGGCGGATGTCCGCCTTCAGGACGAGGGAGACCCGGCCGGCGACGATCATGCGCTGACCGTGCCTTCCCGGCGGGCCCGGGCGGCGATGACGCTGTCGGCCTCGTAGCGCTTGAGCACCTTGTCGCCGTACAGGCCGCCGAAGGGCAGCACGCAGAGCAGGAAGAAGAACGCGACGCGCTTGAGCGGCCACTTGGTCTTCGCCCACACGTCCAGCAGCAGGACGACGTAGATGACGAAGAGCACGCCGTGCAGCATGCCGAGCGGCATCATCAGGAAGTCGATGTCGGAGATCCGGCTCAGGACCGAGCCGAAGAGGATCAGCGCCGGGAAGGACAGCGCCTCGGGAATCGAGATGAGGCGCAGCCGGTGCAGGGCGGTAGCGGTCTTGATGTCCACGGGGGCACCTTCGGTGGGAGGGTCGTGACGGCTTGTGAACGCACGCACAAGCGGCACCATTGTGACATCGCGGCTCCGGCCGTCCGGCGGCGGGGGCGGGGGCCGAGGGGGGAGCCCGTAAGAAGTACGTCCCGATTGCGTCCGGGTCCCGTACCGGATGCGTATCAGGGGCGGTCCGGGGCGGTCCATCGGGTCGCCGCCCCTGTTCCGGTGGCGGTGGATGCCGCTATTTTCGCCGGGTGGCAATGTTCCGACTCCAGGGAAGCAAGACGCTCGCCGTCGATCTGACCGGCGATGCCGTCAAGGCGAAGAACGGCTCCATGGTCGCGTACGAGGGCCAGATGTCGTTCAAGAAGATGACGGGCGGCGGTGACGGGCTGCGCGGGATGGTGACCCGCAGGCTGACCGGCGAATCCATGGCCGTGATGCAGGTGACCGGGCAGGGCACCTGCTACTTCGCCGACCGCGCGAGCGAGATCAACCTCGTCTCGCTGCACGGCGACAAGCTGTACGTCGAGGCGAGCAATCTGCTCTGCACCGACGCGGGGCTGCGCACCGGCACCACGTTCACCGGGCTGCGCGGCGGTGCGACGGGCAACGGCCTGTTCACCACCACCGTGGAGGGGACGGGCCAGGCGGCGATCATGTCGGACGGCTCGGCCGTGGTGCTGCGGGTCTCCGCCCAGTACCCGCTGTTCGTCGACCCGGGCGCCTACATCGCCCATCAGGGCAACCTCCAGCAGCACTTCCAGTCCGGGGTGAACTTCCGGACGCTGATGGGCGAGGGCTCGGGCGAGTCGTTCCAGATCCGTTTCGAGGGCGAGGGACTGGTCTACGTGCAGCCCAGCGAGCGGAACACGATCGGGGGGGACGTCTGATGCCGTTCCGTGAGATCAACTCGAAGATGGTCGAGGCGACGGTGGTCCCCGGCCAGAAGATGTTCAGCCAGCGCGGGGCGATGCTCGCCTACCGCGGCGAGGTGGCGTTCACGCCGAACATCCAGGGCGGCCAGGGCGGGATGATGTCGATGATCGGCCGCCGGATGGCGAACGAGGCGACCCCGCTGATGACGGTGGAGGGCAACGGCACGGTGATGTTCGGCCACGGCGGCCACCACATCCAGGTGATCAACCTCTCCGGGGACACCCTGTACGTGGAGGCGGACCGGCTGCTCGCCTTCGACGGGACGCTCCAGCAGGGCACGATGTTCATGGGCTCGCAGGGCGGGGTGATGGGCATGGTGCGCGGCCAGGTGACCGGGCAGGGCCTGTTCACCACGACGCTCAAGGGGCACGGCGCGGTGGCGGTGATGGCGCACGGCGGGGTCATCGAGCTGCCGATCGCCCCGGGCCGGGACGTGCACGTGGACCCGCAGGCGTACGTCGCCCACCACGGCGAGGTGCGCAACAAGCTCTCCACCGCGCTCGGCTGGCGCGAGATGGTGGGGCGCGGCTCGGGCGAGGGGTTCCAGCTGGAGCTGAGCGGCAGTGGTGCGGTGTACGTACAGGCGTCGGAGGAGAAGCTGTGAGCGGGCCCGTGGTCTTCGACCCGATGACGCTGCCGTCGGACGACAACGTCAACTCCTACACCTTCTGCGTGGAGCTCAAGGGGAGCCAGTGGTTCCTGCAGAAGGGCAAGATGATCGCCTACTACGGGCGGATCGACTTCAACGGCATCGGGCACGGCCGGTTCGAGCGGCTGGTCCGGTCGAGCTTCCACTCGCCGCTGCACGCGAGCGACTGGGTGGTGGCCGAGGGCAGCGGCAAGATGCTGCTCGCGGACCGGGCGTTCGACGTGAACTCCTACGACCTGGAGGACGGGAACCTGACGATCCGCTCCGGCAACCTGCTGGCCTACCAGCCCTCGCTGGCGCTGAAGCAGTCGATCGTGCCGGGGTTCCTGACGCTGATCGGCACGGGGAAGTTCGTCGCCGCCTCCAACGGCCCGGTGGTCTTCATGGAGCCGCCGCTGCGGGTGGACCCGCAGGCGCTGGTGGGCTGGGCGGACTGCCCCTCGCCCTGCCACCACTACGACCACGGCTACATGACCGGCGTGTTGGGCGGGCTGCGCGGGCTCACCGGGATCGGCGGGGCCTCGGGCGAGGAGCACCAGTTCGAGTTCGTGGGCGCGGGTACGGTGCTGCTCCAGTCGTCCGAGGCGCTGATGGCCGAGCAGCCGACGGGGGCGACGCCGCAGCAGCCGGGGGTGCCGGGCGGTGGCGGTCAACACGGGTCCGCCCCTCGCGCGCCGGGTCAGCTGGGGGACCTCCAGCGTCGCTTCGGGTTGTGAACGGTAGTCTGCGGAGTGTGACGTCGAACGTCTGCGCCCCGTCCCGGCCCGTGCCGTGCCGGGTGTCACACCACCACACTTCGTCCGGCTTTCAACTTCTTAGGTAGAATCCATACATGGAGACCGAGACGGCCACCCGCTGGCTGAGCGACGCCGAGCAGTGCGCCTGGCGCACCCACCTGGACGTCAGCAGGCTGCTGATGCACCAGCTGGAGAAGGACCTCCAGCCGTTCGGCCTGACCAACAACGACTACGAGATCCTCGTGAACCTCTCGGAGTCGGAGGACCGGCGGATGCGGATGAGCGACCTCGCGGGCGCCACCCTCCAGTCCAAGAGCCGGCTCTCGCACCAGATCACCCGCATGGAGAGCGCGGGCCTGGTCCGCCGGGAGAACTGCGAGTCGGACCGCCGCGGCCTGTACGCGGTCCTCACCGAGGAGGGCGCGCAGACGATGCGGAAGGTGGCACCCCACCACGTCGCCTCGGTCCGCAGGCACTTCATGGACCTGCTCACCCCCGAGGCCCTGGCCGAACTGCACGCCGCCCTGGCCCCGGTCGCCGAGCACCTGCGGACCCAGCGGGGCTAATCGGCACCCGGCAGCCACAGTTCGAAGCGGGCGCCGCCCTCCGGGGCGTCGGTCACGGTCAGCCGGCCGTGGTGGCGGGTGGCCACGTCGCGGGCGATGGCGAGGCCCAGGCCGGCGCCGCCCTCGTCGCGGGTGCGGGCGTCGTCGAGGCGTACGAAGCGCGCGAAGACGCGCTCGCGCTCCGCCTCCGGCACCCCCGGCCCGTCGTCGGTGACCGCGACGGCCACACCGCCGTGCTCCCGGCGCACGGCGACGCCCACCGAACGGTCCGCGTGGCGCTGGGCGTTGTCCAGGAGGTTGCCGGCCACCCGGGCCAGCTGCCCGCGCGAACCCGTCACCTCCAGGCCGCCGGACTCCGGCACGGACACCGTGACGGGGACGCGGTCGCCGGTGCGCTGGGACACCTCCTGGCGGATCAGCGCCCCGAGGTCCAGCCGGGTCCTGCCCGGCCCCTCCCCCGCGTCGAGCCGGGCCAGCAGCAGCAGGTCGGCGGCGAGCGCCTGGAGGCGTACGGTGTCGGCGACCGCGCCCGGCAGGTCCAGCAGTCCGGGGTGGGCGGCGGCCACCTCCAGCTGGGTGCGCAGCGAGGCGATCGGGCTGCGCAGTTCGTGCGAGGCGTCCGCGACGAAGCGCCGCTGCCGGTCGACGGACGCCTCAAGCGCGGTGAGCGTCTCGTTGGTCGTACGGGCCAGGCGGGCGACCTCGTCACGGGAGTCCGGCTCCGGGACGCGTCTGCCCAGGTCCTCGGAGGCGGTGATCGCCGCCATCTCGCGGCGGATCCCCTCGACCGGACGCAGCGCCCGCCGGGTCACCAGCCAGGTCACCGCGGCGACGACGAGGAGCACGACGGGCAGCCCGGCCAGCATCGCGGCGCGCACGCTGTTCACGGCGCGCTGCTCGGCGGCGAGCGGGGCGCCCGCGTGGACGGTCAGGGTGCGGCCGGCGGAGTCCGTCACCTCGACCGAGGCGAACCGGTAGTCGGCGCGGTCGCCGTCCACGGTGGCGGTGCCGTTGCCGAAGCCGGGCTCGTCCGTGGAGACTTCGCCCCGGCCCGGGTCGTCGTCCTCGTCGTCGCGGTCGTCGTCCTCGTCGCCCCCGGCCGCAGACGGGGCCGGCAGGCGCTGTGGGGTGACCCGGTCGGTTCCGGTGCCGGAGATCGCCTCCAGGTCCTCGGAGACGGCCACCACGCGCCCGTCCTCGTCGGTCACCTGGACCGGGTGCTCCTCCTCGTCGCCCGTCTCCAGCTCGTCGTACGGCACGTCGAGGGCCAGCTGCCCGGCGACCTCGCGGGCGGCGACCTCGGCCTGGAGGCCCGCCTGGTCGGTGAGGTTGGCGCGCAGGACGAGCAGGACGGCGAGTCCGGCGACGCCGAGCGCGAGGGCGACGACCACGGTGGCGCCGAGCGCGGCCCTGGCCCGTACGGATCTCACAGCGCCTCCAGCCGGTAACCGGCGCCGCGCACCGTGCGGATGGCGGCGGCGCCGAGCTTGCGGCGCAGGGTGCTCACGTACACCTCGACGATGTTGGGGTCGCCGTCGTAGGCGAAGTCCCAGACGTGCTCCAGGATCTCCGCCTTGCTCACCACCTGCCCGGCCCGCAGCGCGAGCTGTTCGAGGACGGCGAACTCCTTGGCGGTCAGGGTGGTCTCGGCGTCGCCGAGGTGCACGCGGCGGGCGGCGGTGTCCATGCGCAGGGCGCCGACGGTGAGCACCGGCGAGGCGGAGCCGCCCCGGCGGCGCAGCAGGGCGCGGACCCGGGCGACCAGCACCACGTAGCTGAACGGCTTGGTCAGGTAGTCGTCGGCGCCCGTGTCCAGGCCCTCCGCCTCGTCGTACTCGCCGTCCTTCGCGGTCAGCATCAGGACGGGCACCTCGCGGCCGGCGGCGCGCAGGGCGGCGCAGACCCGGTAGCCGTTCATCCCGGGCAGCATGATGTCGAGGACCACGAGGTCGTACGCACCGTCCAGGGCGCGGTGCAGGCCCTCGGCCCCGTCGTGCACGACGTCCACGGCGAATCCCTCGGCGGTGAGCCCCCGGGCCAGGGAGATCGCCAGCCGCTTCTCGTCCTCCACGATCAACAGGCGCATGTGCACAGCGTCGCAAACCGAAGCTGAAGACGGCTTCAGGTGGCTTCAGGCTGCGTTCAGCATCGCCCCGGCAGTGTGGACTGCGTCGCACCGGAGGAATCCGGCCGGCGACATCGTCCGACCAGCGACATCCGATGCGGGAGGAACCCTCATGAAGCGCAAGATCGTCATCGCCGCCGTCACCGCGGCCGTGCTCGCCGGCGGCACAGCCGCCACGGCGGTCGCCCTCACCGACGACGACGGCCACGACGGCGCCGGCCGCGGCAGCACCGCGAGCAGCGCCACCGCCCGGGTCGCGGTGGGCGAAGCGGTCGCCGCCGGTCTGCGGGCCGTCCCGGGCACGGTGACCGAGGCCGAGCTCGACGACGAGGACGGCGGGCTCGTCTGGGAGCTGGATGTGTACGGCTCCGACCGGGCGTGGCACGACGTGACGGTGGACGCGGGCAACGGCAAGGTGCTCGGCAAGCACATCGACCACGACGGCGACGGCGACCGGCGCGCGCCCGGGAAGACCTCCGTCACGCTGGACGAGGCGGTGGCCGCGGCGCTGAAGTCGGCCCAGGGCACGGTGACCTCGGTGGAGCTGGAGGGCAGGCGCGGCGGGGCGGCGCACTGGGAGGTGGACGTGCGCGGCAAGGACGGGGCGGCGCGCGAGCTGGTCGTGGACGCGAGGACGGGAGGCGTCACGGCGGACCGGCCGGACGGCGGCCATGACGACGGGGACGACCGGGACGACGACTGAGCTCTCGCCCGGGCCGGAGCGTCAGGGGGCGTAGGCAGAGAGGACCGTCCCGTTCTCGAAGCTCATGAACAGCGCGTCGCCCGAGGCGATGACCGAGACGGATGCCGGGTCGAGCGGGTCTCCGGGCCTGCCGGGCCAGCTCTTGATCAACCCGGAGCCCGTGGGCCGGGGTTCTCCCTCGGCGGCCAGGGGAATGGCGCCGGGCCCGTGCCCCTCCACGACAACGGCGTTGTCACCGACGACGAACGGCGCGCCCTCCGTCTCCAGCCCGTCGCCGCAGTCACACGTCACCCACCGCAGCTGTCCGTCGGCCAGGCCGAACGCGGACACCTGGTTCTTGCTGCTCGCCACGACAATGCCGTCCCGCGAGACCGCGGGACGGTAGGCGATGTCCGCGCCGCGGGCGGCGGTGCGGCGCTTGTCCGGGGCTTCCACGTCCACGATCGTCAGGCCGTCGGAGCCCGAACAGAGCAGTTGCCTTCCCTTGAGGACCGGTGTGCGGCAGTTGAGGTCGCCCGCCGGGACGCCCGGCTGCCGTGAGCCGTCCGCCGCCTTCAGGACGGTGACGGCCTCGCCGACCGCGACGAGACGGCCATCGGCGAAAAGCAGTTCGGCCTCGTCCGCCGGCTCCTGCCACGCCATGTCCCAAACCTGCGCGCGCTTGCCGGTCAGTCGCTGGGCGATCAGCCGGCCGGTGCCGGAACCGGCCGGCTTCGCGGCGTAGTAGAGGACGTCGCCGACCTGCACGGAGTCGGCCAACCGGGAGCCTTCCGGAAGCCGTTCGCGCCATTGCTCCTTGCCGTCGGACAGGTCGCGCGCCACCAGGGCGTTGCCCTCGAAGGCGTAGACGGTGGTGCCGAGGACGGCGCCCACCGACACGGGGGCCGTCGCGCCCTCGCCCTCCGGAGTGCGCCAGCGCCGCTCACCGTTCGCCGCGTCCAGCACGGTGACACGGCGCGGACCGCCGCACACCAGGGACGTACCCGCGAGCGCGCACTCCACCGGACCGTCCTCGACCTCGGCCTTCCATGCCTTCCAGCCCTTCGGCTTCGTGGAGACGTCCGCTGCCGCCGCCCCGAAGTCCCCGGTGCGTCCCGGATCCGCGCCGGGAAAGACGACGGGTCCGGACTCCGTGCGTGCGGCGTCGGATGCGGAAGCGGTCGGTTGCGTACCGCCCGCCTTGCCATCCTCCCCGCCGTCCCCTGCGAAGAGGTCCGGAAGCAGCACCGCGCCCAGGACGACGCACACCACCGCCGCCGCCACCGCCACCCCGATCCGCGGCCCCCTGTTGCCGGCTCGCTCGCCCGGGACGGCCACGGGCACGACCGGCGTAGGGGCAAAGGCCGGGGGAGAGGGCGGGAGCGCGGGGGCGGCCGCCGACGGTGCGGCCGCCCGGGCGCATGCCTCGGCCGCCGACGCGTGGGCGGCCAGCTGACCGCTTACCGCGTCGGTCCAGGGGAAGGCGCCGGGGGTCGGGCGGTCCGGCAGCAGCAGGTCCGCCAGCTGCCGGGGCGTGGGCCGGGCCCCGGGGTCGCCGCGCAGGCAGGACTCGATCACGGTGCGCAGGCCGGGCGGTACGCGGGAGAGTTCGGCCTCGCCCCGGGAGATCCGGTAGATGACTGCGGCCATGTCGGAGTCGTCGAACGGCCCCCGGCCCGTCGCCGCGAACGCCAGCACCGCGCCCAGGCAGAACACGTCCGACGCGGGCACGAGGGAGCGCGAGCCGTTGACGTGCTCGGGCGAGATGTAGCCGGGGCTGCCGACGACGACTCCGGTACGGGTGAGCTGGGTGGCGTCGAAGCCCTGGGCGATCCCGAAGTCGATGACCTTGGGCCCGTCCGGACCCAGGAGCACGTTGCCCGGCTTGAGGTCGCGGTGCAGGACGCGCACGGCGTGCATGTCCGCGAGGGCCAGGGCGAGACCGGCGCCCACGGCCCGGACCACAGGTTCGGGGAGCGGGCCGGTACGGGCCACCGCCTCGGCGAGCGAGGGGCCCGGCACGTACTCGGTCGCCAGCCACGGCAGCCGGCCGTTCGCGTCGCCGCCCACGAGAGCGGCGGTGTGCGGGCTGCGCACGGCCTCGGCGGCGGCGATCTCGCGACGGAAGCGGACCCGGAAGCCGTCGTCCAGATCCAGGTCGGGCCGGATGGTCTTGAGCGCGACCAGTTCGCCGGTGACCTCCGTACCTCCGGCGGGCCTGGCCAGGTACACCTCACCCATGCCGCCCGCGCCCAGCAGCCCGAGCAGTTGGTAGGGTCCGATCAGCCGGGCCCTACCGGCCGGCAGCGGCTCGATCACTGTGCGAACTCCTCGGTCCGTGCGGGGGTTACTGGGGCAGCGGCACGGAGACCGTGGTGCCGTCGTCGTAGACGACGTGCACGACCCCGCCGACCGGCAGCACCTGGGGGTCGAGCAGTTCGCTTTCCAGATCGATGCCGTTGGTGACGGAGTCGTACGTGGGCGTCCCGCTCGGCCCCGGAGCGCCCGGAAGCTCGGTCCGGACCAGGGACCCCAGGGTTCCGTCGGGGTGGATCGGGACCGTGTACAGCGTCGTGCTGTCCGCCCAGACGACCGTGTCGGCAACGATCAGGGGGTTCGAGACCGGATTGCTCATCCCCGGCTCCTGCTCCCCGTCGAGCGGGAAACGGCTCAGGGCCTGGCCGTTGCCCCGCCCCACGACGACGATCTCGTCGGGCACGCTCTCCACGTACCCGTCGCCCCTGCGGAGTACGATCACCCGGTCGTCGAGCGCGGTCAGGGCGGCCCCGGCCGCCAGCCCGGACTCCAACGGCACCCTGCCCTGCTCCTTGAGGCTCCCCGCCGCAAACCTCAGCAGGACCATGTCCTCGCCGAAGCCCGAGGGATCGTCGTCGTTGGTGACGCTCGCCGCGCAGAACGCGGATGCCCCCCACAGCCGAAGGTGCCCGCACCCCGAGTTCGTGGGAGACCCGGCGCCCTGCACGGCCTCCCCGCCAGCGGTGCCCAGCAGTTCGCCGTCCTTCGGCCGGAACGCCCTCGGCGCGTCCGCACCGACCGCGTACAGCACCTCGCCATCGGTGGCGACCGGCCAGAAATTGCCCTTCTGGGCATTGGATATGCCCTCTGGTGCGAGCGGTTCGCGCCATTTTTCGGCGCCCGTCGCGAGGTCGTACGCGGCGAGCTCCGCCCCTTCGGGCGCGGACGTGGTGGCGGCGAAGACCAGACCGCCGGCAACGACCGGGGCGCTGTCCAGACCGTGTGCCCCTCCCGACCTGGACTCCCAGCGGACCTTGCCCGTCCGGGCATCCACCGATTGGAGCCGGGAGCCCGCGGCCAGCAGGACGATGTCGTCGTACACGGTGGGGCGCGTGGCACCCGCCGGCATGAAGAACTGCCCGCGCGGCCCCCAGCCCGCCGAACGGGAGGACTGCCCGGTGTCCAGCGTCCACATCCGGTGGCCGTCGGCCGCGGACAACGCCTCGTACGTCCCGTCCACCATCCGGCACACCACCACATCGCGCCCCGCGGAACAGCCGACTGGGCTGCCGGAGAACTTCCCCTTCCACGCCTTCGTCCACCCCTGGGGCCGCACGTCACGCCCGTACGGGACGCTGCCGGACGCGTCCGGGCCGCCGTTCTCGTCCACGCCCGCCACGATGGTGGCGGCGGACCCGGGTGATGCCCCGGCGGGGCCGCTGCCTCGGTCACGCCAGGCCAGGTATCCGCCGGTGGCCGCGCCCAGCACGATCAGTGCGGCGAGGGCGGCGCCCAGGGCCCGCCTCGGGCGGCGGCCGGCGGGTGCCGGGAGGCCGGGGCCCTGCGTGGGGGCGATGTGGATGCCCGGGGCGAAATCTGTACCCCGGGTGGGCAGTTGGTGCGCCGCCGCCGGGCTCTCCGTCACCGCCTGGGTGGGCGTGTAGCCGGGGAGCAGCGGCCCGGCCGGCGCGGCGGCCCGGGCCAGTTCGCGTCCGTACTCCGCGATCTGCCCGGCGACCGGGGCGGGCCAGTCGGCGGCGGCGCCGGGCGCGAGGCGTTCGGCGAGGTCGGCGGCGGTGGGGCGGGCGGCCGGGTCGGCGGTCAGGCAGGTCTCCAGGACCGCGCGCAGGGCGTCCGGCACGTCGGCGAGGTCGGCCTCGACGTACTTGACGCGGTAGAGGACGGCGGCCACGGGCCCGTCGCCGAACGGGTCGCGCCCGGTGGCGGCGAAGCAGAGCACCGAGGCCAGGCAGAAGACGTCGGACGCGGGCACGACGCGTCCGCTGCCCGCCACGTGTTCCGGGGACATGAAGGCGGGGCTGCCGACCATCCGGCTGGTGGTGGTGAGCGGGGTGGCGCCGGCGTCCCGGGCGATGCCGAAGTCGATGAGGCGGGGGCCGTCTGCGGCGAGCATGACGTTGCCCGGCTTCACGTCGCGGTGGACGATCCCCGCCGCGTGCACGGCCGCCAGGGCGCGGGCGATCCCGGCGCCCAGCATCCGCACCTCGGCCTCGCCCATCGCGCCCGCCCCGCGCACGGCGGCGGAGAGCGTCGGCCCCGCCACGTACGCGGTGGCCAGCCAGGGCACCTCGGCGTCGGCGTCCCCGTCGAGCAGCGGGGCGAGGTGGGGCCCTGTGACGGACCGGGCGACGGTGATCTCGCGGCGGAAGCGGCTGCGGAAGCCGGGGTCCTGGGCCACGTCGCGGCGGACGGTCTTGACGGCGGCGGGCCCGGTGCCGTCGCCGCGGTCGCCGAGGAAGACCTCGCCCATGCCGCCCGCGCCCAGCCGGGCCCGGATCGTGTACGGGCCGATCGTCCTGGGCGAGTCCTCGCGGAGCGGACCGAGCATGCGCCACTTCCCCCCTGGTGCTCATGACACGTGACCGCCGATCATCCTGCCACGGCCGGAAGGAAGGGGGTACGTACGCGAACACCGCGGTCTCCGCGGGGCACTGACGCTGCGTCAGCACGCAAGGGCCAGGCCCTCTCCGGCCGCAGCCCGCTGACGCCGCGTCAATACAAAAGGGCTTCCTCCGGCCGCAGCCCGCTGACGCCGCGACAACGCAAAAGGGCCTTCTTCGGGCGCGGCCCGCACGCCGCGCCCGAAGAAGGCCCCGGGCCCCGCCGAGGACCCGTCAGCTCTCGCCGGTCAGCTCCGCCACCAGCTCGTCGGCCGCCGCGTACGGGTCGAGCCGGCCGGCGACGATGCGCTCGGCCAGCGCGCCGAGGCGGCGGTCGCCGTGCAGGCTGCCGATGCGCTCGCGGAGCCGGGTGACCGTGATCGTCTCGACCTCGCGGGCGGCGCGGGCCGCGCGCCGCTCGCCCAGGACCCCGCGCTCCTCCATCCACGCCCGGTGCTTCTCCAGGGCCTCGACCACCTCGTCGACGCCCTCGCCCCGGGCGGCGACCGTCTTCACGATCGGCGGCCGCCAGTCGCCGGGGCCCCGGGACTCCCCGAGACCCAGCATGTGGTTGAGCTCGCGGGCGGTGGCGTCCGCCCCGTCCCGGTCGGCCTTGTTCACCACGTACACGTCGCCGATCTCCAGGATTCCGGCCTTGGCCGCCTGGATGCCGTCGCCCATGCCGGGGGCGAGCAGGACGACCGAGGTGTCGGCCTGGGAGGCGATCTCCACCTCGGACTGGCCGACGCCCACGGTCTCCACCAGGACCACGTCGAAGCCCGCCGCGTCCAGCACCCGGATCGCCTGCGGCGCCGCCCAGGCGAGGCCGCCGAGGTGGCCGCGGGTCGCCATGGAGCGGATGTAGACGCCCGGGTCGGACGCGTGGTCCGACATCCGCACCCGGTCGCCGAGCAGCGCGCCGCCGGAGAACGGCGAGGACGGGTCGACGGCGAGGACGGCGACCCGCTTGCCCTGCCGCCGGTAGGCGGAGACGAGCGCCGACGTCGACGTCGACTTGCCGACGCCCGGCGAACCGGTCAGGCCGACGACGTAGGCGTTGCCCGCCAGCGGTGCCAGGGCCGCCATCACCTCGCGCAGCTGCGGCGAGGCCCCCTCCACCAGCGAGACGAGCCGCGCCACGGCCCGCGGCCTGCCCGCACGCGCCTGCTCCACCAGGGTGGGGACATCCACCATCACCGCTCCGTTTCCTCGCTGCGTGTCGTCCGTGTACCGCGTACTACTTGCCCGGAACGCGCAGGATCAGGGCGTCGCCCTGGCCGCCGCCGCCGCACAGGGCCGCCGCGCCGGTGCCGCCGCCGCGCCGCTTCAGCTCCAGCGCCAGGTGCAGGACCACGCGGGCGCCGGACATCCCGATGGGGTGGCCGAGCGCGATGGCGCCGCCGTTGACGTTGACCTTCTCCGAGGTGACGCCGAGGTCCTTCATGGACTGGACGGCGACGGCCGCGAACGCCTCGTTGATCTCGATGAGGTCGAGGTCCTCGACGCCGATGCCCTCCTTCCGCACCGCGTGCCGGATCGCGCCCGACGGCTGCGACTGCAGCGAGTTGTCCGGGCCCGCCACGTTGCCGTGGGCGCCGATCTCGGCGATCCACTCCAGGCCCAGCTCCTGGGCCTTGGCCTTGCTCATGACGACGACCGCGGCGGCGCCGTCGGAGATCTGCGAGGAGGTGCCCGCCGTGATCGTGCCGTCCTTGGCGAAGGCCGGGCGCAGCTTGCCGAGGGACTCGACGGTCGTCTCGGGGCGGATGCCCTCGTCCTTGGAGAAGAGGACCGGGTCGCCCTTGCGCTGCGGGATCTCGACCGGGGTGATCTCGGCCTCGAACAGGCCGTTCTTCTGGGCCGCGGCCGCGCGCTGGTGGGAGAGGGCGCCGATCTCGTCCTGGGCGGCGCGGTCCAGGCCGAGGCGGGTGTTGTGCTTCTCGGTGGACTCGCCCATCGGGATGTTCTCGTAGGCGTCGGTCAGACCGTCGTACGCCATGGAGTCGAGCATCTCGATCGCGCCGTACTTGTGGCCCTCGCGGGACTTCGGGAGCAGGTGCGGGGCGTTCGTCATGGACTCCTGGCCGCCGGCCACGACGACGTCGAACTCGCCGGCGCGGATCAGCTGGTCGGCCAGGGCGATGGCGTCGAGCCCGGAGAGGCACACCTTGTTGACGGTGAGCGCGGGGACGTTCATCGGGATGCCGGCCTTGACCGCGGCCTGGCGGGCCGGGATCTGGCCGGCGCCGGCCTGGAGCACCTGGCCCATGATCACGTAGTCGACCTGGTCGCCTCCGATGCCGGCCCGGTCCAGCGCCGCCTTGATGGCGAAGCCGCCGAGGTCGGCCGCGGAGAAGCTCTTGAGGGAGCCGAGGAGCCGGCCCATGGGCGTCCGGGCGCCCGCGACGATCACGGAAGTGGTGCCGGTCGTTCCTGACATGAGGCACAGCCCCTTGGAATAGGAGTGAACGAGGGTTTACATGAATGTACTGAGCGGTACCGCCCCCGTCATCCGGCCACGAGTGTGATCGCGCGCACGTTGCGTAACCACCCGCCGCGCGCTGCACTGGTGCCATGCTGACGCGAATCGACCACATCGGGATCGCCTGTTTCGACCTCGACAAGACCGTCGAGTTCTACCGCTCGACCTACGGGTTCGAGGTCTTCCACTCGGAGATCAACGAGGAGCAGGGCGTGCGGGAGGCCATGCTCAAGATCAACGATACGTCCGACGGCGGCGCCTCCTACCTCCAGCTCCTCGAACCGACCCGCGAGGACTCCGCCGTGGGCAAATGGCTGGCCAAGAACGGGGAGGGCGTCCACCACATCGCCTTCGGTACGGCGGACGTGGACGCGGACTCCGCGGACATCCGCGAGAAGGGCGTCAGGGTGCTGTACGACGAGCCCAGGACGGGGTCGATGGGGTCCCGGATCACCTTCCTGCACCCCAAGGACTGCCACGGGGTCCTCACCGAACTGGTCACGGCGAAGACGGAGCACTGACCCGAGGGATACCCGGCCCGGTAGAGTGGGCTGTTCCGGGCCGGGGCCGGGTCGGGGCCGCGCCGCGTCCTCAGCCGTTGATCTGTCACCATTCCCCGGGGGGCCGTTCACCGGCGGACGGTACTCGTTCGGAGTGTGCGACCAGGGTTGGGGTCTCCCCTGCTCAGTAGCATCCCCTGCTCGAACGAAGTTGAGAGCCTGGGGAAAGAGTTGAGAGCTCGGGGAAGGATGGGACCGCGCAGTGCGGGGCTACGAACGCCAGGAGAGCCACCGGGCTGAAGACGACCATCTCTCGCGGTTCGAAGCCGAGATGGAGCGGCTGAAGACCGACCGGGAGAAGGCCGTCCAGCACGCCGAGGACCTCGGCTACCAGGTCGAGGTCTTGCGCGCCAAGCTGCACGAGGCGCGGCGCAGTCTGGCGACCCGTCCCGCCTACGACAGCGCGGACATCGGCTACCAGGCGGAGCAGATGCTCCGCAACGCCCAGATCCAGGCCGAGCAGCTGCGCACCGACGCCGAGCGCGAGCTGCGCGACGCCCGCGCGCAGACGCAGCGCATCCTCCAGGAGCACGCGGAGCACCAGGCCCGGCTCCAGGCCGAGCTGCACAACGAGGCGGTGCAGCGGCGCCAGCAGCTGGACCGGGAGCTGGCCGAGCGCCGCCAGACCGTCGAGTCCCACGTCAACGAGAACGTGGCGTGGGCCGAGCAGCTGCGGGCCAGGACCGAGTCGCAGGCCCGCCGCCTGATGGAGGAGTCCCGGGCCGAGGCCGAGCAGGCGCTGTCCGCCGCCCGGGCCGAGGCCGCCCGGCTGTCCGATGAGACGCGTCAGCGCGTCGGCGCGGAGGCCGAATCCGCCCGCGCCGAGGCGGAGTCGATCCTGCTGCGGGCCCGCAAGGACGCCGAGCGGATGCTCAGCGTGGCGGCCGGCCAGGCCCAGGAGGCGACCAGCCACGCCGAGCAGCTGCGGCTGACGACGACCGCCGAGACCGAGCAGACGCGGCAGCAGACCGCCGAGCTGAACCGGGCCGCCGAGCAGCGCATGCAGGAGGCCGGGACCCAGCTGCGCGAAGCCAGGCTGGAGGCCGAGAAGGTCCTCGCCGAGGCCAAGGAGGCCGCGGTCAAGCGGCTGGCAGGCGCCGAGTCGCAGAACGAGCAGCGCACCCGTACCGCGAAGACGGAGATCGCCCGGCTGGTCGGCGAGGCCACCAAGGAGGCGGAAACCCTCAAGGCGGAGGCCGAGCAGGCCCTCGCGGACGCCCGCGCCGAGGCCGAGCGGCTGCGCGCCGAGGCGGCCGAGGCCGCCCGCACCGCCGCCGCCGAGGACGCCGCGGCCCAGCTCGCCAAGGCGGCCAGGTCCGCCGAGGAGGTGCTGACCAAGGCGTCCGAGGACGCGCAGTCGACCACCCGGGCCGCGGGCGAGGAGGCCGAGCGCATCCGCCGCGAGGCGGAGGCCGAGGCGGACCGGCTGCGCGGCGAGGCCGCCGAGCAGGCCGACCAGCTCAAGGGCGCGGCCAAGGACGACACCAAGGAGTACCGGGCCAAGACGGTCGAGCTCCAGGAGGAGGCGCGCCGGCTGCGCGGCGAGGCCGAGCAGCTGCGGGCCGAGGCGGTCGCGGAGGGCGAGCGGATTCGGGGCGAGGCCCGCCGCGAGGCCCTTCAGCAGATCGAGGAGGGCGCGAAGACCGCCGAGGAGCTGCTGGCGAAGGCGAAGGCCGACGCGGAGGAGCTGCGCGGCGCCGCGACCACCGAGAGCGAGCGGGTCCGCGGTGAGGCCGCCGAGCGCGCGGCCGCCCTGCGCAAGCAGGCCGAGGAGGCCCTGGACCGGGCCCGTGCCGAGGCCGAGCAGCTGCGTACGGAGTCCGAGGAGCAGGCGCAGTCGACGGCGGACGCGGCCGAGCAGGCGGCGTCCGAGCTGCGCGAGGAGACCGAGCGCGCGGTCGCCGCCCGGCAGGCGGAGGCGGCCGAGGAGCTGACCCGGCTGCGCACCGAGGCCGAGACCCGGGTCGCCGCCGCCGAGCAGGCGCTCGGCGAGGCGCGTGCCGAGGCGGACCGCATCCGGCGCGAGACCAACGAGGAGTCCGAGCGGCTGCGCGCGGAGGCCGCGGAACGGCTGCGCACCCTCCAGGAGCAGGCCGAGGCCGAGGCCCAGCGGCTGCGCGACGAGGCCGCGGCGGACGCCTCGCAGTCCCGTGCGGAGGCCGAGTCGGTCGCCGTACGGCTGCGCAGCGAGGCCGCCGCCGAGGCGGAGCGGCTGAAGACCGAGGCGCAGGAGACCGCCGACCGGGTGCGGTCGGAGGCCGCGGCCGCCGCCGAGCGGGTCGGTACGGAGGCCGCCGAGGCGCTGGCCGCCGCCCAGGAGGAGGCCAACCGGCGCCGGCGCGAGGCGGAGGAGACCCTCGACGCGGCCCGCACCGAGGCGAACCAGGAGCGCGAGCGGGCCCGCGAGCAGAGCGAGGAGCTGCTCGCCTCGGCGCGCAAGCGGGTCGAGGAGGCGCAGGCCGAGGCGCAGCGCCTGACCGGCGAGGCGGAGACCCGGGCGGCCGAGCTGGTCGCGGCGGCCGAGCAGACCGCCCAGCAGGTGCGGGACGCGGTCAGCGGGCTCCAGGAGCAGGCCGAGGCGGAGATCGCCGGGCTGCGGTCCACCGCGGAGCACGTCGCGGAGCGGACGAAGAGCGAGGCGCAGGAGGAGGCCGACCGGCTCCGGGCCGACGCGCACGCGGAGCGGGAGCGGGCGAGCGAGGACGCCTCCCGTATCCGCGAGGTGGCGCGGGAGGAGACGGACGCCGCGAAGGCGATGGCCGAGCGTACGGTCTCCGAGGCGATCGCGGAGTCCGAACGGCTGCGCGCCGACACCGCCGAGTACAGCCAGCGGATGCGTACGGAGGCGTCCGACGCGCTCGCGTCCGCCGAGCAGGACGCGGCGCGCAGCCGGGCGGAGGCCCGCGAGGACGCCAACCGGATGCGGACCGAGGCCGCGGCCCGGGCCGACCTGCTGGTGACCGAGGCGACCGCGGAGGCGGAGCGGCTGCGCACCGAGGCGGAGCGGCAGGCGGCCCGGGTCGGCGACGAGGCGGCGGGCGACGCGGAGCGGATGCGCGCGGAGGCGGCGGCCGCCGTGGGTTCGGCGCAGGAGCACGCGGCGCGCACCCGCGAGGAGTCGGAGCGGCTGCGCACCGAAGCGGAGGCGGCGGCCGAGCAGATGCGGGCCGAGGCGCGCCAGGAGGCGGACCGGCTGCTGGACGAGGCGCGCGAGGCGGCGTCCAAGCGCCGGGCCGACGCGGCCGAGCAGGCGGACCAGCTCGTCAACAAGGCCCAGGAGGAGGCGCTGCGCGCCGCCACGGAGGCCGAGGAGCAGGCCGACACGATGGTCGGCGCGGCGCGCAAGGAGGCCGTGCGGATCACTTCCGAGGCGACCGTCGAGGGCAATGGGCTCGTGGAGCGGGCCCGGGCGGACGCGGACGAGCTGCTGGTCGGCGCGCGCCGGGACGCGACCCAGATCCGGGAGCGGGCCGAGGAGCTGAGGGCCCGTCTGGAGAGCGAGATCACGGAGCTGCACGACCGGGCACGGCGCGAGACGTCCGAGCAGATGAAGACGGCCGGCGAGCGCGTCGACAACCTGATGAAGGCGGCGACCGAGCAGCGCGAGGAGGCCGCGGCCAAGGCCAAGGAGCTGCTGGCGGACGCGAACGCGGAGGCGAGCAAGGTCCGGATCGCCGCCGTGAAGCGGGCCGAGTCGCTGCTGAAGGAGGCCGAGCAGAAGAAGGCCAGCCTGGTGCGCGAGGCCGAGAAGCTGCGGGCGGACGCCGAGGCGGAGGCCAAGCGGACGGTGGACGAGGGCCGGCGCGAGCTCGATGTGCTGGTGCGCCGGCGCGCGGACATCAACACCGAGATCTCCCGTGTCCAGGACGTGCTGGAGGCGTTGGAGTCCTTCGAGACCCCGGCGGCGGGCGGCAAGGGTGCGGGCGCCGCACCGCCCGGTGGCGTCAAGGCGGGGGCCGCGGCGGGCACTCGATCGGGTGGCAAGCAGTCCGATGGGTAGTCAGCGGGCCGTCGGCCGTGGTTCCGCATGGACCTTCAGCCCTCCGAGTGGCAAGGGTTACGGGGGTCAGCCACTCAAAAGGGGTGTCATTCTCCAGATCAAACGGGCATCTGCTCGATGACACGCCGTCCCGGCCCCTAGGATTCCCTCTATCACCTCACCGGTCTCACTTCGACAGGAACCCCATGAGTGACCCTTCCTCCCCCTTCGGCTTCGAACTCGTGCGGCGTGGTTACGACCGCGGTCAGGTGGATGACCGCATTATTAAGCTCGTCGCCGACCGTGATAGTGCTCTCGGACGCATCACATCGCTGGAAAAGCGCATCGAGGAGCTTCACCTCGAAACGCAGAACGCCCAGGCCCAGGTGACCGACGCGGAGCCGTCGTACGCGGGTCTCGGCGCGCGCGTGGAGAAGATCCTCCGCCTCGCCGAGGAGGAGGCGAAGGATTTGCGCGAGGAGGCCCGTCGCGCCGCCGAGCAGCACCGCGAGCTCGCCGAGTCCGCCGCCCAGCAGGTGCGCAACGACGCAGAGACCTTCGCCGCCGAGCGCAAGGCCAAGGCCGAGGACGACGGCGTCCGCATCGTCGACAAGGCCAAGGGTGAGGCCACCGCGCTGCGCACCGACGCACAGAAGGACGCGGCGCAGAAGCGGGAGGAGGCCGACGCCCTCTTCGAGGAGACCCGTGCCAAGGCCGCCCAGGCCGCCGCGGACTTCGAGACGAACCTCGCCAAGCGCCGCGACCAGTCGGAGCGCGACCTCGCGTCCCGTCAGGCCAAGGCCGAGAAGCGTCTGGCCGAGATCGAGCACCGCGCCGAGCAGCTCCGCCTGGAGGCCGAGAAGCTCCGCACGGACGCCGAGCGCCGGGCCCGTCAGACGGTGGAGACCGCGCAGCGCCAGTCCGAGGACATCGTGGCGGACGCGAACGCGAAGGCCGACCGCATCCGCAGCGAGTCGGAGCGCGAGCTCGCGGCCCTCACCAACCGCCGCGACTCGATCAACGCGCAGCTGACCAACGTCCGCGAGATGCTGGCAACGCTGACCGGTGCCGCCGTGGCGGCCGCCGGCACCCCCGCCGACGAGGAGCCCGCCTCCCGCGGCGTTCCGGCCCAGCAGACCCGCTGACGCCGGCGAGCAGTCCCCGCACCGATTCCCGTGTGCCCGGTTCCGCCTTTGTGGTGGCGCCGGGCACGCGCTCGTTCTAGCGTGAACGCATGATCGAGCTTGACGGACTCACCAAGCGTTTCGGGAACAAGGTCGCCGTCGACCAGTTGTCGTGCGTGATCAGACCGGGAATGGTGACGGGTTTTCTGGGACCCAACGGGGCGGGCAAGTCCACCACGATGCGGATGATGCTCGATCTCGACAACCCCACCAGCGGTTCCGTGCGCATCGACGGCAAGCACTACCGCGACCTCTCCGAACCGCTCAAGTACATCGGCGCGCTGCTGGACGCCAAGTCGATGCACGGCGGGCGCAGCGCGTACCACAACCTGCTGTGCCTGGCCCAGAGCAACCGCATCCCGGAGAGCCGGGTGGCGGAGGTGCTGGACACCGTCGGGCTGACCGCGGTGGCGAAGAAGAAGTCCAAGGGCTTCTCGCTCGGCATGGGCCAGCGGCTCGGCATCGCGTCGGCGCTGCTGGGCGATCCCGAGATCCTGATGTTCGACGAGCCGGTCAACGGGCTCGACCCCGAGGGCATCCACTGGATCCGGAACCTGATGAAGACGCTCGCGGGCCAGGGCCGGACGATCTTCGTCTCCTCCCACCTGATGAGCGAGATGGCGCTGACCGCCGACCACCTGATCGTGATCGGCCAGGGCAGGCTGCTCGCCGACACCTCGATGGCCGACTTCATCCACGAGAACTCCCGCAGCTACGTCCGGCTGCGCTCGCCGCAGCAGGAGCGGCTGCGCGATGCCCTGCACGAGGAGGGCGTCGTCGCGGTCGAGGCGGGCGACGGCACGCTGGAGGTGGACGGCGCCACCACCGAGGACCTGGGCGAGCTGGCCGCCCGGCACACGATCGTGCTGCACGAACTGAGCGCCCAGCGGGCGTCTCTGGAGGAAGCGTTCATGCAGATGACGGCGGGCTCGGTGGAGTACCACGCGCACTCGGGACCGGGCGGCGCGCCACCGCCGGAGGGACAGCAGTGGGGCGGCGACCAGTGGGGCCAGTGGAACCAGCGCCCCGACAGCGGAAAGGGGGCGTGACGACGATGGCTTCGGTCCCCGCGGTCCTGACTTCCGAATGGACCAAGATCCGGACGGTCTCCTCCACCACCTGGACGCTCATCTCGGCGTTCGTGGTCACCGTCGCGATGGGCGCGGCCCTGTGCGCGGTGATGAACGCCCAGTTCGACGAGCTCGCCCCCGCCGAGCGGGCCACCTTCGACCCCACCCTCATCAGCTTCTCCGGGATGATTCTCGGCCAGCTGGCGATGGTGGTCTTCGGGGTGCTCGTGGTCGGTACGGAGTACAGCTCCGGCATGATCCGCACCTCGCTGGCGGCCGTGCCGCAGCGCGCGACCTTCCTGTTCAGCAAGGTGCTGGTGGCCGGGGTGCTGGCGCTGGTGGTGGGTCTCGCCACCAGTTTCGCCACCTTCTTCCTCGGCCAGGCGCTGCTGGGCGGCCACCGCACGGACATCGGCGCGGACAACGTGCTGCGGGCGGTCGTCGGCGGCGGCCTCTACATGGGTCTGATCGCGGTCTTCTCCATGGGCGTGGCGGCGATGCTGCGCAGTTCCATGCTGTCGCTCGGCATCCTGATGCCGTTCTTCTTCCTGGTCTCGCAGATCCTGTCGGCCGTGCCGGGCGCCAAGAAGGTCGCCCGGTACTTCCCGGACCAGGCGGGCTCCAAGATCATGCAGGTGGTGCCGGACGCGATGAACAGCGACCCGTCGCCGTACGGGCCGTGGGCGGGGCTGCTGATCATGGTCGCCTGGGTGGCGGCCTCGGTGATCGGCGGCTTCCTCGTTCTGAAGAAGCGGGACGCCTGAGAAGCGGGGCGCCTGAACAAGCGGGACGCCTGAGATGCGGGGCTCCTGACCGGGGGCGGCGGGCTCCGGCCCGCCGCCCCCGGGCGGGACTCGCCCCGTAACGACTTGGCCGGAACCGTCAACGCCTGGATATCCTCCTCACTCATACGGGGGGCGTACGGCCGGACGGCCTGTGCCCCGACGACAGATAAGTCGATGGGGCTGGAGCATGATCGAGGCAGTCGGCCTGACCAAGCGCTATGGCGCGAAGACGGCCGTGTACAACCTTTCCTTCCAGGTGCGGCCGGGTGCCGTCACCGGATTCCTCGGTCCCAACGGGTCGGGCAAGTCCACGACCATGCGCATGATCCTCGGCCTCGACCGGCCGACGGCGGGCCGCGTGACCATCGGCGGCCACGACTTCCGCAGCCTGCCGAACGCGCCCCGACAGGTGGGCGCCCTGCTCGACGCCAAGGCCGTGCACGGCGGCCGCAGCGCCCGCAACCACCTCCTCTCGCTGGCCCAGCTGGCCGGCATCCCGGAGGCCCGGGTGGACGAGGTGCTGGGCGTGGTCGGCCTCCAGGACGTGGCCCGCAAGCGCTCCAAGGGCTTCTCGCTCGGCATGGGGCAGCGGCTGGGCATCGCGGCCGCGCTGCTGGGCGACCCGCAGGTGCTGCTCTTCGACGAACCGGTCAACGGCCTCGACCCCGAGGGCATCCTCTGGGTCCGCAACCTGATGAAGATGCTGGCGTCCGAGGGCCGCACGGTCTTCGTCTCCAGCCACCTCATGAGCGAGATGGCCCTCACCGCCGACCACCTGATCGTGATCGGCCGCGGCCAGCTGATGGCCGACATGAGCGTCACGGACTTCATCTCGGCCAACTCGGCCGACTTCGCGCGGGTGCGCGTCCCGGACGAGACGCCCGAGCAGCGCGAGAAGCTCACCGGCACCCTGACCGAGGCGGGCGGCCAGGTCATGCCCGAGCCGGACGGGGCGCTGCGGGTCACCGGCCTGGCACTCCCCCGGATCAGCGACCTCGCCCATGAGTCGGACGTCCGGCTGTGGGAGCTCTCGCCGCACCAGGCATCGCTGGAGGAGGCGTACATGCGGATGACGCAGGGCGCCGTGGACTACCGTTCGACGGTGGACCAGAAGGCCCACCTCCAGCAGCAGCCGCCGTACGCCGGGTACGGGCAGCAGCCGGGGTACGCCCCGCCGCCGCAGCAGCCCGTGCCCGATGTCCCGCAGCAGGGCTGGTACGCCCCGCCGCCGCCCGGACAGAACCCGTACGCGGCCGCCCCGGCGCCCACCGCCCCCGCGCAGGCGCCCACGCCGCCGTCCCGGGCCCCCGCGCCTGCGGCCACCGCTCCCGCCCCGGCGGCGCCCGCCGGGGCCCCCGCAGACCTGACCGAGCGCGACACCAGCGAGGACCCCCGATGACCACGCCGTCCACGCCGCCGGCGCCGCAGGCGCCGTACCAGCAGGCCGCGCCGCAGCAGGCGTACCAGCAGCCCCAGGGCTTCTACACCTCGCCGATCCCGGTGCGCCCCGCGACGCTCGGCGACGCCATCGCCTCCGAGTGGACCAAGATCCGGTCCGTGCGCTCGACCATGTGGACGCTCGGCGTCATGACCGCGCTGCTGCTGGTCATCGGGGTGCTCGCGGCCCTGGCGGTCTCCGCGTCCGACTCGGACATGAGCGGGACCCCGGTGCTGAGCCTCGGCTTCTTCGGCGTGCTGCTGGGCACGATCTGCGTGATCACGCTCGGCGTGATGACGATCGCCTCAGAGTACGGCACCGGCATGATCCGTACGACGCTGACGGCCTGCCCGAGCCGGGGCCGGGTGCTCGGCGCCAAGGCCCTCGTCTTCTTCCTGCTCAGCTTCGTCCTCACCACGGTGATGACGTCGCTCGTCGCCCTGATCCAGACCTCCGTACTGGACGCCGCGTCGCCCACCGGCGAGGAGTGGACGCGCGCCACGGTCGGCGTCGGTCTCTACGTCGCGACGCTGGGGCTGCTCGCGCTGGCGGTCGGCGCGCTCATCCGGCACTCGGCCGGGGCGATCACCATCATGATCGGCCTGGTGCTGCTGCCGCTGGTGCTGGCCATCTTCATGTTCTCCGACTCGCTGCGCACGCTCCAGGAGAAGCTGCTGGAGTACTCGATCCCGAACCAGCTGAGCATCTTCTACGACAACTCGGTCACCTCGTCCGGCGGCCCGTCCGGCTGGGACCCGCTGTGGATCATGCTCGGCGTGACCGCGGTGGCCATGGGCGGCGCGTACCTGGCGATGAGCCGGCGCGACGTCTGAGCCGGCCGCCCCTCAGTACCTGGGCGCGTTCCTGGACCGCTGCACCCGTGTGGTGCGGCGGTCCTTCGCGTTCCAGCACGCCTTGTGCCAGTGTCTGCGGTCGTCGACCCCGCCGTACTCGGACCAGGCCACCAGGTGCGGGACGCCGGAGGGGATCTCCTGGTCGCAGCCGGGGCAGCGGTAGCGCTTGCCCATCGCGCTCGCCCCGCTGACCGGGCGCACGGACCACTCCTCGCCCCGCCACTCCTCCGAGCGCCCTCCCCCGCCGTACCGGTCCCCTCCCACGCGCGCGCTGTCGTCGGGGCTCTCGCCGCCTCGGGGGCGGTTGCGGCGCGGGGACACGTGACACCTCACACGGGGCGGGCTGGGCGGTTTTCCCGTCCAGCGTAGGGCCATTCGGGCGGGGTACTGGTCCCGCACCGCTCGGGACGAGGCCCCGGGAGGTGCGGGTTACCGGAAAATCGCAACAACCCGGCCCGGGACCGTGCCTTTGGCACGTGTCAGACGTTGTTGCCGGTAGGGGAGAGCCGCGTCGGCCGCAAGGAGGCAATTGGCGATGCGTGTGGGAACGTTCGTACTGGCAGCCCAGTTTCCGGGCCAGGGGCCGGGGGAAGCGCTGCACCGCGCGATCCGGTCCGCCGAGGTCGCGGAGGAATCCGGCCTGGACTCGGTCTGGCTGGCCGAACATCATTTCGTGCCGTACGGGGTGTGCCCGTCCGCCGTCACACTGGCCGCGCAGCTGCTCGGCCGCACCCGCCGCATCCGCGTCGGTACGGCGGTGAGCGTGCTGCCCACCCAGCACCCGGTCGCGCTCGGCGAGCAGGCCGCGCTGCTCCACCTCACCAGCGGCGGCCGGTTCAGCCTCGGGGTGGGCCGGGGCGGTCCGTGGGTGGACCTGGAGGTGTTCGGCGGCGGCCTGGAGGCGTACGAGAAGGGCTTCCCGGAGTCCCTGGGGCTCCTGCTCGACTGGCTGCGCGAGCCGCGCGTGGCGGGCCGGGGCGAACGGTACGGCTTCCGCGAGGTGGCGGTCGTCCCCCGGGCCGACGAACTGCTCGGCGGCCAGGGCGCGGAGAGCTCCGGCGGCCCCGAGGTGATCGTCGCGTGCACCTCGCGCGGCAGCGTGGAACTCGCCGCCGAGAACGGCCTGCCGATGCTGCTCGGCATGCACTGCGGGGACGAGGAGAAGGCGGAGATGGTCGCGCTGTGGCGGTCCCTCGCGCTGGCGGCCGGCCACGCACCGGAGCGGGTGCGCGGGGCGGGCCACGTGTCGGCGGGGGTGGCCCAGATCGCCGACCGCACCGAGGACGCCGTCGAGACGCTGGTGAAGGCGATGCCGGGCTGGCTGCGCCAGGGGCTGGGCGCCCATGTGACGGTCGACGGGCGGCACCGCGTGATGCGGGACCCGGTGGGCTACGCGGAGCTGCTGTGCGGCCTTCATCCGGTGGGCACACCGGGGCTCGCCGCCGAGCGCCTCGCGGCCACCGCCGAGCGCACGGGCATCACCCGCTTCGCGCTCCTGGTGGAGGGTTCCGGAGATCTCGTCGCCACGGAGGAGAACGTAGCGCGGCTGGGCACCGAGGTGCTGCCCCTCCTCGAATGACCCCCGCGCACCCGCGTGACGGTGTACAGCGGCGTACGTACGGGAGCTGCCGCCCCGGACCAGTTGCACCTCCCGCGGCCCGGAACGGCAGCGAAAGGATTCAGCAGTCCCGAAGTTCGGGCGACTGGTTGAGCAACTGGCCCCTCACCGAGGTGAACTTGGCCAGTCGGTCGTCGACCGAGGCGTCCAGCGGGAACACCGCGACGCGGTGGCAGTTCTGGAATGCGAGACGCACCCCGAAGTGCCGCTGCAGCGCGCCACGTATCGCATCACTCGCGAGCGCACGCAGCAGCTGACCACGTGCCTGCTCGTTGGGCGGCGGCGTCTGGTTGTCGGCGAACTCCCCGCCGTCGACCTTCAGCTGAGCCACCAACGAGCTGATCATCTCCCATGCGTAGGGCAGGGAGGTCCGGACGCAGTCGACGAAGTCGGCTTCGTCGACCTCGCCTCGCTCGGCCTGTTCCAACAGCGCCGGTGAGACGTCGAGCGACATGGGTTCTCCTCTCGCGACCCCGGCCGGAGTGCCGGAGCCTTACGGGCAGGGAAGGAGGGCGGCGACGCAGCGTGCACACACGACGACCTCCTGCATCCACGGTAAGGGCGCAGTCCGGGCCGCACCAGGAGATTGGGAACACAACCGGCCAATAACGAAGGGGTTCAAAGAGGGGCAAGACAGAAAGCGTCAGGTCCGGAAGGGGCTGGGGCGACGCCCTCGTGAATCGCGTCGAGCCCCCGACGTCGAGTAGCGTTGCCGACCATGCGTCTCGTCATCGCCCGCTGCTCCGTGGACTACGCGGGCCGGCTCACGGCCCACCTGCCCTCCGCTCCCCGTCTCATCCTGGTGAAGGCGGACGGGAGCGTGTCGATTCACGCCGACGACAGGGCGTACAAACCGCTCAACTGGATGTCGCCCCCCTGCACCCTGAAGGAGGGCGGCGGTGACGCCGAGGGCGTCTGGACCGTGGTGAACAAGGCGGGCGAAAAACTGATCATCACCATGGAGGAAATCCTCCATGACTCGTCCCACGAGCTGGGCGTCGATCCGGGGCTGATCAAGGACGGTGTGGAAGCGCACCTCCAGGAACTGCTGGCCGACCGGATCGAGATCCTGGGCGAGGGCTACACCCTGATCCGCCGCGAGTACTTCACGGCCATCGGCCCGGTCGACATCCTGTGCCGCGACGCGGACGGGCAGACGGTGGCCGTCGAGCTGAAGCGGCGCGGCGACATCGACGGCGTGGAGCAGCTGACCCGCTACCTGGAGCTGCTGAACCGCGACCCGCACCTGGCCCCCGTGAAGGGCGTCTTCGCCGCCCAGGAGATCAAGCCCCAGGCCCGCGTCCTGGCCACGGACCGAGGCATCGGCTGCGTGGTCCTCGACTACGACGCGATGCGAGGCATCGAGGACGACAAGCTGCGGTTGTTCTGAGCCCATCAAGCCCGTCCGGCGATTGAGGACAAGACCTCAGCCGGAACGCACCCGCACCGGCTAGAGCACCGACGGACTCTCGCTCAGCCCGCCGGAGGGCCCGCTCGCCGAGTCGGGCGACTCCGGCGGCGTCGGCTCCTCCTCCGTCTCCGTGGGGCTCGGGGACCCCGACTCCGACTCCGAGGGCCCCGGACTGCTCGACGCCGTGGCCGACTTCGTGGGCGTCGGCTTCGTCGTCCCGGACGGCACCCCGGACGACTCCGTCGCCGAAGGCGACGACGGCGCATCCGGAGACGACGGCGTCTCCACCGCCGAAGACGTCGCCGAAGGCGACACCGCGCCCGCCGGCGCCGACCCGCTGTCCGAGGGCCCGGGCGTCGCCGACGTGGACGCGGAGCCCGACTCCCTCACCGGCGGGGTCGTCCCGTCCGCCGGCTCGTCGGCCGTGGTGCCGTCGTCCGTGATGCCGTCGTCCCCGGTCACCGACTGCTCGGTCGAGGCGCCGGGGTCACCCTGCGGGTCACTGCTCGACGTCAGCCCGAGCGTCACCACCGTGCCGAGGACCCCGGCCAGCAGCACGCCCGCGCCCGCCGCGACCAGGTTGCGCCGGGCCCCGCCCAGGAGCGCCAGCGGGCCGCCCCGCTCGGGGGCCTTGCCGGCCGGGGGTGCCTCCTGCCTGGGCACCACCGCCGTGTCGTCGAACGCGCGCTGCATCGACACCGGCAGGGCGGCGGGCACACCCGGCGGCGGGGACGCCTCGAACGGCCCGGACGGTGTCTCGTCGCCCAGGGGCGGAACACTCGCGGCCGGGCCCCCGGTGCGGTCCTCCACCAGGGCGAGCGCCCGCCGGCCGGCCACCGCGCCGCTCTTGTCGGCGAGCGCCCCGCGCATGCTGATGGAGGTCTCCAGCTCGGCCCTGGCCCGGTCGGGATTTCCGGTGCAGAGCGCGAGGACGCCCAACTCGTGGTGGAAGTAAGCCTCTTCCGCGACCTCCCCGGCGAGCCGGCCGGCCTCCTGGCCGATCCGCAGGGCCCGCTCCCAGGCGCCCCAGTGCAGCCCGGCCGCGAAGGCGGGGGCGGCGCTGCGGGCCAGGAGCACGGCGGCGCTGGTCTGCCCCGCCTCCTCGCCCGGCACCAGCTGGGTCATGGCCGCGACGATCGCGTCGGCCTCGGCGGCGGCCCGGGCCGGGGTGACCGAGGGGTGGCCGGCCCACCAGGCGTAGTGCTGGGCGGCCGTGCGGGCCCGGTCGGCGGCGTCGTCGTCGTATCCGGCGGCCGTCAGCTGGGCGAGCACGCCGGCGGCCAGCCGGTAGCGGGAGCCGGCCGGGGAGAGCAGGCCGCAGCCGGCCAGCTCGCCCAGCGCGGCGTCCGCGTGGGTGTCCCCGACGAGCGCCGGCAGGTGGGCCTGGTGCGGCACCTCGCCGCCGAGCGCCACCGCGAAGCGGAGCGTGTCGCGGGCGGCGCCGCTCAGCCGGGAGGCGAGCAGGGCGGCGGGCGCCGCGCCCTCGCCGAGGCTGGGCAGCGGTGTCGCGGCGTCCCCGTCTGCGGCGTCCTCGGGGGCCGGGGGCGCGTCGGCGGGCCGGTTCTCCAGGTAGCCGTACTCGTCGTACGCGGTGGGGTCGGTGCGCAGCTGGTCGCGCTGGCGCAGCAGGGCGCCGGCCTGGACGAAGCGCAGGGGCAGGCCCTCGGACTCGAACCAGAGGTCTCCGGCCCAGTTGGCCTCCTCCTCGGTGAGCGGCCGCTCGACGACCCGTTCCAGCAGGTCGATGGAGGTGGCGCGGTCGAGGCCGGTGAGGAAGACCTCTTCGAGGTGGGAGTCGGCGCCGGGCGCGGGCACGTCGGGCGTGGCGGCGAGCAGGTAGGCGCACTCGGGGGTGGCGTCGCGCAGTTCGTCCAGGGCCGCGCCGCCGAACTCCAGGTCGTCCAGGACGACGACGGCTCCGGTGGAGCGCAGCTTCTCCAGGAGCAGGGGGCGGTCGGGCCGGTGCAGGGGGGCGTCGTGGACGGCGTCGAAGAGTCCGTACAGCAGGTCGGTGACGGTGCGCTTGTGGCCGTTGAGGCGGACGACCCCGTCGGGCGCGAGTTCGGCGCAGTCGGCGGCGACGGCGTCGAGCAGGGCGGTGCGGCCGGAGCCCGCGGGGCCGGTGAGCCGGACCGAGCGGCCGCGGGCGAGCAGCCGGCTCAGCCGTTCGCGCTCGTCCTCGCGCCGCAGCAGGGGCAGCTGGAGGAGGGGCGGGCCGGGCGGCACGGGGGGCGCGGCGGCGCGGGCGCGGTCCGCGCGCTCGGCGGGGGTGCGGCGGACGGGGGCGGCGGGCTGCTCGCCGGGCGGGCACAGCTCGACCTCGCTGCCGTCGACGGGGTTGACGGTGAGGAGCAGGTCGCCGGCGACGAGCGTGACGACGCGGGCCTGGTGTGGCGTTTGCTGACCGAAATCGGGAGTCAGCGGATCGCGGGAGGGGCGGCGCCGGCCGGCCTCCTCGGCGAAGCCGTCGCTGTCGTGGCCGAACTCTTCCGGCCCCCGGTGTATCGGGTCCATCGCCAAAGCCCCCAAGACGCGTCGAGCACGGTTGCCCCTCCCGGCCACGCACGTCCGCTCACGGTCCGGTGTCCGCCGGGTGGGTCCGTCAATCGGCAGACGGCCGAACCCTAAACCTGCGCACAGTATCTACGAACGGCCGGGGTGGCTCGCCGCCCCACAGGTCACGGTCTCGTGAGGATTGTGCGCCTTCGGCCCGTACGGTCACCGAGGGTCCGTCCGGGGCCACGGGGCGTCCCCGGCCGGGCGGGCTCAGACGCGCGGCAGCGACTCCGCGGCGATCCCGCCCTCGATGGCGAGGATGCGGTGCAGCCGGGTGGCCACCAGGAGGCGTTGCATCTGCGGGGGTACGCCGCGCAGCACGAGGCGCCGTCCGGCGCGTCCGGCCCTGCGGTGTGCGCCCATGATGACGCCGAGTCCGGTGGCGTCCCACGAATCCAGCTCGGTCAGGTCGAGCACCAGATCTCCGACGCCGTCGTCGAGGGCCGAGTGCAGGACCGTACGGGCGTCCGCCGCGCTTCGGACGTCGAGGCGGCCCCCGACGACCAGCTCGGCGTGGTCGCCCCTGATGTGCATATGCGCTCCCCTGGAATGCTCCGTGGCCCGGTCCGTCTGTCCGAAACTGTCTCTGCCCCAACTGACTGCGGCAGCGACAGGGTAGTTGCCGTCTGTAAGCGAACCGATACCGAATTCACTCCGAGGAGTGATGTGGGACGGCCGCGGAACCCGGTGGCCGAGTCGGCCGCGGCCGGCGTACCCCGACGGGCACCCGGCCTGATTGACGGCAGATCAGGCGAACCGGACCGAAAATGATCAGTAGGTGTAGAAGCCCTGCCCGCTCTTGCGCCCGATGTCACCTGCATCGACCATCCGGCGCATCAGCTCCGGGGCGGCGAACTTCTCGTCCTGGGACTCGGTGTAAATGTTGCTCGTGGCGTGCAGCAGGATGTCGACGCCGGTGAGGTCGGCGGTCGCGAGGGGGCCCATGGCGTGGCCGAAACCGAGCTTGCAGGCGGTGTCGATGTCCTCGGCGGTGGCGACGCCCGACTCGTAGAGCTTGGCGGCCTCGACCACGAGCGCCGAGATCAGCCGGGTGGTGACGAAGCCGGCCACGTCGCGGTTGACGACGATGCAGGTCTTGCCGACGGACTCGGCGAACTCCCGCGCGGTGGCGAGGGTTTCGTCGCTGGTCTTGTAGCCGCGTACGAGTTCGCAGAGCTGCATCATCGGGACCGGCGAGAAGAAGTGGACGCCGACGACACGCTCCGGGCGCTCCGTCACGGCCGCGATCTTGGTGATCGGGATGGCGGAGGTGTTGGAGGCGAGCACGGCGTCGTCCCGGACGATCTTGTCGAGGGTCCGGAAGATCTCGTGCTTCACCTCCAGCTTCTCGAAGACGGCCTCCACGACGATGTCCGCGTCGGCGACGGCGTCCAGGTCGGTGGTCGTGGTGATCCGGCCGAGTGCGGCCTCGGCGTCGGCCGCGTCCAGCTTGCCCTTGGCGACGAACTTGTCGTAGGAGGTCTTGATGCCGTCGCGGCCGCGGGTCAGTGCCTCGTCGGTGACGTCACGCAGGACGACGTCCCAGCCCGCCTGGGCGGAGACCTGCGCGATGCCGGACCCCATGAGTCCGGCTCCGATGACGGCGAGCTTCCTGGCCACGTTGGCACCCCTGTGTCTTGTCAATGGTTCTGGTCCATGCCCTCCGGCGGAGGTTAGTACCCGTGGCGGGCGCTGGGGCGGCGAAGAGATGCGCGTCACGTCTCAAATGACGGACATCACACCGGGAGGTGTCATTCGGCGGTGCGGCGGGCGTAGTTGAGCACCTTTTCGCCCAGCAGGTCCTCGATGTCGTCCAGCAGGACGAGGGCGTCCCGGGAGACTTCGGCGGCCTTGCGCCCGGCGACCATCTCGCCGCCGACGTAGGCCATGAGCGTGCTGTGGACCCAGGAGAGCTGACCGGCCACCAGGACCGGCGTCCGGTCCCCGGGCGCGGCGCCGGACACCTCCAGGAGGGTCGCCTCCAGGTGCTGCTGGGCCTCCTGCTGGATGAGCCACAGGCGGGCCTTGAGGCCGTCGGCGCCCTCGATGACCCGCATGAAGCGGGCGTACCCCTCCATCAGCCCGACGGTGGGCGAGACGTTCTCGGCCTGGATGCGCAGTTCCCGCAGGACGGCGTCGGCCGCGGACTCGCCCGCGTCCCGCCCCCTGACGTAACGCGAGAGGCGCTCGACCACGCCCGCGCCGCGGTCGAGGAAGAGGTCCTCCTTGGCGGGGAAGTAGTTGTAGACCGTGTTGACCGAGACGTCGGCCGCCTGTGCGATCTCGGCGATCGTGACGGCGTCGAAGCCCCGCTCCAGGAACAGGCCGGTGGCCACGTCCGAGAGGTACTGCCTGGTCTGCCGCTTCTTGCGCTCCCTGAGTCCCTCAGCCATGGACCCATCGTAGATCGCTCTGGGGTTCCTGAATATTTGGAGTCATTGCAATTTTTAAGAAAGCCGGCGCCTAACTAGTGTGCTGCGGCAGCCAAGGTTCGCCTGGAAGGAGCGGCACTAGGCTGGCCGCATGGTCAATCTGACGCGCATCTACACCCGTACCGGCGACAAGGGCACCACCGCCCTCGGTGACATGAGCCGGACCGCCAAGACCGATCTGCGGATCTCCGCCTACGCCGACGCCAACGAGGCCAACGCGGTCATCGGCACCGCGATCGCCCTCGGGCAGCTGTCCGACGACATCGTGAAGGTCCTCGTCCGCGTGCAGAACGACCTGTTCGACGTGGGCGCGGACCTCTCGACGCCGGTGGCCGAGAACCCGGAGTACCCGCCGCTGCGGGTCGAGCAGAGCTACGTCGACAAGCTGGAGGAGGACTGCGACCACTACCTGGAGCAGGTGGAGAAGCTCCGAAGCTTCATCCTTCCGGGCGGTACGCCGGGCGCGGCGCTGCTGCACCAGGCGTGCACCGTGGTCCGCCGGGCCGAGCGCTCCACCTGGGCCGCGATGGAGGTGCACGGCGACGTCATGAACGCGCTCACCGCCACCTACCTCAACCGCCTCTCCGACCTGCTGTTCATCCTCGCCCGGGTGGCGAACAAGGAGGTCGGCGACGTGCTGTGGGTCCCCGGCGGCGAGCGCTGAGCCCACCCCGCCCGCGAGGGCTCACGTCGCGGGCGGGTCCTTGTGGGGCTCCCGCTTCGGGAACACCGTGTAGCTCGCCGCGATCACCAGGTTGATCCCGATCACCAGGAGCATCGTGCGCTGCCAGGACCGCAGCGATGTCACGTCCCCGGCTCCCCCGACGTACCGGACCGCCGCCTGGAGCAGGGCCAGTGCCGTCACCGCGGCGACCGTCCAGCGGGCCGCGACCTTCCACTCGCGCGCCGCCCGCGCCGCCCCGTACTTCGGCGGTTTCACCGGGGGCGGGCCGCCGGCGAAACGGTGGGCCACCCGGGCGTCGGCCCACTTGATGGCCGAGTGCCCGAGGCCCACCGTGAAGCCGATGTAGACGGCGGCGAGCCCGTGCTTCCAGTCGGGGGCCGCGCCGTTCTTCAGGTCGACGGCGGTGACCGCGAGCAGGACGAGCTCAAGCACCGGCTCGCACAGCAGCACGGCGGCGCCCAGGCGCGGCCTGCGCGCCCCGTAGCGCAGGGCCAGGCCGGCGGCCAGCAGCACCCAGAAGGCGATCTCGCAGGCGACGATCAGTGTGACGATCACGGTCCGCTCCCTTTCACTCCCCTCCAGCCTGGCCGCCGCCCGGGCCCGGATCATCGCCCCCGGTGACGAAACCCGACTGCATCCTTCGATGTACGCGCGGATCGCCCCTGGCGCCGACGTGCCCGCGTGCGCCGGACGTGTTGGATGGACGGGTGCCCCCACTGGCCCGCCCCCACCGCCACGACGTCCTGATCGCGGCCGTCGGACTCCTCGGCGGAGCGGTCCTGTCGCTGCTCGGGCTGCGCATGCAGAACGGCCGCCCGCTCGACGCGACCTGGACCGCCCTCGTCCCGCTCACGATGATGGCGGGGCTCGAACTGCTGCGCCGCAGCGCCCCGCGGACCGCGCTGGTCATCGGCACCCTCGCGCTGGTCGCCGACCAGTTCACACCCGGGAACCTGGCGACCGTGCTGATGTTCACGGACATCATGTACGCGGCCGTCCTGTACGGCGCCCCGGCCGCCGCCCGCCGCATCCCGGTGACCACGTTCCTGATCACCGTCGGGGTCACGATCGGCTTCCTGGCCTGGTTCCGCGACGCCCAGGCGCTGCTCGTCGGCATCCTCACCGCCCTGGTCGTGTTCGCCCCCGCCCTCACCGGGGTCAGCGTGCGCAACCACCGCGACGCCGCCGAGACCGCCCGGCTGCGCGCCGACCAGACCGCTCTGCTCGCCGAGATGGACCGCGCCCAGGCGGTCACCGCCGAGCGGGCCCGGATGGCGCGCGAGCTGCACGACTTGGTCGCCAACCACCTGTCCGCCATCGCCATCCACTCCACCGCCGCGCTCTCCATCGACGAGCCGGAGACCTCGCGCAACGCCCTCGGGGTGATCCGTGAGAACAGCGTCGAGGGTCTGGCCGAAATGCGCCGTCTGATCGGGCTGTTGCGCGCCGGATCGGCCGACTCTGAGCCCGCCGGCTCCCCGACACTGGCCTCGCTGGACGCGCTGATCGAGCAGAACCGGGCGGGCGCGGCGTCCAGCGGGCTGACCTGCGTCCTGGAGGACACCCGGGCGGACCGGGAGCCGCCGCCGGCGCCGGTCGAGCTGGCCGCGTACCGCATCGTGCAGGAATCCTTGACCAATGCGCTCAAGCACGCGGCGCCGGGCCCGGTCACGGTGCACCTCGGGCAGGCGGAGCGGCTGCTGACGGTGGAGGTGAGCAGCGTGCTCGGGGACCGGAGGGGACCGCGCGCGCCGGGGTCGGGAGCCGGTCTGGTGGGGATGCGGGAGCGAGTGGCGCTGTTGGGCGGGAAGTTCGACGCGAGCCCGGTTACGGGCGGGGACGGTACGGAGTTGTGGCGGGTACGGGCACAGCTGCCCGTCCCGGACGGTACGGAAGGCAGGGTGAGGTCATGACGGTCCGGGTGGTGGTGGCGGAGGACCAGGCGGCGGTGCGGGCGGGGCTCGTGCTCATCCTGGGCAGTGCGCCGGACATCGAGGTCGTCGGGGAGGCCGGTGACGGCGAGGAGGCGGTGCGGCTGGCCCGCGAGCTGCGCCCCGACCTGGTGCTGATGGACATCCAGATGCCGCGCCTCGACGGGGTGTCGGCGACCCGGCAGGTGGTGGACGAGCGGCTGGCGGACGTGCTGGTGCTGACCACCTTCGACCTGGACGCGTATGTGTTCGGCGCGCTGCGGGCCGGGGCGTCGGGCTTCCTGCTGAAGGACACCGAGGCGCGCGGGCTGCTCGACGCGGTGCGCACGGTGGCGCGCGGCGAGGGGCTGATCGCCCCGGCGGTGACGCGCCGGCTGATCGCGGAGTTCGCCGGATCCCCGCCCGTACGGCAGGCGGACGCGCCCGACGGGGCGGTGCTGGAGACGCTCACCCGGCGCGAGCGCGAGGTGCTGGGGTGCTTGGGCGAGGGGCTGTCGAACGCGGAGATCGCGGGGCGCCTGTCCATGGCCGAGGCGACGGCGAAGACGCACGTCAGCCGGTTGCTGGGGAAGCTGGAGTTGCGGAGCCGGGTTCAGGCGGCGGTGCTGGCCCAGGAGTTGGGCGTTTGAGGGTTTATTCCGACCAGGACGGCGATCTTTGGTCCAGACCTCTTGACGATTGGTCCAGACCTTCCTAATCTCACCGAGCACACTGCGGTGAGCCTGCCATGACAACGCGGGCTCTGGGCGGCGCAGGGTTAGCAGTTCACGGACCACCCCGTATGTCCGGACCTCACCCGAGGAGCACCGTTGAGCACTGAGACCCCCCGCCGTACCCGATTCAGACTCGGGTCCGGTCAAGCCTCCAAAACCAGAGCCGTCGCGGGCCTCACCGCACTGCTCCTTCCCCTTGCCGCCATGGTCGGCATGGCCTCCCCCGCCGAGGCGGCGACCTCCGCCACGGCCACGTACCTCAAGAAGTCCGACTGGGGCAGCGGCTTCGAGGGCCAGTGGACGGTGAAGAACACCGGTACCACCGCCCTCAGCTCCTGGACCATCGAGTGGGACTTCCCCAGCGGCACCGGAGTCGGCTCCGCCTGGGACGCCACCGTCACCCACACGGGTGACCACTGGACCGCCAAGAACGTCGGCTGGAACGGCTCGATCGCCCCGGGCGCCAGCGTCTCCTTCGGCTTCAACGGCACCGGCTCCGGCAGCGGCGCCGCCACCCACTGCACGCTGAACGGCGCCTCCTGCGACGGCGGCAGCGTCCCCGGCGACAACGCCCCCTCGGCGCCGGGCACCCCCACCGCGAGCAACATCACCGACACCTCGGCGAAGCTCAGCTGGTCCGCGGCCACCGATGACCACGGCATCAAGAACTACGACGTCCTGCGGGACGGCGTGGTCGTCGCCACGGTCACCGGCACCACGTACACCAACTCCGGCCTGACCGCGGGCACCGACTACTCGTACACCGTGCAGGCGCGCGACACCGCCGACCAGACCGGCCCGGTCAGCGGCGCGGTCAAGGTCCACACCACGGGTGGCGGCAACGGTGACGGCGACGGAGACGGCAACGGCAACACCGGCGGCAAGGTGAACCTCGGTTACTTCACCGACTGGGGCGTCTACGGCCGGAACTACCACGTCAAGAACCTGGACACCTCCGGTTCGGCCGCGAAGATCACGCACATCAACTACGCCTTCGGCAACGTCCAGGGCGGCAAGTGCACCATCGGCGACTCCTACGCCGACTACGACATGGCGTACACCGCGGACAAGTCCGTGGACGGCGTGGCCGACACCTGGGACCAGCCGCTGCGGGGCAGCTTCAACCAGCTGCGCAAGCTCAAGGCGAAGTACCCGAACATCAAGGTCCTGTGGTCCTTCGGCGGCTGGACCTGGTCCGGCGGCTTCGGCCAGGCGGCCCAGAACCCGGCCGCGTTCGCCCAGTCCTGCTACGACCTGGTCGAGGACCCGCGGTGGGCCGATGTCTTCGACGGCATCGACATCGACTGGGAGTACCCCAACGCCTGCGGCCTGACCTGTGACACCAGCGGCCCGGACTCGCTGAAGAAGCTCACCTCGGCGCTGCGCTCGAAGTTCGGCAGCAAGAACCTGGTCACCGCCGCCATCTCGGCCGACGGCTCCACCGGCGGCAAGCTCGACCTGGCGGACTACGCCGGCGCCGCGCAGTCGCTCGACTGGTACAACGTGATGACGTACGACTTCTTCGGCGCCTGGGACGCGAAGGGCCCGACGGCCCCGCACTCCCCGCTGACCTCGTACAACGGCATCCCGCAGGACGGCTTCAACTCCGCCGACGCGATCGCCAAGCTGAAGGCCAAGGGCGTCCCCGCCTCCAAGCTGCTGCTCGGCATCGGCTTCTACGGCCGCGGGTGGACCGGCGTCACCCAGGACGCGCCCGGCGGCACCGCCACCGGCGCCGCCCCGGGCACCTACGAGGCCGGCATCGAGGACTACAAGGTCCTGAAGACCAGCTGCCCGACCACCGGCACCATCGCCGGCACGGCGTACGCGCACTGCGGCACCAACTGGTGGAGCTACGACACCCCGGCCACCATCGGCTCGAAGATGACCTGGGCGAAGAACCAGGGCCTGGGAGGCGCGTTCTTCTGGGAGTTCAGTGGGGACACCAGCAACGGTGAACTCGTGAACGCGATGCACAACGGCCTCAACTAGCACCACGGCACGGCACATCGCTTAACCCCCGAAAGCGCCGGGGAGACAGGTCCGCCCCCTGTCTCCCCGGTTTTCGCGTCCCCGGCACCCTCGCGTTCCCGACACCCTCGCGCACGGGCGCCCTCGCGTTCCCGGCGCCCTCGCGCACGGGCGCCCTCGCGTTCCCGGCGTCCTCGCGTTCCCGGCACCCTCGCGCACGGGCGCCCTCGCGTCCCCGGCACCCTCGCGTTCCCGACACCCTCGCGCACGGGCGCCCTCGCGTCCCCGGCGTCCTCGCGTTCCCGGCGCCCTCGCGTTCCCGGCGCCGTCAGCCCCGGTCCGCCGCCCGGTCGATGAGCGCCTGTACGCCGCCCAGGATGCGGTCCGGGCCGAAGTCGAGCGCGTCGGTGCCGCCGGTCTCGAACGCCAAGTCCGCCATGGCCCTGGTCAGGGCGGGGAAGCGGTCGGCGTGCCGGTCGAGGAGCTCGCCCGGCAGCCGGCCCCGCTCGCGGCTGTGCTCGTCTGCCGAGGCCGGCGACTCCAGCCGGCCGGCCGCTCCCGCCACCACGGAGACACCGACGCCGCCTAGGCCACGTTCACCCGCTGGCCGGGCGGTGCCGCCTCCAGCCAGGCCAGGAAGCCGGTCAGCGCGTCCTCGCTCATCGCCAGCTCCAGGCGGGTCTCCCGGTGGAGACAGCCGAGCACGATGGCGTCGGACAGGAGAGCCATCTCCTCCTCGCCCTCCGGCAGGCGGCGGGCCACGACCTCGATCGCGGACCGCTCAAGCACCCGGCGCGGACGCGGCGAGTAGCTGAAGACCCGGAACCAGTTCACCTTGTCGCCGCTGTACCGGGCGACGCCGTACACCCAGCCCTTGCCCGAGAGATCGGGCTCGACGGGCACATCCCATCTCAGGCTGCAGTCGAAGGTCCCGCCGGAGCGCTGAATCAGCCGCCGGCGCAGACCGAAGACGAAGAGCCCCACCGCGACCAGCGCGACGACCAGCCCGCCCACCCACAGCGCGAGGAACATCTCCACCGACCTCCTCGCGTCGTCGAGTAAACGGATACCGCCCGGAACTTCACCTGCATCTGCATCGCCTCAGCCGCGACACGGTCTGGAGGTCTCCAGAACGGGCCGCGGCTGAGGGTAACGCCATGTCATGAGGTGGCTAGTGTGCCGCCACCGCACGCAGTCGTACTTCGGCGCGCCGCTCGGAAGCGGCGTCCGTGTCCGACTTCGCACGCTCCAGCGCACGCTCCGCGCGCTGGACGTCGATCTCGTCGGCCAGCTCCGCGATCTCGGCGAGAAGCGAGAGCTTGTCGTCCGCGAAGGAGATGAAACCGCCGTGCACCGCGGCGACGACGGTCGCGCCGTCGCTCGTACGGATCGTCACCGGGCCCGATTCCAGCACACCCAGAAGCGGCTGGTGACCGGGCATGACGCCGATGTCGCCGGACGTGGTGCGCGCGACGACCAGGGTGGCCTCGCCGGACCAGACACTGCGGTCCGCGGCGACCAGCTCGACGTGCAGCTCAGCAGCCAAGGGTGGCTCCTCGGGTCACCACCCGGCGGTCGTGCCGGGTGTTGGGTCAATTCTACGGGGCGTGGTGAGGGGGACGGGACGCACCCGCCCCCCTCGGTGAGCCGGGGGCTCAGGAGACGCCGAGCTCCTTGGCGTTGGCCTTCAGGTCCTCGATGCCACCGCACATGAAGAACGCCTGCTCGGGGAAGTGGTCGTACTCACCGTCGCAGATCGAGTTGAACGCGGCGATCGACTCGTCGAGCGGAACGTCCGAACCGTCCACGCCGGTGAACTGCTTGGCGACGTGGGTGTTCTGCGACAGGAAGCGCTCGACGCGACGGGCACGGTGGACAACGAGCTTGTCCTCCTCGCCCAGCTCGTCGATGCCGAGGATCGCGATGATGTCCTGGAGGTCCTTGTACTTCTGCAGGATCCCCTTGACACGCATGGCGGCCGCGTAGTGGTCCGCCGCGATGTACCGCGGGTCGAGGATGCGGGACGTGGAGTCCAGCGGGTCCACGGCCGGGTAGATGCCCTTCTCCGAGATCGGACGGGAGAGAACCGTCGTCGCGTCGAGGTGGGCGAAGGTGGTGGCCGGCGCCGGGTCGGTCAGGTCGTCCGCGGGGACGTAGATCGCCTGCATCGAGGTGATCGAGTGACCGCGGGTCGACGTGATGCGCTCCTGGAGCAGACCCATCTCGTCGGCCAGGTTCGGCTGGTAACCCACCGCGGACGGCATACGGCCGAGCAGGGTGGACACCTCGGAACCGGCCTGGGTGTACCGGAAGATGTTGTCGATGAAGAAGAGCACGTCCTGCTTCTGCACATCGCGGAAGTACTCCGCCATGGTCAGACCGGCCAGGGCGACGCGGAGACGGGTCCCCGGCGGCTCGTCCATCTGGCCGAAGACGAGCGCCGTCTTGTCGATGACGCCGGACTCGGCCATCTCCTCGATGAGGTCGTTGCCCTCACGGGTGCGCTCACCGACGCCCGCGAACACCGACACACCGTCGTGGTTGTTGGCGACGCGGTAGATCATCTCCTGGATCAGCACGGTCTTGCCGACACCGGCACCACCGAACAGACCGATCTTTCCGCCCTTGACGTACGGGGTGAGGAGGTCGATGACCTTGACGCCGGTCTCGAACATCTCGGTCTTGGACTCGAGCTGGTCGAAGTTGGGCGCCTTGCGGTGGATCGGCCAGCGCTCGGTGACCTCGGACTCGGCCTCCGGCTTGTTCAGGATCTCGCCGAGGGTGTTGAACACCTTGCCCTTGGTGACATCGCCGACGGGCACCGTGATGCCCGTGCCCGTGTCGGTCACCGGGGCCTGGCGGACCAGGCCGTCGGTGGGCTGCATCGAGATCGCGCGGATCACGCCGTCACCGAGGTGCTGGGCGACCTCGAGCGTCAGCTTCTTGAGCTTGCCGTCCTCGGCCGGGTCGGCCACCTGAACGGTCAGCGCGTTGTAGATCTCCGGCATCGCGTCGACGGGGAACTCCACGTCGACGACCGGGCCGATGACCCGGGCGACGCGGCCCGTGGCAACGGCCGTCTCAACTGTGGTCGTCATTACTTGTCACTCCCCGCGGTCGCGTCGGCCAGCGCACTGGCACCACCGACGATCTCGCTGATTTCCTGGGTGATTTCGGCCTGGCGGGCCGCGTTGGCAAGCCGGGAGAGCGTCTTGATGAGCTCACCGGCGTTGTCGGTGGCCGACTTCATCGCGCGGCGGCGGGCGGCGTGCTCGGAAGCAGCGGCCTGCAGCAGCGCGTTGTAGATGCGGCTCTCGACGTACCGCGGAAGCAGGGCGTCGAGGACGTCCTCCGCCGACGGCTCGAAGTCGAAGAGCGGCAGGATCTCGCCCTTGCCGTCCTCCTGCTCCGTGGCACCGAGACTGAGCGGCAGCATCCGGTCGTCGACCGGGTTCTGCGTCATCATCGACACGAACTCCGTGAAGACGATGTGCAGCTCGTCGACGCCGCCCTCGGCGGTCTCCTGGGTGACCGCCTCGATCAGCGGAGCAGCCGCCCGCTTGGCATCCGCGTACGTCGGGCTGTCGGTGAAGCCGGTCCACGAGTCCGCGATCTTGCGCTCGCGGAAGCCGTAGTAGGCGACACCCTTGCGGCCGATCACATACGTGTCGACCTCCTTGCCCTCACCGCGCAGCCGCTCGGTCAGCTTCTCCGCGGCCTTGATGGCGTTGGAGGAGTAACCGCCGGCCAGACCGCGGTCGCTCGTGACGAGCAGGATCGCGGCCCGGGCCGGAGCCTCGGCCTCGGTGGTCAGCGGGTGCTTGGTGGTGGAGCCGGTCGCCACCGCGGTCACCGCACGGGTGAGCTCGGTCGCGTACGGCGTCGACGCCGCCACCTGGCGCTGCGCCTTGACGATGCGCGAGGCGGCGATCATCTCCATCGCCTTGGTGATCTTCTTCGTGGCGGTGACGGAGCGGATGCGGCGCTTGTAAACGCGAAGCTGAGCGCCCATCGATCAGCCCTCGCCCAGGAGCTTGCCGTCCGAGGTCTCGAACTGCTGCTTGAAGGCGGCGACGGCGTCGGCGATCGCCTGCAGCGTGTCGTCGGACATCTTGGCGCCCTCGCGGATGCTGGTCAGGAGGTCCTTGCGCTCGCGGCGCAGGTACTCCAGCAGCTCCGACTCGAAGCGGCGGATGTCCTCGACCGGGACGTCGTCCATCTTGCCGTTGGTGCCGGCCCAGACGGAGACGACCTGCTCCTCGACCGGGAACGGGGCGTACTGCGGCTGCTTCAGCAGCTCGACCATGCGCTTACCGCGCTCCAGCGAAGCCTTCGAGGCCGCGTCCAGGTCGGAACCGAAGGCGGCGAACGCCTCCAGCTCGCGGTACTGGGCGAGGTCCACGCGGAGCCGGCCGGACACCTGGCGCATGGCCTTGTGCTGGGCGGAGCCACCGACGCGGGAGACCGAGATACCGACGTTCAGGGCCGGGCGCTGGCCGGCGTTGAACAGGTCGGACTCCAGGAAGCACTGGCCGTCGGTGATGGAGATGACGTTGGTCGGAATGAACGCCGACACGTCGTTCGCCTTGGTCTCGACGATCGGGAGGCCCGTCATCGAACCGGCACCCATGTCGTCGGAGAGCTTGGCGCAGCGCTCCAGCAGACGCGAGTGGAGGTAGAAGACGTCGCCCGGGTATGCCTCGCGGCCCGGCGGACGGCGCAGCAGCAGCGACACGGCGCGGTAGGCGTCGGCCTGCTTCGAGAGGTCGTCGAAGATGATCAGGACGTGCTTGCCCTGGTACATCCAGTGCTGGCCGATGGCCGAGCCGGTGTACGGCGCCAGGTACTTGAAGCCGGCCGGGTCGGACGCCGGGGCGGCGACGATGGTCGTGTACTCGAGCGCGCCGGCCTCTTCGAGGGCACCGCGCACGGAGGCGATGGTGGAGCCCTTCTGACCGATGGCGACGTAGATGCAGCGCACCTGCTTGTTCACGTCGCCCGAGCGCCAGTTGTCGCGCTGGTTGATGATCGTGTCGACGGCCAGAGCGGTCTTACCCGTCTGACGGTCGCCGATGATCAGCTGACGCTGGCCGCGGCCGATCGGCACCATCGCGTCGACGGCCTTGTAGCCGGTCTGCATCGGCTCGTGCACCGACTTGCGGACCATGACGCCAGGGGCCTGCAGCTCGAGGGCGCGGCGGCCGTCGGTCGCGATCTCGCCGAGACCGTCGATCGGGGTGCCGAGCGGGTCGACGACGCGGCCGAGGTAGCCCTCGCCGACGCCGACGGAGAGCACCTCACCGGTGCGCCGCACCGGCTGGCCCTCCTCGATTCCGCTGAACTCGCCGAGGACGATCGCACCGATCTCGCGCTCCTCGAGGTTGAGGGCGAGACCGAGGGTGCCGTCCTCGAACTTCAGCAGCTCGTTCGCCATGGCGGAGGGCAGGCCCTCCACCTTCGCGATGCCGTCGCCGGCAACGCTGACCGTACCGACCTCCTCGCGCGAGGCCGCGTCCGGCTGGTACGACTGGACAAAGTTCTCCAGTGCGTCCCGGATCTCCTCCGGCCGGATCGTGAGCTCCGCCATCTGGGTTCCCTGCTCTCCTTGTTGGGCCCGAAGTTTCTTAAGGGGGTCTGGGGGCCGACCCCCAGGAATCTTCTGCAATTTCTGCACGGCCCAACCGGGCCGCTGGTCTTGCTCTGTTCTGTTGCGCTGCGCTTGTGTCAGCCGGCCATGCGGCGGGTCGCCTCGTCGAGGCGCTCCGCGACGGTGCCGTTGATGACCTCGTCACCGACCCGCACCGTGATCCCGCCGAGGACCGCGGGGTCCACGTCGAGGTTCAGGTGCATCTGCCGGCCGTAGATCTTCGCCAGGGCCGCGCCGAGGCGCTGCTTCTGCCGGTCGCTGAGCGGCACCGCCGAGGTGACGATCGCGACCATGCGCTCCCGGCGCTCCGCGGCGAGCTTGGAGAGGGACTCGAGTCCCGCTTCCAGGCTACGTCCACGCGGCTGGGTGACAAGCCGCACGATGACGCGCTCGGTGGTGGGCCGCGCCTTTCCGCCGAGCAGGCTGCGCAGCAGCTCGCCCTTGGCTGCGGAGGTCGCGGTCCGGCTGGTGAGCGCGGCGCGCAGACCGGTGTCCGAGGCGACGATGCGGCCGAACCGGAAGAGCTCGTCCTCCACGTCGTCCAGGTCGCCGCCTCGCTGGGCGGCGGTGAGGTCGGCGGTGTTCGCCAGCTCCTCGACCGAGTCGACCAGGTCACGCGACTGCGACCAGCGCGAGCGGACCATGCCGGAGACCAGATCGACGGCTTCGCCGCCCACCTGGCCGCCGAGCAGCCGGGCTGCCAGCTCGGCCCTGGCCTCGCCGGGCTGCGCCGGGTCGGTCAGGACCCGGCGCAGCGACACCTCGCGGTGCAGCAGCGCCGTGACGCCGGCCAGGTCCTCGGCGAGCTTCGCCGCGTCGACCGACGTGCTGTCGGTCAGCGCGTCGAGCCGCTCGCGTGCGGCAGCCAGTGCCTCGCGGCTCGCGCCGTTCATCGGACGGCCTCGGCCTTCGCCTCGAGCTCGTCGAGGAAACGGTCGACGGTGCCGCTCTGCCGGGCGTGGTCCTCCAGGGACTCGCCGACGAGCTTGCCGGCCAGGTCGGTGGCGAGCTTGCCCACGTCCTGGCGCAGCGCTGCGGCGGCGGCCTTGCGGTCGGCCTCGATCTGGGCGTGGCCGGCGGCGACGATCTCGTCGCGCTGGCGCTGGCCCTCCTCGCGCATTTCCTGCAGGATCACGGCGCCCTGCTCCTGCGCCTCCTGGCGCATACGAGCGGCTTCGTGGCGGGCCTCGGCGAGCTGAGCCTTGTACTGCTCAAGAACGCTCTGGGCCTCGGTCTGGGCCGCATCGGCCTTCTCGATACCGCCTTCGATGGCCTCGCGGCGCTCTTCCAGAACCTTGTTGATGTTCGGGAGGAGCTTCTTGGCGAGGAAGCCGAAGACGATGAGGAAGGCGATGAGGCCGATGACGAGCTCGGGGATCGGCGGGATGAGAGGGTTTTCCATCTCCTCCGCTGCGACCGTAAGCAACTGGCTCACATCAGTGCCTTTCGTCTAGGTGGCTGGTCGTGGATCCGAAGATCACGGGCCGTAGACGAACGGCATGACCAGACCGATGAGGGCGAGCGCCTCACAGAAGGCGAAGCCGAGGATCTGGTTGGCGCGGATCAGGCCGGCAGCTTCGGGCTGACGGGCGAGCGCCTGGGTGCCGTTACCGAAGATGATGCCGACGCCGACGCCGGGGCCGATGGCGGCGAGGCCGTAACCGATGGAGCCGAGGGAGCCGGTGACGGCAGCAAGGGTCTGGGACATGCCAGTTCTTCCTTCTCTTTCACGGACCGGTGGGGGTTGGCCACCGGACGACTTCAGGGTCGGAGCGCGGGATGCTCAGTGGTGCTTGGCGAGCGCGCCCTGGATGTAGGTGCAGGTCAGGAGCACGAATACGTACGCCTGCAGCGCCTGGATGAAGAGCTCGAAGGCGGTCATCACGATGGTCATCACGAAGGACACGCCGGCATAGGCGAACCCGATGCCGTTGAGCAGGTACCAGCTGGCGATCGTGAACAGCAGCAGCAGCGTGTGGCCGGCGAACATGTTCGCGAACAGTCGCACCGCGTGGGTGAAGGGCCGCACCAGCAGGTTCGAGAAGAACTCGATCAGCATCGCCAGCGGCAGGACCGGGCCGAGCGACTTGTCGTAACCGGTGATGTTCTTCCACGCCCCGACGAAACCGTGGCGCTTGAAGGTCAGGCTGACCCACAGGATGTAGACGATGGCCGCGAGCACCGCGGGGTACGCGATGATCGACGTCACGGGGAACTGGGCGACCGGGATGATCGACCAGAGGTTCATCATCCAGACGAAGAAGAACAGCGAGACGACGAGCGGGACGTACTTCTCACCCTCGCGCTTGCCGATCGTCTCGTAGACGATGCCACGGCGGATGAAGTCGTATCCGGCCTCGGCCGTCATCTGAAGCTTGCCGGGCACCAACTTCGGCTTGCGGAAGGCGGCCCAGAAGAAGCCGACGATGATGATCGAGCCGAGCAGGGCCAGCAGCATCGGCTTGTTGAAGTACAAGTTGCTGTCCCCGTCGCCCCACAGGGGCTCGAACAGGAACGAGTGCAGGCCGGGTGCCGGGAAACCACAACCGTCGAAGATGTGGCAATCGGTCTCGAAGGCGAGCACCTGTGTCGGGTCAGCACTCACCGCGGGCTCCTTCAGCGTGGCGCATAGGTACGGCAACCTCGTTGTGTCGGCGCGGCGCACAGCCGCGGTTCGGCACTGGACTGGTGTTTCGGATGTGTGAGCGGCAGTCAGGCATGTGAGCCTCGCGATCGAGCAGGCGTCAGCTCACATGCACGCGCCCGCAGTGCCGCAGTTGGAACCGGACGATAGCAGGGTCCTGACCCCGCACTTATTCCGCCCCTACCCTTCACGCTCCGGACCCCGGCTTCCCGGGCTTCTCGCCCTTGTCGGACTCGGGTTCCACGTAAAGGATCTTGGCCTTCATGTGCGCACGCGCCTGTGCGCCGATCCACACGAGGGTCGTCGCGACCAGGGTGATCGCGAATGCCTTCGGGTTGAACATCGTCGTGTTCTTGAATGCGGCGACAAAGATGAACAGCAGGAGCAGCTGGGCCGTGTACAGCATCAGCCCCATCGCCTGGAACAGGTGAGGCAGGGACTTGGCCGTCCGTTGCAGGACCACCAGTCCGATCCCCATGAAGAGGATGACCACGATCGTCGCAACGACCGCGCCCAGGGCTCCCTTGCCGCCGGCGACACCAGCGCTGATCGCGGCGGCTACGGCGCCGGCGACAGCGGTGGGCACGGCGGTCTGGAGGAGAGTCCGGACGTCGTTGGACGGCATGGCGGCAGCTCCGCTTGCAGGGGGTGGGCAGTGTGTCGTCATGGACGAGCGTAGGCCCGGTCAGAGTCGATGCCTCGGGCCGATGGACCGTGCTACATCAGGTCCTTCGGCCCCGTCACCGGGCTTCGTGAACGGTATCACAAACTATTTGATGAGGTCTTTACCAAGAAAGTGTGCTTGCTGTCACACGTGAGGGCTAACGAGCACGTGTGAGCGATGCACGCTTTCGATTTGTCTGCTAATGGGAGGCGCTGACCGATTCACCGACGGGTGGAACCGGCCTCGCGGCGGTCCGCGAAACGCGATCGGTGGCCGATGGCGGTCGCTCCGTTGACGCCCGAGACGCCTGCGGCGACCGGGGCCGACCCGGCGGCCTCGCGGTCCTCCGCGCCGCCCTGCGGGCCCTCCTGCGCCCCGTCCGCCCCTTCCCGGTCCATCTGGCCGTCCACGGGCCCCTGTTGGCCCTCCACGGCCCCGGACGGCTCCGCCCCGGGGGTCTCCTGCAGGCGGCGCCGTCTGCGCCGGTAGCGCGGCGGTACGAAGCTTTCCGCCCAGCGCGGGGCGCGCGGGGTGAAGCGCGGCATCAGGAGCAGGATCAGGCCGAGCGCGCTCAGGCCCACGACCACCAGGACGACCCACATGGACGCCGAGTGCACCGAGTAACCCACCGCGCCGAAGGCGATCAGGGCCGACCAGAAGTACATGATCAGGACCGACCGGCTGTGCGAGTGGCCGATGTTCAGCAGCCGGTGGTGCAGGTGGCCGCGGTCCGCCGCGAAGGGCGACTGGCCGTTCCAGGTGCGCCGCACGATCGCGAGGACCAGGTCGGCCGCCGGGATCGCGATGATGGTCAGCGGCAGCAGCAACGGGATGAAGACCGGGAGCATCGCGTGGGTCGCCTGGCGCTCACTGCCCTCGAAGATCATCATGTTGTCCGGGTCGACCTGCCCCGTCACCGAGATCGCGCCGGCCGCCAGGACGAGGCCGATCAGCATCGATCCCGAGTCGCCCATGAAGATCCGGGCCGGGTGCATGTTGTGCGGCAGGAAGCCGAGGCACATGCCCATCAGGATCGCGGCGAAGAGCGTCGCCGGGGCGGCGGCCTCGATGGTGTGCCCGTACCAGAGCCGGTAGGTGTACAGGAAGAACGCGGTGGCGGCGATGAGGACCATGCCCGCCGCGAGCCCGTCCAGGCCGTCCACGAAGTTGACGGCGTTGATCGTGATCACGACCAGCGCCACGGTGAGCAGCGTGCCCTGCCACGGGGTGAGGGCCACGGTGCCGATGCCCGGGATCGGCAGCCACAGGATCGTCAGGCCCTGGAGGACCATGACGGCCGCGGCGAGCATCTGCCCGCCGAGCTTGATCAGGGCGTCGATCTCGAACTTGTCGTCCAGCACGCCGATCAGCCAGATCAGCGCCGCCCCGGAGAGCAGCGCCCGCGGTTCGCTGGACAGCTCGAAGACGCCGTCGAGGTTGGCGAGGTGGTTGGCGACGATCAGCCCCGCGCACAGCCCGCCGAACATGGCGATGCCGCCGAGACGCGGGGTCGGTTCGCGGTGGACGTCGCGCGCGCGGATCGCGGGCATCGCCCCGACCGCGATGGCGAACTTGCGCACCGGACCGGTGAGCAGGTAGGTCACAGCGGCCGTGACACAGAGTGTCAGCAAATAGTCACGCACGGGCTGCCCCACAAATGTCGCCGGCCATCTCAGCCCACACCTTAACTACGTCGGTCCCATGGTGAGGGACACAGATGTCCCCGTGATGGTTGCACGGACCGCCGTCATCACGGACAAGGGGGCGATGCCACCCGGGGCGGGGCGGGTGGAGCGCCGCGGGGTCAGCGGGGTGCGGAGACGCCGGTCAGCGCGGTGACGACCGGGTCCAGCGCCTGGCTGATCTCGTCGCCGATGGACCGGAAGAACGTGATCGGGGCGCCGTACGGGTCGTACACCTCGTCGGCCTCCGCGGTCGGCGCCAGCAGCCAGCCGCGCAGCGCGGCGGCGGCCCTCACCAGGGCGCGGGCGCGCTCCACGACGCCCTCCTCGCGGGCGTCGGGCAGGGTCGCCGGGTCTATGGCCCGGACGAGCCGGGTGAACTCCTTGAGCGTGAAGGTGCGCAGCCCGGCCGAGTGGCCCATGGAGATGACCTGGGCCCGGTGGTCGCGGGTGGCGGTGAGGACCAGGTCGGCGCGGATCACGTGCTCGTCGAGCAGTTCACGGCCGGTGAAGCCGGTGGCGTCGGCCCCGAAGTCGGCGAGCACCACCTCGGCGTTGGCCTCCATCGGGGCGCCCTCGTGGCCCCAGGTGCCCGCGCTCTCCACGATCAGCCCGCCCTGGAGGGGGTCGCCGAGGCGGTCCACCAGGGCATGGCGGGTCAGCCGCTCGGTGATCGGCGAGCGGCAGACGTTGCCGGTGCTGACGTGGAGGATGCGGAAAGTGCCGGCCCGCCCCGCTATGCCACGCCCCTCGGGGGCGGTCAATTGGCCACCTCGAGGTCGGGTACCACCTTGCGCAGGTCCTCCGCCGAGAGCGCGCCGGCACGCAGCAGGACGGGCACCTTGCCGGTGACGTCCACGATGGAGGACGGCACGATGCCCGGGGTCGGCCCGCCGTCGAGGTAGACGGAGACGGAGTCGCCGAGCATCTCCTGGGCGGCGTCGCAGGTCTCCGGCGAGGGGTGGCCGGTGAGGTTGGCGCTGGAGACGGCCATCGGGCCGACCTCCGTGAGCAGTTCGATGGCGACCGGGTGCAGCGGCATCCGGACGGCGACGGTGCCCCGGGTGTCGCCGAGGTCCCACTGGAGCGAGGGCTGGTGCTTGGCGACGAGGGTCAGGGCGCCGGGCCAGAACGCGTCGACCAACTCCCACGCCTGCTCGGAGAAGTCGGTGACCAGGCCGTGCAGGGTGTTGGGCGAGCCGATGAGGACCGGCGAGGGCATGTTGCGGCCGCGCCCCTTGGCCTCCAGCAGGTCGCCGACGCTCTGTGAACTGAAGGCGTCCGCGCCGATCCCGTACACGGTGTCGGTGGGCAGCACGACGAGTTCGCCGCGGCGGACGGCTGACGCGGCCTCGCGCAGACCCGTCGTACGGTCGGTCGCGTCGTTGCAGTCGTATCGCCGTGCCATCAGCCGGCCTCCTCAAGCATGTACGGGTAGGGCTGGTACGGGTCGTACGGGTGACGGGCCCCGGTCACGGCATCGCCTTGCGGGCCGTGGCGAACCGGGGGCGCCGGTTGAGGTCGGGGTGGTCGGCCGCGTCCGCCCAGCCCCGCTCCTCGGTGAAGATCCAGGGCACCTGGCCGCCCTGGGTGTCGGCGTGCTCGATGACGACGAGGCCGCCGGGGCGGAGCAGGCGGTGGGCGGTGCGCTCGATGCCGCGGATGGTGTCGAGGCCGTCCTCGCCGGAGAAGAGCGCCATCTCGGGGTCGTGGTCGCGGGCCTCGGGCGCCACGTACTCCCACTCGGTGAGCGGGATGTACGGCGGGTTGGAGATGACCAGGTCGACCTGGCCGTCGAGTTCGGGCAGGGCGGTGAGCGCGTCGCCGCGGTGCACGGTGACCCTGGAGTTCTCGGCGTTCTTCCGGGTCCACTTCAGGGCGTCCTCGGACAGCTCCACGGCGTGCACGCGGGAACGCGGCACCTCCTGGGCCATGGCGAGGGCGATGGCGCCCGAACCGGTGCACAGGTCGACGATCAGCGGCTCGACGACGTCCATCGCGCGCACCGCGTCTATGGCCCAGCCGACGACCGCTTCGGTCTCCGGCCGGGGCACGAAGACGCCGGGTCCGACCTGGAGCTCCAGGTAGCGGAAGAAGGCGCGCCCGGTGATGTGCTGGAGGGGTTCGCGGGCCTCGCGGCGGGCGATCGTCTCCCAGTAGCGGGCGTCGAAGTCGGCGTCCGGCACGTTGTGCAGCTCGCCCCGCTTGACGCCGTGCACGAACGCGGCGAGTTCCTCGGCATCGAATCTCGGTGAGGGAACACCGGCGTCGGCCAGCCGCTGGGTGGCCTGGGCCACCTCGGCGAGCAGCAGGTTCATCGCGGTTCTCCGTACGGGGTCACGAGCGGGGCGGTGGGGTCAGGCGGCGGCGAGCTTGGCCGCGGAGTCGGCGTCGACGCATGCCTGGATCACCGCGTCCAGGTCTCCGTCGAGCACCTGGTCCAAGTTGTACGCCTTGAAGCCGACGCGGTGGTCCGAGATGCGGTTTTCCGGGAAGTTGTAGGTACGGATCTTCTCGGATCGGTCGACCGTGCGCACCTGGCTGCGACGTACGTCCGAGGCTTCCTGCTCGGCGGCCTCCTGGGCGGCGGCCAGCAGCCGGGAGCGCAGGATGCGCATGGCCTGCTCCTTGTTCTGGAGCTGGCTCTTCTCGTTCTGGCAGGAGGCGACGACGCCGGTGGGCAGGTGCGTGATGCGGACGGCGGAGTCGGTCGTGTTGACGGACTGGCCGCCGGGGCCCGAGGAGCGGTAGACGTCGATGCGCAGGTCGTTGGCGTGGATCTCGACGTCGACCTCCTCGGCCTCGGGCGTCACGAGGACGCCGGCGGCGGAGGTGTGGATGCGGCCCTGGGACTCGGTGGAGGGCACGCGCTGCACGCGGTGCACGCCGCCCTCGTACTTCATCCGGGCCCATACGCCCTGGCCGGGTTCGGTGGCCCCGTTGCCGCCCTTGGTCTTCACGGCGACCTGGACGTCCTTGTAGCCGCCGAGCTCGGACTCGGTGGAGTCGATGATCTCGGTCTTCCAGCCGACGCGCTCGGCGTAGCGCAGGTACATGCGCAGCAGATCGCCGGCGAACAGCGCGGACTCGTCGCCGCCCGCCCCGGCCTTGATCTCCAGGAGCACGTCCTTGTCGTCGCTGGGGTCCCGGGGTACGAGCAGGAGGCGGAGCTTCTCGGTGAGGTCCTCGCGCTCCTTCTCCAGCTCCTTGACCTCGGCGGCGAAGTCCGGGTCGTCGGCGGCCAGCTCGCGGGCGGTCTCGATGTCGTCACCGGACTGCTTCCAGGAGCGGTACGTGGCGACGATCGGGGTCAGCTCGGCGTAGCGCTTGTTGAGCTTGCGCGCGTTTGCCTGGTCCGCGTGGACCGCGGGGTCCGCGAGCTGCTTCTCGAGATCGGCGTGCTCGCCGATCAGTTCCTCGACCGCCTCGAACATCTTCGGGCTCCTGGTTCCTTCGCTGGTCGTGCCTGCCGGCCGGCGGTTGCCTGCCGGGCGGGGTGCGGAGGGTTCCGTGCCCCGGCCGGAAAAAACGCCGGCCACGGCGCCCCCGGGAAGAGGGCGCCGCGGACCGGCGCGGACGGCTCGCTACTTGCTGGCAGTGGCGGCCTTGCCGAAGCGGGCCTCGAAGCGGGCCACGCGGCCACCGGTGTCGAGGATCTTCTGCTTGCCCGTGTAGAACGGGTGGCACTCGGAGCAGACCTCGGCACGGATGGTGCCGCTGTCCAGCGTGGACCGGGTGGTGAACGACGCGCCACAGGTGCAGCTGACCTGCGTCTCGACGTACTGGGGGTGGATGTCGCGCTTCAAGGGTTTCTCCTAGGTTCGGGAGGGCACCGGGTCGTACGCGCGGATTGCGCGTCCGTGAACCGGGGCCGACGTACCAGTCTGCCAGGACCGGCCGTATCTCCCAAAACCGGGGTGGACGGCCGGGTATTCCCGGGCGGATCTGATCACCGCACGATCTTCCCCGCGTCGCCCTTGTCGCCGGCCGACTGCTCGGTGGCGGAGGCGGGGATCGGCCGGTCCCGGCGCAGCGCGTCCCACACCTGCTGGCCGGCCTTCTCCAGCGGGACGACGCGGTTGGGGTCCGCGGGGTCGTACTGGACGGGCAGGGTCACCATGTGGACGTCGTTCGCGCCGAGCCCCTTGAGGCCCTTGGCGAAGCTCGCGAGCTCGGTGACCGAGCCGAGGTCGGAGTCGGTGGTGATGGCCTTGGTGGCGGTGTCGGCGATGCCGTAGAGCTTGGTGCCGTTGAATACGCCCACGCTCTTGACCTGCTGCATCAGCGCCTTGATGAATGCCTGCTGGAGCTGGATGCGGCCGAGGTCGCTGCCGTCGCCGACGCTCTTGCGGGTGCGGACCAGGCCGAGGGACTGCTCGCCGTCCAGGGTGTGGGTGCCCGGTTCGAGGTTCAGATGGCTCTTGGGGTCGTTGATCGCCTGCTTGGTGGTGATCTCGACGCCGCCGAGCTTGTCGACCAGCTTCTTGAAGCCGGTGAAGTCCACCTCGGTGTAGTGGTCCATGCGGATCCCGGACATCGACTCGACGGTCTTGACCGCGCAGGCCGGGCCGCCGACCTCGTACGCCGTGTTGAACATCGCCCGCTGCTGTCCGGCGACGGGCCTGCCGCTCTCGTCGCCGGTGCAGTCGGGGCGGGTGACGAGGGTGTCGCGCGGGATGGAGACCACACTCGCGGACTTGTGGCCCTTGTTGACGTGGACGACCATCGCGGTGTCCGAGCGGGCCGCGCCCTCGTCGGTGCCGTACTCGCCGTTCGCGCCGGAGCGGGAGTCGGAGCCGAGGACGAGGATGTCCTCGGAGCCGTTGTCGACGTTGTGGGGGCGGTCCTTGCCGAGCGCGGTGTTGATGTCGACGGCCTGGAGATTGCCGTTGAGGTGGACGTAGGCGTATCCGAGCCCCGCTCCTGCGACGACGACCGCGCCGGCCAGGCTCCAGACGGCTGTGCGGGTCGCTCTGCGGCGGCGGGACGGCTTCCTCCGGCGTTTGCCGGTGGCCCGTATTCGGCTGCCGCTCCCGCTCTGCTCGCTCATGCTCTCCCTCGTTCCCTCGGCTGCTCCCGGCTACCCCCTGCAGTGGTGAGCGGGTGTGTGTGCCGCTTTGTCGCTGTTGTTCGTCACTCCTGGGTACGACGCGGCGGCGACAAGAAGGGTTGCACAGGCGTCCGTGGCCTCCGGGCGAGCACCGGACGGCTTCCGGGCGGCCGGCGGCAGCCGGTGACCCGGCGTTCACCTGCGGTTTCGTGGCCGGTACGGACGACCGGCGGCGGGGCTGAGCGGGACCTGCCGTGTGGTGAAGGTCTCGGAACGGCAACGGCGTACGGCGCAGGGCCGCCCCCGGCACCGAAGTGGCGGGGGCGGCCTGTGTCCTGCTGCCGGAGGGGCTTCGACTAGTCGTTGTTGCCCGGGGCCGGCGTGGTCTTCTGGATCTGGAGCAGGAACTCCGCGTTGGACTGGGTCTTCTTCATCCGGTCCAGGAGGAGCTCGATGGCCTGCTGCTGGTCGAGGGCGTGCAGCACCCGGCGCAGCTTCCAGACGATCGCCAACTCGTCGCTGCCGAGCAGGATTTCCTCCTTGCGGGTGCTGGACGCGTCGACGTCCACCGCCGGGAAGATCCGCTTGTCGGAGAGCTTGCGGTCGAGCTTGAGCTCCATGTTGCCGGTGCCCTTGAACTCCTCGAAGATCACCTCGTCCATGCGCGAGCCGGTCTCGACCAGCGCGGTGGCCAGGATGGTCAGCGAGCCGCCGTCCTCGATGTTGCGCGCGGCACCGAAGAAGCGCTTCGGCGGGTAGAGCGCGGTCGAGTCGACACCACCGGACAGGATGCGGCCGGAGGCCGGGGCGGCGAGGTTGTACGCGCGTCCCAGGCGGGTGATCGAGTCCAGCAGGACGACCACGTCGTGGCCCAGCTCTACCAGGCGCTTGGCACGCTCGATGGCCAGCTCGGCGACGGTGGTGTGGTCCTCGGCGGGACGGTCGAAGGTCGAGGAGATGACCTCGCCCTTCACCGACCGCTGCATGTCGGTGACCTCTTCCGGACGCTCGTCCACCAGGACGACCATCAGGTGGCACTCCGGGCTGTTGACCGTGATCGCGTTCGCGATGGCCTGGAGGATCATGGTCTTACCGGTCTTCGGCGGGGCCACGATCAGGCCACGCTGGCCCTTGCCGATGGGGGCGACCAGGTCGATGATCCGCGTCGTCAGCACGTTGGAGTCGGTCTCCAGGCGGAGCCGGTCCTGCGGGTAGAGCGGCGTCAGCTTCTGGAACTCGGGGCGGCCGCGGCCGGTCTCGGGCGCCATGCCGTTGACCGAGTCGAGGCGGACCAGCGCGTTGAACTTCTCGCGGCGCTCGCCGTCCTTGGGCTGGCGCACGGCACCGGTGACGTGGTCACCCTTGCGCAGGCCGTTCTTGCGGACCTGGGCGAGCGAGACGTACACGTCGTTCGGGCCGGGCAGGTAGCCGGAGGTCCGGATGAACGCGTAGTTGTCGAGGATGTCCAGGATGCCCGCGACGGGGATCAGGACGTCGTCGTCGCTGACGGGCGGGGCGTCGCTCGCGAAGTCGTCGCGTCCACGACGGCCTCGGCGGTCGCGGTAGCGCCCGCGACGGCCGCGCCGGCCGCCCTCGTCGTCGAAGCCGTCGTCCTGCGGTCCGCCGCCGCCCTGGTTCTGGCCCTGACCCTGGCCCTGGCCCTGGCCGCCCTGGCGCCGGCCGCTCTGGTCGTCGCCCTTGCCCCGGCGGTCGCGCTGGCGCTCACGGCGCTCACCGCGCTCACCCCGGTCACCGCGCTGGCCGCGCTCCTGGCGGTCGCCACGGCGCCCCTCGGCGTTGTCCGCGCCGGCCTCGGCCTTGGCCTCGGAGCGGTCCTCGGCGGGAGCCTCGTGCTTCTGCTCGTGCTTCGGCTCGTCCTGCGCCCGGTCCTTGGTCTGCGCCTTGGCGTCCGGCTTGCTCTCCGGGCTGCCCGCCTGGGCGGTCGCGCGGCGGCGACGGCGCTCGCCCGTGGGCTGCTCGTCGCTGGCCGGCTGGCCGGGGATGTCGATCTGCTGCTGGGCCGCGGCCTTGTCGGCGGGCGCGGCGGCCGGGGTCTCGTCGCCCGCACCGGTGCGCGCCTTGGAGGTGGCGCGGCGCTTCGGCTTGGTCTCCGCCGCCTCGGCGGGGGCGGCGGCCTTGGCCTTGGGCGCGGCGGAGCCGCCACCGGCCTGGGTCTCCTTGATGACCTCGATCAGCTGGCTCTTGCGCATCCGCGCGGTGCCCTTGATGCCGAGGCCGGACGCGACCTGCTGCAGCTCGGCCAGGACCATGCCCTCAAGGCCGGTGCCGGAGCGGCGGCGCCGTGCGGTGGTGCCAGTGGCAGCACCTTCGGCGGGCGCGGCGCTGTCGACGTTCTTGTCGGCAGTCACGCCCATCAGATCGGTGGTGTCGCTCACGAAGGGTCCTTCCCTGGAGCGGACGTCGGCCTTCTGGCTCGGCGACCGGTTGTGCTGTCCGGCTGCGGTCCTCGGTGGTGCGGCCCGTGCCGGGGCGGTGGTCCGCCGGGTAGAACGGCGGAGAGATGAACGTGTGCATGGGCCCGGCGCGAGCATCCCCCTGCTCGGCCCACTCCTGGACGAGCGAGGGGTGTCGTGCCGGTTCCGGAGCGTGCTCGCAACTGCTCAGGCAGGCTGCTCAGGCAGTTGGGGAGGCTCCCGGAAGAATTGGTGGTCCCGAAGGGGACACGAAGCAACGCGCCTCATGGACGTCGATTGCAGACTTGAGGTTAACACTACCGGCTCCAACAAACATTCCCCCTCTCACTCACCGGCAATCACTTCTCGGCCTGCGGCCTCCCGCTCTGGGCCGCCAGCGGCAGGACGCTCGCCCCCTGCGCGTCGAGAGTGAGCCGGTTGGCCGCCCACCCCTCGCCCGCCAGTCGGGCGACCTTGTCGGCCGCACCGTCCTCGGCCAGTGCCAGCACCGTCGGACCGGCACCGGAGATGACCGCGGGGACGCCCTCGGCGCGCAGCCGGCCCACGAGTTCGACGCTCTCGGGCATGGCCGGTGCGCGGTAGTCCTGGTGCAGCCGGTCCTCGGTGGCCGTGAGCAGCAGTTCGGGGCGCCTGGTCAGGGCCTCGACGAGGAGGGCGGCACGGCCCGCGTTGAAGGCGGCGTCGACGTGCGGGACGGTGCGCGGCAGCAGTCCGCGGGCGGTTTCGGTGAGCACCGGCTTGCCGGGGACGAAAACCACCGGAACGATGGAATCGGCGGGATCCATCCTGATGGCGCGGGCCGACGCCCCGTCCATCCAGGCGAGCGTGAATCCGCCGAGCAGGCAGGCCGCGACGTTGTCGGGGTGGCCCTCGATCTCGGTCGCGAGCTCCAGCAGGGCCGCGTCGTCGAGGCGGGCGTCGCCGCCGGTCGTCACGGCACGGGCGGCGACGATGCCGGCGCAGATGGCGGCGGAGGACGAGCCGAGGCCGCGGCCGTGCGGGATGCGGTTGGCGCAGACGATCTCCAGGCCGCGCGGCTGTCCGCCGAGCAGGTCGAAGGCGGTGCGCAGGGACCGTACGAGCAGGTGCTTCTCGTCGCGGGGCAGGGTGTCCGCGCCCTCACCGGCGATGTCGATGTGCAGTCCGGAGTCGGCGACGCGGACGACGACGTCGTCGTACAGGCCGAGCGACAGGCCGAGGGCGTCGAAACCGGGGCCCAGGTTGGCGCTGGTCGCGGGGACGCGCACCCGGACGGCGGCGGCTCGGAAGGCGGGACCGGCCATCGCTGTGACGACTCTCCTTGTGAGGCGGCGGGGATTCGGGGCGCTGCGACTGCGGGGATGTGTTCGGGGGGAGCCGCAACGGTCCGGGCACCCCGGCAGATGTGGCGGGGCGGGTTGGGTACAGCTTATCGAAGGAAGGTTCTGTGGCGACATAGGGCGCACAGGAGGCGCACGATGCGTGTCGCCCGCCCGCGATGCGCTCTCCGGCCCGGAAAGGGCCGGTCGGGCGGTGTTTCTGACGAGGCGTCGCGCGCGTGGTGCCCCGGGGCCGTCGTACGACTGGCCCCGGGGACACCGTGGCTCACGCGGTTACGCGAGGCCCAGCTTCTCGGCGGCGGCGGCCGCGTCGACCGGGACGGTGACCGGCTGCGGGGCGCCCGCGACGGCCCAGTCCGGGTCCTTGAGGCCGTTTCCGGTCACCGTGCAGACGATCCGCTGCCCGGGGTCGACCTTGCCCTCTTCGGCGGCCTTGAGCAGCCCGGCGACGGACGCGGCCGATGCGGGCTCCACGAAGACGCCCTCCTGGGAGGCCAACAGCCGGTAGGCGGAGAGGATCTGACGGTCCGTGACCTCGTCGATGAAGCCGCCCGACTCGTCCCGCGCGGCGAGCGCGTAGTTCCAGGAGGCCGGGTTGCCGATCCGGATCGCGGTGGCGATGGTCGACGGGTCCTTGACGACCTCGCCGCGCACGATGGGCGCGGAGCCGGATGCCTGGAAGCCCCACATCCGCGGCTTGTGCGTGGACACGCCGTCCCCGGCGTACTCGGTGTAGCCCTTCCAGTACGCGGTGATGTTGCCCGCGTTGCCGACCGGGAGCACGTGGATGTCCGGGGCGTCGCCGAGCGCGTCCACGATCTCGAACGCGGCGGTCTTCTGGCCCTCGATGCGGACCGGGTTGACCGAATTGACCAGCGCCACCGGGTAGTTGTCCGAGAGCGAGCGGGCCAGCGTCAGGCAGTCGTCGAAGTTGCCGTCGACCTGGAGGATCTTGGCGCCGTGGACGAGCGCCTGGCCCATCTTGCCGAGCGCGATCTTGCCCTGCGGCACGAGGACGGCGCAGACCATGCCGGCCCGGACCGCGTACGCGGCGGCGGAGGCGGAGGTGTTGCCGGTGGAGGCGCAGATGACGGCCTGCGCGCCCTCCTCCTTGGCCCGGGTGATGGCCATGGTCATGCCGCGGTCCTTGAAGGACCCGGTGGGGTTGGCGCCCTCGACCTTGAGGTGCACCTCGCAGCCCGTGCGCTCGGAGAGGACCTGAGCGGGGACGAGCGGCGTACCGCCCTCACGGAGCGTGACGACCGGCGTCGTGCTCGTGACCGGGAGACGGTCCCGGTACTCCTCGATGATGCCGCGCCACTGGTGGGTGCCCTTGGTGGTCATGGGTCCTTACTCCCCTTCAACACGCATGATGCTGGCGACACCGCGCACGGTGTCGAGCTTGCGCAGCGCCTCGACGGTCCCGGAGAGGGCGGCGTCGGGCGCGCGGTGGGTGACGACGACGAGGGAAGCCTCGCCGCCGGATTCCTGACTGTCCGGCCGGCCCTTCTGACGGACCGTGTCGATGGATACGCCCTGCTCGGCGAAGACCGTCGCGACCTGGGCGAGCACGCCCGGCTTGTCGGCCACGTCGAGGCTGATGTGGTACCGCGTGACGACGTCGCCCATGGGGCTCACCGGCAGACGCGTGTACGCGGACTCGCCGGGCCCGGGGGCCTCGTTGAGTTTGTTGCGGCAGACGGCCACCAGGTCGCCGAGTACCGCGGACGCGGTGGGCGCACCGCCCGCGCCGGGCCCGTAGAACATGAGCTGCCCGGCCGCCTCGGCCTCCACGAACACCGCGTTGTACGCCTCGCGCACGGAGGCCAGCGGGTGGCTGAGCGGGATCATCGCGGGGTGCACGCGGGCCGTCACCGAGGCGCCGTCGGCGGCGCGCTCGCAGATGGCGAGGAGCTTGACGGTGCAGCCCATGCGGCGGGCGGACGCGATGTCGGCGGCGGTGACCTCGGTGATGCCCTCGCGGTGCACGTCACCGATCCGCACCCGGGTGTGGAAGGCGATGCCGGCCAGGATCGCGGCCTTGGCGGCGGCGTCGAAGCCCTCCACGTCGGCGGTGGGGTCCGCCTCCGCGTAGCCGAGGGCGGTGGCCTCGTCCAGCGCCTCGGAGTAGCCGGCGCCGCTGGTGTCCATCTTGTCGAGGATGAAGTTGGTGGTGCCGTTGACGATGCCGAGCACCCGGTTGACCTTGTCGCCGGCCAGGGACTCGCGCAGCGGGCGTACCAGCGGGATCGCGCCGGCCACGGCGGCCTCGTAGTAGAGGTCCCGGCCGTGCTGCTCGGCGGCGCCGTGCAGGGCGGCGCCGTCCTCGGCGAGCAGCGCCTTGTTGGCGGAGACGACGCTCGCGCCGTGCTCGAAGGCGGTGGTGATGAGCGTACGGGCGGGCTCGATGCCCCCGATGACCTCGATGACGACGTCGATGTCGCCCCGTTTGACCAGGGCGGTCGCGTCCGTGGTGATCAGGGCGGGGTCGATGCCCTCGCGCACCTTGGAGGGCCGGCGCACGGCGACACCGGCGAGCTCCACCGGCGCGCCGATGCGCGCGGCGAGGTCGTCGGCGTGCGTCGTCATGATGCGCGCCACCTCTGAGCCGACCACTCCACAGCCCAGCAGCGCCACCTTCAGCGGACGCGTACGCATCATCCGACCTCGTTTCCTTTACATCTGTTGTACGGACCAGTCTCACTCACCGGACGGGCGTTCCCGCCACCCGTCCGGATCCTGAGATGTTTACGGGGCTTCCGTGGTACGCCCCGAAAAATACGGCGTCAGCCGACGTCGAGGCGCAGGAGATCTTCCTCCGTCTCGCGCCGGACGATGACCCGTGCCGCCCCGTCCCGCACGGCGACGACCGGCGGGCGCAGGGCGTGGTTGTAGTTGCTCGCCATGGAGCGGCAGTACGCGCCGGTGGCGGGCACGGCGATCAGATCGCCGGGGGCCAGGTCGGACGGCAGGAAGGCGTCCTTCACCACGATGTCGCCGCTCTCACAGTGCTTGCCGACGACCCGGACGAGCATCGGCTCGGCGTCCGAGGTGCGCGAGACGAGCGCGACGCTGTACTCGGCGTCGTACAGCGCGGTGCGGATGTTGTCCGACATGCCGCCGTCGACGCTGACGTACGTCCGCAGCCCCTCCAGCGGCTTGATCGTGCCGACCTCGTACAGCGTGAAGGCGGTCGGCCCGACGATGGCGCGGCCGGGCTCGACGGAGATGCGGGGGGTGGCGAGCCCGGCGGCCTCGCACTCGCGGGTGACGATGTCGCCGAGCGACTTGGCGATCTCGCCCGGCTCGCGGGGGTCGTCCTCGGAGGTGTACGCGATGCCGAGGCCGCCGCCGAGGTCGATCTCGGGCAGTTCGACGCCGTGTTCGTCGCGCACCTCGGCGAGCAGCTGCACGACGCGGCGGGCGGAGACCTCGAAGCCGGCCATGTCGAAGATCTGGGAGCCGATGTGGGAGTGGATGCCGATGAGTTCGAGCCCGTCCAGGGTGAGCGCCCGGCGCACCGCTTCGGCGGCCTGTCCCCCGGCCAGCGCGATGCCGAACTTCTGGTCCTCGTGGGCGGTGGCGATGAACTCGTGGGTGTGCGCCTCGACGCCGACGGTCACCCGGATCTGGACGCGCTGGCGCTTGCCGAGCCGCTGTGCGATGTGCGCGACGCGGACGATCTCCTGGAAGGAGTCGAGGACGATGCGCCCGACGCCCGCCGCGACGGCCCGCTCGATCTCCTCGACCGTCTTGTTGTTGCCGTGGAAGGCGATGCGTTCGGCGGGCATCCCGGCGTCCAGCGCGGTGGTCAGCTCGCCGCCCGAGCAGACGTCGAGGTTGAGCCCCTCCTCCTTGAGCCAGCGCACGACGGCCCGGGACAGGAACGCCTTGCCGGCGTAGAAGACGTCGGCGCCGGGCCCGAAGGCGTCGGCCCAGGCGCGGCAGCGGGCCCGGAAGTCGGCCTCGTCCAGGAAGTAGGCCGGGGTGCCGAACTCCTCGGCGAGACGGGCGACTTCGATCCCGCCGACGGTCAGGGCGCCGTGCTCGTCCCGGGTGACGGTGCGGGACCACACCTTCTCGTCCAGGACGTTGAGGTCGTCGGCGGGGGCGGTGTAGTGGCCCTCCGCCATGACGTCGGCGTGACGGGGCCCGGCGGGGTGTGCGGATCGGCTCATGGTGTGGCTCTGCTCTCTCAAGTCTTCAGAGGTGTTCGGGCGCGCTGACGCCGAGCAGGGACAGGCCGCCGGCCAGCACCGTCCCGGCGGCTTCGGCGATGGCCAGCCGGGAGCGGTGGGCGGCCGAGGGTTTCTCGTCCCCGACGGGCAGCGGTGGGGCGGCGTCGTGGAAGTCGAAGAAGGCGCCCGCGACCGCTTCGAGGTGCCGGGCGAGCCGGTCGGGCGCGCGGTGCCGGGCGGCGGCGGCGAGCACGGCGGGGTGGTCGGCGAGCAGCGCGAGCAGGGCGGCGGACGCCTCGGTGGCGTCGATGTCCTCGCCGTCCCCCGGGACGACGACACCGAGCCGTCCCGCCTCCCGGACCACGGCACGGGTGCGGGCGTACGCGTAGCGGACCCGGAAGAGGGCGTTGGCCTCGGTCTGCACGATCAGCTCGGGACCGAGGGGCGCGTGGTCGTGCCCGGCGGGCCGGAGCAGCCCCCAGCGGGCGGCGTCGGGGCCGAGCCGGGTGAGCAGGGTCGCGGCGGTGTCCCCGGCGGGGACGGGGCGCACCGGGACGAGCGGCGTCCCGGGGGCGTCGGGCCCGTCGGCGGCGCGCCCGTAGGCGGCGACGCCGGACGCCGGCCGGTCCGCGCCGGGCCCGGCCGGCGGCTTCCCGTACGCGTCGGTGGCGACCCCGAGCCGAGCCCAGTCCGCGTCCGGCTCCCCCTCGCAGCTGAGGCGTACGACGGCCCCCTGGGCGGTCAGCAGCCGGCGGACCGCGTCGGCGGTGACGGCGGCCCGGACCTCGCGGGCGTGGACGACGCCCAGCCGCTGTCCGGCGAGGTCGTCCCCGTACCCGTACCGCTCCCCCTCCTCCCGCACCCGACGCACGATGTCGCGGTGGGCGGCGGCGCCGGCCGAGGCGTCGAGCGTGAAGTTCAGGAAGCCGGGGCCGGTGATCTCTACGCCTGCGATGCCGGGCGCTCCGGTGAGCCGGTCGCGGAGGATCTCGGCGACCTCGCGGGCGGGCAGTGCGGCGGGGCCGGCCAGCTGGAGGGCGACGGCGCTCGCGTAGTCGCCGCGCCCGCCGGGCCGTGTCCTCTCCACCCGTACGCGCGCGGGCACGGGCGCGCGCAAGGCGTCCTCACCGACCGCGCGGCGCACGGCGTGCAGCACGGTCGTGGAGAGGTCGACGGGGGTCACGGGACCAGCGTATGGGAGGGAGGGGGGCCTTTCGCGAACCGGTTTCGCCATGCGGTCAGCCATCGGGCCCGTCCGGCGGTTACGATCCCGCCGCACGGTCAGCCCGCGGCACTCTCCGCCCGCCCGGCACCCGGCCCGCCGTCCAGGACGGGCGGCCGCCCGCGCTCCATCAGCCGCCGCACGAGCCGCACCAGCTCGCTCGGTTCGAAGGGCTTGGCCAGGAACGCGTCGACACCGGCCGCGACCCCGTGGTCCACCTCGAACGGGGTGCAGGCGCTGATGATCGCGACGGGCAGTTGGCCCGTGCGCGGATCGGACCGGAGTCGGGTGGCCGTCTGAAGACCGTCCAGCCGCGGCATGACGACATCGAGCGTGATCACATCGGGGCGTACCCGGTGGACCAGATCCAGACACTCGACACCATCGCCCGCGGTCACGACCTCGAAGCCCTCAAGCTCAAGGTTGACCCTGATCAACTGCCGGATGACCTTGTTGTCGTCGACAACAAGCACGCGGCCGCATGCCCCTGACACCCTTCGAGAGTAGGTGGGCCGGAGGGGCTGCGTCCGGGTTTTGCCCACTTCCGTCCCCGGACGGGGGGCGGTGAGGATGGCCGGATGTGTGTGCGAGGGGTCTCCCGGCGTCGCCCGATGACGCGGAATACCTGTTCACGGGCACCCCGTCGGAGCTGGTAGTGTTTCACCCGTCGCAGAGCAGCACAGCGATACGCCCCCGTAGCTCAGGGGATAGAGCATCGGCCTCCGGAGCCGGGTGCGCAGGTTCGAATCCTGCCGGGGGCACTTCGCGAGAAGTGCTAAAGAAGCCTCTGACCTGCAGAAATGCAAGTCAGAGGCTTTCTTGTTCCATGCCGGAGGATCCGTGGTCCCCGGCCTTTTCCCCGGTTACCGCCAGGCACGGACAAGGTCGTCCGGGCCCCAGTGGGCCGCCAGAGGCAGATCGCCCTCGACACCGCAACGGGACACCGCGACCAGCGCCGTGTCCGGCCCCGCCCCGGGCACGGCGAGCATGTCCCGTACCAGGGCGTCGTACTCACGACGGCCGAACGGCTGCGACTCCAGCCACTTCACCGAGCCGATGAAGTGGACCTGCCCCGCCACGGGTTCACGGTCGGTTCCGATCAGGTCGATCTCCGGGTTGTTCTGCCGGTTCCACCAGCCCCCGACCGCCTCCGTCCGCGGCCACCTCTCATCGGGCAGCAACCGCAGCAGCGACTCGCGGACGACCGGCTCGACGGCCCGGCCCCGCCAGGTCGTCCACGACCGCTCGATGCGCTCCAGTGCCAGATCACCACGGCCACGCTCGATGAGCGGGATCCCGCGCTGGAGGAAGGCCAGCCAGAACCGGAGATACGGATCGGCGATCCGGTAGCGCTTGTTCTTGCTGTCCGCCTTGACGGAGAGCGGCAGCTCAGCGGCCAGGACGCGCTTGGCCAGCAGCGTGTTCAACAACGGAGACAGCGTGCCCGAGGGCAGCGCGCCCGCACCGCCGGCCTGTGCGGCAATGGTGGAAAAGGTCCGCTCGCCACTGCCGACCGCTTCCAGGATCGCGCGCGAGTGGGATGCCTCGGGAAACTCCCCCAGCAGCGACAGTTCGCCCGCCACCAACAGCGGCGCAAGCGGGTTGGACACAGCCTCGCGCAGGAAGTCCCTGGGACCCATCCCCGGCCGCCAGGACTGAACGATCTCCGGGAACCCTCCGGTGATCAGCAGCGCGTCCACCGCTTCCGCCGCGTCGAGCCCGGTCATCGCCTGCACATCGGCCAGATGCAGCGGCTGTACGGTCATCTTGGCCGCCCGGCCGAAAAATGGGCGCCCATAGGACTGCAGCGCCTCCATCACCGACATGTCACTGCCGACCAGGATCAACAGGACGGGCTTGGCGGACAGGTGCCGGTCCCAGACCGTCTGCAGCGCCCCCTCGAACTCCCCGTCCTGCTCCACCAGCCACGGCACCTCGTCGAGCACCGCGATGCTCGGGACATCGTCCGGAACCGCGACCGCCAGGGAGCGCAGCGCCTGATTCCAGTCGGAAGCCTGCAGCCCGGCCACCAGATCGGCCCCGGGAAGAGGGGAGTGCGCCAGCGTCGCGGCGAAGTCCGCCCGCTCGGCCACGGCATTGCGTCCCCGGGTCGCTTGGAAGACCGCGTAGGGAAGCTCGGAACGGTCGCAGAACTCCTGGACCAGACGAGACTTGCCCACCCGGCGCCGGCCCGTCACGATCACGGCCTGGCCACGGGTGGCACCCGTACCGCCGACGACCAGGCCCAGCTGCCGAGCCAGCTGATCCAGGTCGGCGGACCTGCCCTTGAACTGCATCAGAGCCCCAACCTAAATTTTATAAAACATAGATTCGATATTACGTAGATTGAATCTTACTTAGGTTAGCTCGCTTCTGCTGCCGTCGTCGGCAGCCCCGCCGAGACGACGGGTCGGGAATCCGCAAGCACAGGGCCGCACCTCGCCGCGTGCGGCCCTCTGTCCCGCAGTCCACCGTCAGAGCGGCAGGTCCAGTTCGGCCGCGACCGTCTTGCCGACGCAGGCGCGGTCCAGCACCTCCCACCGGTCGGCGAGCGCGCCCACCAGGAGCAGCCCCCGGCCCTCCTCGGCGAGCGGGGCGGGCTCGGCCACGCTCCCGGCGGGCGGGCGGCGTTCGCCCCGGGCGTCGGAGACCTCGATACGGAGGGTGCGGCCGGTGAGCCGGACGACCAGCTCGAAGTCCCGGCCGGGAACGCGGCCGTGCGTGACGGCGTTGGCGGCGAGTTCGGCAACGAGCACGGCGACGGTGTCGGATGCCGTGGTGCCGTGCGGCACGCCCCAGGCGTCGAGCTGGTGCAGGGCGAGCCGCCGGGCGAGCCGGGCGCCGCGCGGGGTGGAGCTGAAGCGCTGGGTGAACACGCTTGCGGTGGCCGGGGCTTGGGGGGCGACCGCGATGGGCAGTGGTGTCATGCCCCCAATCTGGCGGTACGTCCACACCGCGCACCAGTGATCAGACGCGTACTCAGGGTGAGCGTACGCACTCAGGGTGTCCGCATCAGCCCCCGGAGCCCGGCGACGCGGGCCGCGACCCCATGGGCGCCGTCCGGCGTCACGGACGGTGCGTGCGAGACCCGGCACGGGCGGCAGAGGCCGTCGGGGAGGGCGGCCGCCGGGCCGGGGCGACCGCATGCGACGCACTCCACCCGGAGCCCGCTCGCGGGGCCCGTCGCGTCCGGCAGGTGCGGCGGCATCTTGTCGGTGAGGCGGCGGCGCACCAGGCCGAGCGGGTGCGTGACGGCCTCCGGCAGCCCGGCGGTGAGCGCCGACGTCAGGTGCTCGGCACCGACACCGCGTGCGAACCAGGCGGCGGCGAGCGGTTCCAGGGCGGCGCAGTCGGCGGCGGAGAGCGCCAGGCGGGGTTCGCGACGGCCGAGTCCGGCGAGGGCGAGGTAGGCGGCGGAGGGCGGGACGGCCGGGTCCGGCCGCGCGGGCGGCGGCTCGGGGGCGGTGCGCTCGGCGGTGCGCTCGGGGGCGGGGCGCTGCGGGGGCACGTCCACCGGGTCCGCGTCCGGGGCGGCGGCCGTGCCGGAGAGCGCGGTGATCCACCACTCGTTGTCGCGGGCGGTCCGGGACCAGTAGGTGTACGTCACCCAGCGGCACGTGCCGCCCCCTTCGACCCGCCGCCGTACGCGGCGCAGGTGTCCGGCCACGGCGAGGGCGCGCAGGGCGGTGCCGATGGCCATCTGGCCGTACAGGGGGAGGTCTTTGGCCAGCGACTTGATGTCCATGGCGGCACCGTCGGGAAGGCGGTCGACGTAAGCCGCGACGTACCGCTCACGCTCGGGCAGGGCGGCGAAGTCGGCGGGGCGGGAGGGGCCTTGACCGGGGACGGCCCGCTTGCCGTAGCCGGTACGGGCCGTGCGGTGCGGGCGCGGGGCTTCGGGCGCGGAGGGGGCGGGGCTAAAGTGCTGGGCAGCCATGAGATCGGTCTTTCATTGGGTGTCGATCTTGGGTCAGACCCCGGCCGGTGCGACAACACCGCGTCGGGGTCGTTTCGTTGGGGGCACCGTAAGCAGTCGCGACTTTCCGCTGCAACTCGCTCACTATTAGTCATACTTGCTGGCCGTGACGGGGTCGGGAGGGTGGGAGGGTTTCCCCTTCCCGCCCTCCCCGCCGGATGGAAAACACCGCTTGGGTCTCGGATCTCGAAGCCCAAGGACACCCCGAACACACCGCCCGGGACCCAAGACCCGAGACCCGAGACCCGACCGTGCGGCCGGAACGCACAGGTGGTCGATGCCCCGGCACGGCACTTCGCACGCAACGCCGAAATCCCCGTTTGCACCAGGCCCGCAGCGCGTACGCTGCGTCAGCGTACGCACACGCCTGGTGGACAGTACGTAACCCCCGCCTCGACCATGACACCGAGTCAGAAGCGGTACGACGGGGTGCGGCGCGAAAGGTGGCCACGATGGCCTACGGGAACACGGACGGCGGTACGGGATCTGCGGGCGGTACGGAGCCGGGGGCTTCGGACAGTCTGCGTACGTTCGGCGCGGTCGTCCATGCCCTACGCGAGCACGCGGGCCTGAGCCGCGAGGAGTTCGGCAAACTGGTCGGCTACTCGAAGCACACGATCGCCTCCATCGAGCAGGGCCGCCGCATGCCGGACCGAGGCTTCGTGGAGAGCGCGGAGCCTGTGCTCGGTGACACGGGTGCCCTTCGCAAGGCCGCACCGTATCTGACCCGGCAGGCCGGTCTCGCGAGTTGGTTCGTGCAGTGGGCACGCCTGGAGGCGACGGCGATCAGCCTCTACACGTACGAATGCCGGGTGATCCCGGGCCTGTTGCAGACCGAGGCGTACGCGCGTGCCGTCTCCCTCGACGTCCCGCCCCTGCCGGACCCGGAGGAGCTGGAAGAGCGGATCGCGGCGCGGATGGCCCGTCAGGAACTGCTATCCGTCAGCCGAAAGCCTCCGACCGCGTTCAGCTTCATCGTAGAGCAGTCGGTGCTGGAGCGGCACACGGGCGGGGACGACGTCACGCGTGAACTCCTTGATCACCTGATCGAGTTGATCGAGGGGAACTGGAACGTTGAGTTTCAGATCATGCCTACGCGACGGGTATCGCATGCCGGGCTTGACGGACCACTCCAGTTGGCCGAAACGCCCGAGCACCGCTGGTTCGCCTACTCGGAGGGCCAGAAGAACGGGCGGCTGATCTCCGATCCGAAGGAGATCAGCGTGCTCCAGCAGCGTTATGCGAAACTGCGCTCACAGGCTCTGACGCCCGAGGACTCGCTGAGCCTGCTGAAGCGAATGCGAGGAGCGCTATGAGCACGTCCGGCCTGACCTGGTTCAAGAGCAGTTACAGCGGCTCCGAGGGGGACAGCTGCGTCGAGGTGGCGATGGACTGGCGCAAGTCGAGCTACAGCGGTTCCGACGGCGACGCCTGCGTCGAGGTGGCAATGGATTGGCACAAGTCCAGCCACAGCGGCTCCCAGGGCGATGACTGCGTCGAGGTCGCCACCTGCCCCGCCGCCGTCCACGTTCGGGACTCCAAGGACCAGCACAGCCCCGAACTCGCCCTCTCCCCCGCCGCGTGGGGCGAGTTCGTCACGTACGCCGCCCGGGGCTGAGCCCCAAGCCGTGCCCCGCACCGGTCGACTCCGGTGCGGGGCACAGTCGTACGTGCCGCGTCAGGCGACCGGCAGCCCCGGCGCCGGGTACCCGCCCATCAGCTCCTTCACCTCGGCCCGCACCGCGCCGATCGTGGCCTCGTCGCCCGCGCGGGCGGCCGTGATCACGCGGTCGATCCACCCCGCGACGGCCGCCATCTCCGACCCGGGGACGCCCCGCGAGGTGAGCGCCGGGGTGCCGATGCGGATGCCGGAGGGGTCGAAGGGCTTGCGGGGGTCGTAAGGGACGGCGTTGTAGTTGACGACGATGCCGGCCCGGTCGAGGGCCTTGGCGGCGGTCTTGCCGGGGATGTCCTTGCTGGTGAGGTCCACCAGGAGCAGGTGGTTGTCGGTGCCGCCGGAGACCAGGTCGAAGCCCCGGGCGGCCAGCTCCTCGCCCAGCGCGCGGGCGTTGGCGACCACGCTGTGGGCGTAGGAGCAGAACGCCGGGGTGGCCGCCTCGTTCAGCGCGACGCCGATCGCGGCCGTGGTCTGGTTGTGCGGGCCGCCCTGGAGGCCGGGGAAGACGGCGCGGTCGAGGGCGCGGGCGTGCTCGGCGCGGCTGAGCAGCATCGCGCCGCGCGGGCCGCGCAGGGTCTTGTGGGTGGTGGTGGAGACGACGTCCACGTGCGGGGCGGGCGAGGGGTGGGCGCCGCCCGCGATCAGGCCCGCGATGTGGGCGATGTCGGCGACCAGGACCGCGCCCACCTCACGGGCGATCTCCGCGAAGCCCGCGAAGTCGATCTCGCGGGGCACGGCGGTGCCGCCGCAGAAGATCAGCTTCGGCCGCTCGGCGAGGGCCAGGTCGCGGACCTCGTCCAGGTCGACGCGGCCGGTGTCGCGGCGCACGCCGTACTGGACGCCGTTGAACCAGGTGCCGGTGGCCGAGACGCCCCAGCCGTGCGTGAGGTGGCCGCCCATCGGCAGGGACATGCCGAGCACGGTGTCGCCGGGCTTGAGGAAGGCCAGGTAGACGGCGAGGTTGGCCGGTGAGCCGGAGTAGGGCTGCACATTCGCGTGGTCCATGCCGAACAGGGTCCGGGCGCGCTCGGCGGCCAGCGTCTCGACCTGGTCGATGATCTGCTGGCCCTCGTAGTAGCGCTTGCCCGGGTAGCCCTCGGAGTACTTGTTCTGGAGCACCGTGCCGGACGCTTCGAGCACGGCGGCGGAGACGTAGTTCTCGCTGGGGATCAGGCGCAGGGTGTCGGCCTGGAGCTGTTCCTCGGCGGCCACGAGGGCGGCGAGTTCCGGATCGGCTGCCGCCAGGGCGGGGTGGCGGGGCTGTGCGGGTACGGACGCGGTCACGGGTTCCTCCCGGGTCGGTCGCATGGCTGCGGCGTGGACCCGGATGCCCAGGCGGACGGCTCTCCGGCGATGACGCCCCCGGGCGCGCCCGGGGGTGTGCCGCTCCCTCGTGGTCGATTCCACTGAGCACCCCGCGAGGAGTGCGCGCCAGTCGCGGCGCCTCGCACCCTACCCGGCGCCCGCACACGGACCAAGGCCCGGTTCTCGGTACCGGCGGTCTCTCGCGGCACTATGGTCACTCGGGCGAGCACATACACGTCTGGCATATGCAGAACACCTCGATCCGACGCGGAATTCGGCAATCGACCGCAGTCGGTCGTCGCGGGCCCGGGTATCGAGCGCACGTGCGGAAAGGATGTCTGTGGAAGTCGGCACTCGGCTGTCCGGAGGGGGACGCATGCGGGGGCATGAGCACAGCAGCAACGATCTGAGCGGTACGGTGCACGGCTTCGTGGTGCAAGCGGGGAACGTGCACGGCGGCATCCATGTGGCCGGGGCCGATGCGCGGGAAGAGGTGCCATTGCCCTGGCAGTTACCACCCTCGGTCCGCATCACGGACCGCACGGACGAGCTCCGTGCCCTGGAGGCGCACCGGTGCCGGGCCGCGGAGGGCGGGCATTCCACGCTGGCGGCGGTGAGCGGGCTGGGCGGGGTGGGGAAGACCGCGGTCGCGCTGGCCTGGCTGCACACCCTTCGCCCGCACTTCCCCGGCGGTCAGCTGTACGCCGATCTGGGCGCGCAGGCACCGGGCGGACCCGCCGACCCCGGTGAGGTGGTGGGACGGTTCCTGAGGGCTCTGGGCGTACCCACCGGCCAGGTGCCGCCGGCGCTGGGCGAACGGGTCGCGCTCTACCGGTCATTGACCGCCGACCGGCGGCTCGTGGTGCTGCTGGACGACGCCGCGACCGCGGCCCAGGTGCGGCCCCTGTTACCGGCCGGGCGGTGTGTGACGGCGGTGACCAGTCGTCGGCGAATGCCGGGACTGAGCCTCGACGGGGGCCATGTGATCCATCTGGAGCCTCTCTCCACCGAGGCGGCGGTCGAACTTCTCGACGCGACCCTCGCCGACGGCCGGGTCGCCGCCCAGCCCGAGGAGGCACGAGCCCTCGTCGTGCTCTGCGCGGGGCTGCCGCTCGCGGTGCGGATCGCCGGGGCGCGGCTGGCGGCCCGCCCCCGGCAGGGCATCACCACGATGGTCCGCGCCCTGTCCGAGGAGCACGAACGGCTGAAGGCCCTGGCCATAGAGGGCGACTACGACGTGCGGGCGGCACTGGGCCTCTCCTACCAGGGCCTGCCGCCCACGGCTGCCCGCCTCTACCGGCTGCTCGGGCTCCACCCGGGCCGCGAATTCGGCGCCCCGGTGGCCCGGGCGCTGCTGGGCGGGGATGCCGTCGAGGCGCTCGACGCGTTGCACGACGCGAATCTGCTCGTCGATGTCGCCGGAGCATCGGGCGGCGAGCGCTACCGGTTCCACGATCTGGTGCGACTGCATGCCGCCGCACAGGCCGCGCAGGAGGAGAGCGGCGACGAGCGGGCCGCCGCCCTGCTCCGCATCGGTCACCACTATCTCGCCAACACCGGCCGGGCCGAGGAGATCATCGAGCCCGGACGCTCCTCTCTGGAACGGGCCTTCGAGCCGGAATCCGTCGTGGAGGAGGACCTCGACCCCGTGGGCGGGCAGACGGAGGCGGAGGCAGCGCTGAACTGGCTGGAGCGGGAACTGCCCAACCTGATGGCAGTGGTCCGCCTCGCGCGCCCGATGGGCGCCCCGGAGCTGGCCTGGGGGCTCACCGACGCGTTGTGGCCGCTGTTTCCGCGTCGCAAGCTCTACGGGGAGTGGCACGAGGCGCATCGGGAGGGGTTGCTGGCCGCCGAGGAGGCGGGGAACGAGGAGGCCGCCTGCCGGATGCTGACCTCCGGCGCCCTGGGGAAGCTCGCCACGGGCGACCACGCCGAGGGGCTGGCGATGTTCGAGCGGGCCGCCGCCTCCTTCCTGGAGCGCGGCGACGCCCTCGGGCATGCCCGGACGCTGAACTATCAAGGGCTGGCCCATCAGCGGCTCGGGCAGCAGGACCACGCGGCTGAACTCTTCGCCCGCGCGGCGGCCGAACTTCCTGCCTGCGGAGACCTCCGGGCCGGCGCCCTGGCCCGGTTCAACCTGGCAGATGTCGCCCTGGCCCAGGGCCGGTACGGGGATGCCGTCGTCAACGCCGAAGCCGCCCGCCTCACCCTGGAGGCGGCCGGCGACACGTACAACGCCGCGCGGGCCGCCGGCTTGACCGGGCGCGCCTGCGTGGGTCTGGGCAGGCTCGACCGGGCGGAGTCGGAGCTGTCGGCGGCGCTGTCCGCGCTGCGGGCCGAGGGGGCCGGGTTCGAGGCTGCCCACGTGCTCGGGGGCCTGGCTCGGCTCTCCGAGCGGCGCGGGCAGCCTTGGCAAGCCCGTCAGTACTACCGCAAGGCGCTGTCTCTGTACTCCTCCGCCAGCCGGTCGCAGTCAGCGGCGGCAGAGGAGGTGCGGGCCAGACTCAGTGCGCTGGAGCCGCCGGAAGCGGTGCCCGGGGCTCCGGACCTCGAAGCCCCGGGGCCGGCAGCGGCCGAGGACCTCCAGGGCGGCGATGCCTCCGGCCCGTAGCCGTGCACGGTCCTCACGACCCGTACGACGGCCGGGTCGAACGCGTCCGGGTCCAGGCCCGCCACCAACCAGACGTGCGCGACCGAGGCACAGACCGCCCATGACTGCACCGGCCACCCCGGCTCATGGACCAGCAGTCGCGGCCGGCCTCCGAACCGCAGCCAGCAGCAGCGCCCCCGGTACACAGCCACTACCAGGGCGCCGGGGTGGCGATCGGCGAGCCCAGCCGCGTACCGGACGGGGTCCTCGTGCGGCGGACGTCCCGCGGAGGGGAATCCCACGGATGGGAGTTCCGCCACCAGGACGTCAGCCAGCAGCGGCATCGGGGGCGGCGTCGAGAGCCGGACGCGCAGGTGCTCGTCGACGTCCCGCAGCGTGCCGTCCGGATACAGCAGGGTGGCTCCGGTACGGCGGACTCCCCGCTGCGGAACATCCTCTGTGAGCCGTACGGTCGTCGCGCTCATCAGGCCGGTCCCCTCGCGTCGTGCCGCACCGTTACCGGCAGCGGCGCGTGGTCCGTACGCGGCCGGACGGCAGGGGCACGCAGCCGGAGCTTGCGGTAGATCAGAGCCCGCATCCTGACCGCGAACCGCCCCGGCTCCGAGGTGATCCGGGCCGCCACCTGTTCGTACCGTTCGGCACGGTGGGTCGACGCGGCGCGGATGAGCTGGCGGTCCAGGGGGCGGCCGACGTGCAGCCTCGGGGCGAACGAGGCCAGTTCGGCGGCGGGCGAGGCGGGGTCCAGGTCGCCCTCCGGGACGCTGCCCATGAGGACGGGGACGCCGGTCATCGCCCCGTAGAGCGTCACGGAGCCGTGGTCCCCGACGATGTGGTCGGCGGCGACCAGTGCCCCGACCCAGTCGGCGTACTGGCTGATCACCAACAGCCCGGAGCGTCCGAGCCCCGCGAGCCAGCTGCGGATCTGCCATGCGCCGTGGGCGTTCCAGACGTGTGGATGGAGCAGAAGTGCGACCCGGAATCCCTCCCGGGGCAGCTCCTCGACCAGCCGTTCCAGCAGCTCCCACTGCTGGCCGAGGAGAGAGCCCGGCCCCCAGGTGGAGCAGGCCAAGACCAGTTGCTGCCGCGTCCCGACCCCCAGGGAGTCACGGTAGAGAGCCCGCTGCGGCAGGCTCACGGTGATCCGGTCGAAGCACGGGTCGCCGACCACCTCGGCGGCAGGCAGGGCCTCGGGGCATTCGCGGCCGAGACGGGCCATGTCCTCGTGGTGGGCGAGCACGATCGATTCGGGCACCAGCCGGCCGTCCTGGATCAGCCACTGCCGGTTGAGTCCGTAGATCCCGCGTCCGGCGACCCGGCGGCCGCGCTGTCCGGCGGGGATCAGCTTGTTGTGCCCGGCGCCGTGCGGCAGCACGATCACCGGGGCGTGCAATTCCCCCAGTCCGCCGTGGGCGGCCGCCAGTGCCAGGTCGAAGGGCATCTGGACCACCTGGTGCCAGGGCAGCACCAGACCGCCCAGTTGTTCCAGGAAGTGGTCCACCCCGTGGCTGAACACATCGGGCGCCTGGGTGAAGAACACCTGTAACCGCGCGTCACCCTCCAGCAGTCGCACGGCTTCGAGCAGCCGCTGTCCCGCTGTGACGGTGTGCACCACGGCCAGGACCTTCCTGCGCGTCCGCCGGGTGGCCCAGCGTTCGACGTCCAAGCGCACCGGTACAAGAGGCCGGTGGGAGTCCGACATGGTCAAGGTCATCTGATCAGTCCCCGTTTCCGTCGCCGCGGGCCGACCGGCCCGCGGAGGCCGCGGCTGGTGGCGGCCCGGCACGCTTCTGCCCATGGAGGTGGACGGACGACTTGCAGGAATCCTGCGTTCCAGCTGTGCGGAGAAGTGCGCTGCGCCATGCGCCCCACTCGCGCCCCCATGCGCTCTGGTCCGGGCCGGTGGCTCAGGGAACAGTGGACTGTTCCGCACAGACGTGCGGGCGCTGCCGGCGGCGGCAGGAAGTGGCGCACCCATCGGGGGCGATATGGACCTTCTTGCTCTGGGACCTCTGGAACTATGGCACGGAGACCAGCAGCACATGCTCGGTTCGGTGAAACACCGCTGTGTGCTCGCGGTTCTGGTACACGCGCGCGGGGAGCCCGTCGCCGTGGACACGCTGATGGAGCGCGTCTGGGGTGACGAACCTCCGCCCAAGGGCCCCACCACGCTCCAGACTTACCTCTCCAAATTGCGCGGCCACCTGCGCGACGCCGTGGGTCCGCTCGTGCAGGTGGACCACGTGCCGCCCCGGCTGTACCGACTTCGTATGAGCGACCCGAACGACCTGGACCTGGTCCGCTTCCAGCGGTTTCGCGCCGAGGCCGCCGTGGCGGCGGAGCAAGGCCGGACGGACTGGGCGATCGGGCTCCTGCGCACCGCCGAGAGCATGTGGCGGGGCGAGCCGCTGACGGAGAGCTCCGGCGAGTGGGCGGCGTCGGTGCGCGCCCGTCTGGTGGAGGACCACCGCCATGTCCGGGAGGAGCGCATCCGGCTGGAACTGGAGCTCGGGCATCATGCCGATCTCATCGGCGAGCTGCGCGAGTTAGTGGCGGAGAGCCCACTGGCCGAAGGGGTCGTCGGCTCTCTGATGCTGGCACTCCACCGCAGCGGGAGAGACAGCGAGGCGCTGGAGCTCTACCGGACGACGCACGCCAGGCTGCGCGAGGGGCTGGGCATGGAGCCCGGCCCCGGTCTACGGACCCTCCACCAGCGGATCCTGGAACGGGACCGGGGCCTGACGGGGTCCCGGGAGGTCGCCGTCACCGTCAAGGCCCCCTCCCCCGCCGCACCCCCTCCCCCAGCCGCCCCCGCCGTCCTGGTCGCGCGGCCCCCGGCCAGTCCCCCGGTCCGCAACAACCTCCCCCGTGACACCCGGGACTTCACCGGCCGCACCCGGGAGCTGACACTCCTGCGCGAAGGGCTCGCCGGTGCCGGCGGGTACGCGCTGCCACTCGCCGTGCTGCACGGGATGCCCGGCATCGGCAAGACCGCGCTGGCAGTGCACGCGGCGCACCGGCTGGCCGACGCGTATCCGGATGGTCAGCTGTATGTCGATCTGCACGGGTTCAGCGGGCGGCGGCCTGTCGACCCGGTCGAGGCGCTGGCCCTCCTGCTGCACGCCGCCGGAGCGGGCGACGCGTTGCCGGACACACTCGACGAGCGGGCGGCCGAATGGCGGGAGTGGACCGCGCGCAACCGGGTGCTGGTGGTCCTCGACAACGCGCGGGACGCTGCCCAGGTCCGCCCGCTGCTGCCCGGTTCGGCCGGCTGCATGGCGATCGTGACAAGCCGCAACCGGCTCTCCTCACTGGACGGAGCGTCCTCCCTGCTGGTGGATGCGCTACCGGCCCAGGAGGCGGCAGCTCTGTTCACCCGGGTGGCGGGCACCGCCCGTACCTCTCGCGACCCGGACGCGCTGAAGCTGCTGGTGGATGCCTGCGGCCGTCATCCGCTGGCCACGACTCTGCTGGCCGGCCGATTCCGGCACCGGGAGATCTGGGACTTGCGCCACCTCTTGGAGCGCCTGGCGCAGTCGAGCGACCCACTGGACGAACTCGGCGAAGAAGTGTTCATTTCGGCGTTCCGGTTCTCCTACGCGGAACTGACTCCCGGCACCCGCCGACTGCTGCGCCTGCTGGCGCTGCATCCCGGCCCCGACATGACAGCGGCGGCGGCGGCCGCACTGTCGGGGAACGGGACCGGCCTCGGCCCCGGCGGCGGAGCCGGGAGCGTGCGGCGCAGCGTCGAGGAGCTGCTGGACTGCCACCTGCTGGCGGAACCGACACTCGGCCGCTATCAGCTGCATGACCTCACCCGAGCGTTCGCACTGCGCATGTCCACGGCCGACGAGCCGGAGAGCGCTCGCGGTGAGGCCGTCGGCAGGCTCCTCGGGTACTACCTCACTTCCGCGCACCGGGCACACCGCCTCACCCACCCGCGCCGCAGAGCCCTGGAGCCCGAGCATCCGTCGGTGTACGCGGCCGAGTTCGGCGACGATGGAGAGGCGACGGCCTGGCTGAACGCCGAGCGGGCCAATCTGTTGGCCGCCGCTCGCACGGCCGCCGCCGAGGACGCGGACCACGCGGCGCTCTTCCCGCACGCGCTCGCCCCCTCCTTGAGGATCTGGGGCAGCTGGGCGGTCACGAACGAGTTGTACGGCGCGGCCGTGGAAGCGCTGCGGCCCAGGGGGAACCCGGTACTGCTGGCGCAGACACTGGTGGAGGCCGCGGACGTACTGGCGCAGACGGGGCCCGGGGAGGCGCTGAGCTGTGCGGGCGAGGCTCTGACACTGTTCCAGGACCTCAACGACCCTGCGGGATGCGCCGACAGTTCGTTCCAGGCGAGCCGCGCCCACCTGGCGGCCGGCCACACCGGCCCGGCGCTGCGCATGGTGGAGCGGGCGCTGGGGTTATACCGCGGTCTGGGAGACCTGTACGGCGAGGCGGACTGCCTCAACGTCGAGGGGGCCGCGCTGTATTACGAGGGCCGGTACGACGAAGCGCTCGGCCGGGCGCGCGTCACGCTCCGGATACACGAAGGGACGGGGGACCTGCTGGGGCAGATCCGCGCGCACAACAACATCGGCGAGATCCACCAACTTCAGGGGCGCATCGAGCAAGCCCGCGACCACCTCGAACGATCGCGGATGTTGGCCCAACTGCACAGTGGAGCACAGGAGCTGGCCATTCTGGACACGAATATGGGCGCGGTTCACCAGGCCATGGGAGACACTCCGCGAGCGCTGGCGGGCTTCCGGCGGGCACTGGAGAGCCACCGGGCCCGGGGGGATGCGCTGGGCGAGGTGAACGCGCTGATCAGTATGGGCGCCGCGCACACCGCGAACGGCGACAGCGAGGAGGCACTGCTCCACTTCACGCTGGCGGAGGAGGTCGCGCGGAGGATCGGCAGTGCCTATGAGCGCACCCGGGCCCTGCTCGGCATGGCCGACATCCATCGTTCGGCAGCCCGGCCGGACGTGGCCCTGGAGCTCTACGGGCGCGCTCTCGACCTGTCCGAACACACGGGCTCCCGTCTCGCCGCGGCGCGTGCGCTGGCGGGCCTCGCACGTGCGGCGCTGAGTGCGCGACGGAGCGACCTGGCCCTGGAGTACGGCAGGAGAGCGGAGGAGGTGTACCGGAGCCTGGGCACCGGAGCCGAGGCGGAACGCCTCCGGCGTCTTCTGCTGGAGGAAACGAATCGGACCGGTGACTGAGCCTCGCCCAGACGCCGGCCCGTTCGACCGTGATGCGGATCAACCGCCGGTGACGTGCCCGGTCAGGGGCCGCGGAGTCACCACATCCACTGGAGCATTTCTACCATGTGAGCTACAACTCATCTCAATCCGGGCCGAGTTGGCCAATTTGTCAGCGCCGAGATCCGGCGAGTTGATCATGGCATGTTGCGACTGAGGAATGGGAACAAGCTCATCAGTTTGAGTGATCATCATGCAATCCGGCCTCTTAATCGCCCTCCCTCTGGCAAGGCATTTCGCACGTAGGCCGTCGATCGCTACGCCGCCGGCCTGAACGGCCTCGCGCAGCGGGCCGGCCACTGGTTCTCGGCGGTCGGCCACCCGCGTACGGAATCACCCCTGCCCCGTCAGGCCGAGGCGCGTTTGCGTGAGGTGCTGCTCTTCGATGCGGACTGCTTCTTGGCCGTCGCCTTCTTGGCGGCCGTCTTCTTGGCCGTGCCCTTGTTGGAGGCCGCCTTCTTCGCGGGCGGCTTCTTGGCCGTGCCCTTGGACGCGGCCTTCTTGGCGGAGCCGGAACCGGAACCGGAACGGGATCCGGAGCCAGCGCCCGATCCGGAACCGGAGCCCGATCCCGAGCCGGAGCCCGATCCCGACGCGGCCTTCTTGCGGGAGGTGCCCGATGCCTTGCGGTCCGAGAGCGAGGTGACATCGGCTACGGGCCGCTCGCCCTCGCCGTCCCCGCCGTCCTCGCCGCCCTCGCCGCCCGCCTCCTCGTCCGTCTCCTCGCCGCGGGCCTCCTTCGCGGCCCGGACGCTGCTCTCCAGGGCGGCGATCAGGTCGATGACCTTGCCGCCGCCGGAGGTGCCCTTCTCGGCCGGCTCCGGGACCTCGCCCGACGCCTTGGCGGCGATCAGCTCCTCGACCGCCTCGCGGTAGTCGTCGTGCAGCGAGCCCATGTCGACCTCGCCGAGGGTGTCCATCAGGGCGTCCGCGAGGTCGAGCTCGGCGTCGCGCACCGTCACGTCGGACTCCGGCGCGACGCCCTCGGGGGCGCGGATCTCGTCCGGCCAGAGCAGCCCGTGCATGGCGATCACGTCGTCCACGACCCGCAGCATGCCCAGCCGCTCCCGCCCGCGCAGCGCGTACTTGGCGAGCGCGACCTTCCGGCTCCGCTTCAGCGCCTCGCGCAGCAGGGTGTACGGCTTGGCGGCCGGGACGCCGTTGGCGGAGAGGTAGTACGCCGCGTCCATCTGGAGCGGGTCGATCGCGTCGGCCGGCACGAAGGCGACGATCTCGATCGTCTTGGCGGTGGGCAGCGGCAGCTTGCCCAGGTCCTCGTCGGTGATCGGGATCATCGTGCCGTCGGCGTCCTCGTACGCCTTGCCGATCTCGGCCGGGGTCACCTCCTCCCCGTCCAGCTCGCACACCTTGCGGTAGCGGATGCGGCCGCCGTCCTCGACGTGGATCTGCCGGAAGGAGATCGAGTGGTTCTCGGTGGCGTTGACCAGCTTGATCGGGATGCTGACCAGCCCGAAGGAGATGGCGCCGTTCCAGATGGACCTCACCGGTTCACCCCTTACATCCGCAATGTCCGTAGAAAACATATTTTCGTGTGATTCTTATCGTATGACGCCGATCACGGAGGTGGAGGGGCGACGCCTGTCGCTGAGCAACCTGGACAAGGTGCTGTATCCGGCCACCGGCACCACCAAGGGCGAGGTGCTGCACTACTACGCGGCCACGGCGTCCGAGGTGCTGCTCGCGCACCTGCGGGACCGGCCGGTGTCGTTCCTGCGCTATCCGGACGGGCCGGACGGGCAGCTGTTCTTCACCAAGAACCCGCCGCCCGGTACTCCGTCCTGGGTACGCACGACCCCGGTGCCGCACCGCGCGAGCGAGCCGGCCGAGCAGGTGGTCGTGCAGGATCTGGCCTCCCTGATGTGGGCCGCGAACCTGGTGGTGGAGTTCCACACCCCGCAGTGGCGGACCGAGACGCCCGCAGTGGCCGACCGGCTGGTGTTCGACCTGGACCCGGGGGCGCCGGCCACGGTCGTGGAGTGCTGCCGGGTCGCGCTGTGGCTGCGCGAGCGGCTGGCCGAGGACGGCTTGGAGGCGTACGGGAAGACCTCGGGCTCCAAGGGCCTGCACCTGCTGGTGCCGATCGTCCCGACGGACTCGGCGGCGGTCTCGGCGTACGCGAAGTCGCTGGCCGTCCGGGCGGAACGGGAGCTCGCGGATCTGGTGGTGCACCGGATGCGGCGGGCACTGCGGCCGGGCAAGGTGTTCGTGGACTTCAGCCAGAACGCCGCCGCGAAGACCACCGCCACCGCCTACACCCTGCGCGCGCGGGCCGAGCCGTCCGTCTCGGCACCGGTCACCTGGGCGGAGATCGAGCAGTGCCGCAGCCCCGCCGAGCTGGTCTTCCTGGCGGGCGACATGGCCGGGCGACTGGTCCGCCACGGCGATCTGCTCGCCCCGCTCCACGAGCCCGGCCGGGGCCGGCCCGTTCCGGACAGCGCGTAGCCGTACGGGTCCCGCGCCCATACCGCACACACGCGAGTTTTGTCATGTCCAAGGGCAAATGGGTGCGGGGGGTGGTCGGATTGTCCCAGCCGTGGTGCACACTCTGCGCAGACACTGCTTTCGTGGACGTCGGTGGGGAGGCGATGGCGTGTTCGCGGGGATCGAAGAGGTCGACTGGGCCTCGATGGAGCATGCCTACGGGCCGGCGGACGACGTGCCCGCGCTGCTGCGGGGCCTGGCGTCCGCCGATCCGGCGGAGCGCGAACACGCCCTGGACGGGATGTACGGCTCGGTGCACCACCAGGGCGACGTCTACGCGTGCACCCTCGCCTGCATCCCCTTCCTCTTCGAGCTGGTGGTCGATCCGGCGGTCCCGGACCGGGGCGACATAGTCGAGCTGCTCACCAGCATCGGCGGCATCGACCTCGACGAGGACGACGAGGAGGAGCTCGACGAGGACGAGGCGGAGGGCGCGGCGAACTACGCGATGGCGGCGGCGGCCGTCTCCGCCGGCGCCGGGGTGTTCTTCCCGCTGATGGCCGACGCGGACCCGTGCGTACGGCTCTCCGCCCCGCTCGCCCTGGCCACCCTGCACGACGACCCGGCCCGGGTGCTGGCCCTGCTGCGGAAGCGGCTGGCCGTGGAGGCGCACGAGGAGGTGCGGCTCGCACTGGTCGAGGCGGCGGGACGGCTCGCGCTGCGTCACCGGCCGCTGACCGGGCCGGTCGCCGACTGGCTGAGCCGGCTGGCCGCCGAGGCCAATCCGCCGGGGCTGCGGCTGGCGGCCCTGGCCCAGCTGGCACGCTGCGCGCCGCACTCGCTGCCGGGCGATGTGGTGCCGCTGGTGACGGGGCTGCTGCGGCAGCTGCGCACGCTCCCCGGCCCGGTCGGGGCCCGGCCCCGAGGCGCCGAGCCGCCCGGGGCCGCCGCCCCCGAGGCCGCCCCGGTGACGCTGCTGGGCCAGCTGCGTGCGCTGTCCGCCGAGGAGAACGCGGGGCGGGCCGCGCCCTGGACGGCCGATCTGCTGCGCACCCTGCACGTCGGGCTCGACGACCGGGTGGCCGAACGCACCGCGCTGCTGACCGACCAGCTGCGCAGCCCCGACCCCTGGCAGCGCATCGACGCCGTGCGCATGAGCGACGGGCTCATAGGCGGCTGGCGGGGTTCCTACGCGGAGCTGGTGGGACTGGTGGGCGAGCAGCTCGCCTCGCCCGAGCCGAAACTCGCCGAGGCCGCCTCGCACCTGCTGGAGGGCTTGTTCGGTCTGGCCGCCCCCGCGGCGGACGCGCTGGCGGCGCGGGTCGCGGCGGACCCCGGGGCGTGGGTGCGGGAGTGGGCGAGCGGGCGGCCGACGCTCGGCAGCGCGGTGAAGGCCCTGGCCCGGCTGGGCGACGCCCGCGCGCTGCCCGCCCTGGCCGCGGCCCTCGACTGCCCGCTGGTGCCGTACGACGTCGGGCCCTGCATCGGCCACCTGGGCGAGGCGGCCCGGCCGCTGGCCGGTGAGCTGCGGCGCCGGCTGGGCGAGGCGGTGCTCGACGAGCACGCCTACGACCGGGCGGGCCCGCTGTTGACCGGACTGACCGCGCTGCGGGCGGGCGAGGCCGCGCCGGAGGTGCTGCGGGTGCTGCGCGGCACCCCGGAGTTCCGGGGCGAGTGGCTGCGTACGGCGGCGCTGCGGGCGCTCGCCTCCTTCGGGCCGGCCGCGCGCTGCGCCGTGCCGGAGCTGCGGGCGCTGATGCGGCACCCCGGGACGGCGGAGGCGACCGAGGCGGCCGAGGCCCTGTGGGCGGTGGAGGGGGATGCCGGCGCGGTGGTTCCGGCACTGATCGAGGGACTTGAGACACCCGACGTGTACGCGGCGCGCGCGGCGGCGGGCGCGCTGGGCCGGCTGGGTGAGCGGGCGGCGGTGACCGCCCCCCGGCTGCGGGCCCTGCTGTGCCACGAGGAGCTGTGGCTGCGGGTGGACGCGGCGATCGCCCTGTGGGAGGTCTCCGGGCGGGCCGCCGAGTCCGTTCCGGTGCTGCTGGCGGCCTGGGAGCAGAACCGTCACGTCCGGGTCCGGGTGGCGGAATGCCTGGCGCGGATGGGGCCCGCTGGTGCAGGGTCGGACGCGGCACACGTGCTGCTGGCCGAGCTCACCTCCGTACGCCGTCACAACGCGACGGACGGCGTCTACGGCAGCCACGACACGTACACGGACGAAAAGCTGCTGGCGCTCTGCCGCCGGGCGCTCCTGGGGAAGACGGGGAAGGAACCCACATGATCATTTTCGGCACGCGAGGTTATCTGTACCAGCTGGCGGTCCTGACGCTGGTCTGCGGCTGGTGCGGGAATCCGGCCGCGCACACGCTGCGCAAGCGGGTCACGAAGTTCACGCTGTTCTTCGTGCCGCTGTTCCCCTTCTCGACCAAGTTCGCCACGCAGTGCACGTTCTGCGGTGGCGAGCAGCAGATACCCAAGGAGCAGGCCGACCAGCTGCTGGCCCAGCACCTGGCGTCGCAGGGCGGCAACCCGTACGGCCAGCCGCAGCAGCCGGGCTACGCACCGGGCGCGCCGGGCCAGGGGCAGAACCCGTACCAGCACTGACTGCACATCAGCACTAAATACGCATAAGAGACTTCCTTCCGAATAAGGTCGAGGGGGACGGGGCCGCGCGCCGGCGCGGCGTCGGCCCGTCCGCCCCTCGGAATCCCGGGAACGGAGGAAGTCATGCGTCCGCGGCTGCTGCCGGCCCTCGTGGCCGTCGCCGGTGCCCTGCTGGCCGGCTGCGGCACCGGCGGGGAACTGCGGAGTGCCGGCCGGACCCCGGCCGCGATCGGTCCGGTGCGCCTGTGGCCGACGCTGCCCCCGGCGTCCGCCGCCCCGTACGACTACGGCGAGGGCGAGACCGCGCGCATCCCCGGCATCCGGGTCCCGGGCGGCGATGTGCACCGGCTGGACCCGGTGGCGGTGGTGCAGGCGGGGCTGAAGGCGCTGCCCGACCGGTCCACCGGGGTCGGCGAGCTGCCGGACCGGACGGTGGAACAGGTCAACGCCTGCCGCAGCGCGCCCCGTTCCTGCCCGGTGCTGCAGCCGTACTTCCGGGACCTCACCGGCGACGGGAAGGACGAGATGGTCCTCGCCGTCCGGCTGGCCGGCCGTCAGCTCTCGGTCCGCGTCTACATGCCGGACGCGGGCGCGCTGACCCGCATCATGGCCACGTCGGACGCGGTGATCAGCGTGGAGCTGGCCGGCCGGGACCTGATCATGCGGGCGCCGTCGGCGATCACGGGCTACGAGTACCGCACGGCGTGGTCCTGGGACGACCGGCAGCGCGCGATGCTGCCCACCCAGGACGAGATCCTGCGCACCGGACAGGACCGGCGGCACCCGCCGAGCCCGCGCCCCTCCGCCCCGCGCACGCCCCGGCCCACGGCATCCGTCCCGGCGGAGCGCCGGTGAGCCGCCGGGTGGGGGCGCCGAGGAGCGGGCGCAGGCGCCGGCTGCGGCTGCCCGCCTGGACCGCGACGCTCACCTGGAAGTCGGCGGTCTTCATCACCGTGATGTGCTGCCTGCTCGCCGCACTCCTCGGCGTGCTGGTCCACACCGCGGTCACCCGTCAGACGGTCGGCCACGCCCGCGAGAAGGCGCTGTCCCGGCTCACCGAGGTCTCCCGCGCCTACCAGGCGGGCGAGGCGCTGCCGCCGCGTTCCGGGGTGGACCCGCCGGGCCTGCCCGCGCCGCTGCGGGCCCTGGCGGCGAGCGGGCGGCGGGGCACCATGGTCGCCGGACACCTCGGGCGCCCGGCGATGTGGGCCGCCGCCCCGGCGGACGGCGGGCGGGCGCTCGCGGCCTGGACCGACTACAGCCAGAGCGCCCGCACGATCAACGGCCTGGACGGGGCGATCACCGGCTCCTCGCTGCTGGCGATCGGGGCCACGCTGCTGGTCGGCGCGTTCGCCGTCACCCGGGTCACCCGGCGGCTGCACCAGACGGCGCGGGTGGCCCGGCGGATCGGCGCGGGCGATCTGGACGCCCGCGTCAACGATCCGCGTACGGCGGACCCGGCGCGCCGGCAGGACGAGGTCGCCGTCGTCGCCGGGGCGCTCGACACGATGGCGTCCGCGCTCCAGCGCAAGCTCCAGGCCGAGCAGCGCTTCACCGCCGATGTGGCGCACGAGCTGCGCACCCCGCTGACCGGTCTGTCGGCCGCCGCCGAACTGCTGCCGCCGGGCCGGCCGTCCGAGCTGGTGCAGGACCGGGCGCGGGCCCTGCGCGCCCTGACCGAGGACCTGTTGGAGATCTCGCGCCTCGACGCCCGTACCGAGCACGTCGATCTCGATGTGCACGAACTGGCACCGCTCGCCGCGGGCGTGGTGCGCGCATCGGGCACCGAGACCGAGGTCGTGGTCACCGGGGAGCCCGTGCGCGTCGAGACGGACAGGCGGCGCCTGGAACGGGTGCTGGGCAACCTGGTCGGCAACGCGCACCGGCACGGCAGGCCGCCGGTGGTGCTGACGGTCGACGGGCCGGTGGTGACCGTGCGCGACCACGGTGACGGCTTCCCGGAGTACCTGACCGCGGGCGGCCCGCAGCGCTTCCGCACCGAGGCCGGCGGCAAGGGGCACGGCCTCGGGCTGACCATCGCCGCCGGGCAGGCCGAGGTGATGGGCGCCGCGCTCTCCTTCGGGAACGCGCCGGACGGCGGGGCGGTGGCCCGGCTGACGCTGCCGCACTACGTACGCCTCGACGCGGAGGAACCGCCGGACGGGCGGTAGGCACCCACGCGAACCGCACTATGACATAAGGGAAATAACCCCCACCTCTTGCTACGTTGCGGGGCATGACCGCATCGACGGCGGACGCACCCCCGCCCGTGCTGCGCCTGCCCAAGCGGCGCGGCGTGGAACTCTCGCTCCTGATCGGGGCCGTCCTCATCTCCGTCTACGGCTACGCCGCGGTCGGGCTGGCCCACGACGACGCGGTCCCGCCCGATGTCGCCGGTTACGGCGGCGGCCTCGGGCTGCTCGCGCTGCTGGCCCATCTCGCGGTCCGCTTCCGCGCCCCGTACGCCGATCCGCTGCTGCTGCCCATCGCGGTCCTGCTCAATGGCCTGGGCCTGGTGCTGATCTACCGGCTGGACCTGGAGACGCCGGGCGACCGGGCGGCGACGACCCAGCTGATCTGGTCCACGCTCGGCGTCGCGTTCTTCATCGCGGTGGTGGTGTTCCTGCGCGACCACCGGGTGCTCCAGCGCTACGCGTACCTCTCGGTCGCCGCCGCCCTCGTCCTGATGATCGTGCCGATCTTCTTCCCCGCGGTGAACGGGGCGAAGATCTGGATCAGGATCGGCGGCTTCTCCTTCCAGCCCGGCGAGTTCGCCAAGATCCTGCTCGCGGTGTTCTTCGCCGCCTACCTCGCGGCGAACCACAACGCCCTCGCGTACACCGGCCGCAGGATCTGGAAGCTCCAGCTGCCCACCGGGCGGGTGCTCGGCCCGATCGTGGCGATCTGGCTGCTCAGCGTCGGTGTCCTGGTCCTGGAACGCGACCTCGGCACCTCGCTGCTGTTCTTCGGGCTGTTCGTGATCCTGCTGTACGTGGCGACCGGGCGGACCGGCTGGATCGCGGTCGGGCTGCTGCTCGCGGCGGTCGGCGCGTTCGTCGTGGGCTCCTTCGAACCGCATGTGCACAGCCGGGTGCAGGACTGGCTCGACCCGTTCGCCTCGATCGACGCCGGCCGGGGGCCGGGCCAGCTCGCCCAGTCGCTGTTCGCCTTCGCCGCCGGCGGGATGCTCGGCACCGGCCTCGGGCTCGGCCACTCGGTCCTCATCGGTTTCGCCGCCAAGTCCGACTTCATCCTGGCCACGGCCGGCGAGGAGCTGGGGCTCGCCGGGCTGACCGCCGTCTTCCTGCTGTACGCGCTGCTGGTGGCGCGCGGCTACCGGGCCGGGCTCGCGCTGCGCGACGCGTTCGGGCGGCTGCTGTCGATCGGGCTCGCCTCGATCCTGGCGCTCCAGGTCTTCGTGATCGCGGGCGGGGTGATGGGGCTGATCCCGCTGACCGGGATGGCGATGCCGTTCCTGGCGCAGGGCGGTTCGTCCGTGGTCACCAACTGGATCATCGTGGCGCTGCTGATCCGGGTCAGCGATCTCGCCCGCCGGCCCCCGCCCGACGAGGTGGAGACCGGGGTCGTGGCGTCGGTCCCGTCGTCCCCGTCGTCCTCGTCGTCCCCGTCGTTCCCGTCGTTCCCGGAGGGCGAGCGGTGATCCGCCACATCCGGCACGCCGCCGCCTTCTGCCTGCTGCTGCTCGTGGCTCTGCTGGTGAACGCCGCCCGCGTCCAGGTCTTCGAGGCCGACGAACTGGACGGCAACCCGGCCAACCGCCGCAACACCATCGCCCGTTACGACCAGCCGCGCGGCGACATCCTGGTCGACGGCCGGCCCGTCACCGGCTCGAAGGACACCGGCGAACAGCTCGCCCACGAACGCACCTACCGCTACGGCCCGCTGTACGCGCCGGTGACGGGGTACGCCTCGCAGACGTACGGCACCACCCTCATCGAGAACGCCGAGGACGCGGTCCTCTCCGGCACCGACCCGCTGCTCGCCCCGCTCCCCCTGTGGAACGAGGTCAGCCGGGACCGGCAGCCGGGCGGCGACGTCGCCACCACCGTCAAGGACGCGGTGCAGCGCGCCGCCTACCGGGGGCTCGGCAACCGGCGGGGCGCGGTCGCGGCCATCGAGCCGTCGTCGGGCCGCATTCTCGCGCTGGTCTCGACCCCCTCGTACGACCCCGGGCGGCTGTCCGGCACCGGCTCGTCGGTCACCGACGCCTGGCGGGAGCTGAACGCGGCGAACAGCCGGCCGATGCTCAACCGGGCGATCCGGCAGACCTATCCGCCCGGCTCCGCGTTCAAGATCGTGACGGCGGCCGCCGCCCTGGACGCGGAGGTCGTCACCGATCCGGACGCGGCGACCGACACCCCGTCCCCGTACGTGCTGCCGGGCACCTCCACCGTCCTGCCCGACGAGTCGCGCGGCTGCGAGAAGGCGTCGCTGGCCGACGCGATCCGGGTCTCCTGCAACACCGTGATGGCGCACCTGGGGGTGGAGGTGGGGCTCGACGGCATGGTGGCCGCTGCCGAGCGCTTCGGGTTCAACGACACGGGCCTGGAGATCCCGTCGGGGGTGGCGAAGAGCAACTTCGACACGGAGATGAGCGACGACCAGCTGGCCCAGTCCTCGATCGGCCAGTTCGACACGACGGCCACCCCGCTCCAGATGGCGATGGTGGCGGCGGCCGTCGCCAACGGCGGCGAGCTGATGTACCCGCACCTGGTGGAGCGGACGACGAAGCACAGCGGCGCGACGGTCCACACCACCGGTGCCCGGTCCTACCACCGGGCGATGAACGCGATGACGGCGATGCGGCTGCGGCAGATGATGGTCGACGTGGTGCGGGACGGCACCGGCACGAACGCGGCGATCGGCGGGGCGACGGTCGGCGGCAAGACCGGCACGGCCCAGCACGGCGTCGACAACTCGGACCTGCCCTACGCCTGGTTCATCTCCTGGGCGCAGGCGGACGGCGCGGCCCGCCCGGCGGTGGCGGTCGCCGTGGTCGTCGAGGACGCCGAGGCCGACCGGGCCGACATCAGCGGCGGCGGCAGCGCGGCCCCGATCGCCCGTTCCGTGATGGAAGCCGCCCTGGAAGACTGACCCCGTGACGGTTTCGGTGGCCGGCCGGGGCCGGGACGCGGAGCTGCTGGGCGCGGCCGGGGCGGTGGAGCGGGCCCTGTCACCGGTCGCGGGGGGAGGGAGACGCATTGCCCGTACACGTACCCGAGTACCGCATCCGAGTACGTGTACTCAGGACCGCGCCGGCCCCAGGCGGCAGCCTGGACACCGACAGCCACCCCCCAGAAGGAGCCCCACCGTGCGCACAGCCCGTCGTCCCCGCCGCCTCCGGACCGCCACCGCCGCCCTCGCCGTCACCGGCGCGGCCCTGGCGCTGCTCACGTCCGCCTGCTCCATGGAGGACGCGGTGTGCTCCGGCGGCGAGTACCCGGTGCTGTACGTGGGCAGTACCGGGGGCGCCTGTGTGCCGGACGGCCAGGAGCCGCCCAAGGGATACGCCCGCTACCCGGAGGGCAAGGTCCCGAAGCACGTGGACGACAAGTGGTGGACGTACTGGAACACCCACACCCTGGACGCGGACGGGAACATCATCGACGCGTCGGACTGATCAGCCGGCCGGCTGATCAGCCGCCGGACCGGTCAGCTAGCCCCGGTGGTCTCGATCGGCTTGCGCATCTCCTCGCGGACGCGGGCCGTGTCCAGCGCCGCCCGGTCGAGGTCGACCTTCTCCGGGTCCTGGAGCGCGGTCTCGGCGGTGACGACGGCGACGAAGGAGGCGGTGTTGCCGTCGCCCCAGGCGCACATCGGGAGGGTGCTGGTGATGCCGCTCTCCTTCGAGCGGACGACCTGGCAGGAGACGGTGATCCCGTAGCGCTCGGGGGTGAACTCCCGGGCGGGCACGGCCACGGTCATCCCGTCGGCCTCGGCGGCGCCCTCCAGGATCTTGTCCCGGGAGAACTCCGGGGACTTGATGCGCCCCCACATCCCGGAGACGATCAGGGTGCCGCCGCTCGTGGAGGTGTACTGGGTGACCACCGCCTTCGCGTCGCGGATGGTCGGGTCGTAGGTCTCCTCGATCTCCTTGCCGTCCGTCGCCGAGGAGTCCTTCAGCAGGGTGTACTCGTCGTCCAGCAGCGTCTTCGGCACGGTCAGCCGGTACTCGGCCGCCGGGAAGCCTCCGGCCGTCGGCAGCTTCCCGTCGTCCGCCGCGTCCACCAGCCGCACGACCCCGAAGGCGATGCCGCCGGCCACCACGAGCGCCCCGGCGACGACCGCGGCGATCAGTCCGGCCCTGTTCCGCCTGGGCGGCGGCATCCCCGGGAACCCCGGCCCGCCGGGCACCGCACCCCAGGGCGCGGGCTGCGTCGGGGCGCCCTGCGGATACCCGTAGGGCGGCGGCTGCTGCCCGGGCAGCGGCTGAGGGGCGTACGGGCTCTGCTGGGGCTGGGGCTGCGGCGGGCCGTAGGGGCTTTGCGGCGCGCCGTACGGGCCCTGCGGCGGCTGGGGCGGGGGCGTGGTCATGGCGCCCAAGCTACGGCATGTACACGAACACGATTTCGAGGGCCCGGGCGCGTGGGGCCGTCAGCGTCCCGCCGCGCGGTCGATGGCGGCGGACGGGTACGGCGTGCGCCTGCTCACCGTCAGCAGGCGGCGGTGGAAGCCGTCCAGGACGACGGCGGGCGCCGCGTGCCGGTCGACGAGCGCGGCCACCTCGGGCGGTACGCCGCCGGGCCGGTCGCCGGCGATCCAGCCGCGCAGGAAGTCGGCGTCGCGCACCCCGTCGAAGAGGTGGTGGCGCACCAGGTGGCCGGCGACGTAGTGCCGGTCGTACGCGAGGTGGCCGGCCAGGAACGCGGACTCCTCGGCGGAGAGGTCGAAGGAGGAGCTGAGCGCGAGGCCGAAGTCGGCGAAGCGGATCGCGTGCCCGTCGGTCAGGACGTTGTGGAAGTGGGCGTCGAAGTGGACGAACCCGTGCGCGCTCATGAAGTCGGCGCCGCGCGCCAGGGCCGCGTCCAGCCGTGCGTACGGCGGGTCCTCGCCGCCCTGCGCGGCGGCTTCGCGGCGCTCGCCCAGCCAGGCCGCGAGGGTGTGCGGCACGTGTTCCAGGAAGAGCACCAGGCTCGCCGCGGACCGGCCGACGGCCTCCAGCCGCGCGCGTACGGCCGGGTGGCCCTCCCAGTGGGCCACCGCTCCCTCGATGCCGCCGAATTCGTCGGTGAAGCCCTCGGGCGGGGAGTCGGGCAGGACGCGCCAGTGGTGCAGCACCGGGAAGTCCGGGTAGGCGCCGGTGAGGACCCAGTCGGTGGTGAGGGTGTGCGCGGCCAGTTCCCGCCAGGCCCCGAAGCCGGCCGAGCCGATGCCGTACTGGTAGAACACCGGCAGCCCGAAGAGGTTGGCGGTCGAGCGGACGTGGTGCGGCCGCAGTTCGAGTTCCGTCAGGGGCACCCGCTTGACGAAGACCCGGGTGCCGTCGACGTCCAGCTCCGCCGCCCTGCCGCCGATGCCCGATCCCAGCGGGGCGGCGGAGGAGACGGCCTCGCCGAGGCGGCGGTCGCTCATCCGGGAGAGCCGGGCGGAGACCCGGCCGTGGGCGGCCAGGCGTGCGCCGTGCCGTTCAGACTCCTGCCGCACCCGCCCCGCCCTGGCTGATCGCCTCGGCCACCTCAGCGACCCGTGCCTGTTCCTCCGCTTCGAAGCGGTCCCTGTCCAGCTGCTCGGCTATCTCCTCGTCCTGGGCCATGAGCTGGTCCAGGCTGGAGTCGCCGAGTTCGAGGACGCCCATGTCGACGTATGCCTTCTGCAGCCGTTCGCCCCACAGGCCGATGTCCTTGACGCACGGGACGATGCGGCTGAACAGCAGCTTACGGAAGAGCTGGAGGAATTCGGAGTGCTCGGAGAGGTCCTTCGCCTCCTGCTTGCCGATGCCGAAGTTTTCCAGGACCTCCACCCCGCTGAGCCGGTCGCGCATCAGGTAGCAGCCCTCGATGACGAACTCCTCGCGCTCGCGCAGTTCCGCGTCGCTCAGCTGCTTGTAGTAGTCGCGCAGCGCCATCCGCCCGAAGGCGACGTGCCGGGCCTCGTCCTGCATGACGTAGGCGAGGATCTGCTTGGGCAGCGGCCGGGTCGTGGTGTCGCGGATCATGCCGAACGCGGCCAGGGCCAGGCCCTCGATGAGCACCTGCATGCCGAGGTAGGGCATGTCCCAGCGCGAGTCGCGCAGGGTGTCGCCGAGCAGCCCCTGGAGGTTGTCGTTGACCGGGTAGAGCATCCCGACCTTCTCGTGCAGGAACCGGCTGTAGATCTCCGCGTGCCTCGCCTCGTCCATGGCCTGGGTCGCGGAGTAGAACTTGGCGTCCAGGTCGGGGACGGACTCGGTGATCCGGGCGGCGCAGATCATCGCGCCCTGCTCGCCGTGCAGGAACTGGCTGAACTGCCAGGAGGTGTAGTGCCTGCGCAGCTCGCCCCGGTCCTTCTCGGTCATCTTCGCCCAGTGCGGGGTGCCGTAGAGGGTCAGCGCCTCGTCGGGGGTGCCGAGCGGGTCGGCCGGGTCGACCTCCAGGCTCCAGTCGATGCGCTTGTTGCCGTCCCACTGCTTGTCCTTGCCCTTCTGGTACAGGGCGAGAAGCCGCTCGCGGCCGTCGTCGTAGTCCCAGCTGAAGCGCGCGGCGCCCGAGGCGGGCACCTCCCACAGCGGCTGCTCGGGGGCGGTGGTGTAGAGGTCGTGGGTCGACACGGACGGCTCCTTCGCCTCGCGTACGTCGTAACGCGGCGCGTTACCGGCTCGGTTGGCAGGTTCACACGTTGGTAGACGTGTGGTCAACAAGTCGTACGCAAGGGATTGACGGCCTTGCTGACAGGTAGTCTCATAAAGGGTGACCGCCGGTAACCCATGTGTGAGGTGCCTACCGCCATGACCGTGTCCGAAAGCGACCTGCAGACCCTCCGCGACGCCCTCGGCCCACTGCGCGGCCGCGAACAGATCGCGGAGCGGCTGCTGGAGGCATCGGCCAAGCACTCCTTCGACCCGGACAGGGAACTCGCCTGGGACGTGCCGCCCGAGGACGGCAAGTGGTTCTGGCCGCCCGAGCTGGTCTCCCTCTACGACACCCCGCTGTGGAAGCGGATGTCGCACGACCAGCGGCTCGAACTGTCCCGGCACGAGGCGGCCTCGCTGGCCTCGCTCGGCATCTGGTTCGAGATCATCCTCATGCAGCTGCTGGTGCGGCACATCTACGACAAGCCGGCGACCAGCAGCCACGTCCGCTACGCCCTCACCGAGATAGCCGACGAGTGCCGGCACTCGATGATGTTCGGCCGGATGATCACCTGGGGCGGCGGGCCCACCTACTCCGTACCGCGCAGGTACCACAACATGGCCCGCATCCTGAAGAGCGTCTCCACGACGCCCGGTTCGTTCGCCGGCACGCTCCTCGGCGAGGAGATCCTCGACTGGATGCAGCGCCTCACCTTCCCCGACGAGCGCGTCCAGCCCCTGGTGCGCGGGGTGACCCGCATCCATGTGATCGAGGAGGCGCGGCACGTGCGCTACGCCCGCGAGGAGCTGCGCCGCCAGATGGTGACCGCCCCGCGCTGGGAACGCGAACTGGCCCGGCTGAGCTGCGGGGAGGCGGCCCGCGTCTTCTCCATCTGCTTCGTCAACCCGCAGGTGTACGAGAACGTCGGGCTGAACCGCCACGAGGCCGTCGCCCAGGTCCGGGCCAGCGGCCACCGGGCCGAGGTCATGCAGACGGGCGCCAAGCGGCTGACCGACTTCTTCGAGGACATCGGGGTCCTGAACGGCGTGGGGCGCAGGCTGTGGAAGAGCTCGGGCCTGCTCGCCTGAGGGCGGCAGCCCTTAGGCTGGCCGGTATGACCCCTGCCGCAGCCGCGCCGCCCGGGCGCGCGTACCGAAGGCTCAGCGTCGAGGAGCGGCGCACCCAGCTGCTCGGTGCGGCGCTCACCCTCTTCGCCCACCGCGCCCCCGACGAGGTCTCGCTCGACGAGGTCGCGGCGGTGGCCGGGGTGTCGCGCCCGCTGGTCTACCGCTACTTCCCCGGCGGGCGGCAGCAGTTGTACGAGGCGGCGCTCAGGTCGGCGGCGGAGCAGCTGAAGCTGTGCTTCGCCGAGCCCGCCGAGGGCCCGCCGACCGAGCGGGTGGTGCGCGTCCTCGACCGCTATCTGGCGTTCGTGGACGAGCACGACGCCGGTTTCAGCGCCCTGCTGCGGGGCGGCAGCGTCGCCGAGACCTCCCGGACGAGCACGATCGTGGACGAGGTGCGGCGGGCGGCGGCCGAGCAGATCCTGCTGCACCTGGGCCACGACGAGCACAGCGAGCCCGCGCCCCGGCTGAGCATGATGGTGCGCACCTGGATCGCGGCGGTCGAGGCGGCCTCGCTGATCTGGCTGGACGAGGGCAAGCGGCCGGACGCGTGCGAGCTGCGCGACTGGCTGGTCGACCAGTTCATCGGCCTCCTCGCCATCACCTCGGCCTCCGACCCGCAGACCGCCTCCGCCGTGGCAGCGCTGCTGCCCCTGGAGACCATCGCGGGCCCGGCGGGCCGGCTGGCGGACCGGCTCGCTCCGCTGGTAGGCGCGGCCGCGCATCTGCTGCCGCCGGACTGATCGGTCAGACTGGCCCGGTGAGAAGTGAGAACACCGCCTTCGTCGGCGGCCCGCTGGACGGCCGGGTGCTGCCCGTCCTCACCGGCGCGACCGGCCACCCGCCCAAGTGGTACGAGGTCCCCGTGCCGGCCGCCGACGGCGGACCTGCCACCGTGTACGCGTACCGCAGGGCCCCGGCGGGGTACTCGAAGCGGCTGCGCCTCCAGCAGGGCTGGGTGTACGAGTACGTCCCCGAGGGCCGCGCACCCCACCGCCCCAAATGGCCCTGGTCCAAGCCCGGGGGCGATGGCGGCAAAGGGCCGCAGGAAAGGCCCTAGGATCGGCCGTCTGGTCAAGGGACGGCCGGGGACGGTCATGAGGGGGGTGCGCCATGGAGGCGCTGCGTCAGGACGATCCAGGCCGTTTCGGGCCGTACACCGTGCTGGCGCGCTTGCGGGAGACGGCCGCCTCGGTGCAGTACCTCGCGCGCGGTGCGGCCGGGCGGGAGCTCGTCGTCGTGACCGCCGCCCGGCCCGCGCTCGCCGCGCTGCCCGCCTTCCGGCACCGCTTCGACGCGGAGGCCCGCATCGCGGGGCGGCTGGCGGGCGGCTGGGTCGCGGAGCTGACCGACGCCCCCGCCAACGGCCCCGGCGAGGACGACCGGCCGTGGACCGCTTCGGCGTACGTGCCCGCGCTGACCCTGGCCGAGGCCATCGGGACCGCCGGGCCACTGCCCGAGCGCGCCGTGCGGATACTGGGCGCCGGCCTCGCCGAGACGCTTTCCCGGGTGCACGCCACCGGGGCCGTCCTCCAGGGCCTCGCCCCCACCACCGTGCTGCTCGCCGAGGACGGCCCCCGGCTCACCGCGTTCGGCCCGCTGGGCGCGGCGGCCGAGGCCGAGGCCGGTCCGGGCGGCGGGCTCTCCGTACGGCTCGGCTACCTGACCCCCGAACAGCTCGCGGGCGAGGCGGCGGGCCCGGCGTCCGACCTCTTCGTGCTCGGTCTGCTGCTCGCCTACGCGGCGACCGGGAGCACCCCGCTGGCGGACGGCGACCCGGCCGCGGCCGCCGAGCGCATCGCCGAGGGTGACCCCGAACTCGGCGGCGTCCCGGAGGCGTTGCGCGAGCTGGTCGCCCGGTGCCTGGCCAAGGACCCGGCCGACCGCCCCGGCGCGGGGGCGGTGGCCGCCGAACTGGCCCTGGAGGGCGCGGCCGCGCTCGCCGCGGGCGGCTGGCTCCCGGACCGGCTGTCGGCGGCCGTGGCCGCGCAGGGCGTCGAGGCCGGCCGGCTGGCGCAGGAGCCCGGGCCGAGCGGGCCCGTGCCCGACGAGAGCGCCCCGGACGCCAACGCTCCGAAGTCGTACGGGGAGGTCTGGGACGCCGTGGCCCCCGCCCCGCCCGCGCCCGGCGTACAGGACGCCGTACCGCCCGACCCGGCGCCGCCCGCGCCCGCCCGGCAGCAGGCCCCCGCCGCCCCCGGAGCGGCCCTCGACACCCGGACCACACAGCTCGGGACGATCGGGCAGCACGCCGGACAACCTGCCGGACAGCCCGCCGCCTCCCGGCCGAACCAGGGCGCGTACCAGCAGCCGTACACCCAGCAGCCATACGCCCAGCAGCCCCAACCCCAGCAGGCGCAGCCTCCCCGGCCCCCGCAGCCGCTGCCCGTGCCCGTTCCCCCGGCGCCGGTCCCGGACGCCGCCCCGCCCGCCGAGCCCCGGCCGGCCGGTCTCGACCGGCGGGCGCTGCTGTTCGGGGGCGCCGCGGGCGTGGCCGGGCTGCTGATCGGGGGCGGCGCGGTGTACGCGCTCGGGTCCGGCGACGAGGCGGAGGCCGCCGACGACCCCAAGCCCGCGCCCAGCACCGCCGGGCCCACCCCGGCCGGGACCGCCCCGCAGCCGCGCTGGATCTACACCCACCCGGAGGGCGAGCCCGCCCCGCAGACCGCCGCCCTCTGGAACGACCGGCTGCTGGTGCTGATCGACGAGCAGCGGGCGAGCGCCCTCGACCTGCGCACCGGGCGCCGGGTCTGGGAGAGCGCGGACGGTGCCAAGGGCCGGACCGCCCTGCCCGTCGACAAGGAGCACTGCTTCGTGGCGGGCCCGGCGGAGTTCCTGTGGATCTCGGCGAAGGACGGCGAGGTCGCCCACCGGCTGGCGTACACCGACGGCTTCCAGGGCGCGCCGGGACTCGAGCTGAGCACGCTCGTCGGCGCGGACGGGACGAGCATCTGGTTCACCGCCGCGCACGAGGTCACCGTGAAGGCGCCCAAGCCCAAGAAGGGCAAGAAGCGCGGCAAGGACAAGCAGGTCGTCAAGTCGTACCTGTTCGCGTACGACATCGTGCGGCGCAAGGAGCTGTGGCGGACGCCGGTGCCCAACGGCCGCGGCGACGTCGCGCCGGCGTACCGGATGATCGCGGTCCGCCCGGACTCCGTCGTCGTACGGCAGCGCCCGACGACCCTCACCCCCGCCCAGGTGAAGGCCGCCAAGAAGAAGTCGCGGTTCAGCAGCTACGACCGGAAGACCGGCAAGCTCCAGTGGACCAGGGCGTTCGGCACGGTCGGGCCCGACGCGGCGGCCACGGGCGACGAGGACGGCGCGCTGTACGCGGCGGACGGCACCGGTCTCCGCGCCTTCGAGACGCCCGGCGGCAAGGCGAAGTGGACGCTGAAGGGCGGACGCGGCTCGGAGTACGGGGCTTCGGTCCTGGCAGACGGCCTGCTGCACACCACCAACGCCAACCAGGAGGTCGGGGCCGTCGACCGCGCGAGCGGGAAGCAGCGCTGGCGGCGGTCCACGGAGGCGACGCCCGACAGGACGGCCCCCCTGATCACCGTCAGCGGCTCCGGCGACACCGTGCTCGCGGCCGGCTCCGGCCAGGTCACCGCCTTCGCCGCGGCCGACGGCAAGCGGCTCTGGAAGTTCCAGGACATCGGCAACCAGGACCCCGAGGGCGCCACGGTCACCGACGGCTACCAGGTGCTGGCGTACGACGGGACGGCGGTCGTCCGGCGCGGCCGCACGGTCTACGCCTTCCCGGTCGCCTGACCGCCCGGGGGCGGGCCGCCGCCTTCCGGGGGAATCCGGGGGCGCGGGCCCGCCGCCACGCCTCCGGGTTCTTGCATCGCCCGGCGCCGGGTGAGCGTATGGACGAATTGCGCTCACTCATGGGGTAGTCGCACGATTCGCCCCGGTTCCGGAGGTGATGTCGTGTCGGGCACCCTGGTGCGTTCCCTCGGTACGGCGGCTCTGGCCGTCGTCGTCGTGGTCTCGCCGGCCACTGCCGGCGCGGCCCCCTCGCCGGGCCCCGGGGAGTCCTCCGGCGCACCGGCCGGCGGCGTCGCCGGGCTGCTGAGCGAGCTGCAGCGGCTGTACCAGCAGGCGGAGGAGGCCACCGAGACCTACAACGGCACGGCGGCCGAGCTGAAGAAGCGGGCCGCGAAGGCCAAGAAGCTCGACGCCGCACTGGTCACCGCACGGCTCGCGCTCTCCCGCAGCCGCGACGCGGCGGGCCGGCTGGCCCGCGAGCAGTACCAGGGCCGGTCCGACCTCTCCGCGTACCTGCGTCTGCTGCTGATGCGCGACCCCGAATACGCCCTGGACCAGGGACAGGTCATCCAGCGGCTGGCCGCCGGGCGGGCGGCGACCGTCAAGCGGCTCGGCGCGGCCGAGAAGCGGGCCGACGAGCTGGCGAAGGAGTCCCGCAAGGTGCTGGACGAGCAGCAGGTCCTCGCCGCACGGCAGAAGAAGGAACGCGACACCGTGCGGGCCCGGCTGAAGGAGGTGGAGGCGATGCTCTCCACGCTCTCCGCGGACCAGCTCGCCGAACTCTCCGGCCTCGAACGGAAGAACACGGCCCAGGCGCAGAGCGCTCTGGCCGCCTCCGGGGCGCTGTCCTCGACCCGGCCGCCGTCCGCACAGGGCGGTGCGGCCGTCCGGTACGCGGTCCGGCAGATCGGCAAGCCGTACGTGTGGGGGGCGGAGGGCCCGAACTCGTTCGACTGCTCCGGACTGACCTCGCAGGCGTGGGCGCACGCCGGGCGCACCATTCCGCGCACCTCGCAGGAGCAGTGGCGGCAGCTGCCCAGGGTGCCGATGAACGCGCTGCGCCCCGGTGACCTGGTGGTCTACTTCCCGAAGGCGACCCACGTGGCGCTGTACATCGGCAACGGCCTGGTGGTGCAGGCGCCCCGGCCGGGCTCGCGGGTGAAGGTCTCCCCCGTGGCGTCCAACCCGGTGCTGGGCGCGGTGCGGCCCGACCCGGAGAGCGCCGCGCTGGCCACGTACAAGGCGCCCGAGCTGCCCGACGGCGCCTTGGAAGGGTCCGACGAGGGTTACGGGTCCTCCTCGGCCCCGGCCTCGTAGCGGCCGGGGCGCGGGAGTTCGGCGGGGCCCGCTCAGGCGGCGGCCTCCGCGACCGAGGCGAGGTAGGCGCCGGCCTTCTCCGGGTCGAAGAAGAAGTTCTCGAAGTCCGCCGGGTCGTTGAAGCCGTTGGCGAAGCGGTCCGCGACCGGCTGGAGCTGCCCGGCCGCGCCGATGAGGTTCAGGACGTGCTCCGGCGGGGCGCCGAGCATGGCGTTCGTCCACTTCGTGACGTGCTGGGCGGTGTCCCAGTAGCGGTCGAAGGCGGCCTGCATCCACGCCTCGTCGAACTCCCGGTCGCCGTGCTCGACGATCGCGTCCAGGTAGGCGTTGGCGCACTTGGAGGCGGAGTTGGAGCCCTGGCCGGTGATCGGGTCGTTGGCGACGACCACGTCCGCGACGCCGAGCACCAGACCGCCGCCGGGGAGCCGGCCGATCGGCTTGCGGACCGTGGGGGCGTAGCGGCCGGCGAGGGTGCCGTTGGCGTCGGTCAGCTCGACCTTCGTCGCGCGGGCGTACTCCCAGGGCGTGAACCGCTCCATCAGCTCCAGCGTCTTGGCCAGGTGCTCGGAGGGGTCCTTGATGCCCTGGAACGCGTCGAGCGGCCCGCCCGGGACGCCCTCCCAGAACAGGATGTCGGCGCGGCCCGAGGTGGTCAGGGTCGGCATCACGAAGAGTTCGCCGACGCCCGGGACCAGGTTGCAGCGCACCGCGTCGAAGTCGGGGTGCTCGGGGCGCGGGCCCATGCCGTGGACGTACGCGACGGCCAGCGCGCGCTGCGGGGCGTCGTACGGCGAACGGGACGCGTCCCGGCCGAACATCGAGACCAGCTCGCCCTTGCCGGCCGCGACCATCACCAGGTCGTAGGCGCGGGAGAAGTAGTCCAGGTCAGAGACGGCCGCGCCGTGGATGACGAGCTGGCCGCCGCGCTGGGCGAAGGTCTCCATCCAGCCGGCCATCTTGACGCGCTGGTCCACGGACTGGGCGTACCCGTCCAGCTTGCCGACCCAGTCGACGGCCCGCGAGGAGTCGGGGGCGGCGACCGAGACGCCGAGGCCCTCGATGCGCGGGGCCTGCGACTCCCAGAAGTTCAGCTGGTAGTCCCGCTCGTACTGGAGCGCGGTGTGGAACATGCACTGCGTCGACATGACCCGGCCGGAGCGGATCTCGTCGGCCGTGCGGTTGGACATGAGGGTGACTTCGTACCCCTTGGACTGAAGTCCCAGGGCGAGCTGGAGTCCGGACTGACCGGCTCCGACTATGAGTATCTTCCGCATCGCGGTTCTCCGTTGTGTGTTGCTTGGGGGAGGCAGGGGCTACGCGGGGCCGGTGTCGAGGGCGTGGCCGACGAGGGCCAGCAGCGATTCGACGACCGTGATCCTGTTGCGCGCGTCCATGATCACCACGGGCACGTGCGGGGGGACGGTCAGGGCCTCCCGGACGTCGTCCGCCTCGAACCCCGGCGTTCCCTCGAAGTGGTTGACGGCCACGATGTACGGCAGCCCGCAGCTCTCGAAGTAGTCGAGGGCGGGGAAGCAGTCGGCGAGCCGGCGGGTGTCGGCCATGACGACCGCGCCGATCGCACCGCGCACGAGGTCGTCCCACATGAACCAGAAGCGCTGCTGGCCCGGGGTACCGAAGACGTACAGCACGAGGTCGTCGTCGAGCGTGAGCCGGCCGAAGTCCATGGCGACGGTCGTCGTGGTCTTGTCCGGCGTGGCGCTGAGGTCGTCGGTGTCCTCGCTGGCCCGGGTCATCACCGCCTCGGTCTGCAGCGGGGTGATCTCGGAGACCGAGCCCACGAAGGTGGTCTTGCCGACGCCGAAGCCGCCCGCGACCACGATCTTGGTGGCGATCGGGGCCCTGGTGCGGTCCAGCTGCCAGGGCTGGAGCTTCTCCTCGGGCTGGGCCTCCGGACCCGGCTGCCGCGGGGCGAACAGCGGCGACTCAGAGACGGCGGAGTCCATCGAGCACCCTTTCGAGCAGTGCGCGGTCGGGCTGGCCGGTGCCGTGACCGGTCCCGTACACGCGGATCTTTCCCTGGTCGGCCAAGTCGCTGAGCAGCACCCGGACCACGCCGAGCGGCATCTTCAGCAGGGCCGAGATCTCCGCGACGGTACGCATCCGGCGGCAGATCTCGACAATGGCCCTGAGCTCCGGCATCAGACGCGACGCCAGGTTCCCGTTGGTGAGTTCACGGCGTTCCTCGGGCGCCTCCAGCGCGGCGACGAACGTCTCGACCAGCAGCACGTGCCCGAAGCGGGTGCGGCCGCCGGTCAGCGAGTACGGGCGGACCCGCGCGGGCCGTTTGCCGGCCCCCCGTACGGGCAGTTTGCGGGCGGGTCCGGCAGCGGCGTGGCTCACTGGGCGCTCTCCATCGATTTGCGCAGTTCACTGCGGAGTTCGGGGGTGAGTACGTGTCCGGCTCGGCCGACGAAGAGCGCCATGTGGTACGCGATGACGCTCATGTCGCAGTCGGGTGCGGCGTGCACCCCGAGCAGCGATCCGTCGCTGATCGACATGACGAAGACGCTGCCCTCCTCCATGGCGACCATGGTCTGCTTGACGCCGCCGCCCTCCATCAGCTTCGCGGCGCCGACGGTGAGGCTGCCGATGCCGGAGACGATGGTCGCCAGGTCGGCGCTGGAGCCGCGCGGTCCGCTCGGCCTCCCCTCCTCGGGGGCGCTGAGGTGGCCGGGGTCGGAGGAGAGCAGCATCAGCCCGTCGGACGAGACGACGGTGACCGAGTGGACCCCTGGCACCTCCTCGACGAGATTGCTCAGCAACCAGTGAAGGTTCCGGGCCTCGGTGCTCAGCCCGAATGTGCTGGGCGCAGTCAACTGCGTGCCTCCTCGACTGTGTCCCCCGTCTCTCCGGTCCGGCCGTCGCTGCGGCCTGCCGGCTCGGCGTGCTCGGTACGTGTGCCCCGGGCCGGTCCTTTGCCCTCGGCGATCTCCGCCTCGACATCGCGGCGGCCGTCCTTCGCGCCCTGGTGGAAGCCGCCGAGCCGGCGCCTCAGGGCCTCCTTGTCGACGCTCCCCGTCCGCTCGGCGGCGGGAGCCCCGGCCGGCCGGACGATCTTGGGCGTCCGCTTGGGGAGCCCCTTGTCGGTCACCGGCCCGGCCTCCGGCTTGCGGGGGGCGGGGACGGTGTCCGCGGGTTCCGCTGCCGCGGGGGCCGCGGGGGCTTTCGGTGCCGCGGGGGCCGCAGGGGCTTCCGCTGTCGCGGGGGCCGGAGCGCTGTGTGGTGCCTCGGGGGCTGCGGGGACTTCCGGTGCCGCAGGGGCCGGAGCGCTGTGCGGTGCCTCGTCGGCGGCGCGCTCGTGGCGGTCGGGGCCGATGGCGTACGGTCCGCCGGCGATCGTGGGCTCGGGCGCGTCGCCGGTCCGCGGCGGCCGGGGCAGGCGCACCTGGAGGGTGGCCTCGGGGTCGGTCTCGGGGGCGGGGGCGTGGGCCGCCCCGGGGGTGGTCTCCGGTTCCGAGACGGCGGCGGTTTGGGGGGCGGGGGCCGCCTCGGAGGCGGCTTCGGGGGCATCCGCAGGCTCGTCGGCCGCAGGCGCGTCGTCGGCCGCAGGCTCGTCCTCGGCCGCTGGCACCGCGTCGGTCTCCGGGGCCGCCGGGCCCTCGGGCGCCTCCGACGCGGCCTCCGGCGGCTTCGCCGCCTCCGCCCCCGACGCCGCGATCACCCGCTCCGCCGCCGCGATCATCGGATCGTCGGCCGCCGACGGGCCGCGCCCCGGCAGCGTGTTGGAGTTGGCCTCGGCCACCGAGCCCGGCAGGTTCAGCGTGGGCGCCTCGCCGTGGGTGGTGACCGGCGGCGGTGTGGCGGCCGGGAGCGCCTTGGGGAACAGGGCCTCGGGGAGCACGACGACCGCGGTCACCCCGCTGCCCTTCTGTTCGCGCAGCTCCACCCGTACGCCGTGGCGGGCCGCGAGCAGCGAGGTCACCTGGAGGCCGAGGCCGGCCCCGTCCGCGTTCTGTTCGCCGGCCTCGAAGAGCGTGGGGTCGGCGAGGCGGGTGTTGAGCTCGCCCATCCGTACGGAGGACATGCCGATGCCCTCGTCCTGCACGGACAGCATCACCTCGCCGCTCTCAAGGAGCCAGCCGGAGAGCTGGACGTGGGAGTCGGGCGGGGAGAAGGAGGTGGCGTTCTCCAGGAGCTCCGCGACCAGGTGGCTGAGGTCGTCGGCGGCGAACCCGGCGACCTGGGCGTGCGGCGGGAGGGACTGGATGGTGACCCGCTCGTAGCGCTCGATCTCGCTGACGGCGGCGCGCAGGACGTCGACCAGCGGGATCGGGCCCGGGTGCCCGTGGCCGTGCTCCGCGCCGGCGAGGACCAGCATGTTCTCGCTGTGGCGGCGCATGACCGTGGCCATGTGATCGAGCTTGAAGAGCGTGCCGAGCCGTTCCGGGTCCTGCTCGCGCTCCTCCAGGGTCTCGATGACGCCGAGCTGGCGCTCGACCAGGCCGAGGGTGCGCAGCGAGAGGTTGACGAAGGTGTGGTGGACGGTGTTCTTCAGCTTCTCCAGCTGGGCCGTCAGGTCGGCTGCGCGCACCTGGAGTTCGGCGCGCTGGACGGTGAGGGACTCGCGGCCGGCGAGCAGCTCGGCGCGCTCGGCCTCCAGGGACTCGAACCGCCCGTTGAACTCCGTCAGCAGCCCGTGCAGCTGGCCGTGCAGGGCGTTGATGGACCGGACGACCTGGGCGAACTCGTCGTTGCGGCCGGTGTAGCGGACCGGTTCGGCGGTGGCGGGCTCGGCCGCGAGCCGGGCGGCGCCGATCCGCAGCACGGCGAGCGGCTGGGTGAGGGTGCGGGCGACGGCGGTGGAGACGCCGACGGCGACGAGCAGGCAGCCGCCGAGGAGCGCGATGCGCAGTTCGAGGGCCGTGACGTCGTCGTCGCGCAGCTGTTCGAGCCGCTGGACCTGGGTGGTGCCGAGGGCGGACTCCACCGAGCGCATCCGGTCGACCCTGGCGGAGAGCGCCGCGGCGACCTTCTTGGTGCTGACCTTCAGGTCTGAGTCGGAGAGCTCGGGGCGGTCGGTGAGCTCGGCGAGGTATTTCTCGGCGCTGTTGACCTCGGGCCCCGTGACGAGGGAGGCCAGCTTGTCGCGGGCGGCGGCGCCGGCGGACTGGTCGAACTCGGCGAGCGCGGACAGCTCGCCGACCCGGGACTGCTGGGCGGCGGCGCTCAGCGCGTCGCGGGTCCGGTCCTCCTTGGTCTCGCCCTCGTCCTGGGGCTGGACGGGGAGACCGGTGAACGGGTCGATCGTGGGGGCCGTCTGCTGCGGCCGCGGCACGGCGAGCGCGGCGAGCAGCAGCCCGCGGGTGGCGGCGGCCCGGTCGGTGGCCCGGCCGAGCGCCTGCGGGGTGCGGGTCTCCTCGGCGGCGCGCGGCGGGGTGTCCCGGGCGAGCTCGTCGGCGAGGCCGTGGAGCTTGGCGATGACCTCGGAGTACGCCTGGTGGGCCTCCAGCGCCGTGCCCTTGCCGCTGACCGCGTCCCGGCGCAGGGACGGGATGGTGGACAGGTCGCGGCGCAGGTCGGCGGGGGCCGCGTCCCGGATCTCGTCCACCTGCTGGTCGACGCGGGTGCTGCGGCTGCCCGGCTCGCCCTCACGGCCGCCGGCGATGTAGGTGGTCACCTCGTCGCGCTCGTCGGCGAGGGAGTGGGCCAGCGAGATGGCCTGCTGGTTCAGCTCGGCCCGGGTGACCAGCGCCTGCGAGTCGGTGAGGTCGGACGAGGCGGCGAGCACCGCGGGCGTCCCAGCGGCTATGACGGTGATCCCGACGACGGCGACGCCCGCGACCAGCCTGGTGCGGACGCGTACGGTGCGGCCGCTGCCGGCGCGCTCCGTCGGCGCCGCCCCGGAACCGCTGTTGCTGCCGCCCTTGCTCCGAGGCCGCTTCTTCTGCACCGGTGCTCGCAATCTTGACTCGTCCGCCCTTGAAGCAGAGGTGACGCACGGTCACATGAACGAGCGCCCCGCCCCCTGGTACGGCTTCCGACCATTCCAGTGCTTTTGCGGAGGGGGCGCGCATCAACCGCTCCGCCACTCGAACGAGTGAACATCACTCCGGAGTTGGCGAACAAGTCTCCCCGCCGGGCTCCGGCGCCACCCGTGGACACCGGCTGGAACTTCCGGGCAGGCTTTGGCAGGATGCCCGCCCGCATCCCGGGGCGGAGTGATTCCTTCCGCCCCTCCTGCCCGTCTGACCTGCTGGTACGCACCAATCCCGATGCCGTGCAGGCCAGGTGAAGGCATCGTGCAGACTGGCGGCATGCGTATCGAACTCGCTACCGCCGCCGGCACGCCCGGACGCCCGAACGAGGACTGGACCGCCACGGTCCTTCCCGCTTCCGGTCAGGGCGGAGGACTGGTGCTGCTCGACGGTGTCACGCCTCCGCGGGGCGACGACGGTTGTGTGCACTCGGTTCCCTGGTTCACCGCGAGGCTGGGCGGGGCTCTGGTCGAACTGTCCGGTTCGCGGCGGGATCTGACTTTGCGGGAGGTCCTGGCGCAGTCCATCCGGCACACCGCGGACAGCCACCACTCCCTGTGTGACCTTTCTCACGTGCGTACGCCACAGGCAACCGTCGTCATGGTGCGTTGGGACGAGGCCGAGGTCGAGCACCTGGTGCTGTCCGATTCGGTGCTGCTGTTCGAGTCGCCCGGCGGGGGTGTACGCGCGGTGCTGGACGACCGGCTCGACCGGCTGGCGCCGGAGTTCCTGGTCTCGGAAGCGGTGGCCGATGCCCGGGCGCGGAACAAGGAGGGCGGCTTCTTCACGGCCGCCGCCGACCCGGCCGTGGCGGAGCGCGCGGTCACCGGGCGGACGCCGCGCACGGAGGTGCGGGCGCTGGCGGCGATGACGGACGGGGCGAGCCGCTGGACGGAGATGTTCGGCGAGGGCGACTGGGCGGACTGCCTCGGAGTCCTGGACAAGGAGGGGCCGCAGGCGCTGATCGACCGGGTCCGGGCCCTGGAGGAGGCGGACACGGAGCGTAAGCACCTGCGGCGCGGCAAGACGCACGACGACGCGACGGCGGTCTACGCGCGGCTGTGAGGCGGTCCGGGGGCGGCGGGGCGGCCGCCGGTCACCGTCAGTCCTCGGCGCGGGCGTTCAAGTGGTGCAGCAGCCGGGCCAGTTCCGCGACCTCGGCGCGGTCCCAGTCGGCGAGCTTGCGCACATAGCGGTCGCGGCGCGCGTCGCGGACGCTGCGGAAGCGGGCGAGGCCCTCCTCGGTGAGGCGGACGAGGAATGCGCGCCCGTCGGCCGGATCGGGCTCCCGCGCCACCAGTCCGAGGGCTTCCAGGGCGCGGAGTTGACGGCTCATGGTGGCCTTGCCGACGCCGAAGTACGACGCGAGGTCGGTGGCCCGCTGCTGCCCGGCGGATTCCAGGCGTACGAACAGGCCGTACGCGGCGGCCTCCAGCTCGGGGTGCACCTCGCGCGCCATCTCGCCGGAATTCGCCCGCGCGCGCCGCAGGAAGACGGCCAACTCCAGCTCCAGGGCGAGAAATTCGTGGTCCACACCACTTCCTCCGGTTGCGCCGGGTTCACGTCCGCTTTCGCTCCCGTGCACGTCAACACCCCTCATGAGCTTTCCTGCCGCTGAAAGTTTCTTCCGCCGGCGGTCATCGCCGCAGCTCGCCCAGTATTTCGCAGGAGTAGACCAACGGCACAGCCCAAACCCTCTTCCGTCACACGGGTCTACGTGCGTAGCGTCATACATGGCATGTCCACACCATGACATGCCTCCGGGGTCGCCACGCGGCGCCCCCCGGGTCAGCAGATCCCCCCACTGAAGCCTCGGAGGCACGCAATGCCCGTGCACAGATCCGGCTCCAAGAAGACCCGTCGCTCCCGCTTCGCGGCGGCGGGCACTCTGCTCGCAGCCCTCTCGCTCCTCGTCGCCCTGCCCGGCGCATCGAACGCGGCGACCGGGAGCCCCACCGCGCCCGCCCGCGGCACCGCCACCATGGGCATGGGCGTCGTCGCCCACGACGGCCGGGGCGGCCTGCCGATCGGCACCCGCGCCGCTCAGACCGAGGGCGTGGACGTCGCCAGCTACCAGGGAAACGTCGCCTGGTCGACGCTCTGGAACAGCGGCGTCAAGTGGGCCTACACCAAGGCCACCGAGGGCACGTACTACACGAACCCCTCCTTCGCCCAGCAGTACAACGGCTCGTACAACGTGGGGATGATCCGCGGCTCGTACCACTTCGCGACACCCGACACCACGAGCGGCGCGGTCCAGGCCAACTACTTCGTGGACCACGGGGGCGGCTGGTCCAGGGACGGCAAGACCCTGCCGGGGGTGCTCGACATCGAGTGGAACCCGTACGGGGCGCAGTGCTACGGCAAGACCGCGGCCCAGATGGTCGCGTGGATCCGTGACTTCGTGAACACGTACAGGGCGCGCACCGGGCGGGACGCGGTCATCTACACCGCGACCAGCTGGTGGAAGGACTGCACGGGCAACAACGCGGGCTTCGCCACCACCAATCCGCTGTGGGTGGCCCGTTACAACTCCACGGTCGGCGAGCTCCCGGCCGGCTGGGGCTTCTACACGATCTGGCAGTACACCTCGTCCGGCCCGACGGTGGGTGACCACAACCACTTCAACGGCGCCCTCGACCGCGTACAGGCACTGGCCAACGGCTAGAAGCGCCCTTCCCGCCCAGCGGGGCCCGGTGACGCATCCCGTCGCCGGGCTCCGTCGCGTCCACGCCCCCGACCGGACAGGCGCTTCGCGGAACACCCCCCGCTATACACTGGGTGTATACGCCACATGTATAGTCGCCGCTCCAGGTCGCACACCAGTACGGCCGTTCACGCGAGGGAGTGGCCAACCGTGCCCAGTAGGACGAAGTCGATCGGTACGGGGTTGGCCGTCGCCCTTGTGACTGCGCTCACGCTGACGCTGAGCGGCTGCTCGATGGAGACCACCGCGCCCGGCTCCGCGCGCGCCGACGCCGGCTCGGACGCCAAGGGCTCGTTCGGCCCTGTCGACTGCCGCAAGGCCAAGTGCATAGCGCTGACCTTCGACGCTGGCCCGGGCGAGGACACACCCCATCTGCTGGACATCCTCAAGGAGAAGAAGGTCCACGCGACGTTCTTCCTGCTCGGCAAGAACCACGTGAAGAAGCACCCCGACACCGTCCGCCGGCTCGCGGCCGAGGGGCACGAGATCGCCAACCACACCTGGTCGCACGAGATCCTCACGGACAAGAAGCCCGCCGAGATACGGGCCGAGCTGGAGAAGACGCAGGACGCGATAGCGGCGATCACCGGCAAGAAGCCGCGGCTGATGCGCCCGCCGCAGGGCCGCACCGACGACACCGTCTCGGGGATCAGCAAGGACCTCGGCCTCTCCCAGATCCTGTGGAGCGCCACCGCCAAGGACTACTCGACGACCGACTCCGCGTTGATCAAGAAGCGGATACTCGACCAGGCGAGCAAGGACGGCATCATCCTGCTGCACGACATCTACAAGGGCACGGTGCCCGCGGTGCCCGGCATCATCGACGCGCTGAAGAAGCAGGGCTACACCTTCGTGACGGTGCCCCAGCTGATGGCGCCCGCCGAGCCGGTCCCGGGGACCATCTACCGCCCGTAGTTCCGGGCTGCGCGCGGAACGGCCCGAGCCTTTTCCTCACGTACGCGGAACGGCCCGCCTCCCCCGCGAGGGGAAGGCGGACCGCCCGTACCGGCCACGTCCGTGCTGCCGCGCCCGTCACGCCGTGGCACCTACGCCGCGGCCGGAATCCTCCGCTCCGCCGGGGCCGAGGCCGGGGCGAGGGCGATCTCCAGCACCTGGCGGACGTCGGTGACCGGGTGGACCTCCAGGGTCTCCAGCACCTCGGCCGGGACGTCGTCCAGGTCGGCCTCGTTCCGCTTGGGGATCACCACGGTGGTGATGCCCGCGCGGTGCGCGGCCAGCAGCTTCTGCTTCAGCCCGCCGATCGGCAGCACCCGCCCGGTCAGCGAGACCTCACCGGTCATCGCCACGTCCGTGCGGACCAGCCGCCCGGAGAGCAGTGAGGCCAGCGCGGTCGTCATGGTGATGCCCGCGCTCGGGCCGTCCTTCGGCACCGCGCCCGCCGGGAAGTGGATGTGCGCCCCGCGGTCCTTGAGGTCCGCGACCGGCAGTTCCAGTTCCGCGCCGTGCGACCGCAGGAAGCTCAGCGCGATCTGCGCGGACTCCTTCATGACGTCGCCGAGCTGGCCGGTGAGGGTCAGTCCGGACGCCCCGGTCTCCGGGTCGGCGAGCGACGCCTCCACGAAGAGCACGTCACCGCCGGCCCCGGTCACCGCGAGCCCGGTCGCCACACCCGGCACCGCGGTCCGGCGCTCGGCCGGGTCCTGGGCGGACTCGGGGACGTGGTGCGGGCGGCCGATGAGACCGCGCAGGTCGTCCTCGGTCACCGTGAACGGCAGCTCGCGGTCGCCCAGTTCGCTCTGGGCCGCGACCTTGCGCAGCAGCCGGGCGACGGCCCGCTCCAGGTTCCGGACGCCGGCCTCCCGGGTGTACTCGCCGGCCAGCTTGCGCAGCGCCGACTCGTCGAGGGTGACCTCGTCCTTCTCCAGTCCGGCCCGCTCCAGCTGGCGCGGGAGCAGGTGGTCGCGGGCGATGACGACCTTCTCGTCCTCGGTGTAGCCGTCGAGCCTGACCAGCTCCATCCGGTCGAGCAGCGCCTCCGGGATGGCCTCCAGGACGTTGGCGGTGGCGAGGAAGACGACGTCGCTGAGGTCGAGCTCGACCTCCAGGTAGTGGTCGCGGAAGGTGTGGTTCTGCGCCGGGTCGAGCACTTCGAGGAGGGCGGCGGCCGGGTCGCCCCGGAAGTCGGAGCCGACCTTGTCGATCTCGTCCAGCAGGACGACCGGGTTCATCGAACCGGCCTCCTTGATCGCCCGGACGATGCGTCCGGGCAGCGCCCCGACGTACGTACGACGGTGGCCGCGGATCTCCGCCTCGTCCCGGACACCGCCGAGCGCGACGCGGACGAACTTGCGGCCCATGGCGTGCGCGACGCTCTCGCCCAGCGAGGTCTTCCCGACCCCGGGCGGCCCGACGAGGGCCAGCACGGCGCCGCCGCGACGCCCGCCGACGACACCCAGTCCCCTGTCGGCACGCCGCTTGCGCACCGCCAGGTACTCGGTGATGCGCTCCTTCACGTCCTGGAGCCCGGCGTGCTCGGCGTCCAGGATCTCCTGGGCGCCCTTGATGTCGTACGCGTCCTCGGTGCGCTCGGTCCACGGCAGCTCCAGGACGGTGTCGAGCCAGGTCCTGATCCAGGAGCCCTCGGGGCTCTGGTCGGAGGCGCGCTCCAGCTTGTCGACCTCCTTGAGCGCGGCCTCGCGGACGTGCTCGGGCAGATCGGCGGCCTCGACGCGGGCCCGGTAGTCGTCGGACTCGTCCTCCGGGTCGCCGTTGAGTTCGGAGAGCTCCTTGCGTACGGCGTCGAGCTGGCGCCGCAGCAGGAATTCGCGCTGCTGCTTGTCGACGCCCTCCTGGACGTCCTTGGCGATGGACTCGGCGACATCCTGCTCGGCGAGGTGTTCGCCGAGCCACTGGATGGCGAGCTTCAGCCGGGCGACCGGGTCGGTGGTCTCCAGCAGCCGCACCTTCTGGGCGGTGGTGAGGAAGGGCGAGTACCCGGAGTTGTCGGCGAGCGCGGAGACGCCCTCGATCTGCTGGACCCGGTCCACGACCTGCCAGGCGCCGCGCTTCTTCAGCCAGCTGGTGGCGAGCGCCTTGTACTCCTTGACCAGTTCGGCGACGGCCCCGGGGACGGGCTCGGGGACGGAGACGTCGACCCGGACCCCTTCCACCCAGAGCGCGGCGCCCGGTCCGCTGGTGCCCGCTCCGATCCTGACCCGGTCGCGGCCGCGGATCAGGGCGCCGGGATCGCCGTCGGAGAGCCGTCCGACCTGCTCCACGGTCCCGAGGACACCGATCCCGGTGTAGGTCCCGTCGATGCGCGGGACGAGCAGCACCTCGGGCTTGCCCCCGCCCTCCCGGGCGGCGGCCTGCGCGGCCTCCACGGCGGCGCGCACCTCGGTGTCGGACAGGTCCAGAGGCACCACCATCCCCGGCAGCACGACCTCGTCGTCGAGTGGCAGCACGGGCAGGGTGAGCGGTGTGACGGCGTTGGACTCAGTAGCCATGATCTCCCCTTCGGCAGTCAAGTTGAGCTATGAAGACTCAATGCTGCTGAGCCGCTCAATGTTCCCCGAACCGTGTTCGCTCTGAGCGATCAGGGGCCGAACGGCCGGTGAGACCCGCCCGCCACCGCTGGCCCCGCCGGTTGTCAGTGCCGGCTGCCACGATGCGGGGACTCGGCACGATCAGGGAGAGACACAAGGGCGCGTGGGCGTCGGACGCCCGCGCGGGACCCTTGCGCCCCGCCCCTGAACCGCGCGACTGGGTGATCGGCTCCGCGCCCTGACCCGGGGCGCATCGGCCGCCTCCACGCCGGACATCCCCTGGCGTGAACCGGTCGGCGCCCGGCCTCCGATAGAGGGGTGTGAGCCACTTGCGCCCCTCGGGGGACGACCGGAGCGACGAGGCGCTTCTGCGTGCCGTCGCCCAGGGGGACACGACCGCCCTGGCCGCGTTCTACGACCGGCACGCCGGCTGGCTGCTGGCCCGGCTGAACCGCCGGTGCCCGGACGCCGAGACCGTACGGGAGGTCGTGCAGGACACCTTCGTGACGGTCTGGCGTTCCGCCGGTGCGCACCGGGGGGCCGAGGCCGGGGGCTGGCTCTGGGTGATCGCCGCCCGGCGGCTGGTCGACGCGCAGCGGACCCGGGCCCGCACGGAACGCGCGGCGGCGGCCGAACACGTGGGCGGTGCGCAGTGGGCCGCCCCCGTGCCGTCCGCCGAGGACCGGGTCCTGGCCGGTCTGGAGTACGGGGATGTGGGCGCCGCGCTCGACCGGATCTCGCCCGAACTCAGGGAGGTCCTGCGGGCGACGGTCGTCGACGGGCTGACGACCCGGGAGGCCGCCCGGCTGCTCGGCATACCGGAGGGCACGGTCAAGACCCGTGCGCTGCGGGCCCGGCGTGAACTGCGGGCCGCACTGGACCGGCTGGTCGTGGAGAACGGCCCCCTGGGAGGCAGGGCATGACGGCCTGGCACGTGGCGGACCACCTGGCCCAGCGGTACGCCGCGGGCACGGCCCCCGAGACGGACGCCTGGTCCCTGGAGAAGCACGTCGAGTCCTGTGCCGGCTGCGCGGAGCGGGTGTCGGCGGCGGTACGCGGTCGGGGGGCCGCGGCACCGCTGCTGGACGGGGTCCGGGCCGCCGTGCTCGCGACCGCCGCCGCGGAACCGGTCCGGGCGGCG
>NZ_SSBI01000108.1 GCF_004795015.1 Streptomyces sp. A1277 | reverse complement strand
CTGGCCTCCGAGATCCGTGGTGTCACGGAGGAGACCACGACGGGTGTGCACCGGCTCTACGAGATGCACCGCGACGGCACTCTGCTGTTCCCGGCGATCAACGTGAACGACGCGGTCACGAAGTCGAAGTTCGACAACAAGTACGGGTGCCGGCACTCGCTGATCGACGGCATCAACCGGGCCACGGATGTCCTGATCGGTGGCAAGACGGCCGTGGTGTGTGGTTACGGTGATGTGGGCAAGGGCTGCGCGGAGTCGCTGCGCGGTCAGGGTGCCCGGGTGATCGTGACGGAGATCGACCCGATCTGCGCGTTGCAGGCGGCGATGGACGGCTACCAGGTCGCCACGCTGGACGACGTCGTCGAGCAGGCGGACATCTTCGTCACCACGACGGGCAACAAGGACATCATCATGGCCTCGGACATGGCCCGGATGAAGCACCAGGCCATCGTCGGGAACATCGGCCACTTCGACAACGAGATCGACATGGCGGGCCTGGCCCGGATCGACGGCATCGTCAAGGACGAGGTCAAGCCGCAGGTCCACACCTGGACGTTCCCCGACGGCAAGGTCCTCATCGTGCTGTCCGAGGGCCGCCTGCTGAACCTGGGCAACGCCACGGGGCACCCCTCGTTCGTGATGTCCAACTCGTTCGCGGACCAGACCCTGGCCCAGATCGAGCTGTTCACCAAGCCCGAGGCGTACCCGACCGACGTCTACGTGCTCCCCAAGCACCTGGACGAGAAGGTCGCCCGCCTCCACCTCGACGCACTCGGCGTCAA
>NZ_SSBI01000107.1 GCF_004795015.1 Streptomyces sp. A1277 | reverse complement strand
AGCTCGCCCGGGTGCTGACCGCGGCCGGGGTCACGGTCATCGACGTCGACCGGCCGGACCGCAAGACCCGGCGGATGAAAGGCAAGTCCGACCCGATCGACTCCTACGCGGCCGCAACGGCCGTACTGTCCGGCCGTGCCACCGGGATCCCCAAGAGCCGGGACGGTGTGGTCGAGGCGGTGCGGGTGCTGCGGACCGCGCGACGCAGCGCCGTCAAGGCCCGCACCCAGGCGATGAACCAGATTCGCGGCCTGCTCGTTTCGGCCCCCGCCATGCTGCGCGAGCAGGTCGCGGGCCTGGAGCGGGCCATGCTGATACGCACCCTGTCCCGCCTGCGGCCCGGCGACGACCTGTCCCGCCCGCTGGCGGCGACCCGGGCCGCACTGCGCCGCCTCGCGCGCCGCCACCAGGCCCTGGACGACGAGATCGCCGAGCTGGACACCGAGATCGGCCCACTGGTCAAGCAGGCCGCCCCCGTGCTGCTGGAGCTGTTCGGTGTCGGACCCGAGACCGCCGGCCAGCTACTGGCCTCGGCCGGAGACAACCCCGAACGCATGAGGTCCGAGGCCGCGTTCGCACACCTGGCCGGGGTCGCGCCGATCCCGGCGTCCTCCGGACGGACCCACCGACACCGCCTTAACCGAGGCGGCGACCGGGCCGCCAACAACGCCCTCCACACCATCGTGCTGACCCGCATGCGCTTCGACGAACGCACCCGCGCCTACGTTGAACGCCGCACGAAGGAAGGGCTCTCGAAGAAGGACATCATGCGCTGTCTCAAGCGATTCGTCGCCCGCGAGGTCTACCGC
>NZ_SSBI01000010.1 GCF_004795015.1 Streptomyces sp. A1277 | reverse complement strand
CCGGACCGCCCGCGTCGCCCGGGCGCCCGGGCCGGCCGGACCGCCCGCGTCGCCCGGACCGCATCGGCCCGGGGAGCAGGTCAGTCCAGGCGGCGCGGGCCGCCGAGGAGACCGGCCTCGATGTCGGTCGGCTGCATCTTGACCAGCTTCCGGTACTGGGGCGTGCACCACAGGACCATGTCGTCGCCGAGCTGGGACAGCGCCTCCGCGTTCGCCCGGGGCAGGCGCAGGATGCGGCCCAGGACCGCCGCCTCCTCCGGGGAGACCCGCTGGATGCCGACCAGCCCCGCGTGCTCCACCAGCTTCGGCGCCGCCGGGCCCAGGAACGGCAGCAGCGTCAGCACGGACTGCCAGGGGCCGGGCGCCAGCCGGCTGCGCGGGGGCCGCATGCCGCAGTCCCGGACCACCAGGACCGGGCTGGTGACCGAGGCGCCCTGCGGCCCCACCTGCTTGACGTCGTGCACCGTCATGCACTGCTGGCCGCCGCCCGCGGCCTGCGCGAGCCCCGCCCACGCCTGCGGCCGGGCCGTCTCGACGGCGACCCGCGCCCCGGTGCCGGCCGTGCGCAGCGCCAGGACCTGCGCCGTCCACACGCTGCCGATGACCACGACGTCGAGCTGGACGGGGCGGAAGAGGCCGAGCACCGCGGGCTGCCCCTTCGCGTCGGTGCCCGCCACGACCCCGTCGTCCCCGAGCGGCAGTTGCAGGGCGGCGAGCTGTTCCACGGGCAGCGCGTGCCGTTCGCGGCGCGGGCCGAGCAGCCCGCGCCCGGCCCGGGCCCGGCCGGCCGCCGGCGGGGCGGAAGCAGCGGGGCCGGTGGCGCCGGCCGGGCTCGTACGGTGGATGCTCAACGGGTACCTCCGAGCGGCAGGGTGGCGAGCACACCGGGCAGTTGTTCGCGGTCCAGCCGCACCAGGCCGACCTTCACTCCGCGTGCGGCACGCTCCAACTGCCGCCGCACCCCGACCAGTTCGTCGGCCCCGCGGGCGGTGAGGCGGACGTGCCCGCTGACGGCCGGCGTACCGCCCGTGCCGCGCGACACCGTCAGGCTGAAGGTGCTGACCGGAGCCGGCATCGACGTCAGCAGCGCCACCACCTGGGAGGACGCCGCCGCCCCCGCGCCCAGGTGCGGCCAGCGGCCGACCCAGTACGTCGTGTGCCAGCGGTCGTCGCAGCGCCAGGTGCGGGTGGACTCCGCGGTGCGCCGCTCCGGGGTGTCCGACCGCACCGCCAGTGCGCTGGCCTGCGGGTTGACCCCGGCGGACGTCGCGAGGGCGGACGTCACCTGCGCCTCGGTCAGGATCGAGGCGTCGAACCCGGCCGCCGTCAGCCGGCTCGCCAGCTGGTCCGCGGCCCGCAGCAGCGCGCGCTGCGCCCCGCCGAGCCCGCCGCCGCGCGCCTGCACCGCCTCCGGGCACAGCTTCGGGTCGAGCTTCAGGGCGATCCACGTCAGCCGGATCGCGGGGGTGCCGGCCTGCGCCTGGAGCGGCGCGTACGAGCGGGCGGCGGCGGCCTGCTCCGGCAGGTGCGGGCCGGGCGCGGGCTGCGTGTGCTGCACGACCTGCACCGACTCCAGCCGGATGCCGTCCACCTCCAGGGCGTCGTGCAGCAGACCGAGCTCCAGCGGCCGCGCCTCACGGGCCGTGCGCAGCGGTTCGTCCCGGGGCTGCACGAGGAGCAGGGCCGTCAGGAACGTACCGTCGCCCACCATCCCGACACCGCGCTCGCGCTGCCGGTCGGTGTAGGTGTACGTGCGCAGCGCCCCCTCGCACTCCAGGACCGGTGCCAGTGCGGGGTCGACGCCGTCGGCGGACCACGGCCGCCGCGCGGCCCTCAGCCGTCCGCGCAGCGCCAGGAACGCCTTGAGCCACTCCAGTACAGGCCGGCCCCGCCACCGCAGGGCCGCCAGCACCACCAGCACCGCCGCGACCAGGCCCATCGGCACCAGCAGGACCCTGTTCGTCACCCACGCGATCAGCACCAGCGCGCCGGCGACCTCCAGCAGCACCACCTGGTGCAGCCGCACTCCACCGATCCGTCCAGGCCGCGGATGCAGCCTCGTCACTGCGGTCGTCGTGCTGCTCATCCCCCGGTATGTCCCTCCGTGTCACGGCACTGCGGCGTGTGCGAGCCGGACCCACGCTATCGGCACACCGACCCGCGACCGCCCACTGTCCCACGCCCGGCGGCGAACGCTTCGAAGGGGGCCGGGCCCCGTCCCGCCCCCGAAGCCCGCACCCGGACAGCGGCGGACGAGAACAGGCGGGCATAGTGGAGGCGGTTCGCGAGGCGTCCACAATCACGGGGAGAAGTCGGGCAGATGGCATCACGGCGTGACGAACTCAATGCCTACACCTTCGCGAAGAAGAGACTGGTCGCCGCCTTCCTGCAACCCTCGGCGGCCGGTACGGACGAGGCGGCGCCGCGCCCGCTGCGCGCCGTGGTGCCGGGTGTGGTGGTGGGCGCCCTGCTGCTGGCGGGCTTCGGGGCCTGGGGCATCTTCAAGCCCAAGGTCCCCGAGGGATGGGCCGACCCCGGCGCCCACGTCATCGTCGGGAGCGAGTCGACCACCCGATACGTGGTGCTGGAGACCAAGGGCGTCAAGCGCCTGCACCCGGTGCTGAACTTCGCCTCGGCCAAACTGCTCCTGGACCCGGCCAACTCCTCGGTGATGCAGGTGCCGGAGTCCGAACTCGACAGCGGCAAGCTGCAGCGCGGCCCGATGCTCGGCATACCGTACGCACCCGACCGGCTGCCCGGCGCGGACGAGGCGGGCCGCAGCAAGCTCTGGGCGGTCTGCGAGCAGCCGGGCGCCGGCTCCGGCGACACCGTGCAGAAGGCGGTCTTCCTCCTCGCCGACCGGGAGGCGGACAAGGTCGGCGGCAAGCGGCGGCTGCACGACGGGCAGGCCCTGTACGTCGAGGCGGACGGCGGGGACGGCACCCGGTACCTGGTGGACGCGGACGGTACGCGGCACGCCATCGGGACCACCGGCGGCGACAAGCCCTCGGCCCGCGACGAGGTGCTGCGCCGGTCCCTGTTCAGCGAGGGCGCCCGGCCGCAGAAGGTCACCAAGGACTGGCTCGGCACCCTGCACGCCGGTTCGGCCGTCGACTTCCCGAAGCTGCCCGGCAAGGTCGGCGACCCGGCCGGCGTGGACGGCCTGGACCCGAACCTGAACAAGGTGGGCACGGTGCTCAAGGCCGTCGCCGGCACCGGGATGCAGCACTACGTCGTGCTGCCGGGGGCGGTCTCGCCCGTCTCCGACCTCGTCGCCCGGCTGCTCCTGACGAGCCCGGAGGCGGAGGCGCTGGGCCAGAAGGCGCAGGCCGCCGAGGTCGCACCGCAGTCCTTCACCTCCTCCCCGGATGAGTTCTACGCGGCGAAGGGCTGGCCGAAGAGCGTCCCCACCCAGGCCAACGACACGTCCGCCGGGACCGGGACCGTCTGCAACGTGCTGCACGGCGTCGACTCCAAGGGCGTGCCCGAGCTGACGACCTGGGCCGGGACCCGCTACCCGGTGAGCTTCCTGGACGGCGCCACCAGCGCGTACGTCACACCGGGCAGCGGTGTGCTGTACCGGCAGTTCAGCGGGGCGTCACCGAGCACCGGGTCGATCTTCCTGGTGACGGACACCGGGCTGCGGTACGCCGTGCAGACCAACAACGACAGCAGCGCCGACCCCTCGAAGATCGGTGAGACGGCCAAGCCCGAGTCGCCCGAGGAGCAGGTCGCCGAGGTCAACCAGGCGCAGATCAGGCTCGGCTACAAGGACGTGAAGCCGCTGCCGGTGCCGGAGAACTGGTCGAGCCTGCTGCCCAAGGGGCCCCGGCTCGACACCAACAGCGCCAAACAGCCGCAGAGTTCCTGACGACGGAAGAGGGGGAAGCGCGAAATGATCACCCGTAATGCATTCCGTTCTTCGGCTCGTTCTTCGGCTCGTGCTTCGGTTCGTGCTTCGGTTCGTTCTTCGGCTCGTTCCTCGGTTCGTTCCTCGGTTCGTTCCTCGGCCGTCGTACTGCTCCTGACATGTGCGGCAGGCATCGGACTTCCGGCGTTCTCGGCGGTGCCTGCGGCAGCAGAGGATTCCGTTCCGCAAACGGGTTCCGAAGGCAGCGGCGAGTGCACCTTTCCGATGCCGAAGCAGATCCAGGGCCGCCCCTGGTCGCTCCAGCGGCTGGTCTACGACCAGCTGTGGCAGGACACCAAGGGCGAGGGCATCCGGGTCGCGGTGATCGACACCGGGGTGGACGACACCAACCCGCAGCTGAAGACCGCCGTCGACCGGAGCGCCGGCACCGATCTGCTCCCGGCCGGCAAGACCTCGGGCGGTTCGAAGGCCAAGGTCAAGGGGGGCGGTGACGGCACGACGGACGTCGTCGGCCACGGCACCAAGGTCGCCGGCATCATCGCGGCCCGCCCGCGCACGGGCACGGGGTTCGTCGGTCTCGCCCCGGAAGCGACGATCATCCCCATCCGGCAGAACGACGACAAGGGCACCGGCACCGCCGCGACGATGGCCGCGGCCATCCGCCACGCCATCAAGAAGCACGCCCGGGTCATCAACATCTCGCAGGACACCGCCCAGCCCCTGCGTGCCGACTCCGACCTGGCGCTCGCGGTGCGCGAGGCACTGAAGAACGACATCGTGGTGGTGGCCTCCGCGGGCAACGACGGGTTGGCCGCGCAGGTCAAGGAGACCTACCCGGCGGCCTATCCGGGCGTCCTGGCGGTGGCCGCGTCGGACCGCAACGACGAGCGGGCGCCGTTCTCCCAGACCGGCGACTTCGTCGGGGTCGCGGCGCCGGGCGTCGACATGGTGTCCACCGTCCCCAAGGGCGGCCAGTGCGTCGACAACGGCACCAGCTTCTCGGCGCCGTACGTCGCCGGGGTGGCCGCCCTCATCCGGGCCAAGCACCCGCGCTGGACGCAGGCCCAGGTGGTGGCCCAGATCGAGCAGACCGCCGAGCGCGCGGTGAACGGGCGGGACGAGTTCATCGGGTGGGGGGTGGTGGACCCGGTGCGCGCCCTCAACGACGACGAGCACCCGGTGAACGCTCCCACCCCGGACCGCGCGGTCTCGAACGGGCCCGTGGGACCGGAACCGGTGGCGCTCCAGCTGCGTGAAACCAGGCAGGAGCGGATGACCCGGATCTCGACCTACGTACTGGCCACGACGGGCCTCCTCGTCGCGGTGATCGCGGGGATCGCGGTCATGGTGCGGGGCCGGAGTCACCCGTGAATAGGTGAATGAAAAACAACTTGCTGCAAACGAAAGTGAGTTGGAATCGTTGGCCATCACAGTTAAAGTGACAGTCGCAAAAATGCGGTCCGATCTGGACGTGCTAGCCGGCGGCCCGACAGCCCGCAACATCCAATTCATGGGGGAAGGTGCGCTATGGGAGACAAGCTCAAGGTTTCAGCCGGAGAGATCAACCAGCTGATCAAGGATCTCGGCCACATGCAGGACACGCTGGAGAGCAGGATCACCGCGCTCAACGCGGTCATCGACTCCGTCGAAGGCCACTGGAAGGGTGTCGCGGCCAACGCGTACAACGGCCTCCAGTCGCAGGTGAACCTCGATGTGCGCAACCTGAAGGACCTCCTGGCCTTCACCCACGAAGCCGTCCAGATGAGCCGCGACGGCTTCGACGCCGAGGAGGTCGAGCGGCTGAACAGCTTCAAGGGCATCGACGGCGCCGACCACACGGGCAGCAACGGCATCCTGGACCGGTTCCAGGTCTCGTAACAGCCGCCCGCCCCGCCCTCATTCCGCACCTTCGCGTCAGGAGACCGTTCCATGGAGATCACGTACTCCGGGGTCGTCGAGGCCTCTAACCAGGTCAAGACCACCGCCAACACCATCAAGGGCCAGCTGGACGACCTGAACAAGCGGGTCAAGGCCGTCGTCGCCACCTGGGACGGTGAGACCCAGCGGGCCTTCTACGACCGCCACAGCGGCTGGGACGTCAAGGTCAACCACATGCACGCGACGCTGCTGCAGATCTCGACCAAGCTCATGGAAGCGACCGAGGGCTACCACGCCAACGACCTGGCGCAGTCCCGCCGCTTCCACGGCTGATCCAGGCCCAGATGAATCACGTCGGAACCGGCACGCCGTGGGTGCGGGACGCGGACACCGCGCCCCGCACCCACGCCCGCGGGCCCACGGCACTCTAGGGAGGCGCTTCCATGGGATCCCATCTTCCGGACGACCCGCCGCTGCCCAGCAACAACGGCAAGGGCTCACCGGACCTGGACACGCCGAGCGAGTCCCTGAAGAGCTTTAAGACGCGCGTGGACAAGCTCCTCACGGCGCTCGACGGGTCACCGGCCGCGCACAGCCGCATCACCGAGCAGAAGGTCACCGCCGACGCGTACGGCACGGGCTTCCCGGAGGCACTCGTGCTCTCCGCCTCCTACGACGTCGTCCACTTGCGCCTGACCCAGCTCTCCAAGACGCTCGGCGAGCAGTTGGAAGCGATGGGCATCACGGTCGACTTCGCCGACCGCGGGTACCAGAACGTCGACCAGGAGTACGCGGAGCGCCTGCAGGCCATCCAGAAGCGCGTCGAGGCGGACCACCAGAAGCCGGAAGTCGACCCGCAGACCGGGCTGTTGCCGAGGCCCGACAAGTCCACCGGTGCGGGCTCTGCCATCGATCAACACGACTGGTAGGAACGGGAAGTGAACGGGGGAGAGGGATAACCATGGGGGACAAGGGCAAGCTGCCGCCGCTCGACGCCAAGTACGCCACGACCGACTTCGAGAACATGTCGTACGAGGACATGCTCGCGATGGTGCGCAGCGTGGACCCCACGGCGATCATGGGCCGGGGCACCGCGCTGATCGACGCGCAGACCGAGATCGAGAAGATCGGTACCGAGCTCAAGGAGCACGTCAGCCGCACCACGTGGAAGGGCAAGGGCGGCGACGCCTTCCGCGAGTGGGGCGACGACTTCGCCAAGCAGACCATCAAGCTGGCCGACTACGCCGGCGCCGCGGGCACCTCGCTGCAGACGGCCGGCCAGGCGCTCAGCGAGGTCAGCAAGGTCATCCAGGGCCACTCCGACGCCACGTCCATGTGCTACGCGGACGAGGAGAAGGAGAAGGCCCGGCTGAAGGCCGTCGACAAGGCGCGGAACGAAGCGATTCCGCAGATGAACAAGCTCGCCTCGTACTACATGATGGCGCAGCAGACGATCTCGTCGCAGGAGGAGCCGGTCTTCAAGCCGCTGCCGGCGGCGGCGCTTCCTGCCACGGACTACGACAACTCGAAGTCCGGCTACGGCCCTTCATCCGGTAGCAACCCCGCCACGCACTCGGTGTCCGCAGTGCCGAGCACCGGCGGCTCGTCGGGCACGTACCACCACGTCACCGCGCAGCCCGACGGCAGTTCGTCCTCCATCACCAACGTCTCCACCCCTACGGCGCATCACGTCGGCGCGGTGCCCGTGACGCCCGGCGTCCCGGACACCACGGGCACCAACATCGACACGGTCACGATGCCGGACGCCCCACCGATCACGTCGACACCGCCCACGGGCGGCCCTCCGGTCACTCCGGTCGGCGGCGGCGGGCAGAACAACATCCCGCCCGTGGTCCTGCCCACGCAGTCGCTTCCGAACGGTCCCGGGGGCGGTGGAAACCGGCGGACGATTCCGGTTGCCCCCGGTACAGACGGCGGCCCCCGGGCGAACCCTGTCGGCCCCGTTGCCGCGGGGGACCGGCGCACGATGCCGGTCGGCCCGATGGGCAGGGGCGGCGGCGAGAGCGTGCGTGCTCCCGGCATCCACGGCGGTACGCCGGGCCGGCCCATGACCGGCCCCGTGGCGGGCGGACAGCGCGGAACGGTCATCGGCAACGAGCGCCCCGGGGTCGGCCGCTCGATGATGGGTGGTCACGGCATGGGCGCCGTCGGTTCGCCCATGGGGCGTGGCGGAGTCGGCGGAGCCGCCGGTTCGCGGCGCCTGGTCACGCAGCCCGGCGGCACGGTGGGGGAAGCGCGCGGTGGCGGCGCGGGACGGGAGTTCACGCCCGGCGGCAGCGGCCTCGTCCGCGAGACCGCGCGCCCGGGTGCCACGGGTCCGATGGGCGGTGCGATGGGCGGGTCCCAAAGCGCTCGCAGGCGCCCCAAGCGGCGCGACGGCGAGAACCCGGACTACCTCGAAGAGGACGAGGAGACCTGGGCCACGGGGGACGACGTGGTCCCGCCCGTGATCGATTAGCAGCCGGTATCCGAGCACCGACGCCGGTGGGGCGGACAGAACACGAGTGGGTGGCATGAGGTCAACGGTCTGGCGACGGCGCGGTCGGACGTCGGCGGTGGTGTCCGCGCTGGGCGCCCTGCTCCTCCTGGGCGGCGCCGTCGCCCCGGCCGCGACCGCGGACACCATGCGCGATCGCCAGTGGTACTTGGACCGCATGCAGGCCCCGGCCATGTGGAAGGTCAGCACCGGCAAGGGGATCACCGTCGCCCTGCTCGACACCGGGGTGATCCCCTCCGTCCCCGAGCTGACGGGCAAGGTGCTCAAGGGCAAGAACTTCGTGGAGCCCGAGCGGGGTGCGCACAAGGACAAGGACGGTCACGGCACCGCGATGGCGATGCTGATCGCCGGCAACGGGGTCAACGACCAGGGCGTGAAGGGCCTCGCCCCCGACGCGCGCATCCTCCCGCTGACTGTCTTCGGCTCCTCCAAGGAGTCGGGAACCAACAGCGTTCCGGCGGTGATCGAGGCCATCCGGTACGCCGCCGACAGCGACGCCCAGATCATCAACCTGTCGTTGGGTTTCGAGGATTACATGCTTGAAACCGGCGAACGGGAAGAGATTCAGCAGGCGGTGGATTACGCCATTGACCGCGGGAAGCTGCTTCTGGCGGCCACCGGCAATAGTGGCGACAAGGACAATGATCCCTCGTACCCGGCGGCAAGCGTTGGTGTCGCCGGGGTCGGAGCGATCGACAAGACGCTCAATGTGACGAAGTTCTCCGTGTGGGGTTCGGAAGTGGCGCTCGCCGCGCCCGGGGACGAAATCCCGATTCTCTGTGGCGGCGGGGTGTCCGGGTACTGCAAGAGCAACGGCACCAGCCAGGCAACCGCCATCGCCTCCGCGTCCGCCGCCCTCATCTGGTCCATGCACCCGGACTGGACCGGCAACCAGGTCCTGCGCGTCCTCATGAACACCGCGGGCAAGCCGTCCGAGGGCAAGATCCCCAGCCGCTACCTCGGCTACGGCGCGGTCCGCCCCAGGTTCGCCGTCCTCGGCGGCAAGGTCGACCCCGGCCCCCCCGACGTGAACCCTCTGGTAGCGGCCCGCGCAACCGCGTCCCCGTCGCCCAGCGCCTCCGCTTCCGCGTCCCCCTCGAAGAAGCCCGAACCCTCCGCCACCCCCGCGGCGAAGGACGACGACGGACAGGGCGGCGGCACGGACACGGCCGTCTGGATCGTCGTCGGAGCGTTCGCGGCCGTGATCGTCGTCGGCGGTGCGGTGCTCCTGGTGCGCCGGAGGAGTACCGGCCCCGGGTACTAGCCCCGTCCGAACTCACCCATGTGCGAACCGGCAGGAGAAAACGTGAGCGGCGACATGTTCCAGGATCTGCAGCAGTTCCAGGAATACATGAACAAGATGCAGGAACTGATGTCCGAAGTGCGCGAACAAATGCCGCAGAGTGCCGAGGGTGAGGACGCGCAGGGAGCCGTCAAGGTCCGGTTGATGGCGGGCGGGATTCCGGATTCGATCACGGTCGCATCGGACTGGCAGCGCAGGCAGCCTCCCGAGAGTCTCGGTGCGGCCGTTGTCGAGGCGTACGGCTCCGCGCTCAGCGAGTGGATGGAGCGTTGGTCGGGTGGCCTCGCGCAGTCGAACTGGGAGGCCCGGGCCCAGGAGATCGAGGGCAGTCTTGACCGGCCCGCGCCGGCAGAAGCTGCCTCGGCACACCCAGAAGCCTTCGAGCGGGACGTGAGGCACGTCGTTTCGCGCCCGATCGAGGAAGTGGCCGAGGACGTGCTGACGGCCTTCGACGTGGTCGAGCGGCAGGGCCCCGAGGCGTACGCGCAGCCCGAGGTGAGCGGGGACTCCGCCGCACGACGGGTCGTGATCACCCTCGGTCCGCAGGGGGTCACCTCGTGCGCGGTAGAGCCGGAATGGGCCGCACGGCAGTCGGTCGTTCGACTGAATCAAGCGTTTGCCGAGGCGTTGGCCGACGCGCGCGCCAAGCTCAGCAGTGCTGAGACCAGTGGCCCGGACGCTGTCGCCGACCTGAACCTGGGGGGCCTGCTGGACGAGGCCATGGCAATCATGAAAAATCCGCGTCACTTCATGTAGGACGAACCCTGAGGGGCTGATAGCCATGGGAAAAGATCTTAAAGTCATTACCGACGCGATACGCACTGATGTGGGCATGTGGGACGAGCAGGCAAAATCGATCGGTGAGGTGTCCGCCTCCATCAAAGGTATGCATCGGAGTCCGACCCAACTCGGACTCTTCGCTCCGCTTTTTACTGCCTATAACGGCGTCATTGACCATCTCTCGAGTCGATGCAGTGAAGGGCAGGTCGAGATGTCGAAAATCGCCGATGAGTTGATCAGGAATGCGAAGGCTTACGACGATCACGAGGTGGAAACTACCGAATCCGTTAAGGGTGCTTACTAGGTAGGCATTCAGGAAGGAGGGCTTCGCATGGCATTCAATCCCGAGCAATTTCAGGCCATCATCGATAAGTTGAACGCCGGCCTGGAGACGATATCGAAGTTTGTGACCGAGATCGGCCCAAAGGTCGAGTCCGCGGTGAATCATTGGTACATTCCTGACGCTGTCGCGCAGGCGTGCGTCTGGGTAGTGGACAAAATCATCAAGGCCGTGAACTGGGTCATTGCCAAGCTTGTGGACATTATGATGGGGTCTTACGCTCCCGCCATTGTGTTCTATAACTCTGTGACGTGGCAGGGTGAGGAGATCCGGGGGAAGGCGTCCGGTGTGGCGTCCTCCACGCAGAAGTTCAACCTCACAGCTCCGAAATACTGGGAGGGAGAAGGGGCGACTGCGTATACAAACGCTGTCTTCCCCCAGTCTGCCGCTTCTGCTCAAGTGGCGTCCAGTGCGGGCACCGTGGCGGACTGCCTCGCCGCCTGTGGGATTGCGGGATTTGCCTTCTATGCTGCCGTGGGGATCTTTTTGGCTCAACTGATCCCGGCCCTTGCTGCTTCGGCCGCCGTGGTTCCTACCGTAGTGGGCATCCCCGCCGCCGGGACTGTTGCTGCGGGGGAAGCGGCTCTCGGACCCGCGGTCATCGGAGGTGCGGCGGTCGCCGTGCTGGCCATCATCACTGCCGAGAGCAAGACGTTTTCCGAACTCACGGGTGAGAGCACCGACAAGAGCGCCTTCCCGAACGGGGGTCACTGGCCGGTCGGAACGGTCTGAGAGATCAGCTCCGTCACGGGCCGCCCCGATTCTGAAAGAGTGACCGGTGTTGCTTCTTTCGTGCTCTGGAGGATGTGGATGTGAAAAAGACTCGCGTAGTCCTCTGGGGTGGTGCACTGGCGTCGTACGTGTGGCTGTTGCTGCCCTTGCTCACGTCCGACATGGACAATCTTCCTCCCAAGGGTGCGATCGGCATCCTTTGCCTTCTGGCGGTCTGCTGCCCTGTGCTCGCAGAGGTCCTTGAAGTGCGTCGGAAGACACGCCTCGGGGAGAGGGGGACATCGGAGCCGAGCCGGCCCCGGGCGGCGGCGGACAGCCCGACATGGCGACCTGAGGGGCCAGTTGGACAGCGCGTTTTCTCCAGCCGAGGAGCAGACACCGTGCCCGCAGCCCATGGTGCGTACTCCGAAGAGCTGTTCATCCCCGCCGAGGGGGCGCGCCGAGGTGGGGTCTACCTGCTGGTGACGCTCGCGTGTGTGCTCGGCCTGGTGGTTCTCGAAGCGCTCACCATATTCGTGCTGATCGGGAGTGAAGGCGTAGGGCGGATGGGCCTGATCGGTGTCGTTGTGTGCCTCGGCCCGCCCTTGTTCTTCGCAGGGGCGTTCCTGCTGCCGATGGCGGTGCTCATGCGGCTGCTCCCGGGCATGCGCATCGACGCGACCGGCGTGACCAGGGTGTGGCGCAAGCGTAGTCAGACCATTGGCTGGGCCGACATCGACCAGGTCCGGTTCAACAGTCGGCGGAGCTACCTGATGATCGTGCTGAAGCCGGGTGTGAACCCCGGGAAGCCGAACGACGGCGGTGGACCGCGCGCGGTTCTCCACTCGCTCGGGCACGCCGTCTGGCGCCGCCGCAGGCCCGGCCGGGCCGAGCTGATCATCGAGGCTGTCGAGCGCTTCGCCCCGGGTACGTACATCCCCGGCCAGTGGCCCGTGGGCAACCAGGGCCGCGCGCGGGACGGGCGCTTCGGCGTAGCGGAGCGGACGCGCAGGGCGCCGTGACCGCACGGCCGGCACCGGATGGGCTGCCGGAGTCCATCACGGCCGCTACGGACTGGCAGCGCAGGCAGGGCCCGGAAGCCATCGGAGGCGCCGTGGTCGATGCCTACGGAGTGGCCATGAGCGAACAGATGTCGGGATGGGTCCTAGCCTTGGAGCGGAGCGACTGGCAGGCCAAGGCCGACCGTCTCGACGGACCGATCGGTCAGCTCGGCCCTTCGTCTGTTCCCGCGACCGACAACAGCGCCTTCCCGGGAGGTAAGTGGCCGTCCGCGACTGTTTGATGCGGGTGCGGCGCTGTCGAATTGGTTTCGCAAGCTCGGCAGTGCTTGATGATGCCGGGAGGCAGGTTCTCTGAAAGACAGGTGATGGTTTCGCATGTACTGGATTCGAGTACCGCTTTGGTGTGCCTCCCTGGCCTGCTTGTATGTGGTGTTCGCTGTTCGGCCTCATAGTCTGCCGCTGACGATCCTTCTTTACGCCCTTTTCGTTCTCCTTCCGAGCTTGGGCGAGGGATACGCGCAGCGGCGGCGCCAGAAGGACTGGTACGGAAAATTCGGGTCCATCGACGCATTGCGGTCGATCGTGACGGACGAGGCGGAACTTCGTCGGATCCGTGATGAAAAGGGGTTGCTGGTGGCTGCCCGCCGGTTCAGGCGCCAATTTCCTCGGTGTCCCTTGCCCGAGGCCCTGAAGCTGGTTCAGTCGCTGTGACCACTCCCGCCCACCCCCTCGGCGTCGCGATCGTGACGTTGGGTTGTGCCCATCTCGGAACTGGGCGCGTGGACTTCTCGGATCAACAGGCAGGTGGGCCTCATGTACGTGTGGCGGATGGCTCTCTGGACCGCTGCGAGCGCAGCCGCCGGAGCGGCGATGCTTCTCTTCCACGGAGCGGACACCGGTTCGTCGGTGCTGCCGTTCCTGCTCTGTCTCGTGCTGGCCTTCGTGTTCGTGCTAGCCGCTGAGCTCTATGCGACTGGCCGCAAGCGACGCGAAGCGAGGAAGAACTTTATCCAGAAGTTCGGATCGGTCGACGAGTTGAGGCAGGCCGTCGATGGACCGGGGCTCCGGCGTATGCGTGATGAGGATGGGCTGCTGAGCGCCGTGCGCGAGATCAGGCGCCAGTATCCAGGGATACCGATCGACATGGCCACGACCCTGGTCAGGGAGTCGTGAGCCCGCGAGCTGTGGGTACGCACACCGTAGAACGGCCCTGTCCGATGTGGCCCACGCCGAGCGACGGGTGGCGTTGCTTTACATGCCCAAGCACGCTCCGTTCGCCGCGAGTTGTGCGATCTGTGCGCGCCGCACGATGCTCGATGAAGGGAACACCCTACCTGTTGCTCGTGCTGAAACCGGGTGTGAACCCCGGGAAGCCGAACGACGGCGGTGGGCCGCGCGCGGTTCTCCACTCGCTCGGGCACGCCGTCTGGCGCCGCTGGAGGCCAGGTCAGGCCGACCTGATCATCGAGGCGGTCGAGCGCTATGCCCCGGGTACGTACGTCGCCGGGCCCTGGCCCGTGGGCAACAAGGGCCGCGCGCGCGGGACGGGCGCTCCGGCGTAACGGAGCGGCCGCCCGGGCGCGGCCCGCGCGTCACCCCTCCTCCGGCTCCAGCCACCCCGTCTGGATCAGCGCCGGGTTGCCCCGGCGGGCGACGAACATGCCCCGGCCGGGCGGCAGCGGGCGGCCCTTCACGGTGCCGAGGAGTTCGCCCTCGTTGGGGTGGCCGGACAGGACCACGCCCTGCGCGCCCAGCTCCTTGAAGCGCTGCATGAACGGTTCGTACGAGGAGCGGCCGGCGCCCGCGCTGCTGCGGGCGATGATGAAGTTGACGCCGGTGTCCCGGGCGAACGGCAGGTTGTCCACCAGCTGGGCCAGCGGGTTGGCGGAGGACGTGGCGACCAGGTCGTAGTCGTCCACGATGATGAACGCCCGGGGACCGCGCCACCAACTGCGGTTGCGCAGCTGCTGCGGGGTCACGTCCGGCCCCGGGGTGCGGCTGCTGATGAGGGTGTTCATGTCGCCCAGGTACGACTCGAACGCGTTCTGCGTCGTCGCGTAGCCGACCAGGTACGGTTCGGGCACGACCTCCAGCAGGCTGCGCCGGTAGTCACCGACGCAGATCAGGGCCTCCTGCGGGGTGTAGCGGGCGGTGATCTGCTTGATGAGCAGCCGCAGCAGGGCCGTCTTCCCGGACTCCGACTCGCCGAACACCGCGAACAGCGGGTCGGTGTCGAAGTCGACGTACACCGGCGCGAGGTTCATCTCGTCGATGCCGATCGCGATGCCGCCGCGCGTGGCGTCGGGCCCGCTCGGCAGCTCCCGCGCCGACAGCATCCTGGGCAGCATCCGGACGGCCGGGGCGTGCGGGCCCGGCCAGTTGTCGGTCGTGGCCTTGACGAAGGCGGCGGTGGCCTCGGACAGGTCGTCGCCGCCCCCGCCCGCCGAGTCGTCGATGCGCGGCAGGGCGCCCATGAAGTGCAGCCTCTCCGCCGTCAGACCGCGGCCCGGGGTGCCGACGGGGACGTTCTTGGCGACCTTGCGGTCCAGCTCGGAGTCGGCCGGGTCGCCGAGGCGCAGCTCCAGGCGGTTGAGCAGTTGGTCCTTGAGCGCGGCGCGCATCTCCATGTACCGGGAGACGGTGGCGACCAGGTGGACGCCGAGGCCGAGGCCGCGGGCGGCGATGTCGGCGACGACGGGCTCCAGGAACTCGTAGTCCGTCTTGAAGGACTGCCAGCCGTCGATGACCAGGAAGACGTCGCCCCACGGCTCGCCCGGCAGCCGGCCGGCCGCGCGCAGCCGGCGGTAGGTGGCGATCGAGTCGATGTTGTTGTCCCGGAAGAACGCCTCGCGCCGGTTGAGGATGCCGGCGACCTCGGCGACCGTACGGCGGATCTTCTCCGGGTCGAGCCGGGAGGCGACCCCGCCGACGTGCGGCAGGCCGTCGATGGCTGACATGCCGCCGCCGCCGAAGTCCATTGCGTAGAACTGCACTTCGTGCGGGGTGTGGGTGAGGGCGAAGGAGCCGATGAGGGCCCGCAGGAGGGTGGACTTTCCGGAGCGCGGGCCGCCCACGATCAGCATGTGGCCGGCGGCGCCGGAGAAGTCCCGGACCAGGGTGTCGCGGCGCTGCTCGAACGGCTTGTCCACCAGGCCGAAGGGGACGACGAGCGCGCCGTTGCGCTGGTACTCGGGCGCGTGCAGGCCGCGTTCGGGCGTGACCGCGAGCGGCGGCAGCATCTGGTCGAGCGAGGGCGCTTCGGTGAGCGGCGGCAGCCAGACCTGGTGGGCGAGGGGCCCCTGGCCCTCCAGACGGCGGGCGATGACGTCGAGGACGGTGTCCGCGAGCGCGTCGGGCGTGGCCTGGCCTGGCACGAAGGGGACGTTCGGCTCGGGCTCGGGGTAGTGGACCGCGACCGGGGCGGCGGTGAACAGGACGGGGCGGCGGTCGATGGCCGGTTCGCCGTTGCCGGAGACCGGCGCCACCCCGGGCCGGTAGGTCCCGGACACGTAGGCGGCCTTGAAGCGGGTCATCCCCTCGGTGCCGAACTTCAGGAACCCGGAGCCGGGCACCGACGGCAGGTGGTAGGCGTCGGGCACGCCCAGGGCGGTACGGGACTCGGCGGCGGAGAAGGTCCGCAGACCGATCCGGTAGGAGAGGTAGGTGTCCAGGCCGCGCAGGCGGCCCTCCTCCAGGCGCTGCGAGGCCAGCAGCAGGTGCACGCCCAGGGACCGGCCGATGCGGCCGATCTGGATGAACATGTCGATGAAGTCGGGCTTGGCGGAGAGGAGTTCGCTGAACTCGTCGATCACCAGGACCAGCGAGGCCAGCGGCTCCAGCGGGGCCCCGGCGGCGCGCGCCTTCTCGTAGTCGGTGAGGTTGGCGTAGTTGCCCGCCGACCGCAGCAGCTCCTGGCGGCGCTGGAGCTCACCGGTGATGGAGTCCCGCATGCGGTCGACCAGGGTGAGGTCGTCCGCCAGGTTGGTGATGACCGCGGCGACGTGCGGGAGCTCGGACATCCCGGCGAAGGTGGCGCCGCCCTTGAAGTCGGCCAGGACGAAGTTGAGGGTTTCGGAGGAGTGCGTGACGGCGAGGCCCAGCACCAGGGTGCGCAGCAGTTCCGACTTGCCGGAACCGGTCGCCCCCACGCACAGCCCGTGCGGGCCCATGCCCTCCTGCGCGGCCTCCTTGAGGTCGAGCATGACGGGGGCGCCGTCCTCGCCGACGCCGATCGGGACCCGCAGCCGGTCGGCCGTCGAACGCGGCCGCCACACGGTGCTGGTGTCGACCGCGGCGGGGTCGCCGATGCCCAGCAGGTCCGTGAAGTCCAGGTTGGCGAGCAGCGGTTCGTCGTCCTCCGCGCCGCTGCCCATCCGGAACGGGGCGAGCTGGCGGCCCAGGGCCTCCGCGTTCTCGACCGGCAGGAGGTCGGGCGTGCCGTGGTAGGAGACGCCGGCCGACTCCAGCCGCAGCCGGCCCGGCCGCACGGCGATGTGCAGCCCGCCGCGCGGCTCGTCCAGCTCCTCCGGGACGACCTCCACGACGGTGACGCCCTGCAGCCCCTCCGCGGAGGCGAACAGCGAGTCCTGGGGCACGACACCGCCGTCCAGCACGAGGACCACGTGCGGCTGGTCCAGGAGCGGTGTGCCCCCGCGGTTGAAGCGGGAGCGGCCGTCCAGGGTGCTGTGGAGCAGCGCCTCGACCTCGGTCAGGTCGTCGCTGAACAGCCGTTTGGTGCCGGCCCCGTCGGACGAGCCGGGGACCTGGGTGTGCGGGAGCCACTTCGTCCAGTCCCACTGGTCCGTCACGTCCGTGGACGCCACGACCGCGACCACCAGGTCCTCGGGGGAGTGCAGCGCGACCAGTCCGGCGACCAGCGCGCGTGCGGAGCCGCGTACGGACACCGGGTCGCCGGAGACCACGACGTGGTAGAAGGCGCGAAGGGACACCGCCATCGGGAGCCGTTCCAGCGAACCGTGGATCGCCAGGAACCGGTGCATGGCACCGGCCGACAGCGGTTCCAGCTCCTCCACGGGTGCGGTGGTCGGCGCGACCAGCGGGGTCCACAGCTGCTGCGGGCCCAGGCCGACGCGGACCTGCCCGAAGTCGTCGTCGGCGATCCGCCGCTCCCACAGCCGCTCGCCCTCGGCGACCAGCGACCACAGCTGGTCCGGGTCCGGGTGCAGGTAGAACTGCGCGTCCCGCTGGGCGCGCGCGGTGCGGCGCACCTTGCGCCGGGTCTGCGCGAGGTACTTCAGGTAGTCGCGGCGCCCCTCCGCGGCCTCGCCCTGGGTGCCCTTGCGGTACCGCATCATCTGGGCCACGGCCATCGCGACCGTGGACAGCAGCATCATGACGCCCATGATCTTCATGAACGGCTGGGAGCCGGGCATGAAGAAGAACACCACCGAGGAGCCCATGCCGAGCATCGGCAGGAGCTGCATGGCCATGCCCTCCTGCTGTCCGCGCGGCAGTTCAGGAGGCGATTCGAGGCGCAGCTCCGTCGCGGACGTCTCGGGCGGCAGCGCGCGGGGCGGGCGCTTGACGACGATCTGGGTCACCGGCGAATCAGTCCCTCGATGCGGCCCGGAGAGTTGTGGGCCGGCACCCCCGTGGCAGCGACCTACCTCCGCGCGCCGATCATCCTAATGTAGGCACGGAAGGGGTCCCCGATAGGGTGACGCCCTGCGGCCGTAGGACGGGACTATGCCGACACGGCCGGACCCAGGAGCGCGGCGTGCAGCGAACGAGGGGACCCCACAGGTGAGTTCGACCCTGACAACCACCGGCTTTTGCCGCATAACGGTCGTGGCGCCGGACAGCCGCATCGACGTCGCCCTGCCGGACGACGTCGCCGTCGCCGATCTCCTCCCGGAGATCCTGCGGCTGACCGGCCAGGAAACACCCCCGGGAGCACCCCCCGGCTACCACCTGACCCGCCGCGACAACACCGTCCTGGACGCCACCCACACACTCGGCGTCCAGCGCGTCCTGGACGGTGACGTGCTGCGGCTGCGGCCCTTCACCGAATCGCTCCCGCCGGCCGTCTTCGACGACGTCGCCGACGCGGTCGCCTCCGCCGTCCGCCGCGACCGCGCCCTGTGGAGCGACCAGCTGCTCGGCGTCGCCGGCCTCTTCGGCGGGGCGCTCCTGCTCGTCCTCATGGGCTTCGTGGTCTGGTTCGCCGACCCGGTCCGGCACGACATGCACGGACTGCCGGGCATCGTCGCCGCCGCCGCAGGCATCCTGCTCGCCGCGCTCTGCGGTGTCCGCGCACGGCGCTACGCCGACCGGGCCTCCGCCGTCGCGCTCGGCCTCGCGGCCCTGCCGCACGTGATGATCGCCGGATCCGGCGTCCTCGCCCTCGACCCGGGCACCGGGATCGGACGCCTCCAGTTCATGCTGGGCTGCGCCGCGGTGCTCCTCGTCTCCGCCGGGCTCGTCGTCGCGATGCCGACCGGCGACGCCCCGTTCGTCGCCGTCGTCTTCGCCTCGGCGGTCGGCACCCTCGCCACGTTCCTGTCGATCGTCACCGAGGCCCGCCCCCGCGACACGGCCGCCGTCTGCGCGGTCGTCGCCATCGCCGCCATCGCCTTCCTGCCCGGGCTCTCCGCACGGGTGGCCCAGCTGCCGATCGGCTACGCCGCCCCGCGCCCCACGACGGACGCCGACCTCGACCGCGATCCCGGCCTCGGCGACCCCGACCCCGTCGACACCGAACGCATCGCGGCCCAGGCCCGGCGCGGGCACGAACTGCTGCTCGGCCTCGTCGGAGGCTGCTGCGTCGTGGTCGTCGCCTCGGCCGCCGTCCTGGGCTTCTCCTCCGACGTCTGGGGCCAGACCCTCGCCCTGGTCGCCGGACTGGCCATGCTGCTGCGCGCCCGGCTCTTCCGCTACACCTCCCAGGTCGCCGCCGTGCTGAGCGCGGGCATCGCCGCCCTGGGCCTGCTGGTGCTCGGGCTGGCCCTCAACCCGCCGGCCGACGCCGTCGTCAAGCTCCTCACCGAGCACGACCGGGGACCGCTCGACATCCGTACGCTGTGGCTCGCCGCTGCCGTCACGGCCGGCGCCGCCCTGCTCACCGGCATCGCGCTGATCGTCCCCAAGAAGGGCCTCTCCCCCTTCTGGGGCCGGCTCTCCGACCTGGCCGAGGTGCTGCTCCTGCTCGCCCTCGTCCCGCTCTGCCTGGCCGTCCTCGACGTGTACTCCAAGGCACGCGGCATGACCAGCTGAGCGGCCGCCCTCAGCGGAAGGCGTCGTGGTCGGCCAGGACCGCGTCGATCACGCGCCTTTCGCGCGCCGCCCGCACCGGGTCCGACCCGGCGTCCCCCGTCAGGTTCAGCAGCGCCTTCCACAGCGCCCAGCCCCGGGCCCGCGCCCAGGTCCCGGCGTCCTGGCCGACCGCGCCCCAAAACGCCTCCCGGCTCGCGCCGTCGAACATGCCCCAGGCGATCACCAGATCACAGGCCGGGTCGCCGACCCCCGAGGTGCCGAAGTCGATGACGGCCGACAGCTCGCCGCCGTCGACCAGCAGGTTGCCGGGGGCGATGTCCCCGTGGAACCACACCGGCGCCCCGCGCCACTCGGAGGCGAGCGCCGCCTCCCAGACCGCCCGCGCCCGGCCCGTGTCGACAAGCCCCTCCAGCGCGGCCAGGCAGCGCCGGGTCTCCTCGTCGTAGTAAGCGGGCGAGGCACCCCGGTACCAGCTGTGCGCACCGGCCGCCGGACCGCCGGCCGCATCGCAGCGCTGGAGGGCGCGGACGAACTCCGCCACCGAGACCGCGAACCGGGACAGGTCCCCGATCCGGCCGCGCGCCGCCGTCTCGCCCGGGAGCCAGCGCCGGACCGACCAGGGGAACGGGTAGCCCTCACCCGGTTCGCCCAGGGCCAGCACCGGGGGCACCGGCACGGGCAGCGAGGGGGCCAGCCTCGGCAGCCAGTGGTGCTCCTTCTCCACGGCGGGCACGTACCCGGCGGCGGTGGGCAGCCGGACCGTCATGGCGTCGCCGAGGCGGTAGGTCCGGTTGTCCCAGCCGTCGATCTCGACCGGGACCACGGGCAGGCGGCTCCACTGCGGGAACTGAGCGGCGAGCAGACGCTTCACCAGGGCGGCGTCGATACCGGCGCGGCCGTCGGGGCGGGGTGAGGGCATCGGGCGATCATCGTGCCGATGACCGGCCGCCGCAACGGAATTCGAAGCCCGCTCGGAGCCGTACAAACCGTTCATGCCGCTCGGCCGACGCACCCGTTCGATTACAGTGCTGCGCAGTTACCGCGCAGTCGCACAGAGGAACGAGTCACGGCGGACGGGGAGGTGCGCGTGAGCACAGGAGCCACAGCCGTCTGGGGCCGTGCCGAGCAACAGGACTTCCGCAGCCGGGTACGCGGTGCCCTGCTCGGCGGCGCCCTCGGTGACGCACTCGGGGCCGGCGTCAGCACCCTCTCGCTGGAGGAGATCCGCGCCGCCCACGGGCCCGACGCCGTCACCGGCTTCGTCCCCGCCCACGGCGCACGCGGCACCGTCACCGCCGCCACCCAGCTCACCCTGTTCACCGTCGACGGACTCATCCGCGCCCAGGTCCGACGCGACACCGGTGCCTGGCACCCGCCCACCGACGTGCACCGCGCCCACCTGCGCTGGGCCGCCACCCAGCACGACTGGGGGCCCGACGAACGCCGCAAGGACAACGGCTGGCTCGCCGCACAGGAATGGCTCTACGCCCGCCGCGCCCCGACCCGGGAATGCCTGGGCGGCCTCGGCGACGACATCATGGGCACCCTGGACCGCCCCAAGAACCCCGCCGCGCACGACGCGGCCGCCGCCACCCGCTCCGCGCCCTTCGGACTGCTCGTCGGCTGGGAACCGCACCTCGTGCTCCAGCTCGCCGTCGAGTGCGCCGCGCACACCCACGGCCACCCCACCGCCCTGCTCTCCGCCGGCGCCTTCGCCGTCCTCGTGCACGGGCTGGCCCGCGGCGAGACCCTGGACGGCTCCGTGCAGCACGCGCTCGGGCTGCTCGCCGAACGCCCGGGCCACGAACCCGTCACCGAGGCGCTGCGCCAGGCCCTCGGCACCGTACGCCAGGGCATTCCCGGCCCCGCGCTGGTGGAGTCCCTGGGCGCGACCGGGTCGGCCGACGAGGTGTTGGCGGCGGCGGTCTACTGCGCCCTGGTCGGGGAGGACGTGCGGCACGGGCTGCGGCTGGCCGTGAACCACGGGGGCCCGTCCTCGGCCACGGGGGCGCTGTGCGGGGCGCTGCTCGGCGCGATGCACGGCGAGACCGCGCTGCCGCCGGGCTGGGTCGCCGAGCTGGAGGGGCGGGCCACCCTCCTCGAACTCGCCGACGACTTCGCCATGGAGACGACCCAGGGGCCCGCCCTGCACAGCCCGGCCACCGCGGCCCCGGGCTGGCTGGCCCGCTACCCGCGCGGCTGAGGGGACCTACTCCTTGGCGCCCTCCGTCACCGCCGCCTCCCCGCGGCCGCCCTGGGCCGGTACGGCCGCACCGGCCTCCGGGCCGCCGCCGTCCGAGTTGATCCGCTCGATGAGCGCGTCCCGCTCCGGGGTGTCCTCGGGTTTGACGAAGCCGATGACGATGTAGAGCACCAGCGAGATCGCCAGCGGCAGCGCCACCTGGTACTGGAGCGCGACACCGTTCTTGACCGAACCGTCCAGGTCGTAGTTGGTGAAGTAGAACGCCAGCAGCCCCGCCGCCCAGCTGATGAGCGCAGCCGTCGGCCCCGACCTGCGGAAGCGCCGCAGCAGACCCAGCATGAACGGGATCGCGATCGGGCCCATGAGACCCGCGACCCACTTGATGACGACGGAGATGATGTCCTTGAACGCCGGCGAGTTGATCTGGGTCGCCAGCGCCATGGACAGGGCGAGGAAGCCCAGCGTGGACAGGCGCGCGGCCAGCAGCCCGGCCCGGCTGCTCCAGTCGCGGGCGGCCTTGGAGAACACCGGGACGATGTCCCGGGTGAAGACGGCCGAGATGGCGTTGGCGTCCGATGAGCACATGGCCATCGTGTGCGAGAAGAAGCCGACGACGACCAGGCCCAGCAGGCCGTGCGGCAGCAGCTGTTCGGTCATCAGCGCGTAGCTGTCCGAGGCGTCCGGCTTCTGCGCGTCGACGAGCAGCGGGGCGCACCACATCGGGAAGAACAGGACCGTTGGCCACACCAGCCACAGGATGGCGGAGAGCCGCGCCGAACGGGTCGCGGATGCGGCGGAGTCCGTGGCCATGTAGCGCTGGGCCTGGTTCCACATGCCGCCGTTGTACTCGAAGGTCTTGATGAACAGGTACGCCAGCAGGAAGGTCACGGTGTACGGGCCGGCCGTCGGGTCCGCGTGGCCCTCGGGCAGCTTGTCCCAGACCGTCCACAGGGTGCTGAAGCCGTCCAGTTCGTGCATGGCGGTGATGAGCATCGCGAGGCCGGCGAACAGCTGGATGACGAACTGCCCCAGCTCGGTGAGCGCGTCCGCCCACAGCCCGCCGACCGTGCAGTAGACGGCCGTGATGATCCCGGTGATGAAGATGCCCTGGGTGAGGGTGATACCGGTGAAGACGGAGAGCAGGGTGGCGATGGCCGCCCACTTGGCGCCGACGTCCACGATCTTCAGCAGCAGCCCGGACCAGGCGAGCGCCTGCTGGGCCGGGATGTTGTAGCGGTTCTTCAGGTATTCGAGCGGTGAGGCGACGTACAGCCGTGAGCGCAGCCGGTTGAGCCGGGGCGCGAAGAGCTTGGCGCCGATCCCGATGCCGATGGCGATCGGCAGCGACCAGGTCACGAAGGACGTGACGCCGTACTGGTAGGCGATGCCCGCGTAGCCGGTGAACATCACCGCGCTGTAGCCCGACATGTGGTGCGAGATGCCGGACAGCCACCACGGCATCCGGCCGCCGGCCGTGAAGAAGTCGCTGACGTCGTCCACACGCTTGTGGGACCAGAGCCCGATCGCGATCATCACGCCGAAGTAGCCGATGAGCACGACCCAGTCGAGACTGTTCATGTGTCCCCTCCCGGGGTCCGCCTTGTGAACGGGTGCGCACTTCGTCGGTACGGCCGCGCTCAGCGGTGTCCCCGTGCGGGAGCGGGGACTTGGGGATTGAACCGTCTGCCCGGTGCCCCGGTCAAGGACTCCATCGGTCAGAGATGTGAACGCAGGTCAGCAAGACGAACGATTTTGCCGGTTCTTGACGCACGGAAGCGTTGTCGTGAACGTGACGGCGGCCACACGATGAGCGGGCACTTCGTCAGGGCGTGCGTTCAGCCTGCGCGTACGGAGGAGACGCGAAAAGACCGCACGGGATGCGGGTCCCGTGCGGCCGGTGAGGAGGGGGACCGCCGAAGGGGCGGTGGGCCGGCGGTACGTCGGTCAGCGGCGCTGACCGGGGGCCGGCGGGGGTGGTGCGGTGAGCCCCCTCGGCCAGGACGGCGAGCCGGACGAGAGGGCTACCGAGGGCACCTGGAACGGTGCGGTGATGCGGCGTGAAGGAGGCATCGGTCAGGCGTTGACGGCACCCTCGGCCACATCGCGCACGAACGCGTTCCAGGCGCCGGGGATGAAGGTGATCGAGGGGCCCTCGGGCGCCTTCGAGTCACGCACGTCGATTGCCTGGACGAGAGGGGACTTGACTTCGACGCAGGCGCCGTTGCCCCCGGAATACGAAGACTTCGTCCAGCTTTCCGTAGCACCCTGACGAATGGCCATGTTCACTCCGGTTCAGAGAGTTGTGTGAGGCGCCAACGACGTTCCCGCTGGCGTGATCGACGCTACTCGCCAACTTCCTCCAGTGAAGGGGCCGTTCACTCGTCCGGGTGATGTGTACCGCGTAGACCTTCCGTGCGATGGCGGCGGCGGTGTACCGTGCCGCCGCCCCGCCCGTAACATCACTCATTTCTCGCATAACGGGCCTCGTCGCCCCGAGGGTTCAGGCGCCTCTGCGGCCGGATCTCATTCCGGGTTCAGCCGGGTGTACTCCTTTGCGATCCTCTCGATGAAATTGCGGGTCTGCTCCACGTTCAGCGCCTGTGCGCGCAGGTGTTCGTACATGACGCTGTACCGCTGGACGTCATTCGCCTTCTCCAGATAGAGATCGCTGGTGACGCCCTCGATGTAGACCACGCTCGAATCCGCCGCGTCCGGGAATTCCAGAATGGCGTACTGCCCGTTGATGCCCGGGTGCGCGCCCATCTCGAACGGCAGCACCTGCACGGTCACGTGCGGCAGGTGGGACAGCTCCACCAGGTGTTCCAGCTGCTCGACCATCACCTGCTTGCCGCCGACCAGCCGGCGCAGCGCGGACTCGTCGATCACCACCCAGAGCCGCAGCGGGTGTTCCGGGTCGGTGATCCGCTCCTGGCGCCGCGAGCGGACGCTCACCCGCTTGTCGATGTCGGACTGCGGCGCCTCCGGCAGGGCCCCGCTGATCACCGCCTCGGCGTAACTCCGGGTCTGCAGCAGGCCGGGGACCACCTGCGGCTCGTACACCCGGAGGGATTCCGCGTCGGTCTCCAGACCGATGTAGACGCTGTACGGGATGTCGCCGAAGGCGTGCCACCAGCCCTGCTGGCGGGAGTCCTTGGCCATCTGCATCAGCGAGTCCACGACGCGGTGGTCCGCGACCTCGTACACCCCGCAGAGGTCGCGCACATCGCGCTGGCTGATGGAGCGGCGGCCGTTCTCCAGGCGGCTGATCTTCGACTGCGAGACCAGCAGCCGCTCCGCCACCTCCTCGGCCGTCATGCCCTTGACCTCGCGCAGTCGGCGCAATTCCTGACCCAACCGGCGTCGCCTGACGGTGGGATTGACGTTGGACGGCACGGAAACGGCACCTCCGGCTATGTAGCTGTGCGTATCTACTGCTGAGCAGATTGCCACCCCTGCCCCCGGCCGCGCTGGGAAATGGCCACACGCAGCGGCGCGGGGCAGCCGGTGGTATCCGACTGCCCCGCGCCTGGTGCGGCTCCCGAACCGGGTCCCGAGGACGGCGGTGCGGCGGTATTCGGTTGTTGACGCGGCGGTGCGAGAACGGTGCGTCGTGATGCGAGCGGCGCGTGTGCGCGGTCCCTAATGGACCGCGGTCTGCGCCATGCTGCCGCGGCGTGACTGCGACTGCGCTTGCGGTTGCAACGGAACGCCGGCCGCCTGATTGCGGCGCGGCTGCGCGACCGCCCCGTTCTGGACGTCCATCACGGCGTGCGCCACGAGACCGCCCATCGGGTCGTGCCTGATCAGGTCCCGGAGCCGGGAGCGCGATGAACGCCCTTCGTTCCCGGGGTACAGGTGCTTGCCGAGTCCGACCGCGTGGGCCAGCGCGGCGAGCGCCGCGGTCCGCGGGTCCGGCGGTACGCCGGTGCGGATCGCACTGTCCAGCCTGGCTCTGATGTCCCGGCTGATCGCCGTGTCCGTCGCCTGGTAGCGAGTCGTCGGCAGCACTCCGCACATCTGGCCCGCCACGGCATGCACCATGCCGCACCGCTCCAGATGAGCGAGGTAAATCTGGCGGAGTCCCAGCCGGGGTCCGCCGATCCAGTGGACGGCCCGGACCGGGCTGCCGCGCCTGCGCAGCAGTTCCAGTGCGGAGTCCAGGGTCGGATCTCCTGTCGGCCGTGGCATCACCACGGCGATACGATCCCCGTCAGGGGCTATCCGTCCTGCCAGGGCCAGCTCTACTAGCTGGGCTCCGGCGAGGCCGAGGTCGAGCGACTGCGGCTGCGCTGTGGTACCCGTGGTCGGGTCCAGAGCGAGCAGCAGAAGCTCCTCCGGAATTGTTCTGCGGCTCCTGCCCATCCATGCCTCCCCGCGTGGATGAATGACAGGGTGACCCCTCTCACATCCGTCTGTCGAGGGTGCCTGGGGGCTTTGTACGGGAACCAGTAGGTATGTCGTTCTCGTCTAGCAGCCCGGCCAAGGGTTCACACGGGACACTGGTAGACGGTTCGGACAGCGCGGGGGTTCCCCGCGCCGCATGGAGGAGGCATCGGTGGCGGGCGAGTCCCCCGACAGGTCGAAGCAGCAGAAGTCGTCGGGAACGACTCGGACCGAGCGCGATCCGCGGCTCGACGTCTTCCGCGAACCCGCTACCGGGGGTGCCGAGGCCGCTGAGAGCGCTCCGAGCCCCGCTGAGGACGCGCAGGAGGCTCCGGAGACGGCTCAGGCCGCCCCGGACAGCTCTGAGGCCCCGGAGGCGGCAGGAGAGGCCGCGGAGCCCGCCGAGCCCGAGGAGGGCGACGCGCGACTCCGTGCGGCGGTGGCCGCGTGGGTGTCGAAGCCGGACGCCGACGGCGACGACGACGACGGTGACGAGGCCGACGGCGACGACACGGCGTCCGAGGAGCCTGTCGCCCGGGTGCCCCGGTCCCGCGAGGAAGCGGTTGCGGAGCCGGAGGCCGGGTCGGAGACCGAGTCGGAGGCCGACGCCCCGGCGAGGGCCGCGTCCGACGAGGACGACCAGGGCTCCGAGTCCGAGGGCGCGTCCGCCGATACGGCGACGCCGGTGGTGGCCCAGAGCGCGCCGGAGAGGACCGCTCCGGAGAAGGCCGCTCCGGAGAAGGCCGCTCCGGAGAAGACCGCTCCGGGGAAGCCGGCGGTCGACGAGGAGGAGCCGGAGAAGGCGGAGCCCGAGCCGGACGCGACCGCCGAGGAAGAGCCGGACGCCGCCGCGGAGGAGCCCGCCGCCGATTCCGGCGAGAAGGCCCCCGGGCCCGCCGCCGAAAAGCCGGAGGCGGCGGCCGACGAGCCTGAGGCCGACGAGCCGGACGCCGAAAAGCCGGAGACCGAGCGAGAGGCCCCCGAGCCCGCCGCCGCAAAGCCGGAGCCGGACGCCCCCAAGCCCGCCGCCCCCGAGCCCGCCGCCGAAAAGCCCGACGCCCCCGACCCCGGCGCCGCCCCCGACAAGGCACCCGTGGTCGATCAGCCGACCGCCGTCTTCAAGGCGCCCCGGCTGCCCCAGGTCGATCAGCCGACCACCGCGCTGAAGATCACCCGGTCACCCTCGGGCAAGCCCGAGCTCGCCTCCGAGCCGGAGTCCCTCACCGAGCGGACCAGCAGGTTCGTACCGCTGCGCACCGACGACGTACGGCCCGCGCCGCGCAAGCCCGATGGCCCCGCGCCGGAGCCCGGCGTACGGCCCGCCCCCGGGCGCCCCGCGCCCGCCTCGCTCAGTGGAGCCGAGCGGACCCGGCAGCAGCCGATGCCGCCCAAGCCGCCGCTCGACCTGCTCGCCGAGCTGACGAACACCCCGCCGCCGCCGGAGACCCCGGTCCGCACCGCGGTGCGCCGGGTCAAGATCTGGACGCCGCTGGTCCTGCTCCTGCTGATCGTGTTTGCGATCGTGCAGATGGTGCGCCCGCTGCCGGACCCGTCGCTCACGATGACGGCGAAGTCGACGTACAGCTTCCGGGGCGACACCCCGAAGCTGCCGTGGCCCGACCAGGGGCAGGGCTACATGGCGGCCACCGGCCTCGGCAAGGTCGACTCGTTCGGCGAGCAGAAGCCGGTGCCGATCGCGAGCGTCGCCAAGGCGATGACCGCCTACCTCGTGCTCAAGAGCCACCCGCTCAAGCGCGGCGAGGACGGCCCGGACATCAAGATCGACGCCAAGGCGGAGTCGGACGGCAAGCTCTACACCGAGGGCGAGTCCACGCTCAGCACGGTGAAGGAGGGCGACGTCCTCTCCGAGCGCGAGGCGCTGACCGCGATCATGATCCCCTCGGCGAACAACATCGCCCGGCTGCTCGCGCGCTGGGAGGCCGGCTCGGAGAAGGCGTTCGTCGCGAAGATGAACGCCACCGCCGACGAGCTGGGCATGAAGAACACCACGTACACCGACCCCTCCGGGCTCACCGCCTCCACGGTCAGCACGGCCGAGGACCTGGTGAAGCTCGGCGAGAAGCTCGTCGAGTTCCCGGCACTGATGGACATCACCAAGCTGCCGGAGTGGAAGGACCCCTCGGGCCACGTGTGGCGGAACTACAACACCCTCGTGCCGTTCGACGGCGCCCTGGGCATCAAGACCGGCTCCACCACCAAGGCGGGCGGCAACCTGCTCTTCGCCGCGCACAAGATGATCGACGGCACGGACCAGCTGATCGTCGGCGCGGTGCTGGGGCAGTACGACAAGGACTCGATCATCGACGAGGTGAACCGGGTCAGCAAGAAGGTGATGCTGGCCACGCAGGACCTGCTGGAGGGGTCCGGGATCGTCAAGAAGGGCGACGTGGTCGGCGTGGTGGACGACGGCATGGGCCACACCACGCCCGTCGTCGCGACGAAGGACGTGAAGGCGATCGGCTGGCCCGGCCTCACGGTCAAGCTGGAGCTGACCGACGACGGCAGGACCATCCCGCACGAGGCGGTGACCGGCACCCACGTGGGCACGCTCACCGTGGGCGAGGGCGCCAGCCAGGTCAAGGTGGCGGTCGCGCTCCAGAGCGACCTGGAGAAGCCGTCGACCGGGTCCAGGCTGACCCGCCTGGGCTGAGGGAACGGGGCGCCCCGCGGGCCTCACCGGCCCCGCGCGGGCGCCCCGGCACACCCCCCGACCGCCCCCGCACATCTCCCGACCGCCCCCGCTTCCGGCCCTGGCCGGGACCGCTTCCGGCCCCGGCCGGGACCGCCTTCCCGTACGCCGGAAGGCGCCGCGTGTTAGCGTCCCGGGGGCAACGCGTGGACCCTGGAACGCGTCTTCCGGCCCATGAGACCCGAGCAGGAAAGCCGGCGGAAACCACGCGTCCGGGGAGGGACGGGGAGAGACGCAGTGACCACTGCCGAGCCGACACGGGCGGACGACGAAGCCCCCGGCGCGGGCTCCGCCGTCGCCGGAGCCGAGGCGGGCGCAGGTGCCGGAGCGGCGTCCCGGTCCGCCGGTGGGAGCACCCCGGGCTCGCCGGGGGCCGGCCGGTTCAGCCGTCTCAAGGAGCAGTGCCTGCTCCACCCGGTCCTGCTGACGACCGCGGTCGCGGCCGCCGTCCACATCCTGTGGGTCTTCTTCTTCGCGAACAGCGGCGGCGACATCGCGGCCCAGGACGCCTGGGCCGAATTCGTCGGCCGGCACCCGGGCACCGCGTACAACCTCGCCTGGTACGGGGGCATGCACCCCGTCTCGTACAGCGTCGTCTCGCCGTATCTGATGTCGCTGCTCGGTGTGCGGACGACGATGATGATCGCCGGCACGGTCTCGGCCGGACTGACCTCGCTGATCCTGTACCGGGTGAAGGCGGTCCGCAATCCGCTGGCCTGCTCGATGGCGGGCGTCTTCGCGTACCTGTGCAACGCGCTGTCGGGCCGGGTGACGTTCGGGCTCGGCATGATGTTCGCGATCGGCGCGGCGGCGGCGGTGTTCTGCTGGCCCCACCGCTGGCGGTACAAGCGCTGGGCGAAGGCGGTCGTCGCCGCCCCCCTCGCCGGCCTCGCCACGGCCGGCAGCCCGGTGGCGGGCCTCTTCCTCGGAGTGGTCGCGGCCGCGCTCTTCCTGAACAAGCGGCGCCCGGGCGCGTACGCCCTGGGGCTCGCACCGGTCGTGGTGGTCGCGCTGTCCGCGTGGCTGTTCCCGTTCTCCGGCACGCAGCCGATGTCCGTCGCCACGCTGTCGGGGCCGTTCATCTTCGCGTGGCTCGTCTTCTTCCTCGTACCGCGCGACTGGAAGACGGTACGCACGGCGTCGGCCGTCTACGGCACCGGGACGCTGCTCACGTACGTCATCGACTCGCAGATCGGCTCGAACGTGTCGCGGATGGCGATGCTGTTCGCGGGCGTCGTGCTGCTGGCCGCGCTGCCGTACACCGCGCCCCGCACCCGCCGCTGGTACGCGCTGGTCCTCTCCTTCGCCGCGCTGAACTTCTGGATCGGCTTCAAGGGCGTGGACGACATCGTCAGGACCGCCCCCACCGCCTCCTGGACGCGCTCGCTGGCGCCCCTGGTCAACCAGCTCCAGAAGGTCGGTGCCGAGCGCGGCCGGGTCGAGGTGGTTCCCCCCAGCAGCCACCGCGAGGCGTCCGCGCTGCCGGCTTCGGTCAACCTGGCCAGGGGCTGGAACCGCCAGGCCGACATGAAGCGCAACCCGCTCTTCTACGACGACACCCTGGACGCCGTCAACTACCGCCAGTGGCTCGACCGCTGGGCCGTGCACTACGTGGTGCTCCCGCAGGGCGCCCCCGACTCCAGCGGTGCCCGGCGGGAGGCCGAACTGGTCGGCAAGGGGCTGCCGTACCTGAAGGCGATCTGGTCCAACGCCGACTGGCGGCTCTTCGCCGTCGACAGCCCGGTCCCGCTGGCCGATCCGCCGGCGACGGTGGAACGCGCGGACGAGGGGGAGCTGACCATCCACGTCAAGAAGGCGGGCCGGGTGCTGATCCGCATCCCCTATTCGCCCTGGCTCGCCGTCGTCGACGAGGAGGGCCACGGCCTGGAACGCCCGCAGGAGACCGAGGCGTCCAAGCAACGCGCGGACAAGGACACCGCGAAGAGCTTCGCCAACACCAACGGCTGCCTGATCAAGGTGGACGAGAACGAGAACGGCGACGAGTGGACGGAACTCCTGGCGCCCCGCCCCGGCACCTACCGCCTGGGCGCGCCGTACCAGCTCCCACCCGGCACCCCGTGCCCGGACGAACTGCGGTGACGGGCCCCGGCGGGTCGGTCGGCGGGACCGGGGCGACGGACTTGGGCGGCCCTCCGTACGCCGTGCGGGCCGCCTGGCGCAACACCACCCACGACTGCGCCGCCACGGTGGACCACGCCCACCTGGAGCTCATCCGCCGGGCCCCGGCACGTACGCCCCCGGCGGCGTCCGGCACCTGATCCTGGAGGCCCTCGCCTACGCGGCGGACGAGGCGGAGTGCACCGGCGGGGGCCGCGCCGTCGTCACGCCGCACACGGACGGCTCGGTCTCCGTCACGGACGACGGCCGGGGCACCGACACCCGCCTCACGCGGCACGGCCGCCCGGTGAAGAAGCCGGTCATGGCCACGAAGGACCTCCGCTTCTCCGACACCCCGGGAGCCGAGGCCCCCCGACGGCCGCCCGCGCCGGGGCGTGTCCGTGGCCGCCGCGCACCTGCTCCAACGCCCCGCCCCCTACTCCACTTCGATGCCGTAGTCCTGGACCAGTTCCTCCAGGCCGCCCGGGTATCCCTTGCCGCCGGTGACGAACTCCCAGTCGCCATTGGCGCGGCGGCGGAAGGAGCCCAGGACGAGAGCGGTCTCGCCGGGCCGGCCGTCGGAGACGTCCAACTGGTCGAGGGGGTCCCGCTCGGCGTCCAGCAGCCGGATACCGGCATCGGCGAAGCCGGACAGGTCGGCGTCCGGGTTGGCGACGGGATCGACGGCGGCGATGATGACGAGCCGGTCGGCGCGGGCCGGGAGGGCGTCGAAGTCGACCTGGATGGCGGCCTTGTCGGGGGCGACGGGGATGAGCTCGCGGACCGTGCCGTCGGGGGTGCGCGGGTTGTTGTAGAAGACGAAGTGGTCGTCGTCCAGGACCCGGTTGCCGTGGCAGACGAGGGCGCAGACGTCCAGGGCGACACCGCCCGACCAGTACATGCCCAGCACGTTGTGGTCGCCGCCGCGGCTCTCGCTCTCCGGTGCCGTCCGCTGGGCCGGTACCGGCTGCTGCTCGCCACTGCCCAGCCGCCCGCGCAACCCGTGCCGGTGCAGCAGATCGACGAGTTCCCCGCCCGCCACCAGCTCCAGCGGCTTGCCGTTGGCGAAGGTGTGCGAACCGGGACCGAACTTGGACGTGGTGACCAGGACGCCCTTGTTGGCGCCGGCGTCCTGGACCGTGCCGTACAGGTCGCGGACGGCCGTGGGCGGCACGGTGTTGCGGTAGCGCTTCACCTGGACGACGATCTTGCCGCCGCGGATCGGGGCCGGGTCCAGCGCGTCGACGTCGACGCCCCCGTCGTTCGAACGCTGCGTGGTCACGGCCTGCATGCCCATGGCCCGGAAGAGTTCGGCGACGAGCGCCTCGAAGGCCAGCGGGTCCATCGCGTACAGGTCCGGCTCCTCGTCGCCCCCGTGGGTGACGACGCCGTTGCCGACCTCCTCGGGCACCCGGCCGGGCCGCACCGGCGCGTACTGGTCGGGGCGCGCGGACAACTGCCCGCGCAACCCGTCCACCAGGCAGTTGACCGCGTTCACCTGCTCCAGGTGCAGTTCGGCGAAGGCCGCGCGCGAGGCCATGACCGTGCCGAGGAACATGGGCGCCCGCCGCCCGGTCGCCGGATCGTGGTCGTCCACGAACCCGTTCAGCGCGACCGACTCCAGCGCCCCGAACTCGTCGGCCGCGAAGAGGTCCCGCAGAACGAGAAGCAGACACTGGGCGAGGACGTCCCGGTACAGGGCCCGGCGCTGCGTGACCGGCCGCGGCGACTCCTTCTCCTCATCCGCGTTGATCATGTACCGCACGGACTTCGCCTCCGGCACGACGTCGTACTTCGGCAGCTCCCAGTTCAGCACCAGCTGCCGCGCCCCCGAGTCGTACGCCGCGGACACCTGGCGCGGCAGCTCGTCGGGCCAGCCGGTGGAGGCGTAGAGCGCGGCCGAGAAATACTCCACCGCCGCCTCGGCGTCCCCGTTGCGCAGCCCGGCCGTCATCTCCGCGATGCCCGCGTTGTGCCGCCGGATCTCGCCCAGCTGCGCGTCGGCCCACTGCTGGTACTGCCGCTGGTACGTGGCGAACTGCGCCTGCCGCTGCGCCTCCGCGGCCTGCGCCGCCTGCCAGTCCCGCTCGAACCTGGCCCGCGCCTCCGCCTCCGCCTGAGCCCGCCGCCCAGCGGTCCACCCGCCACCCTGCGCCCGGTACTGCTCCGGGTCCGGCATCCGCACGGGATGCGCCAGCGTCCCCGGCGCGAACGCCTCGACCCGCTCGGCCCGCATCAGCGCGGACGCCCGGAACGCCGGTGCCCGGCACCCGGCCGCGAGCAACCCCTGCAACGCCTCGACCCGCGCATCCAGCTCCCGCGTACGCCGCCGCGCCTCCGCCTCCCGCTGCTCCCGGTACGCCGCCTTCCGCTCCCGCTGACTCCGCGCAAGCTCCCGCTGATACGCCCGCTGGTCCCGCTCCTGATCCCGCTGATACCTGGCTTGCGCCTCACGTTGACGTTGCTGTTGGCGCTGCGCCTCGGCCCAGACCCCGACCAACCCATTGGAGCGACGACTCATCCCTCGCAGGCCCTCCCCACCAGGACGTCAGGTGCGCGTACGCACGGCGAGCCCCGGCCCCATAACCAGCAGTGATGGGACAACTTTAGTGCGCAACGAACGCGGGGCCCATCCACTTGACGGTTCTGTCCCGTAGTCGGTGGTGACGCCGAGTAGCCGTCCTTGATCATGGCCGTTTGAAGGATGTCAATTCCCTTGTGGCGAGCGTTTTCTGGTCTGTCCGCGCTGGTCATCGACGATGTGACGGATGGCGGTGACATAGTGGTGGTCACGGCCCGCACCGGGGAGGATGCGGTGCCGTGTCCGGTATGCGAAACGCCGACGGCGAAGGTGCACGGGTATCACGGCCGGACCGTGACGAACGTGCCGGTCGACGCCCCTCAGGTCGTCGTGCGCCTGTGCGTACGACGGCTGGTCTGCCCTGTCCTGGAATGTGGGCGGCAGACTTTCCGCGAACAGATCCCCGGGCTGCTGGAGCGTCATCAGCGCCGCACCATACGGCTGGCGGGCCAGATGTCGCAGGTGGCACGGGAGCTGTGCGGCCGGGCTGACGCCCGCCTCACCGGCCTGCTGGCCGTGCCAGTCTCCTGCGGCACCGCACTGCGCCATCTACGCTGCCTGCCGTTGCCGAAGGCACCGGTCCCGCGGGTGACAGGCGTGGACGATTTCGCCCTGCGGCGTCGCCACTGCTACGCCACGATCATCACGGATGCCGAGACCGGCAGGCGCCTCGCGGTGTAGATCATAGCGGTGGTGCCGATCGGCAGAGTTGTTGTAATTCGCGGCTGTACTGCACACGATTTTGGAGGGGCCTTGTATTTTCCGCAGCTTGCATGCTCATAGCTGCGGAAGAGGGTAGCCAAGACTGCGTGTCCACAAATAAGCCGCCTGAGGAGGTCACCTCAGGGATTACCGGGAAATCAGGTCTGGAATATTTTACCGCCTCGGCTGGCGGAGCTGCGCCCCCCTTGCAGGATACTCGCTTACCGGGATGTCCTGGAATCGTCAATTTCGATGTGGCGCAGTGGTGGTCTCATTAATACAATGCGCAGCTTGGGGTCAATGCGGAGCGATTGCGTGCGAAGGTATTACTGCATTCGATGCTTAAGACTTGTTCGGGACGGTGTAGAATACGGGATGGCGCGTCGGTGCATCTCCGGGGTTGCCGCTAAAAGTGCGGAAAATGAAAAAGTGGGGAGTAGCTTCCAAACCATGGGTGCACCAAATTGCGTGTCGGTCTTCTCGGGCGGGATGGGGCTGGATCTCGGACTGGAGCAAGCCGGGTTCGATATCCGTTTTGCCGCGGATAGCATGTCCGCTGCCGTCGCCACGGCTCGGGCCAACCGTCCGCTCCTTCCCTACTATGACAGTGATATCAGGGCACTCTCGGCAGATCATATCTGGAAGTTGACTGGATTGCCCGAAGGGGGAGTAGACCTACTGGCCGGCGGCCCACCTTGTCAGAGTTTCAGCACTGCAGGCAAGCGGCTCGGTCTCGACGACTCAGAAAAAGGGCCACTCGTATTTGAATTCGTTCGCCTAGTGAAGGAATTGCAGCCCAAGGCGTTTCTTATGGAGAACGTCAAGGGTTTGCTGTCTGCTTCTGTTAGATGGCGACAGCTTCCATACAACAACAATGGTAAGATTATCGATGAGCTGCATGGGTCGCTCCTCCGTGAGCTCTGCTCTCAGCTAGAGAAGCTTGGTTACAGCATCAAGTATCGCGAATTTAATTCGGCTGATTATGGAGTACCTCAAGCTAGGCAGCGGGTGTTCTTGCTTGGATATAGGGATGGTGCGTCTGTGACCTTTCCTGAACCCACGCACGCGAAGGAACCAAGCCTTTTCTTGGAGCCTTGGCGCACCATCGGCGATGCCCTTGAGGGCCTGGTTGATGATGATTCGTACTGCGCAAAATTCAGTGAGCGTAAGTTGAAATATCTGCGAATGGTTCCTGAAGGCGGTAACTGGAGGCATCTCCCTGAGGAAATTCAGAAGGAGTCCATGGGGCGCGCCTTCTACGCCAAGGGGGGACGTTCGGGTTACTGGCGGCGTCTATCTTTCAAGTCTCCCTCTCCGACCATTCTCACCGAGCCGCAGAATGCGAGTACCGCCCTTTGCCACCCCGTAGAAGATAGGCCACTCACTGTTCGGGAGTGCGCCCGGATTCAGACCTTCCCTGACGATTGGAAATTTCACGGCTTGGGCCGGGAGCAATACAAGCTTGTAGGGAATGCGGTCCCTGTGCTACTTGCTCGGGCCATCGGTGAGCACGTGAAGTCGACGCTAGATGCGGGCGCAGCCGTAACTTCCGCTTAGACTGACGGCAGGAGCGCCATTCCAGCATGGATAGGAATAGGCGATACTCGCACTCAGTTGGTTACTTGTTCACTCTGCGAAAAAGTTTTGCATAGTCGATCTGGCCTTCCCGATCCCCAATCTCCGGTTGTGCCGCATGGGTAAGTCTCTCCAGCAGGTTAGGAACCAAGGTGTCGAGCACTTCGGACCGAAACTCTGAGCACAGCAGAGCGCAAACCTCTCCCACTCTCACATCGTAGTCGGGTTCCCCGTCTCCGACCTGACGCCAAAATTCTTTACTGGCAAGCGTAATGTATTCCTGGCCAGGTGGTTTTGTGGTTTTAGCCCTTCCGTAGCAGGGGGCGAAATATCCCACGAAGGATTTTCCTTGGCTTCGGTACTGCTCTTTCACTCTGACGATGGTGTTTGACAGGTTCTTTCGTGAGCTCATAGGCATGCAGTCCCAGCTCATCTTGACCTGGTATCCATGAATCACATCGCTTGATTCGATGCTTTCGAAGTCGAAATCGTCGGGAAGTGCAGGTTCCGTCGCCCCCGGAAAGCAAGTCTTAATAATAGATTCGAGGAGATGCCCGACGGCTTCCTCCTCCGAAGCATACAAGGCGCTCTGCACTTGAAGCGTTGCCCAGTCGAGGACTGTTTCTGCGCCACGAATTCGCAAAAGAAACGGATTGGTTCTCTTGAGGCGTTCGGAAACCTTGAGCTTAGAGAACCTTTCACGCATGCGATTCACATAGAGACGCTCAGATTCGGCAACTATGAATTCTGCTCGCTCTCGATCCACCCGGAGGATGGTTGAGACCTGCTCGGCCAGTTCCTCGTTCGACGTATGACGCTTACGTTCGTCGTCGAAAGTGAGGGGTTCCTGTGCTGCCGAGGCTAGCTCTTGGGTTGTGGTAGGCGCTGTGATGTCTGGGCACATGCGGCTCTTAATATCATGATACTGATCTGTGCGAGACCACGTTCCAGGATGGGCCATGGTGACCTGACGCCGCCTCGGGCCGACTGGGAGCGGAGGGGCTTTGGCCGGTGGCCTTCCCGGTCTCGGGCCGAGCATGACCAGGGGAGGGCCGTAAGTTGCCGAACAGATGCCAAACGTGGTTGGAGCGCCTCGGGCTTTCGCGAGGTGGGTTGTCCGATGCTTGATCAAATAAGCGGAGAGTGCTCCTGACCTGCAACGATGGGGCTTGTTTAGGGTCCAGTCAGCCGCAGGAAAGAAGCACTCTCCAGGTGAGTGAGCGTATCGGGTTGCACCCGCGTGTCCACGTGGAGGGCGAGGGCAGCGGGACGGTCTCGCAGGCCGGAGCGGTGCTGCTGGTCGAGACGGTCCGCAGGTGTGGTCTCGACACCGCGATGGTGGCGGCACTGGAGCCGTGGCGTAAGCCGCGTGCGGTGCATGATCCGGGCAAGGTTCTGCTGGATGTTGCACTCGCGGTGGCTCTGGGCGGGGACTCAGGGTCTTTGAGAAGTTATCTTGTGTCCGGGTTCGTCATGCCAGGCCGAGGGTGGTGAGGGGCCGCAGGTGGTCGCGGGCGGTTCGGCGGAGGGCGGCGGCGATGTTGGTGTGGCCGTCTTGGCGGTGGACGCCGATGGCGAGGTTGCGCGGGCCGGCCATGACGCGGGGTAGGTGGCGGGTGCGGATGTGTGAGGCGTCCGCGTGGAAGGTGCGGTCGCGGACGTGGTCGAGCTGGTTCTCGATGCGCCAGTGGCCGCGGATCCAGGCTGCGAGTTCGCTGCCGTCGGCCGCGCCGGGCGGCAGACTCGTGACCAGGTAGATCCGCTCGATCGTCAGCTTGCCCGTTCCCAGATCGCGTCTCCAGCGCACGACTTGGAGGGCCTGGCGGGCGTGCGGGTAGTCGATGTGGGCGGAGGCGGCGGTCTTCAGGCGGCGGATCTCGTTGCGGTGATGGGCCCGGGCGCGCTCGGCGTGGTCCAGGCGGATCTCGCGCCAGGGATGGCGGCGGATGCGCTCATGCAGTCCGGGATGGTTCCGCTTCACGACGGCCAGGCAGTGAGCCCCGCGTTCGTGCAGGTAGGCCGCGTGGTCGTGCTGGGTGTGCAGGGCATCCGCCGTGATGAGGGCATCGGTCAGGTCGATGCCGTTCAGGAGCGGGACGAAGGCCGGGATCTCGTTGCTTTTCCCGTCGATCTGTCGTTGGGCGAGGACCTCGCCGCTGTGGGTCATCGCGGCGATCAAAGCGGTGGCGGGCCGGTTGGCGGTCCGGGTGCCGCGGAGTGTCTTGCCGTCGACAGCGATGACCTTCCGTCCCGAGGATGGGGCCGGGGCCTTGCGTTCCTGGAGGAAGTCACCGATGGCGCGGTCGAGGGCGTCACCGTCCGCAGAGGCGAGGACGAGGCGGACGGTGGTGGCATGGGGCGGGTGAACCAGGCCGGTCAGCGGGTCGGGGCGGAACCCGAGCAGGGCAAGGATGCGCTGCGGAGCGTCGGCAACCCACTCGCCGATCGCCGTGACCGAGGCGGCGCCGGCCAGAACGGCGGCGGCCGCAGCGGTGAGCAGGGCCGCCCAGGGATAGCGGATGCCACGACGGGCCCGCGGATCAGGCACCGCGGCCAGATAACTCCGCAGGTCAGCGACTGTCTCCAACGGGGCTGGGACGGAGGCGTCCCCCAGTTGCCGGAGGCACGACGGCATGCGGGAAAATGGGTGCGCAGGCATGGACTCGCTCGGTGCTCATACGGACTCGACACCCACATGATCACCAGCGGCCATGCCTGTTCCGCGTCCAGGGTCGCCGCCGACAGAAGTCGACAAGCCGTCACACCCAGGGCTCAGCAGGCAAACTGCCCCACCTCTCCACTTCTCAAAGACCCTGACCACCGTCCACACCGAGATCAACGCATTGCCAAGCCCACCAGATGGCTAACCGAACGGCATTGCGACTAGCTCTGCAAGACCGTCGCATTCAGGATCAGCTGAATGTGGTAGCCCTCGGACTGCGGCTTCAGAGCCGCCCGCATGATCGATTCGAGTCGGCCGATCTGCTTATCTTACCGCCGCCGGGCCAGCTCATCCTTGACGGCATCCTGCTCAGCTCCCCACCATTCGTGCGCGCACGGCAGGTTGTGCCATATGTGTGCTGCGAGCGCGGGAGTCCTCCCGGCCGCTGGACGAAAGGGCTCCTGACCTGGTGTTTCTCTGTGCCCCCGGCAGGATTCGAACCTGCGACACCCGCTTTAGGAGAGCGGTGCTCTATCCCCTGAGCTACGAAGGCTGGGATCTGTCCAAAGTGTGTCGAGTGGGCCCCGTGCGCGGAGCCGGTTCTTGACGTGTCTGGGCAGGTTGGCGATCGACCTGCGAGGGTCTGCTCGCCGCCCGCCAGTGTAGCGGGTGGCGTTCTCGGCGCACGGGGGGTTCGGATGGCTGGGGATCTTGTCACGCCCGGGCCCGGCTCGAACCGTCCGACGACGACCCGTACCTCTATACGACTGTACGGTCACCGCAGTCGAGGCGCCCGTTCGGCAGCTGCCTCGGGCGACCGTGACAAGGGACCCGGAGGGTAGGCGCCGCCGGGGATTGTCGGGTGCCTCCGCGGGGCCCGCCACGGTCGGCTGGTGGTGGTATCGCCGGCCGGAGCCCATCCCTTGGGGCAGTGGCCCCGGCCCTCAAGGCCGCGTCACCTGCACCCGGTAGTCGCCCTTCGCGTCCTTCTCCAGCACCGAGATCCGTATCCCGTTGGCCCGGTCCGTGAAGGTCTGCCCCGGCTGGAACGCGGCGTCGGAGAGTTCGGCGTGGACGTTGGGGAGGCGGGTGCAGCCGGGGCTGTCCTTGGTGCTGTCGGCCACCGAGACCGGGCCCTGGCCCGTGTCCACGTTGGAGTTCACCTTGTAGATGAGGACGCCGGGGCGGCAGATCGCCTGGTCGTTGCCCGCCTGGGTGCGGACCTCCACGGCGTAGCCGGATTCGGCGGTCAGGGGGACGAAGGCCAGTTTCAGGCCGCCGCGGGTGGCCAGGGGTTCCAGGACGTGGTCCGTGGTGCCGGGGCGGGCGGCGCAGCTGACCTGGTCGTTGTCGAGCCAGCCGAGCTTCCACTTGTGCCAGCCCAGCAGGTCGTTGTTGGCGCCCCAGTCCTCGGACATGATGTCCCAGTGCCCGACGGAGCCGCCGCCCTCCATCGTGTAGAGGTCGGGCAGGCCGAAGACGTGGCCGTTCTCGTGGGGCAGCACGCGGTAGCCGGTCTGGGCGTACGAGCCGGAGCCGTCGTCCTGGCGGCTGTAGACGAAGGACGTGTTGGCGAGTGGCACCCCGTCCGCGAGCGGGGCGTCGTCGTTGCCGGAGAAGGTCACCGACAGCACGGTGTCCAGGGCCGAGGGGCCGGCATTCGGGGTGACCAGGATGTTGATCAGGTCGTACTCACCGAAGTCCACCTTCGGGTCGGCGGCGGCCACGATGTCCCTGACCAGGTGGCGGTAGCCCGGTTCGTACGGGGAGCCGCGCTCGATTCCGTACTCCGCGAAGGGGAGCGGCATCCGCAGCCACGAGGTGATCGGGGCCTCGGGTATGTAGGTGAGCCGGCCGTAGGAGCTCGTGCGGAACCAGTCCGTGGTCTGCGGGAAGAACTCGGCGAGGCGGTCCATCGCCGGCTCCGGCCCCGGCGCGTCCGGGAAGTCGATCATCAGGTTCAACGCGTGGATCCGGCCGGTGGAGCGTGAGTAGCCGGGCTGGGTCGGCATGCCCTCCGACATCTGCACGCCCATGGCCGACGCGATCCGGCAGGGGCCGAGTCCGGTCGCCAGGGGGGCCGTCGCGGCGGGGCCGGCCGACGCGGGGCTCTGCAGGGGCAGCGTGCTGCTCGCCGTCGCCAGGGCCGCGATGACCAGGGCAGTTGCAGCGCCGAGAGCGACCGGGCGGCGGTGCTTGCGTATCCGGTGGCGGGGCTGCTGCATAGAGGCGCCTTCCGGTCCGCGGCAGTCGGCCGACCCTGACTGCGCTCTGCCGTCAGCCTCTGCCGGGTGATCGCCGGGCGCGCGTTGGGTGCGCCGATCGGTTGGTTTTTGTCATCCCTGGTGTGAGGTGACGCAGGTCACGAAGCGGGGAGGAAATAAGTGGGGACGCCCTCCCCGTTTGTACTCGTGTCCCCGCGAAACGGGGAGGCGGTCCCCGGTTCTCTTCCGGTCGCGGCTGCCCCGGAAGAGAAGGAGCGCCGCTGTGGTCACCGCCGCCCGTAACGCCACCGCATCCGCGCAGCCGCGTACGCCCAAGCCGAGGGCCGACGCGCTGCGCAACCGGGAGCGGATCGTGACGGCCGCGCGCGAGATCTTCGTCGAGTTCGGGCCGGACGCGCCGCTCGACGAGGTCGCCCGCCGCGCGGGCGTCGGCAACGCCACCCTCTACCGGAACTTCCCCGACCGGGACGCACTGATCCACGAAGTCGTGCTCTCGGTCACCTCACGCACCACCGATCGCGCCGAGGAGGCCGCCGCCGAGGAGGCGGACCCGTTCGCCGCCCTCAGTCGCTTCGTCCACGCGGCGGCCGACGAACGCATCGGGGCCCTGTGCCCCATGCTGTCCGGCGGCTTCGACAAGGACCACCCCGAACTGCTCGCCGAGCGCCGGCGCCTCGAAGAGGCCGTCGAGGGGCTCGTCGCGCGCGCCATGTCCGCGGGGCGCCTGCGTACCGACATCGCCGTCGGAGACGTACTGGTCGCCCTCTCTCAGCTCACCCGGCCGCTGCCGGGCATCGCCTGCCCGAACATCGACCGGTTCACCCACCGCCACATCCAGCTGTTCCTGGACGGACTGGAGGCCCCGGCCCGGTCCGTACTCCCCGGAACAGCGGCGACCTTGGAGGACCTGCGGCGCCGGATGTGACGTGATCCGCGCCTGCCTTTCTCCCTTTTCCCTCACCTGAAGCCCGACGACACTCCGCCTGACCTTCCCGCCTGACCTTCCCGCCAGACCTGCCCTCAGCCGTGCCCGTGACCGGCGGCACGCACGGTTCGCGATCTCTTGCGCCCTCGCGCGCCCCTAGGTGGCTACTCCCATGTCAAAAACAGCTGATCTCCGACTCCCCGACCCCAGCCGCTGGAAAGCGCTGGCGTTCATCGCGCTCGCGCAGTTGATGGTCGTGCTCGACGCCACGATCGTGAACATCGCCCTGCCGCACGCGCAGACCGACCTCGGCATCACCGACGCCGACAAGCAGTGGGTCATCACCGCCTACGCCCTCGCCTTCGGCGGGCTGCTGCTCTTCGGCGGGCGCATCGCCGACCTCTGGGGCCGCAAGCGCACCTTCGTCGTCGGACTCGTCGGCTTCGCGCTGGCCTCCGCGCTCGGCGGCGCGGCGCAGAACCAGGGCATGCTGTTCGGCTCCCGCGCGCTCCAGGGCGTGTTCGGCGCGCTGCTCGCGCCGGCCGCGCTCTCGCTGCTCGCGGTGATGTTCACCGACGCCAAGGAGCGCGCCAAGGCGTTCGGCATCTACGGGGCGATCGCCGGTGGCGGTGGCGCCGTGGGCCTGATCCTCGGCGGTCTGCTCACCCAGACCCTGAACTGGCGTTGGACGTTCTTCGTCAACATCCCGTTCGCGGTCGTCGCCGCCGCCGGTGCGTACTTCGTCATCCGCGAGCCCTCCGGCAGCCGCAACCGCTCCTCGCTCGACATCCCGGGCGTCGTACTGTCCGCGCTGGGCCTGGTCTCGCTGGTCTACGGGTTCACCCGTGCCGAGTCCGCGGGCTGGTCGGACGGGCTGACCATCGGCACGTTCGTCGCCTCCGGCGTCCTGCTGCTGGCCTTCGTCCTGATTGAGTCCAAGGTCAAGTCCCCGCTGCTCCCGCTCCGCGTCGTGATGGACCGCAACCGCGGCGGCGTCTACCTCTCGCTGGGCCTGGCCGTCATCGCGATGTTCGGCCTGTTCCTCTTCCTCACGTACTACCTCCAGGTCGTCAAGGGCTACTCGCCGATCAAGACCGGCTTCGCCTTCATGCCCATGATCGCGGGCATGATCACCGGGTCCACGCAGATCGGCGCCCGGCTGATGACACGGGTCCCGGCCCGCAAGCTGATGGGCCCCGGCTTCCTGACCGCCGCCGTCGGCATGCTGCTGCTCACGCGTCTGGGCATCGACTCCTCGTACGCTGCGGTCATCCTGCCGGGTCAGCTCCTGCTGGGTCTGGGCATGGGTACGGCGTTCATGCCGGCCATGTCGCTGGCCACGCACGGCATCGAGCCGCGTGACGCGGGTGTCGCCTCCGCGATGGTCAACACCTCGCAGCAGGTCGGCGGTGCGATCGGTACGGCCCTGCTGAACACGATCGCCGCCTCGGCCGCCACGGCGTACGCCACCTCGCACGCCGCGCTCGGCGCCAGCGACCCGGAGCTGCTGAAGCTCCAGTCGATGGTGCACGGCTTCACCGGTGCCATCTGGTGGGCCGTCGGCATCCTGGTGGTGGCCGCCGGGATCGCGCTGACCTTCATCAACGCCGGCCGTCCGGCCGCGACCGGTACGTCTGCGGGCTCCGGTTCCGCTTCCGGTTCCGGTGACGCGGACGGTGTCGAGGACGAGGTCAGGATTCCGGTCGTCGCCCACTGACCCACTCGTCGCCCACTGATCCACCACTGATCCACGCCTGCGCGGATATGTTTCTGCCCCGGTTCCGTCCTGCGACACGACGGAACCGGGGCAGAAGTGCGCCGGGGCGGGCCGGGGTCAGCGCAGCCAGGGCAGATCGGCGTCCGCGCCCTCCGGCTGCAGGCCGGCGGCCAGGACCTGCATGATCTCGCCCAGCGAGCGCACCTGCTCCGGGGTCAGGCGGTCGAACATCGCCTGGCGGACGGCCTTCACATGGCCGGGCGCGGAGCGGCGGAGCATCTCGTGGCCCTCGTCGGTGAGGACCGCGTTCTGGCCGCGCTTGTCGGAGGGGCAGTCCTCGCGGCGCACCCAGCCGTTCTTCTCCAGCCGGGCGACGGCGTGCGAGAGCCGGGAGCGGGTGATCTTGGCGTCCTTGGCCAGCTCGGTCATCCGCTTCCGGCGGCGGGGCGCCTGGGAGAGCTGGACGAGCAGGCCGTAGTAGATGTGCGGCATGCCGGCATCGCCCTGCAACTGGCGGTCGAGGTGATCCTCCAGAAGCGTGGTGGCGTGCAGGTACGCCCGCCAGACGCATTGTTCTTCGTCGGTGAGCCAGTGCGGCGCACCGGTTGATGCCGTGGTCATGTACTCCACTGTACGACCTTTTCTTGAAAGTTGAACAAGATAGAGCTAAGGTCTCTGAAGGTAGGAGCTTGAAAATTAAAGCATCCTTCTTTCTGAAGCCTTCAGTAGAAGACTTACCTTGAGTAGCAGCGGATGGGGAGTGCCATGACTGTCACCGCGGAGCGCATGCCCGCCCTCTATCTCTCCCACGGCGCCCCGCCCCTGGCCGACGACCCCGTCTGGCCCGGCGAGCTGGCCGCCTGGTCGGCGGAGCTGCCGCGCCCCACCGCCGTCCTCATGGTCTCCGCGCACTGGGAGGAGGTCCCGCTCGCCCTCGGTGCGACCGAGACGCTTCCGCTGGTGTACGACTTCTGGGGGTTCCCCGAGCACTACTACCAGGTGCGTTACGCGGCCCCGGGCGCCCCGCGCCTGGCCGAGAGCGTGCGCAAACTGCTGCGCGGCGCCGGTACGCCGGTCCAGGACATCCCGGACCGCGGCCTCGACCACGGGGCGTACGTGCCGCTGGTCGAGATGTTCCCGGAGGCCGACGTTCCGGTGCTCCAGATCTCCCTGCCGACGCTCGACCCGCAGAAGCTGATGGACATCGGGCGCAAGCTCGCGCCGCTGCGCGACGAGGGCGTCCTGATCATCGGCAGCGGCTTCTTCACCCACAACCTGGCCGCCCTGCGGCACACGGGCGGCGGCACCCCCGGCTGGTCGGCGGAGTTCGACGACTGGGGGCACCGCGCGCTCCAGGAGCAGGACATCGACGCGCTCCTGGACTTCGAGCACAAGTCCCCGGCGGGCCGGCTCGCCCACCCGCGCACCGAGCACTTCGCCCCGCTCTTCGTCACCCTCGGCGCCGCCGAGCAGGAGCTGGACCGGGGGCGCAGCGTGATCGACGGCTTCTGGATGGGGTTGGCGAAGCGCTCGCTGCAGTACGGGTGAGCGGCGCCTCCGGGGCGCGGGGCCGGTTCAGGGCACCGGCCGGTTCAGGGCACCGACCGGTTCAGAACGCCAGCCGGTTCAGAACACCGGCCGGCTCGGCTCCGCCGAGCGCAGCGCGGTCGTCAGCGCCGTCGCGTCGCCCACGTCCAGCGCGGTGTCCGTGAACTTGACGGTGTGGTCGTCCCCGTGCGCCGACGCGGGGCAGAGCAACCGGGGGCCGATACCGGGCGTCTTGCTGGGTACTAGCGCAGCACCAGCGCAGTACTAGCGCAACGGAGCAACCACAGAGCACCGCCAAGAGCGCAGCCGAGGCCCGGGAGCGCCCCGGATATCCGCTCTGACCTGCACGTTCGTGCCCAGTCGCACCAGGTGGCCGCCTCGGTGGTGGGACAGGGTACTGCATGATCGCGAAATTGAATGCCGGTCATGGGAATTCTGTCCCGATTCCAGTCGTTGTTTCCAACGGATGCAGGGCACCCGAGAGGGTGTCGCGACCTACTCAGCAAGGGAGCACGCATGGCAACCCGTGCCGTCGCCCGCCGTTCGTCCGCCACCGGCGGGACCAACCGGGCGAGCAGTGTTCGCGCCGTGGGCGGAGAGATCGCCGATCGCGACCTGGTCGGCATGTACCTGGACGAGATAGCGCGTACGCCGCTGCTCGACGCCGCCAAGGAGGTCGAGCTCTCGCAGTCCGTGGAGGCCGGCGTGTACGCGCGCCAGATCCTCGACGGCGAGGTGGAGAGCGAAGCCGGCGGCGCCTCGCGCGAGGAGCTGGAGGCGCTGGTCGCCGAGGGCGAGCGCGCCAAGGACGTATTCATCCGTTCCAACCTCCGGCTCGTCGTCGCAGTCGCCCGCCGCTACCCGCGGGCCGGGCTCCCCCTGCTCGACCTGATCCAGGAGGGCAACGCGGGCCTGGTCCGCGCGGTCGAGAAGTTCGACTACGCCAAGGGCTTCAAGTTCTCCACGTACGCCACGTGGTGGATCCGCCAGGCCATCACCCGCTCGATAGCCGACCAGTCGCGCACGATCCGGCTGCCCGTCCACCTGGTGGAGGAGCTGGGCCGTATCCGCCGCGTGCAGCGCGAGTTCAACCGCGAGCACGGGCGCGACCCGGAGCACGCGGAGATCGCCGCCGAGCTGGACTCCACGCCGGGGCGCGTCGGCGACGTCCTGGACTGGGCCCGTGACCCGGTCAGCCTCAACATGTCCGTGGACGACCAGGGCGACACGCAGTTCGGCGACCTCCTGGAGGACACCTCCGCCGTCTCGCCCGAGCAGTCGGTGCTCACGCTGCTGCGCAGCGAGGAGCTGGAGGAGCTGATCGGCAAGCTCGACAACCGGACCGCGTCGATCATCCGCATGCGGTACGGCATCGAGGACGGTCGCGAGCGGACCCTGACCGAAGTGGGCAAGCAGCACGGCCTCACCCGGGAGCGCATCCGCCAGATCGAGAAGCACGCGCTGCTCGAATTGAAGCGAATGGCTCACGACACGGGCTTTGACGCTGCGGCGTGAGCCTGAGTCCAGTAACCTCCGAATTGGGCCGCTTCACCCGGCCCCCCTGAGCTGAGTCCCGGCGCCCACCCCCCCTGGCGCCGGGGCTCATCCTTTTGCGCCCCGCCGGGCCCGGAGACGTCAGGAGTCCGCAGCGCGGATGAGCCGGGCGCCCAGGTCCTGCAAGTACGCCACCAGCTGCGGCGGCTCGTGCACGGTGAACTCGCAGTCCACCAGCGCCAGGCGCAGCGCCACCCACTCCACCGAATCCCGCAGCACACCCCGCAGCCGGCAGCCGTCCTCACCCTCCGGCTCCAGCGGACCGATCCTGCCGGGCAGTCGCGGGGAGACGAACTCCGCCGGAGCCGCGAAACTCACATCCACCGCCAGCTCCGGCTGCCGGCGCGCCATCGAAGCGCTCAGGAACTCCGCCGCGTCACCCGCCGGCAGTTCCCTCGGCGTGAACCGCGCCCCCGTCGCGAACGGCTCGCTCACCCGGTCCACCCGGAACGTCCGCCACGCCTCCCGCTCCAGGTCGTACGCCACCAGATACCAGCGCCACCCGGTGCTCACCAGCCGGTACGGCTCGACCTGCCGCCTCGTCTCGGCGCCGTCCCCCGCCCGGTACGCGAACCGCAGCCGCTCCCGGCCGGTGACCGCGGACGCCATCACCGTCAGCGTCTGCGGATCGATCGTCGAGCCGTCGCCCCTGGCCAGCGGCACCGTCGCGTTCTGGAGGGTGGAGACGCGGTGGCGCAGCCGGGAGGGCAGCACCTGCTCCAGCTTGGCCAGCGCGCGTACGGAAGCTTCGTCCACGCCCTCGATGGCGTGCCCGGCGCCGGCCCGCAGCCCCACCGCGATGGCCACCGCCTCCTCGTCGTCCAGCAGCAGCGGGGGCATGGCGGTGCCCGCCACGAGCCGGTATCCGCCGACCGAGCCGCGCGAAGCCTCGACCGGATAGCCCAGGTCACGCAGGCGGTCGATGTCGCGGCGGATGGTGCGCGGGCTGACGGCGAGCCGGTCGGCCAGCTCGCTGCCCGGCCACTCGCGCGGTGTCTGGAGCAGTGACAGGAGGTTCAGCAGTCGTGCCGGGGTATCGGTCATGTCACTCAGGATGCGCGCCCATTGGGTCATGAACTGACCTAGTGGCCGTTTAAGTTCTTTCCATGACTTCCTCCGCACCTCTGCCGTCGCCGGCGGCCGCCGCCGGGGCTGCCCCGGCCCCGTCGGACCGCCGCCGGTGGTTCGCCCTGGCCATCGTGATGACCGCGGCCTTCATGGACCTCGTCGACGTCACGATCGTCAACATCGCCATCCCCAGCATCGAGCGGGACACCGGCGCCTCGTTCAGCTCGATCCAGTGGATCGTCGCCGGTTACGCCCTCGCCTTCGCCGCCGGGCTGATCACCGGCGGCCGGCTCGGCGACATCTACGGCCGAAAGCGGCTCTTCCTCATCGGGATAGGCGGCTTCACCCTCGCCTCCGCGCTCTGCGGATTCGCCGCCAACCCGGAGATGCTGGTCGCCTCCCGCTTCCTCCAGGGAGCGACGGCGGCGCTGATGGTGCCCCAGGTGCTGTCGATCGTGCACGCCACCTTCCCCGCCCACGAGCGCGGCAAGGTCTTCGGCCTCTTCGGCGCGATCGTCGGCCTCGGCGCGGTCTCCGGACCGCTGCTGGGCGCCCTGCTGACCGAGTGGAACATCGCCGGCCTGGAATGGCGCCCGATCTTCCTGATCAACCTGCCCGTCGGCATCCTCGGCCTGGTCCTGGGCAGCAAATTCATCACCGAGTCCAAGTCGCCCAAGGCGCTGCGCCTCGACCTGCCCGGCGTGGTGCTGGTGACGCTCGGCATGCTGATGCTGATCTACCCGCTGACCCGGGGCCGCGAGCTGGGCTGGCCGCTGTGGGGCTACCTGTCGATGGCCGGAAGCGTCCTCGTCTTCCTCGTCCTCGTGCTGTTCGAACGCGCCAAGGGCAGCCGGGACGGCTCGCCGCTGGTCGAGCTCTCGCTCTTCCGGGTCCGCAGCTTCGCCGCGGGCATCGCCGTCCAGCTGACCTTCGGCGTCGGGCTCGGGATCTTCTTCCTGGTCTGGACGCTGTACATGCAGCAGGGCCTCGGCTGGAGCGCGCTGAAGGCCGGTACGACCGGCATCCCGTTCTCCGTGTCGGTCTCCGTCGCCGCTGGCCTGTCCGTGCAGAAGCTGGTGCCCCGCTTCGGCCGAAAGGTCCTCCAGGCGGGGGCGCTGCTCATGGCCGCCGGCCTGCTGCTCTACATCTGGGAGTCCGGCCACTACGGCATGGGGATCACGCCCTGGCAGATGGCGCTGCCGCTCGTGGTCATGGGCGTCGGCATGGGGCTGATCGTGGCCCCGCTGGCCGACGCGGTGCTCTCCGAGGTGCCCAAGGAGCACTCCGGTTCCGCTTCCGGTCTCTTCAACACCGTCCAGCAGATGGGCAACGCGCTCGGGCTCGGGCTGGTCTCCGTCGTCTTCTTCGGAGCGATCAGTGACCGGCTGACCCCGGCGCAGGTGGGCCCGGCGTTCGCCGACGCCTTCGAGCAGTCGCTGTGGTGGGTGGCCGGGGTGCTGCTCCTGATCTTCCTGGTGATGTTCGCGCTGCCGGCCAAGCCGAAGCAGCACGTGGAGGGCGCCGACGAGGAGGCTGCCGAGGGCCCGGCCGGTGAGCCCGTGGGCGGCCCCGTGGAGAACGACGCCGCCGGGGAGCCCGCGCTGACGCACTGAACCACCGCGTTACGAGGCAGAGGCGCCGGTGCCCGCATCCCCTCGGGGGACGCGGGCACCGGCACGCGCGGCCCGGGGCGGGGGCGGTCCGGGCGGTGAGCGGGTGCGCGGGCGGCGGTCGGCCGATCCTGCGGGCGCCGGTCAGCAGATGCGCGTACGGCTCTCCATCGCGCCGCGCGCCGACGCCTCGTCGCCGTACACCTCGCACATGTGGCGGCCGTCCGGTGTCGCCGTGTGCTCGACCTCCCACAGGCTCGTCTCGCTCCCGTCGAGCAGCAGGAACGCGTGCTCGTAGAGCGTGAAGCCCGCGTTCCGGCCGTCGACCTGGTACTGGCGGCCGAAGATCTGCGTGATGTGGTGGGCGAAGGCGGACCGGAGCAGACGGGCGGTCTTCTCGCCCGGCACGTCGCCGTTCTCCGCGCGGCGCAGGACCCGGCGGGCGTGGTCCGCGGAGTTGTCCGGGGCGTACATGCGGGGGATCGGGGCCGGGGGCGCGGCCATCAGGGCGGACAGGATCTCCAGATCGGCCTGCGCGCCGGCGTCCCCGAAGCCGGTGGCCTCCCAGAGCCCGCCGGACAGCCGGGCGGCGGCGATGTGCGCGTCGGCCTCGTCGTCGTACAGCTCGTGCTGCCGGGTGTCGGGATGCCCGGCCCCGCGCGGACCGCCCCGCACCAGCTCCCACAACGTGAGCGCCGAGCCGTCGCTCAGCAGATACGTGTGCCGGTAGGTCTCGCGGTGCAGAGTGGCACTGTGGTGCGAGGAGTGCAGGGAACTGCTGTGGGCCAGCGCGGTGCCCAGCCGTTCCACCGTGCTGTCGGGCAGGTCGAACGAGTTGAGAGCCCGTCGCAGGATTCGCTCGAGGTGCTGCTCGGTTGTCTCGTACGGATCGCTCAAGGTGCTGTCTCCAGGCCGTCGCCGCGTGTGACTTGATGCGTGCATAACGTAGCCCCTGGGACTGACATCGGGACCGGGGTTCAGAAAAACGTACGGCGCACACCGAAGGTTCCGCGTGTCCACCCGAACTTCCTTACGCGGACGGCGACTCGGTTCCCCCGCCGCAGCCGCCCGCCGCGTGCTCCGTGCGCGGGCGTGCCCCGTAGAGGTCGCTGTACGCCGGGTAGGCGCCCCCGCCGTCCCCGCCATCGGTGCCCGTGGCCGCCCGGACCGCCTTCACGATGGCCCGTGCCACGGCCTCCGCACCCGCCGCGAGCAGCGGATTGAGCGCGACCGGGCTCTCCGCGTCCAGCGCCTGCCGGCCGGTGGCCAGCGCGAAAACGGTGTCCCCGTCGGTCAGCAGGTGCACGGGCCGGATGGCGCGCGCCAGCCCGTCGTGGGCCGTGCCCGCGAGCTTCTGGGCCTGCGCACGGCTGAGATCGGCGTCGGTGGCGACGACGGCGAGCGTGGTGTTGAGCGGGGGGCGCGTGTCCGCGTCGCGCGCCTGCGGCAGGCGCCGTTGCGCCGCCTCGTGGACCTCGGCCGGCGGGGCGACGGCCGGCTCGGCGGCGCCGTACTCCCCGTACAGCACCCCGGTACGGGGATCGAGCACCGAACCCGCCGCGTTCACCACGACCAGCGCGCCCACGGTGCGCCCGGACGGCAGCAGCACGCTCGCCGTGCCCACCCCGCCCTTCAACTGCCCCGCGACCGCCCTCCCGGCGACCCGCAGACCTCCGGCTCCCGGACCCCCGGCCCGCGCTACTCCGGGTACCACCCACGGCAGCGCGCGGGCCGAGCTCAACCGGCCCGTCCACGAGCGATACCCGCAGATCCGGCCCACCAGCGGTTACGGAGACCCCCGCGTCCGCCACACCGGGCCCGGGCCCGGAGCAGGCACGGACCAGGAACCGGAGCGGTCCGCCAAGCTCACGGCCCGGCTCGTCCTGGCCATGAGCGTCGTCATCGGGCAGCTGCGGGGTCTGACGGTGATCACCGACGAGTGGATGGAGGGCCACTCCGGCACCGCGTGGTGGGGTGCCGGTTTCCTCTGCCTCTCGTTCCTCGTCGTCCCGGGGCTCTGGCTGCTCGACCCCGAGGACCGCTGACCGTCCGCTGGGCCCGGGGCGCGGTCGCACCCCGGCCGGCAGTCGTACCCTGGATATATGAGTACCGCCCCCGCCCCCGGCCCGCGCGATGCGGAGCCGACCGCGCCGGACCGGCCCCGGCCCAAGCCGGCGCTGATCTTCGACGATCCGCTGGACCAGCAGTCCGCGGACGACACGGACCAGGGGTGGGGCGAGCGGGCTCCCTCGGGCGGCAGCGCCGCCGACCTCGCGCGCTTCCTGGACGAGAAGCCGCCGCACCACATCTGAGCCCCCGCACCCCGGGGCGGCAGCGGCAGCCGGACCGGCCGGCCGTCAGCGCGCCTCATGCCTGGTGGCTGCCGCCGCGCTGGGCAACCAGGGTGTCGCGGATCTCCTTCAGCACCTCCAGCTCGCTCACCTCGATCGTCTCCTGCACGCCTTCCTTCGCCGCCTGCGCCGCAGCCCGCCTGGCGAGGTACTTCGCCATCGGCAGGACCATCAGGAAGTAGACGACGGCAGCGGTGATCAGGAAGCTGAGCGTCGCGCTGAGGACCGAACCCCACAGGATCCGGATGCCCTCCGTCGCCTCGCCCGTCGCAGGGTCCACCCTGCACGGGGCCTTCAGGCAGGAGCTGTAGTTCTCCAGGTCCTTGGTGCCGAACGCACCGACGAGCGGGTTGATGATCCCCTTGACGATCGCGTTCACGATGTTCGTGAACGCCGCGCCGATGACGACGGCAACCGCCAGATCGATCACGTTGCCACGCATCAGGAACGCCTTGAAGCCGTCCAGCAGGCTGACCTTCTTCGTCTCGCTCACGGGTGCGCCGTCCTCCGTATGTGCCGCAAGGGGAGTGAACTGCCTTGCAACCTACGGCAGTACATGGGGTGAACGCCCCATCCAGGCTTGTCGTCAGGTGACGTGATGGGCCGTCAGTACGAATCAACACAGGATCACCGCGAATCCACCCGAGATTCCGGCCCCCGCCAGATCGGCCGCCGTCGCCCTCGGCACGGCCAGCACGATCAGCGCCCCCTCGCGCGACGCCCCCTCGGCGGACACCGACGGCACCTCCTCCACTCGCGCCCCCTTGGCCAGCACCCGGGCCCGCGCCCCGGCGCCCTCGGACGCCACCACGTCCACCCGGTCGCCCGGCCGCAGCAGCCGGACCGTCGCCGCGTCCGCGATCCGCACCGGCGCCGACACCAGCCGCACCGGCGGCGACGCCCGCCCCGGGGCCGGCCCGTGCGCCGCGCCACCGCTCTCCGGGCCCCCGCCTCCGCCGAACCCGGAAACGGCCAGCGCGGCCGCCGTCAGCGCCAGCCCCGCCGCCATGGCCCGACGCTGCCGCCACACCGCCCGGCGCAGCCGGTGGCCGGAGCCCCCGCGCACCCGCAGCGGCAAAAACGCCGGCACCCCGCACGGCGGCGGAGCTGGCAGCGGCCCCGGGCCCGCTGAGGGGGCGGCGGAACCGGGCAGGGGAGAGAAGGGGGAACCGGGCGTGAGCATCGCTAACACCGCCTGCGTCAGGGAGTCGGTCGGGTGGGTGGATCTCCTGGGTCATGCCGTGCCGCGGCCGGAATGCCGACATCCCGGCCGCCGCACAGACCTCACGATCCACCAACCGGCTCGTCCCCGCCGGGCCCTGTGGACCGTCCACCCGATGTGGAAAACTCCTTCACCCGCAGGACGACAGAACAACCCCCTGGGCGGATCACCCCCCGGGCGGAACAACCCCCAGGGCAACAACCCCCAGAGCGGAACAACCCCCAGGACAGAACAACCCCCGGGACAGAACAACCCCCAGAGCGGAACAACCCCCTGGGCAGAACAACCCCCCTACGGCAGCGCGATCCCCAGAGCGGAACAACCCCCTACGGCAGCGCGATCCCCGTGTCGATCCCGTCCAGCGCGTGCCCGCACGGGCAGTCCCGGCCCGCCTGGGCCGGCAACGCGGCCACCGCGTCGAAGAGGACCGTGCGCAGCCGGTCCACATTGGCGGCGAACACCTTCAGCACCTCCTCGTGGGAGACGCCCTCGCCGGCCTCCGCCCCCGCGTCCAGGTCCGTCACCAGGGTCATCGTCGTGTAGCAGAGGCCCAGTTCGCGGGCGAGCACCGCTTCGGGGTGGCCCGTCATGCCGACCACCGACCAGCCCATCGCGGCGTGCCAGCGCGACTCGGCGCGGGTCGAGAAGCGCGGCCCCTCGACGACCACCAGCGTGCCGCCGTCCACCGCCTCCCAGCCGCGCCCCCGCGCCGCGGCCAGCGCGGTCTTGCGGCCCTCGGGGCAGTACGGGTCGGCGAAGCCCAGGTGCACCACGTTCGGCACCGCCCCGTCCACCCGGGTCTCACCGTCGTAATAGGTCTGGACGCGGGTCTTCGTACGGTCCACCAGCTGGTCCGGCACGAGCAGCGTCCCCGGCCCGTACTCCGGGCGCAGCCCGCCCACCGCGCACGGGCCGAGCACCTGGCGTACGCCGACCGAGCGCAGCGCCCACAGGTTGGCGCGGTAGTTGATGCGGTGCGGGGGCACGTGGTGGCCGCGGCCGTGCCGGGGGAGGAAGGCGACCCGGCGGCCGCCGATCTCGCCGAGGAAGACGGAGTCGCTGGGCGCTCCGTAAGGGGTCTCCACGCGGACCTCGGTGACGTCCTCCAGGAAGGAGTAGAGCCCCGAGCCGCCGATCACGCCGATCTCTGCGTTTGCCATGCGGTCACAGTAGGCGTTGGTCCTCGGCCCCCGGCAGAGCGGTCGGGGAGCACCGGCCATCCCCCGGCGAAGCGGTCGGCGAGCACCGATCGACCCCCGGCGAAGCGGTCGGCGAGCACCGATCGACCCCCGGCGAAGCGGTCGGGGAACGCCGACGACCCCGCCGAGCGGATCGGCGGGGTCGTGGAAAAAGCCTGGTGGGCGGCCGGTCAGGCGGCCGAGGAACCGCTCGTCGAAGAGGACGAGGCGGTGGACGACGAGGACGTCGAAGCCGTCGAGGACTTCGTGTCCGACGACGTCGGGGACGAGGAGCCGGCGGAGGACGACGATCCCGAACCGGAGGTCTTCGCGGCGGCGGGCGCCGGCGTGCTGCTCGACGAGGAGCCGCGGCTGTCGTTCCGGTAGAAACCGGAACCCTTGAAGACGATGCCGACCGCCGAGAACACCTTCTTCAGGCGTCCGTCGCAGTTCGGGCACACCGTGAGGGCGTCATCGGTGAACTTCTGCACCGCTTCGAGGCCCTCGCCACACTCGGTGCACTGGTACTGGTAGGTCGGCACTTTGTTCCTCCTGGCACTCTGACTCGATGAGTGCTAACGACGCTCCATAGTGACGTATTCCGCTGGATCAGTCCACCGTGACCGGCCCGCGGTGACCGATACCACGCGCCACGGTGCGGCCCACGCCGGCCGGCAGGAGCCGCGAACGCAGCGCCACCAGGGTGATCAGCGCCAGCACCGTACCCACCAGCGGCACCAGGAATCCCGCGCTCGCCCCGTGTGCGTCCGCGAGCCGGCCGGCGACCGTCACCGCGCCCGCCTGGCCGAGCGCGACCGCGCCCGTCAGCCAGGTGAACGCCTCGGTCCGCGCGGACGGAGGCACCAGCGCCTCGACCAGCGTGTAGCCGCTGATCAGGGCGGGGGCGATGCACAGGCCCACCAATAGACCGAGCCCGGCGAGCAGCGGCACCGAGTGCACCGCCCACAGGCCCGAGGCGGTCAGCGCGAGGGCCGTGTACCCGGCGATCAGGCGGCGGCGGGGGCCGGACTTCCAGGCGATGGCCCCGCAGGCGATCCCGGCCAGCATGTTGCCGGCCGCGAACACCCCGTACAGCACACCGTTCGCGCCCGGGTTGCCGATCTCCTCGGCGAACGCGGTGATCGAGACCTGCATGCCGCCGAAGACCGCGCCGATCCCGAGGAAGGCGACCGCGAGAACGCGTACTCCGGGTATGGAGAGGGCGGAGGCGTGGCGCGGGGCGCCGGGGAGGGCCGTGGCGCGTACGGGCGGCTGGGTGGCGCGCTGCGCGGCGAAGAGCAGGCCGCCCACCAGGGTGAGCGCGGCCTCGGCGATCAGGCCCGCGGCCGGGTGCACGCCCGTGCACAGCGCGGTGGCGAGTACGGGGCCGATGACGAAGGTGAACTCGTCGGTCACCGACTCGAACGCGGTGGCCGTCGCCATCAGCGGCGAGGCATCGCGTCCCGGGGCCGCGCCCAGCACGGCGGCCCAGCGGGCCCGCACCATGGGGCCGACCTGCGGGACGGAGGCGCCCGTGGGGACGGCCGCCGCGAACAGCGCCCACAGGGGGGCGTCCGCGAGGGCGAGCGTCACCAGGAGCGAGCCGGCGGCGGCGTGCACCAGGACGCCGGGCAGCAGCACGGAGCGCTGGCCGAACCGGTCGGCGAGTTTGCCGGTCTGCGGGGCGAACAGGGCCATGGAGACCCCGGTGACGGCGGCGACGGCGCCCGCGCTGCCGTACGAGCCGGTGGTGTGCTGGACGAGCAGGACGATGCCGATGGTCAGCATCGCGAAGGGCTGCCGTGCGGCGAAGCCCGGGAGGAGGAAGGTCCACGCACCGGGGGTGCGCAGCAACTGCCCGTATCCGGGGCGGTCGGAGACCGTGGACGCCACGGTCCTTGCCTTTCTGCCGCCTGGTGGCCGTGCTCCCGGGGGCGGCCCCGCAGGTGTGTGCGGGGCCGGGCCGGAGCTGCCGAGAGCTGTCCTCTTCGCGCGGGACTGCGGTAGATGCCGGGCGCTCGCCACCGGCGCGCTGCCGGTCCGCGGGACGCCACGACCGCCATACGGTCGCGCCAGCTCTGCGTCAGGCAGAGTTGGTCGTCGATCGGTTGATCAACTGGTCGATCGAAAAACGGTGGAGCTGGGTTTCCTTCATGCTACAGGCAGAAGGCGCGGCGTACCTGTGATTGTGTGCACGCTGCCTTTCGTCGCCTGTGAACACCGCGTGTTGTCAGTGATGTGCCTTCGCGTTGCGCTTATGGGTCCCGTTCTTGTCGGTTTCGCGCTTCTTCGCGTCGTCCGTCCTGCCGAGCTTCTTGACCGCCTTGAGCGCACCGGTGACGTGGGGCCCCGTCAGGTCCTCCTCGCCTCCGCCGTGCCCGCCCGTGCCCAGCCAGCCGGCCAGCTTGCCGCCCTCGCCGACCGCGCGCAGCCGTGCCTCGGCCGAGTCGCGCACCGGGTCGGTCGCCACGACCAGGAGTTCGTCGCCGCGCCGCAGCACGGTGGACGGGGTGGGGACGAAGCTCTTGTCGTCGCGGACGACGAGGGTGACGGCGGCGCCCGAGGGCATGCGCAGTTCCCCGACCTCGACGCCGTGCATCTTGGACTTCGCGGGAATGGCCACCGACAGCAGGTGTCCGCGCAGCCGTTCCAGGGGCGCCGATTCGATGCCCAGGTCCGCCGCCTCGGAGGGGTCGTCGGCGATGTTCAGAGCCTTGGCGAGCCAGGGCAGGGTGGGGCCCTGGATGAGGGTGTAGACGACGACCAGGACGAAGACGATGTTGAAGACCCGGGTGGAGCCGTCAATTCCGGACACCATCGGAATGGTCGCCAGAATGATGGGTACGGCGCCGCGCAGCCCGGCCCAGGACATGAGGGACTTCTCCTGCCAGGGCAATCGGAAGGGCGCCAGCGAGATGAAGACCTCCAGTGGCCGTGCCACCACGGTCAGCACCAGGCCGACGACGACGGCGGGCCAGAAGTCGTCCAGCAGATCGTGCGGGGTGACCAGCAGGCCGAGCAGGACGAACATGCCGATCTGGGCCAGCCAGCCCAGCCCGTCGGCGAAGCCGCGGGTCGCCGGCCAGTGCGGCAGCTTGGCGTTGCCGAGGATCATCGCGGCGAGGTAGACGGCGAGGAAGCCACTGCCGTGCAGCATGGCACCGGCCGCGTACGCGGAGACCGCGATGGCCATGACCGCGATGGGGTAGAGGCCGGACGCGGGCAGGGCCACATGGCGCAGCCCGTACGAGCCGAGCCAGCCCACCGCGAGGCCGACGGCTACGCCGATGGCCAGCTCCAGGGCTATCTCGCCGATCAGCACGTACCAGCTGTCGACCTCGCCGACGGTCGAGAAGGCGACCACGAGGATCACCACGGGGGCGTCGTTGAAGCCGGACTCGGCCTCCAGGACACCGGTGACGCGGGCGGGCAGCGGCACCTTGCGCAGCACGGAGAAGACCGCGGCGGCGTCCGTGGACGAGACGACGGCGCCGATGATGAGCGCCTGCCGCCATTCCAGGCCGACCAGGTAGTGCGCGCCGGCGGCGGTCACGCCCACGCTCACGCCGACGCCGACGAGGGACAGCATCACGGCCGCGGGCAGCGCGGGTCTGATCTCTTTCCACTTCGTGCCGAGGCCGCCCTCGGCGAGGATCACGACGAGCGCCGCGTAGCCGATGACCTGCGTCAGTTCCGCGTTGTCGAACTTGACGTCGAAGAAGCCGTCCTGACCCATGGCGATACCGATGCCGAGGTACAGGAGCAGGCTGGGGAGCCCGCTGCGGGACGAGATGCGTACCGCCGCGACGGCGACGAGCAGGACGAGTGAGCAGACGAGCAGGAGTTCGTTGAGCGTGTGGACAGTCAGTGGCCGGTCCTTCCCTGCGTACGCCTGCCGGATCCTCTTCCGGTGGCCGGTACTTCGTTACCTTACCTAATCTTTAACGTTTTCTTGATGCGTTCGAGTATTCGTACGATCGCTACGCAATTCGAGCCATCCTGATACCGCGTCCGAGTGGCTTACGCGCTGCGCCTATGGTTGCTCCTGCACTCCCAGGACCGCCCTGCCCTCGAAGGACAGCGATGCCCGCCACAACAACCGCCTCTTCCGGATCCACCGGTACCGCCGGTGGCGGGCCGCGCAAGAAGAAGAAGGGGCGCCGCGCCCGCCTGATCGTGATCGTCCTGGTGCTGGCGCTCGTCGCGGGTATCGGTTACGGAACGTACTGGTCCGTATCCACCGTGCGCGCCTCGTACCCGCAGACCAACGGGACCATCCACCTCGACGGCCTCTCCGGCAACGTCGAGGTCAAGCGCGACGGCTACGGGATCCCGCAGATCTACGCGGACTCCGACGCCGACCTGTTCCGCGCGCAGGGCTTCGTCCAGGCGCAGGACCGCTTCTGGGAGATGGACGTCCGCCGCCACCTGACGGCCGGCCGGCTCTCCGAGATGTTCGGCTCCGGCCAGGTCGAGACGGACTCCTTCCTGCGCACGCTCGGCTGGCGCAAGGTCGCGCAGGAGGAGTACGACACCGTCCTGTCCGCGGAGACCAAGAAGAACCTCCAGGCGTACGCGGACGGCGTGAACTCCTACCTCAAGGGGCGCGACGGCAAGGACATCTCCGTCGAGTACGCCGCCCTCGGCTTCACCAACGACTACAAGCCGTCGAAGTGGACCCCGGTCGACTCGGTCGCCTGGCTGAAGGCGATGGCCTGGGACCTGCGCGGCAACATGCAGGACGAGATCGACCGCTCGCTGATGACGAGCCGGCTCGACGGCAAGCAGATCAAGGACCTGTACCCGGACTACCCGTACGACAAGCACGAGCCGATCGTCACCGGGGGCGCCATCTCCTCGCTCACCGGCAAGTTCGACCCGAAGGCGACGGACTCCGAGGGCAGCGACGCGGCCACCGTGGAGGGCGCCACCCAGGGCCTGACCACGCAGCTCGGCGCGCTCTCCGACACCCTGGACGAGATCCCCGCGCTGCTCGGCCCCAACGGCACCGGGATCGGCTCGAACTCCTGGGTGGTCTCCGGCAAGTACACGACCACCGACAAGCCGCTGCTCGCCAACGACCCGCACCTCGCGCCGATGCTGCCGTCCCTCTGGTACCAGATGGGCCTTCACTGCCGGCAGGTCTCCGAAACCTGCAAGTACGACACGGCCGGCTACACCTTCTCCGGGATGCCCGGTGTGATCATCGGCCACAACCAGGACATCGCCTGGGGCTTCACCAACCTCGGCGCCGACGTCACCGACCTCTTCCTGGAGAAGATCTCCGCCGACGGCTACCTGTACGACGGCAAGACGAAGCCGTTCACCACCCGCGAGGAGACCATCAAGGTCGCCGGCGGCAAGGACCGGCACATCACCGTCCGCGAGACCAACAACGGCCCGCTGGTCTCCGACCGCAGCAGCGAGCTGGAGAAGGTCGGCCAGAAGGCACCCGTCGCCAACTCCGCGCCGGACCGCGCGGACGGTTACGCCGTCGCCCTGAAGTGGACCGCGCTGGACCCCGGCCACTCCATGGACGCCGTCTTCGAGCTCAACCGCGCCAAGGACTTCACGACCTTCCGCGCGGCGGCCCAGCACTTCGAGGTTCCCTCGCAGAACCTCATCTACGCCGACACCAAGGGCAACATCGGCTACCAGGCCCCGGGGAAGATCCCGGTCCGCAAGCAGGGCGACGGCACCACGCCCAGCCCCGGCTGGTCCTCGTCGTACGGGTGGAAGAAGGACCCGATCGCCTTCGACGAGCTGCCCTACGAGTACAACCCGAAGCGCGGCTACATCGTCACCGCCAACCAGGCCGTGATCGACGAGGACAAGTACCCGTACCTGCTCACCAAGGACTGGGGCTACGGCAGCCGCAGCCAGCGGATCAACGACCTCATCCAGTCGAAGATCAAGGGCGGCGGCAAGATCTCGACCGAAGACATGCAGAAGATGCAGATGGACAACACCAGCGAGATCGCCGCGCTGCTGGTGCCCGAACTGCTGAAGATCAACGTCTCCGACAAGGACGTCCGCCAGGCGCAGAAGCTGCTGGAGGGCTGGGACTACACCCAGGAGGCCGACTCGGCCGCCGCCGCGTACTTCAACGGCGTCTGGCGCAACATCCTGAAGCTGGCCTTTGGCGACAAGCTGCCCAAGGAGATGCGCGTCGAGGGCGAGTGCCTGAACGTGCGCCCTGCCAACAGCTCGGGCCCGGTCGACGAGCAGGACCGCCTCGTACGCGAGTGCGGCCAGCGCTCCCCGGACTCGGCGCAGCCGGACGGCGGCGACCGCTGGTACCAGGTCGTCGCCAACATCATGGACAAGCCGGACAGCGACTGGTGGAAGTCGCCCAAGAGCCGCAAGGACAAGGCGACCGAGACCCGTGACGAGCTGTTCGCCCGCGCCATGGAGGACGCCCGCTGGGAGCTGACGGCCAAGCTCGGCAAGGACATCACCACCTGGAACTGGGGCCGGCTGCACCAGCTGACCCTGAAGAACCAGACCCTCGGTACGGAAGGCCCCGGCTTCCTCCAGCGGGTCCTCAACCGCGGCCCGTGGAACCTCGGCGGCGGCGAGGCCGCGGTGGACGCCACCGGCTGGAACGCGGCCGGCGGCTACGAGGTCGTCTGGGTGCCGTCGATGCGGATGGTCGTCAACGTGGGGGACTGGGACAAGTCCCGCTGGATCAACCTCACCGGCGCCTCCGGGCACGCCTTCAGCGCGCACTACACCGACCAGACCGACAAGTGGGTCAACGGTGAACTGCTGCCCTGGGCCTACGGCACGAACGCCGTGGCCGGGGCGACGAAGGACACGCTGACCCTGAAGCCGTAGAAGGTGCTCCGGCGTTTCAGCCCGCGCTGAAGCGCCGGGGGCCCTCCGGCGTCACCACCGCGTCCACGGGGTGGTCGTGCGGTTCCTCCGGGACCCGGGCGGCCACCTCGTTCGCGTACAGCAGGACGACCAGCGCGGGCGTGGCGCCGGCGGCCGTCAGGCGGGCCAGTACCCGGTCGTAGCTGCCGCCGCCACGCCCGAGGCGCATCCCGCGCGCGTCCACCGCCAGGCCGGGCAGCAGCACCGCGTCCGCCTCCAGGACGGCGTCGGGGCCCAGCCGCCCGCCGACGGGTTCGAGCAGCCCGCGGCCCGCCTTCGCGAGACCGCCCGGCCCCTCGTAGGGCGCCCAGTCCAGGTCGTTGTCGGCCAGGAGCACCGGCAGCAGCACCCGTACGCCCCGCGCGCGCAGCGCGTCCAGCAGCGCGCGGGTGCCCGGCTCGCGCCCCACCGAGACGTACGCGGCGACGGTACGGGCCTCGCGGAGCTCGGGGAGGCCGAGGGCGTGCCGGGCGAGAACCGCGGCGGCCCGTGCGACGTCCTGATCCGTCAGGAGGCGGCGCGCGGCGAGCAGTTCACTGCGCAAGAGTGCCTTTGCGGACAACTCGGTGTTCACGGGGCAGCTACCGGCCTCTCGTACACGGCTATATGAGGACAAAGTTAACCGGAGGCTCATCTTCCGCCCATGTGTCCCGGTTAAGGTTCAGGCCATGACCCAGTCGCACCCCAGGATCAGCAAGGCCGTCATCCCGGCGGCGGGCCTCGGCACCCGCTTCCTGCCGGCCACCAAGGCCACTCCCAAGGAGATGCTGCCTGTCGTCGACAAGCCTGCCATCCAGTACGTCGTCGAGGAAGCGGTGGCCGCCGGGCTGCACGACGTCCTGATGATCACCGGCCGCAACAAGCGTCCCCTGGAGGACCACTTCGACCGGAACTACGAGCTGGAGGGGGCGCTGACCCGCAAGGGCGACGCCGACCGGCTGCGCAAGGTCCGGGAGTCCAGCGACCTCGCCACCATGCACTACGTGCGCCAGGGCGACCCCCGGGGCCTCGGCCACGCCGTGCTGTGCGCCGCGCCGCACGTGGGCGACCAGCCGTTCGCGGTGCTGCTCGGCGACGACCTGATCGACCCGCGCGACCCGCTGCTGTCCCGCATGACCGAGGTCCAGGAGCGGGAGGGCGGCAGCGTCATCGCGCTCATGGAGGTCCCGCCCGCGATGATCCACCAGTACGGCTGCGCGGCCGTGGAGGCCACCGCCGAGGCGGACGTGGTGCGCGTCACCGGCCTGGTCGAGAAGCCGGATCCCGCCGACGCGCCCAGCAACCTCGCCGTCATCGGCCGCTACGTCCTGGACCCGGCCGTCTTCGGGATACTGCGCCGGACCGAGCCGGGCCGGGGCAACGAGATCCAGCTCACCGACGCGCTCCAGCTGCTCGCCGAGGACGAGAAGGCCGGCGGCCCGGTGCACGGCGTCGTCTTCAAGGGCCGGCGCTACGACACCGGCGACCGCAGCGACTATCTGCGTGCCATTGTCAGACTCGCGTGCGAACGTGAAGACCTGGGGCCGGAGTTCCGCAGCTGGCTCCGCAGTTACGTCACCGAGGAGATGTAGCACGTTGAGCAGCACGATCTGGTCGGTGGACGAGCACCTGGAAGACATCCTCGCCGCGGTGAAGCCGCTCGAACCCATCGAGCTGCAACTGCCCGAGGCCCAGGGCTGCGTCCTGGTCGAGGACGTCGTGGTGGAGATCGCCCTGCCGCCCTTCGACAACAGCTCGATGGACGGTTACGCGGTCCGCGTCGCCGACGTCGAGGGCGCCACCGAGGAGTTCCCCGCCGTCCTCACCGTCATCGGGGACGTCGCCGCCGGCGACGACGGCCTCGGCGCCGGCAAGCGCGTCGGCCCCGGCGAGGCCGCCCGCATCATGACCGGCGCCCCGCTCCCGGAGGGCGCCGAGGCCGTCGTCCCCGTCGAGTGGACCGACGGCGGTACGGGCGAGGGCCCCGCCGCCACGATGCGCGCCCACAGCGACGCCCCCGAGGGCGCGGGCGGCGAGGTCCGCGTCCACCGCCCGGCCGAGGCCCGCGCCCACGTCCGGGCCCGGGGCAGCGACGTGCGCCCCGGCGACCTGGCGCTCAAGGCGGGCACGGTCATCGGCCCGCCGCAGATCGGCCTGCTCGCCGCGATCGGCCGCTCCACCATCAAGGTGCGGCCCCGCCCCCGCGTCGTCGTCCTGTCCACCGGCAGCGAGCTCGTACAGCCCGGCGGCGAGCTGACCGGCGGCCAGATCTACGACTCCAACAGCTTCGCCCTCACCGCGGCCGCCCGGGACGCCGGAGCCATCGCCTACCGCGTCGGTGCCGTCGCCGACGACGCCGAGACCCTGCGCGCCACGATCGAGGACCAGCTGATCCGCGCCGACCTCGTCGTCACCACGGGGGGCGTCAGTGTCGGCGCCTACGACGTGGTCAAGGAGGCCCTGTCCTCGGTGGGCGACGAGGACGAGCCGGGCGGCGGTGTCGACTTCCGCAAGCTCGCCATGCAGCCCGGCAAACCGCAGGGTTTCGGCTCCATCGGCCCCGACCACACCCCGCTGCTCGCGCTGCCCGGCAACCCGGTCTCCAGCTACGTCTCCTTCGAGCTGTTCGTCCGGCCCGCGATCCGCACCCTGATGGGCCTGCCCGAGGTCACCCGCCCCACGGCCAGGGCCACGCTGGCCGTCGACAAGGCCCTGACCTCACCGGCCGGCCGCCGCCAGTTCCTGCGCGGGACGTACGACGCCGAGGCCGGCACCGTGACGCCCGTCGGCGGTTCCGGATCGCATCTGATCGCCGCCCTCGCCCAGGCGGACGCGCTGATCGTGCTGCCCGAGGACGTCACCTCCGCCGAGCCCGGCACCGACACCGAGGTGATCCTGCTCCGCTGACCGCGGGCCGGTGGCGGTACGGTATCTGCCGCTGCGCCATCGGGGGACGCCCCCCGGACCCCGGTCCCGCACCCCGGTGCGGCACCGGGGAATCGGCGCCCTACCGCTAGGCGGAGTGAGTTGAGTACGCAGAACAGGCTGACGCACATCGACGAGGTGGGGGCCGCCCGCATGGTCGACGTCTCCGGGAAGGACGTCACCGCGCGCGTCGCCCGCGCCAGCGGCCGGGTCCTCGTCTCGCCGCGTGTCGTCGAACTGCTCCGGGGCGAGGGGGTCCCCAAGGGCGACGCCCTCGCCACCGCCCGGATCGCCGGGATCATGGGCGCCAAGCGCACCCCGGACCTCATCCCCCTCTGCCACCCGCTGGCCGTCTCCGGCGTGGGCGTCGAGCTGAGCGTGGCCGACGACGCCGTGGAGATCACCGCCACGGTGAAGACCACCGACCGTACGGGCGTCGAGATGGAGGCCCTGACCGCGGTGTCGGTCGCCGCGCTCACCGTCATCGACATGGTCAAGGCCGTCGACAAGTCCGCGGTCATCACCGACGTCCGCGTCGAGGCGAAGTCGGGCGGCAAGTCCGGCGACTACGTCCGCACTCAGCCGTCCGGAGCCGACGCGTGAGCGCCGCCGGGCCCCCGTACCGCGCCCTCGTCGTGACCGCGTCGAACCGCGCGTCCGCCGGGGTCTACGCCGACAAGGGCGGACCGCTGATCGCCGAGGCGCTGACCGGACTCGGCTTCACGGTCGACGGCCCCGAGGTCGTGCCGGACGGCGACCCGGTCGAGCAGGCCCTGCGCGCCGCGGTGGCCGCCGCGTACGACGTCGTCGTCACCACCGGTGGTACGGGCATCTCGCCCACCGACCGCACCCCCGAGGCCACCCGCCGCGTCCTGGACCACGAGATCCCCGGCATCCCCGAGGCCATCCGGGCCGAGGGCCGCGACAAGGTCCCCACCGCCGCGCTCTCGCGGGGCCTCGCGGGCGTCGCCGGCCGCACCCTGATCGTCAACCTGCCCGGCTCGACCGGCGGGGTGCGCGACGGGCTCGCCGTCCTGGAGGGGCTGCTGGTGCACGCCGTCGACCAGCTGCGCGGCGGCGACCACCCCCGACCCGGGAGCCCGAGCTGAACGTCGCGACCTGGCCGGTGATCCTGGCGGACGGCGATGTCGCCCTCCGGCCCATCAAGCTGCGCGACCAGCGCGAGTGGCGCGAGGTCAACCGGCGAAACCGGGACTGGCTGCGCCCCTGGGAGGCGACCGTCCCGCCGCCCGCCCCCGGCGGCCCGGTCGCCCAGCGGCCCACGTACCGCCAGATGATCCGCCACCTGCGCGCCGAGGCCAACGCGGGCCGGATGCTGCCGTTCGCCATCGAGTACCAGGGCCGGCTGGTCGGTCAGCTGACCGTCGCCGGGATCACCTGGGGCTCCATGTGCTCGGGGCACGTCGGCTACTGGGTGGACCAGGAGGTGGCCGGGCGCGGTGTGATGCCCACGGCTGTCGCCCTCGCCGTCGACCACTGTTTCCGCGTGGTCGGACTCCACCGCATCGAGGTCTGCATTCGCCCGGAGAACGGTCCGAGCCGCCGCGTCGTCGAGAAACTCGGATTCCGCGAGGAAGGGCTGCGACCCCGTTATCTGCACATCGACGGGGCCTGGCGGGACCACCTGATCTACGCGCTCACGACGGAGGAGGTGCCGGACGGGCTGCTGCGCAGATGGCACCGGGCCCGGCCGGACCGGCCGGAGCACCCCGCGAAATAAAACGCATGTTCGAATTAGATCGGGATTGTCCGCGCCGAAGGCGAAGCGTGACCGCTAACGAACACGCAAAGACCCACTGTTGATCTGAACAATCACAAAAAAAGGCCGCGATATCAGCCGGATCGTGCGACACACCGCGCCAATTGGCGGATGCCCCCGCGCAAACCCCTCTACGGTGTGAGATGTGAGCAGCAGCGGCCTCATCTACGCAGTCATCGTCGGGGCCTGGGCCGCCTACTTGGTGCCGATGTGGCTCCGCAGGCAGGACGAACTCAACGAAGCGCGTCCGACGGAACGCTTCAGCACCGCCATCCGGCTGCTGTCCGGCCGGGCGGCGATGGAGCGCCGGTATGCCAAGGGGCTGCAGGAGCGCACCGACGACGAGGCGGCGCCCGACGCCGACCCGGACGTGAGCACGGACCGAATGGAATCCGTCGACGTCCGGGCCTTCGCCGCGCCCCCGGCGCACACCGAGATCCGGATGCACGACCCGGCCGGTACGCCGGAGCGCGCCCCGCGCAGACGACGCGACCGGGACGCCGTGCCCGCCGAGTCCGCCGCCCCCGGCCCCGCCCGGCGGCGCGTGCGCCCCGGCGGGATCGACGCGGAGCGCGCCCGGCGCGCACAGCGCCTCCAGGTCCTCGCGCGCCGTCGGCGCACCACCGTCGTCCTCTTCCTCGCCTTCACGCTCGGCGCGATCGTCGCGGCGGTCGGCGGCCTCCGCTTCCTGTGGGCCCCCGCCGTCCCGGCCGTCCTGCTCAGCGCGTACATCGCGCATCTGCGGGCGCACGAGCGGCGCAGGTTCGCCTTCACCATGGACCAGCGCCGCGCCGAGGTGGCCGCCCAGCGGCTGCGCGAGAACCGCCCGCGCCGCCACCAGCCCGCCGCGCCGGCCCCCGCCGACGCCGACGAGGACTCCGAGGCGCGCCACCCGGCCCCCGAGCCCACCCCCACGGTCTCCCCCCAGGAGGCCGGCCGCCGCGCCCTGGTCGAGCAGACGGACCACGCGGAGTGGGTGGACCAGCAGCGCGAGCGCGGCCGGGTCCAGGGCGACAGCTGGGAGCCCGTCCCGGTCCCGCTGCCCACCTACGTCACCGCCCCGGTCGCCCCGCGCGCCACGGGCGGCGTCGAGGTCGGCAACCCGGAGACGTGGAGCGCGGCCCGCTCCAGCACCGCCGAGCCCGCCCAGGACGCCGAGACGCCCCCGGTCGACCCGGCCCCGCGCCAGCGCTCGGCCCAGTCCCGCCGCTCCCGCGACCGGGGCCGCACCCCGCTCTTCGACCAGTACGAGGACGGCGACCGCCCCCGCGCCGCCAACGAGTGATCCGCTCGCCGGATCCGCCGCGACACCGCCACGGCTGACCAGCGCGGAACGGATTTCCGAGCACCCCGTCGAGGGTGCTAGAGTTTCACTCGTTGCAAGGGCCTGTGGCGCAGTCTGGTAGCGCACCTCGTTCGCATCGAGGGGGTCTGGGGTTCAAATCCCCACAGGTCCACCGCACAGCGAAGGTCCCGTCCGATCGGAAGATCGGACGGGACCTTCGCTGTTTCCGCGATGTCAGAGGGCCAGGGCCCCGACCAGCTCGCCCACCTCCGCCTGCCAGACCCGAACCTGTTCGTGTGTGGGGCCGATCTCGTATTGGTGGTAGTGGCACCCCAGGCACAGGTGTGACCAGACTGCGGTGGTGCGGCGAGCGGTCTCAGAAGGGGCGTAACAGCGAAGGCACAGCATCTTGGCCCGCATCGTGGTGCCGGCGAGTCCCGGAACCGCGGCGTCGAGCGCGGCGTCGACGGAAATCTCCAGGGCGGTTCGCAGCGCGAGTGAGGCTCCTCGGTGGCAGCCGGCGGACGTGGCGCCCAGACCGGCGGCAAGCAACCGGTCAGCGGTCAGGAGGAGTTCCTCGACAGAGGGAGGGGGAGTGCTCATCACGCGGCCGCCCCCGGCGTGCGTACCTTCTGCGTCATGGTCTCGATGTCGTCGACGAATCGGTGGGGGTCGATGATTTGAGCCCCGCCGGCGTGGGCGCCGTTCTGGCACTGCTTGATGAGTGCCACCGCACGAGGCCCGCAAAGGGCGCGCAGTTCCCCGTACACATCACCGGTCCGCCCGGCATCGCCGAACAGGGCCAGCGCCGCCACCTTCAGGAGCTTGTCCGCTTCGCCGACGGCTTCCTGCAGCGCGTGCTCGGGCGCCCCGGAGCGGTGGTGCCGGATCCAGGCGGCCTCCAGGAAAGCGTTCTCCAAGGCGATACGGCACAGGCTGGGCAGCACGTGGGTTCGTGCGGCGGTCGGCAGGTCACCGGTACTGGCGAGGGCCCGCGCGTCGTCGAGGGCCTGCCTTACCGGGTCGGTCACCGGCTTGACCTTCACCTTGGACGCCTTCGCCCGCTCGACCTCGAACACCGTCACAGGAAGATCCTGGCTGGTGAACGCCCGCTGGAGCCGGGTGTCGTGGGTGAACACAACGACCTGTCGGTGCTCGCCGAGCTCGTGCAGGACCTGGGCGAGTCCGTTCACCTTGGCCGGGTCCATGGACTGTACGGGGTCGTCGATGACAACGAAGCCGAACGGGCTGTCGGCGGTGGCGGCCCGGGGCAGGAACAGCGAGAGTGCGAGGGAGTGCTGCTCGCCCTGGCTCATGACACTGAGAGCCGAGGCATCCTGGCCGTCTACGGAGACGTCCATGACGAGCTTGCGGACAGTGGCCTTCTCACTGCCCTTCAGGCTGACAGCCTTGAGATCGATGTTGCTCTCCTGGCGGAGCCGCTCCCAGATCCGCTGAGACTGTTCCGCGAAACCCTCCATACGCCGGCCCCGCAATTCGGCGGTCAGCGCCTTGATCCAGGTACTCGCCTTCCTGATGTCCCTCAACTGCGACTTGTTCGCTTCCACGGCCCGGGCCTTCTCGGTCCAGCCCGCCAGGCGGAGAACGAGGCTGCGCCAGCGTTCGTCCCGCTTCTCCAACTCCCTGACGGCACGCTCCTTGACCGCGGCACAGGCATCGGCCAGCGGGAGGACGACGTCAAGGGCGCGCCGAGCGAGCTCGTCCGGATCGCCGATCGACCGGCACGCGGTCCAGGCGCGCCACGGGACGGTGAGGGAGGCGGGGATCCGCAGAGGCGTGTGAACGAGATCCTGCACGGCTCGCGTGGCCGACCGGAGTTCGCTGCGCGCGCCTGCGGCTGCCTCCGCTTCCTGCCGCAGGGCGGCGATCTGGACGGTGGCGTCCGCAGCCCATGCCGCGTCCAGCACCCCGGCGGTCCCGCACACGGAGCAGGAGGCATCGTCGGGGTGCCGGTCGTGGTGCGCGACAGCCCGTTCGAGGAGTTCCGCACGCTGCAGAGCTTCCTCCGCACCCGTGCCGTGCAGGTCCTCGATGCCGGCGAGAGCCTTTCGCAGGCGACCCACGGCGATGCGAACCTGTGCCACATCGGGTGCCTGTACATCGGCCTCGGCACGCAGCCCGGCGATCAGGTTGGCGTCCGCGCCGCCGGGCAGACCGGTGACCAGGGCATCCAGGGCTTGGAAGTCGGGGGCTCCGACTGTGTCGATGGCCACGAGCGCCTGGATCGCGCGATCGTCGTCCTCCAGCTCGTACAAGGCATTTTTGAGGCCCGGCAACTCCGCCTTCACCACCTTCTCCGCGTCCTCAAGCGCCTTGGCCTCCGCACGGAGTCGGCTGTCGGCGGTGCTGAGCTGCCCCAGACCGAGGATGGTGGCGATGGCGTCGTACATCTCCGAGGGCTTGCCGCTGATCATGCGATCGAGATCGACGTACGACAGGAAGGGGCGGAAGTCCCGCAAGTCCTGCTGCCAGTCCAGCTGGTCGAGGCTTGCGCGGCCGTGTCCCGGGCGCCTCAGTTCCGCCTGGGAGTCTCCGAACCCGTCGCCTTCCCAGGTGCGTGTGAGGGTGCTGCGGCCGGCGTCCCCCTCAATGGCCAGCTTGACCTCGATCTCCGGCCTGCCGCCAGTGTCGTGGAGGTTGCGCCAGTTGCTGCTACGCGTCGCGTGCTGCCCCTGCCAGCGCATGTTCACGCCAGTGAAGGCAGTCTCGATGCCCTCGGCAATGCTGGACTTGCCGGACCCGTTGCGGCCCACGACCAGGTTCACGCCGGGCCGGGGGCTCAGCTTGAGCCAGGCACGCGGTCCGACGCCGCGGAAGCGGGTGACGGCGACTGATTCGAGGTAGACCCGGCCGATCGTGGAGACTCCTCGGACCTCGCCGGCGCCCAGCGCCTCCTCCAGAAGCAGCCTCACGGACTCGCTGAGAGGCGACTCGGCGAGGCGCCTGCGCGTGAGGGCTTCCACGGTTACGGGCTGGTGCTCCTGGTCCGACCGGGTGGCTTCTTCGGAGGAGTGCGCGTTCCGCTCGGGCTGTTCCGTCATGAGGTGCCTCCCGGGGGCATTGAGTCTGTGGATGACGCGAGCGGGGCGCTGCCTGCGACTTCTGCCGCGCTGCTCGTCAACGGAACATTAGGGAGACGGAGATGGGTTTTGGCCGACGGATACTGATAACCGGGGTTATCAAGTTTCGGAATCATGGGTGATTCGCGTCGTCGTCGCGAAAGCAGCACAAGCGGGCCCGCAGCGAGCCGATGCGCAGCAAACCGGCCGGCTCTACTCTCCTGCCCGGTCAGGCGCCGATGCGACGGGCCCCGATCACCGAGATGTGACTTGCCGGCCGCAGCGCTCGAAGTACTCTGCGCGGCGAGGGCTGTTCGGACCCGGTTGGAGGCTGACGGGATTGTCTGCGCCATGTACTGGATGGATAGGCGAACTCCGAGGACACACCCTCATGTTCACCGGAAGGACCCTGGTGGACGGTGAATGGCTCGTCCGTAGGGACTGCTTCTCTCGTTCGCAGACCTCTTCTGTTCGGAGCTCCGGCTCGCTGCCGGGACCTCAAGGCGCAGGGCGATCACGTGATGGTGGTGCCTGAGGTCGGAGACGGTTTCCTCGGTGGACCGTTCGACAGGCTTCATCTGCGCACCCGGGGGCTTGGTCGGTTCGAGGCAGGTGTTCTTGGGCGCGGCACGCCGCGACACGAAAAGTCGTCGTCGCGTCTGGTCGAGCAGATCAGTGCTCGGACGGCACTCGACGTCCGCGGCGCGACGCGCCGCGGTCCGCACTTCGACCTCGGCTGGATCGGCGAACAGGCGGCGTACGGCGCGTGGGTCGCGGTTCCCCGGCAACCTGCGGACGAAGGGGGCCATCCGCCTGGCGGAGGTCGTCGAGTACGTCAGCAGGCCGGTCCGTTCTGTTCCGAGTCACGGCACGGCCCGGCCCGTAGTGGTGCTTGAGGACTCGGGCCCGCCGAGGCCGCAACGTGGACCCGATGCCGTCCCTACGTGGCGTCGGTCCGGGGGTCGTCGTCCCGGTCGGTCGTCAGTGCTGCCGGCAGCGGCAGCCCGTACTTGTCACAGAGAAATCGGGTCTGGCAGTACCGTTGGGCGTCGGCGGCCACCCTGCCGAGGATCGCGGAATTCATGCCGGCACCGATGAGGACGCCCACGACCGGCACGACCTTGGCGACGTTTTGAACCGGCACCCTGGTGCCGGCCGGGCCCAGCTGCTGCATCAACTTCTCAAGGGCAGCCAGAAGGTGGTGGTCCTGGCGGAGCTTGTTCGACCACTTCATGCGTCCCTTGACCGCGTTCGCCGCACGGGCGGCGTCACTCAACGGCTTGGCCTTGGCCGCCTGTGCCATGAAGGACCGCTGCACCAGGCGTTGGATGAAGATCTGCTCGTCGGGGTCTTTGGCGTCGTAGCCGTAGGAGTACGCGATGCGCGACGCGATCGACGTGCTCAGCACCTGGATGACGAGGATGTCCGCTGTCATCGCGGCGGGAATACCGGCGACGGGGACCATGGCAAGCAGGCCCATTGCGCCACCTTCGAACGCACCGGCCGTGCGCCACCTGAGGGTATTGCGGGACAGCAGCCGGTCGCAGACCTTGAGGTCCTGCTGCCGTAGGTCGGTGAAGCTGTCGAGTCCGACACCTTGCTTGCGGACGAGCTTTTCGACGTTCTTCGGGTCGTTGAGCTCCAGGGCCCAGTCGTTGACCAGCTCGAGCAACGCCGCCGCGGCTCCGAGCGCCGGTCGCATGGCCTTGTCGGCGACAGCGCCGCCTGCACGGCGGATCGGTTCCGCGACCGCGTCCGGCACAGCGTCCGTAACCCGTCTCATGGCGTTTCCCGCGACCTCGCCGGTGCGGCCGAGCGCGGCGTTCGCCCAGTTCGGCAGAGCACGGCGGTTGTTTCGGCGCTGCCAGTGTGCGTTGAGCGTGTCCCATACCTGCCCCTCGTACGCGCTCATCGGGGTTGCACCGTCGACGAGTGGGTCGGCGTACGTGCTCATTGAGGTTCTCTCCTCCGGAACTGGTGGGCTGAGCCCTTACCCGGGCTGGGACGCATCACAGTGCACTTCTGCGACATGGATGAGGCGGGGAACAGTGATAACCCCGGTTATCAGACCGATGTGTCGACGAATCAAGCCCCCGCTGTAGGGTTCTGCCACCTGCCGCCGAACCGAGATCCAGGGGATCCGACCGGCTCGATGCCAGGAGAAGGAGAAGGAGAACGTCCGTATTCAAAGGGGGCAGGGCTCATGACCAGTGCGCGCGAAGCGACAGCGCCCATCGTGCCCGAAACGCCGACCTGGCGGATCACATACGCCGAAATCGCCGGCCTCGCCCAGGTGAAGCGGCCCGTTCCCACCACCTGGAGCCGCCGGCACCCGGACTTTCCGGCGCCGATCGCCCACGAGGGCGGCCGTCCCCTGTTCGACGCCCACGCCGTCGTCGACTGGCTGACGGAAACGGGCCGGGGCAATGCGGACCCCCGCCGCCTCCGCGCCGAGCTCGCCCTGCACACCCTCGCCGCCTGGCGGACCCCCACTCTTGCGGCGTCCGTCCTGGTGGGCGCGCTGACGGCGCTGATCTGTCTGCGACAGCAGTACGACGCTCCGGTCGCCGGCCAGGACTGGGACACCCTGTTGGCCAAGGCAGCCGAACTGGACTCCGAGGACCAGTTCATCCTGGCGGAGCTGCACGCCGTGCCCACCCCGGACCCCACCGGCCCGGCCCTCGCCGCGCTCGCGGACGAGCTGACCGAGGCCGCGTTCACCCCGGCGGAAGCCTTCGACTGGGTGCTGGAGGCACGGCGGCGTCTCGGCTCCCACGATCTGGCCGTCGACGAGCCGGCCCCGGCGGTCGTCCGCGCCCTCGCCGCCGTGTCCGGCATGGACACCCTCCGTGAGGAGTCCGTCGTCGCCACCCCGCACGCTCGCGCCGGTGACCTCCTCGCCGCCCTGCACGACCAGGCCACCGAAGACTCCGGCCACACCTACCTCGCCGCCGACCCCGACCCGGCCCGCGTCCGCCTCGTGCGCCGCCGGATGCTCGTACGGGGGGTGTACGAGTTCCACCTCGACGTCATGGAGGGGGCGGACCTGTCGGCCTCCGTCGACGAGTGGGGGTATCCGGACTTGCTGGTGTGTGCCCTCCCGTACGAGGCCGCGGAGACCCGTCGGCCGGAGGCCGTCCTCGAACAGGTGCAGGCGCTCACCGACTACCTCGAAGCCGGCTCCACCGCCATCGTCCTCGGACCGGCCGACGTCCTCGTACGTCCGCTGCCCCGGCACGGCGAGGCCGACCGGCTGCGTCGCTCCTTCCTCGACACGGGCCTGCTGAAGGCCGTGATCAGCCTGCCCGACGGCGCCATGCCGTACCGCCCCGGCTACCGCACCGCGGTGTGGGTCCTTTCCCGCACCCCCCAGGAGGAGCGCGCCGGCCGGATCCTGCTCGCCGACCTGTCCGCGCGGCCGCTCACCGAGCCGGCGCTCGACACGCTCGCCGAGGACATCGCCATCTGGCGCGCGTCCGGCTGGCGCGGGGACCGGCGGCACGAGCCCCGCCACGGCGTGGTCGTCCCCGCGAAGGAACTCGACGACAGGCCGGGCACCGCTTTCTCCCCGAGCCGGCGGCCCGTCGAGGCCCGCTATGGCCGTGCCGTCGTCGAACGCCCGGCCCGCATCAGCGCTCTTGAGCAGCGCTTGACGGATCTCCAGCAGCAGTCCCGCCTGCACGCCGACCTGCGCGCGGCGATGCGCATCCGGGCGGAGCTGCGGCCGGAGGACCAGCCGGTGCGGCGTACCACGGTCCGACGCCTCCTTGAGGAGCGCCGCTTGCGCCGCCGTCCCGGTCACCGCATCGCGCCCGGGCACCTCACGACCGGCGGGCACTACGTGGTGCTCGGTCCGGACGAGATCCTCGGCACCGCCCGGCTCGGCAGCCGCACGATCGACCGCGGCCTGCTCCTCACGGCGTACGAGCATGCCCAGTTCACCGAGCCCGGTGACGTCGTCGTCACCACCAGCCCACGCTTCGGCGTCCACGTCGACACCGGCGGCCTGTCGGTGGTCGCGGCCCCGGCCCGCATCCTGCGCGTCCACCCCGATGCTGATCCGCCCGTCCGGCCGCGGGTGCTGGCCGCGCTGCTGGGAGCGGCGGCCGCCGAGTACACGCGCACCAGCGGCGCTGTACGGGCCTCCCGCAGCATCGAGGACCTCGACATCCCCGACCTGGGGCGCGAGGAGGCGGAGCGGTACGACGCCGCGCTCGCCGAGATCGAGCTCCGGGCGGCGCTGCTGCGGGAGCAGGCCGCCGCCCTCGACGATCTGACCCGCATCACGGCCGCCGGCCTCACCGACGGCACCCTGACCATCCAGGACCTGCCCGGGCTTCCGGGAACCGACGACTGAAGGAGACGGTCTGCCCGATGGCTACCGCTGCGAAGAGGCCCACCGACCAGGCGGAGCTGTTCAGCGCCTCCACCGCCAAGGAGATCCAGGCGATCCTGTGGAAGGCCGCGGACAAGCTGCGCGGCTCCATCGACGCCGCCCAGTACAAGGAGTTCGTTCTCGGCCTGATCTTCCTGAAGTACGTCTCCGACGCTTTCGACGAGCGCCGGAGCGAGCTGGCCGCGGAGCTTGCCGACGACGGCATCACCGAGGAGAGGATGGACGACTTCCTGGAGGACCGCGACGAGTACACCGGCGCGCACGTCTTCTGGGTCCCGGAGACCGCTCGCTGGTCGTGGATCGCGGCGAACGCCAAGAGCCAGGGCGTCGGCAAGCTGCTCGACGAGGCGATGGACGCCGTGATGGCGGAAAACGCCTCGCTGAAGGGTGTCCTGCCGAAGATCTTCAACCGCGACAGCGTCGACCAGAAGCGTTTGGCCGAGCTGGTCGACCTCATCAGCGACGCGCGTTTCGGCGGCAGCGAGGACAAGCCGGCGCAAGACGTGCTGGGTGAGGTGTACGAGTACTTCCTCGGCAACTTCGCCCGTGCGGAGGGCAAGCGGGGCGGCGAGTTCTACACGCCCCGGTCCGTAGTCCAGCTGATCGTGGAGATCCTGGAGCCGTATGAGGGGCGCGTGTACGACCCGGCGTGCGGCTCGGGCGGCATGTTCGTCCAGGCGGCCAAGTTCATCGAGGCCCATCGGGGGCGCGGCCACAAGGCCGACCTCTCGATCTACGGACAGGAGCTGAACGAACGCACCTGGCGCTTGGCCAAGATGAACCTGGCCATCCACGGCATCGACGGCAACCTCGGCCCCCGCTGGGGCGACACCTTCGCCGAGGACAAGCACGCCGACCTCAAGGCCGACTTCGTCATGGCCAATCCGCCGTTCAACATCAAGGACTGGGCGCGGGACGAGGGCGACCTCCGGTGGAAGTTCGGCGTCCCGCCGAAGAACAACGCCAACTACGCCTGGCTCCAGCACATGGTCTCGAAGCTGGGCGTGCGGGGCACGGCCGGCATCGTTCTGGCCAACGGCTCCATGAGCTCCCAGTCGAGCGGTGAAGGCGACATCCGCCAGGCGATGGTCGAGGCGGATCTGGTGGCCTGCATGGTGGCGCTGCCATCCCAGCTCTTCCGTACGACGCAGATCCCGGCGTGTCTGTGGTTCCTGACCAAGGACAAGAGCCCGCAGGGCGCGAAGGGCCTGGAGGACCGGCGTAACCAGATCCTCTTCATCGACGCCCGAAGGATGGGCGAGATGGTCGACCGGACGGAGCGCACTCTGACGCAGGCCGACCTGGTGAAGATCGCTGCCGCGTATCACGCGTGGCGAGGCACGGCATCCGCGCGCGCAGAGGGACTGGCGTACGAGGACGAGCCCGGGTTCTGCTTCTCGGCCGACCTGGAAACGGTCAGGGAACACGGGTACGTACTGACGCCGGGGCGGTACGTGGGGTCCGTTGCGGCGGAAGAAGAGGGCGCGGAGGCGGTGGCGGAGAGGATCACCAAGCTGACGGAAGAGCTGTACGAGTTGTTCGAGGAGTCGGCGTCGCTGGAGAAGACGGTCCGTGACCAGATGAGGAACATTGATGTCTGACTGGATCCAGGTTCGGCTTCGCGATATTTGCTCATCGGTCGACTACGGTCTCACCGCCAGTGCGACGGAAGCTCCTGTCGGGCCGCGATTTCTCCGCATCACGGACATCGTGCATGGATCACTCTCCTGGAACCGGGTTCCGTTCGTTCAGGCAAGTGCGGAACAGGCGGAGAAGTACCGGCTCCACCCGGGAGACGTCGTCATCGCCCGCACCGGTGCCACAACAGGGGCCAGCAAGTGGATCGAGAGCCCCCCGGACGCTGTGTTCGCGTCCTACTTGGTTCGCCTGAAAATTTCGAACGCGGTGGATTCCCGCTTCGTCGGGTACCTGTTGAAAGACAGCCAGTTCACCGAATACGTGCGAGCGGTGACCGGCGACAAGTCGGCGCAGCCCAACGCCAGCGCCACCACGCTGGCCAACGCCCGGTTGCGCGTTCCTTCGGCGAAGGCGGCCCAGCAGGCGATCTCCGCTGTGCTTGGAGCGCTGGACGACAAGATCGTCGTCAATGAACGACTTGCTGCCACAGCCGAAGACCTGTCCCTGGCCCTCGCATCCGGAGAACGCTGGGAGGCGCGCGTCCGCCTCGAAGAGGTCTGTTCGTTGCGAAGGGAGCAGGTTTCTCCGCAGGGGATCACCGATGACGCTGTCGACCTCTACAGCCTCCCGGCGTTCGACGCGGGGAAATCGCCTGAGCGCACAGCCCCGGAATTGATCAAGAGCGGTAAATTCTCTGTCGCTGAACCGGCTGTGCTGCTGTCGAAGCTGAATCCTGATATCCCTCGTGTGTGGAACGTGGCGCCGAAGCCCGGCACTACTTCGCTGGCCTCGACCGAATTCCTTGTCCTGACCCCCCGCGGTACCGTGACCTCCCACGAATTGTGGGCGGTCACGGCTCAGCAAGCGTTCTTGGACGAGCTCGCCTCGAAGGTGACAGGAACCTCGAAGAGCCATCAGCGAGTGCGCCCGGCAGAGGTACTGGCGACCCAGGTGGTCGATCCCCGCCGGTTCGGGGAGACGGGCCGGCAGATTCAGAGCCTGGGCAGCCGTGCGGCGCTCGCGCGGCGGGAATCGCAGACCCTCGCCACCCTCCGCGACACCCTCCTCCCCCAGCTCATGTCCGGCCGCCTCCGCGTCAAGGACGCCGAGAAGATTGTCGAGGACAACACATGACGCACCCCGACGACGATGGCCAGAACCACCGCCCCCACGAGTCCGATTGGGAACTGCTCGCCCTCGAAGAGCTCGGCGAGCTCGCCTGGGAACACACCCCCGGCAACCAGCTCGCCCCCGGTTCCGGCCACCGCAAGTCGTGGGACGACCTCATCCTGTACCCGGACCTCACCGAGGCCGTCGAGCGGCTCAACCCCGCCCTCCCCCCGGACGCCGTCCGGGACGCCGTCGCCGCCGCCGCGACCCCGGCGTCGCAGGACACGTACGAGGAGAACCGCACCGCCCACGGCTACCTCACCGCCGGCATCCGCTCCGTCACGTACACCGACGCCTTCGGCGCCGAGCACAACCCGACCATCCGCCTCGTCGATCTGGACGACCCCGAGGCGAACGTCTACCGCGCCGTCAACCAGGTCACCGTCATCGACGGCGAGAAGAACCGCCGCTTCGACGTCGTCCTCTACGTCAACGGCCTGCCCCTCGCCGTCCTGGAGCTGAAGCGCGCCGGAGACGAGGACGCCACCCTCCAGACGGCGCACTCGCAGATCACCCGGTACGTGGAGGAGTTCCCTACAGCCTTCCGCCACAACTCGGTGGTCCTGCTCTCCGACGGCATCACGGCGAAGTACGGCACACCCTTCACCCCGTACGAGCACTTCGCACCGTGGAACACGGACGAGTTCGGCGCGCGCGTCGACCCGTTCGACGCCGAGGGGATAGCGGACTCGGGCCAGAACCTGGCCGTGCACGGCCTGTTCACCCAGCCGCGCTTCCTCTCCCTCATCCGGTCCTTCATCAACTTCGTCCCATCGAAGCGGACGAAGCGCATCGCCAAGCCCCACCAGTTCCACGCGGTGACCCGAGCCGCGGAGGCCGTCCGCGAGGCATCCGCGAGCGACGGGAAGGCCGGCGTCGTCTGGCACACCCAGGGGTCGGGCAAGTCCGAGGAGATGGTCCTGACCACCACCATGGTGATGAAGGACCCGGCACTACTGAACCCGACGGTCGTCGTCATCACCGACCGCACGGACCTCGACGACCAGCTGTACTCGACGTTCCTCGAGAGCGAGATCCTCCCGGAAGCGCCCAAGCAGGTCCTCACCCGGGCCGAGCTGCGCGAGGCGCTCGCTGCCAAGCGCGTCGGCGGCATCCTCTTCACCACGCTGCAGAAGTTCGGCCGTACCAAGGAGGAGAAGGACGCCGGCGCGGACCACCCGCTGCTCTCCGACCGCCGCAACATCGTGGTCGTCGTCGACGAGGCGCACCGCAGCCACTACGACTCCCTCGACGGCTACGCCCGCCACCTGCGCGACGCGCTCCCGCACGCCACGCTCCTGGCCTTCACCGGCACCCCGATCTCCGAGGCCGACCGCAACACCCGCGAAGTGTTCGGCGACTACATCGACGTCTACGACCTCAAGCGGGCCGCCGACGACGGCGCGACCGTCAAGGTGTTCCACGAGAGCCGCGTCATCCAGCTCGTACTGGACGAGGACGTCGACCCGACGACGATCGACGAGGAGGCCGACCGCATCACCGACGGCCTCGACGACACCGAGCGCCGCCGGGTCGAGCAGGCCGTCGCGACGATGAACGCCATGTACGGCGCGCCCGCCCGTGTGAGGGACCTCGCCGCCGACCTCGTCGAGCACTGGGAGGCACGGCGGGAGCGGATGCAGCCGTTCGTCGGTGCCTCCGAGACGGGTGGCGCGGCCGGCAAGGCGATGGTCGTGTGCGCGACCCGGGAGATCTGCGTCCGCGTCTACGACGCCCTGCGCGAGCTGCGGCCCGAGTGGCACAGCGACGAGGTCGACAAGGGCGCCATGAAGATCGTCTTCTCCTCGAACTCGCGCAAGGACCCTGCCCACCTCCTGGCCCACGCCCTGAGCGACAGCAGGCGCAAGGCGGTCGTCAACCGCGCCAAGGACCCCGACGACGAGCTCGAGCTGCTCATCGTCAACAACATGCTGCTGACCGGCTTCGACGCCCCGCCGGTCCACACGATGTACCTGGACCGGCCGCTGAAGGGCGCCAACCTGATGCAGGCCCTGGCCCGCGTCAACCGACGCTTCCGCGCGAAGGAGGACGGCCTCCTCGTCGGGTACGCACCGCTGACCGAGAACCTCCAGCGTGCCATCGCGGAGTACACCGAGGCGGACCAGCAGGACCGCACCCTCGGCCAGGACGTCGACCGGGCCCTGGACGAGCTGCGCAACGAGTACGACATCCTCGCCGACATCCTGCGCGGCTTCGAGTGGCGCAAGCGGCTGGAGACGCCGTCGAAGACGGCGTTCATCGACGCCGCGATCAAGGCCGCGAACTACCTGCGGGACCCGCGCACAGCCGGCAACAACCCGGACGGGCTCGACGACCCCCGCCGGACGCTCGGCCGTCGCTTCCGCGAGCACGCCCACCGCCTGGAGCGCTTCTACGCGCTGTCCGCCAGCGCCAAGAACATCGGCGAGCGCTTCCCGGACCACCTGGCCTGGCGGCGGGACGTCCAGTTCTTCGTCGAGGTCCGCGCCTATATGGCGAAGTACGACGCGATGGACCGTGAGGCCCGCGGCCTGCCCGTCGCCCGCGACATCGAGCTGTACCTCTCGCAGCTGACGTCCTCGGTCGTCGAGACCAGCGGCGTGACGGACCTGTTCGCCGAGGCCGGCCTGGAGACCGCCGACCTGACGCACCTGAACGGCGCCCTCGCCGCACAGCTGCAGAACAGCGAAACCCCGCACCTGGCCGCAGAGGCGCTGCGGCGGCTCATCGAGCGGAAGATGCGTGAGGTGACGCGGCACAACGTCGTCCGGCGCACCACGTTCTCCGAGCGGCTGCAGGACCTGATGGTCCGCTACATGCGGCAGCAGTACACGAGCGCCGAGCTCATCGCCAAGCTCGTCGAGATGGCGAAGGAGGTCATGGACGACGCCCGGCGCGGCGAGAAGTTCGAGCCGCCGCTGGACTGGCGCGAGCTCGCCTTCTACGACGCTCTGGCCGACCATGGTACGGCGCAATCGGTGATGGGCGACGACGTACTGGCCGGGGTGGCCCGCGAGCTGGTCGCGGAGGTCCGCAGCAAGCTGAAGCCGGACTGGATCGCCCGCGAGCCGGTACGCGCCCGCCTGCGCAGCGCCATCAAGCGCCTCCTGGCCCGCCGCAACTACCCGCCGGACCAGGCGCCGGAGGCCATCAACCTGGTCCTCAAGCAGATGGAACACTTCGCCAACGAGTGGTCCACGAAGGAAATGAAGGAGGACTGAGCCGCAGTCCCACTCGCACGTGTGCGAAGTGCCGCAACTTTGTCCAGGCCGACCAGGCAGCGGCTGCCGGTCCTCTCGGATCTCGAAGTCCATGCCACCCCTTGAGCTGGGGTGTTGCGACGACGCCTAGCACCCGACAACCCGGCGGACTCACGTCGGGCCATCCCGTCGCCTCCTTCGCTCAGCGGTCCGTCGGGAGGTTCGCGCCGCCCGTGCAGTCGAGTACGACGCCGGTGACGAAGCCGTTCGTCGCGAGGGAGTGGATGGCCTGGGCGACGTACGCGGCGTGGCCCACCCGGCCCGCCGGGGTCGTCTTGGCGAGGCCGTCGAAGAGTTCCGTGACCGGGCGCCGGCGCAACGAGGCGGCGCGACGTGCCATCCTCCGCCGCGTTGCGCCTGCCCGGGGAGGCGGAGGGCGACTCGGTGAGCGTCGAGACCACCGCGCGGGAGGCCGGGGTCGGGAAGCAGGCGCTCTACCGGTGGTGGCCCTCCAAGGGGGCCGTCCTGCTGGAGGCGCTCGGCGAACGCGCCCAGCAGGCGGTGCCCGCGCCGGACCACGGGGACCTGCGGGACGATCTGCGGGCGGTCGTCGCGGCCACGTTCGCCGGGGCCCAGCGGCCCCCCGTGGGGCCGGCGCCGCGGACCCTGGCCCGGGGAGCGGCCCGCGACCCCCAGGTGGCCGTGCCCATGCGGGAGTCCACCGAGACCCGCCGCGCGGCCCTGCGCGAAGTGCTGGAGCGCGGCCGGGAACGCGGCGAGCTGGAGCCGGTACGCGACCTCGACCTGATGGTGGACCAGGTCTACGGGGTCTTCTGGTACAGGTTCCTGCTCGGCCACGCGCCCCTGGACGAGGCCACCGCGACGGCGCTCGCGGACTCGCTGCTGCCGTGAGGGCCGTTACGGATTGTTCAGGTAGGCCAGCACGGCGAGCACGCGGCGGTTGCCGGTGCCGTCGTCCGTGATGCCGAGCTTGCCGAACAGCGAGGTCGTGTACTTGCTGATCGCGCTGTCGCTGAGGAACAGGCGTTGCGCGATGGCCTGGTTGGACAGGCCCTCCGCCATCAGGGCAAGCACGGAGTGCTCGCGCTCGGTGAGCCCGCCGAGGCGGCGGTGGGACGAGCCGCTGGAGAGCAGCTTCGCGATGACCGCCGGGTCCATGGCCGTACCCCCGGCCGCGACCCGCTCCAGCGCGTCGATGAACTGGTCGGCGTCGAACACGCTCTCCTTCAGGAAGTAGCCGACCCCGCCCGACCCGTCGGCCAGCAACTCGCGGGCGTACAGCTGCTCCACGTACTGGGACAGGATCAGCACGGGCAGTCCGGGGAGCTCGGTGCGGGCGATGAGGGCGGCTCGCAGGCCCTCGTCCGTCTGCGTCGGGGGCATGCGGACATCGACCACGGCGAGGTCCGGCCGCCACTCGCGCAGGGCGGCCAGCGTCTCGGGACCGGTGGCGGCCGTCGCCACCACCTCGTGGCCGTACGCCTCGATGAGGCGGACCATGCCGTCACGCAGGAGATACAGGTCCTCGGCTACAACGATGCGCATGGCACCATGATCCTCGCCCGGGTCGGGCCGCCGGCCGGGCTCGTGATGTCCAGGGTGCCGTCGAAGACCGCCAGGCGCCGCCGCAGCCCGGCGAGTCCGCCGCCGTCCCGGACGACGGCCCCGCCGCGCCCGTCGTCCTCCGTCTCGGCCACCAGGCCGGCCCGGTCCTGGACGAGGGAGATCCGCAGCCGGGTCGCGTGGGCGTGCTTGACCGCGTTGGTGAGCAGTTCGGCGATGCCGAAGTACACGGCCGACTCGACGGGCGCGTCCAGTCGCCCCGGCACGTCGGCGCTCACCTCCGTTTCGAGCGGGCTGTCCAGGGCCAGGGCCCGTACGGCGTCGACCAGGCCCCGGTCGTTGAGCACGGGCGGGTTGATGCCGTGGACCAGGTCGCGCAGCTCGGCCAGTGAGGCGGTGGCGCCGGCCCGCGCCTCGCGCATCAGCGCCCTGGCCCGGTCCGGGTCCGTCTCCATCAGCTTCTCCACCGTGGCCAGCGAGAGCCCGAGCGCGACGAGCCGGGCCTGCGCCCCGTCGTGCAGGTCGCGCTCGATGCGGCGGATCTCGGCGGCCTGCGCGATCGTCGCGTCCGCGCGCTGGCCGGTCAGTTCGTCCACCCGGTCCGCCAGCGCCATCCGCGCGGACGGCCGCAGGAAGCGAACCGCGGCCGGGGTGAGGGGCCGCCAGGCGTACGGGGCGGAGGCGACGGCCACGGCGAGGCCGATGACCCGGCCGGCGGCCCCCGTGCCGAACCCGGCGGCTGCCAGCACCACCCCCGCCGGCGGGACGCACGCCACGAGCCCCGCAGCGAACGGGGCGATCACCGTGAACCGCAAGTCACGCCAGTTGGCCGGGTCCTTCCAGCGCAGCCGCCACCGCTGGTCCATGAGGGCGTCGCGGCGGGTGCGGTGGTAGTCGAAGCCGTTCCACCAGTGGCCGGTGGCCATCCGCGTCACCGGCGGGGCCTCGCGGTAACCGGACGCGATCCCGGTGCCCGACCAGCGGGCGGCCAGGAAGCGGACGGCCCGGCAGACCGGCCGCGACAGGAGGAGCGAACCCTTGCCCACCAGCAGAACGGGAGCCACCCACGACCACGGGTTCGCCGGCCCCCACCACACCCCCAGCGCCACCGCCCCCGCCCACACGGCCGGGACCAGCAGCGTGACGGCGGCGACGGCGCACGCCCGTACGAAACCCACGCCCGCCCGGGCCGGCCACGAACCCAGCACTCTCATCGTCCATCCCTCCGCGTTCTCTCCGGTGCCCCCACTCTGCACCGCACGGAACGCCCCGAGGCCCTGCTCGGCGCAGGAGTGGGTCCAGCCCCACCCCCTTGTGCGCCCAGACGCATACCGAGCCGGACCAGCGGTTCATAGCGTCGTCGGCATGGACTTCCAGACGAACACCCGGCCCGCAGAGAATCCCGCCGCCCGACGGGCCCTCGAATCGGCGCGGAGCAGTGTCAGGCTCTACGGGGTACTCGGCGCCGCCGCTCTCGTCGCGGTCGTCGTGGTGGCGGCCACCGGCCACACGGTGAACACCTTCATGTGGGTCCGCGCGGCCTTGCTGCCGGTGATCGCCTACGTGATCCTCCGGATCACCGCATCCGCCGCCCAGGGCTCCCGCCGTGCCTTCGAGCGTGTGAGCACCCTCGCGGTGATCGTGCCGGTCGCGATCATCGGCGTCGACCTGATCCCGGGCGTGTGCCCGCCCTGGTACGCGGTGGTGCAGACGCTGTGCGTGCTGCCCGTGATCCGCGTCGCGTTCCTCACCCGGGGGGCGGCCCTGAAGGCGGCGTTCCCCAAGAGCCCCAAGAGCCCCAAGAGCCCCAAGAGCCCCAAGGCGCCCGAGGCGGGCTGAGAGGCCCGCACGGCCCCCTGGGACGCACCGGCCAGGGGGAGGTCACCGCCGTTCGGTGGCCGTGGCAGGGAGTGTGGCCGTTGGAGTGCGCTTCAACGCAAGCGGACGCCCCGGTCAGGCCGGCCCGCTCTCCCGCAGGGGCTTCGCGTAGCAGCGGCTGCTGTCGTACGTGCGGTAGTGGCCGAACTTCTCGCACGGGGTGTAGCCGCTGGAGAGGTACAGGGCGATCGCCTCCGGCTGACGGTCGCCGGTCTCCAGGACCATGCGGGTGCGGCCGGCGGCGCGGGCGTCCGCCTCCAGGGCGGCCAGGATGCGGCGGGCGAGGCCCTGGCCGCGGCCTTCCGGTATGACGTACATCCGCTTCAGCTCGGCGTCGCCGTCCGAGTAGCCCTCCTCATTGCGCTCCTGGGAGCGCCAGCCACCCGTGGCCACCGGCTGCTCCCACGCGTCGTACGCGATCAGGTACAGACCGTGAGGCGGGTCGAACATCGTCGCGTCCAGCGGTGTGATGTCGCCCTCGTCGCCGTAGCGCTCGGCGTATTCGAGCTGCACGCGATCGTTGAGTTTGACGGCATCGGGATGGTCGAAGGCCCGGACCTGGATATTCATGCGGGGTATCGTACATGTATGCGGCATCGTTCGTCGGTATCGTGCCGGAATGCTCACTGTGACCTCCGACAGTGTGCTGCGCACTCTCTGAACGCCTGTGAACCTTAGGAGCATGTTTTGCTCACCGTGACCTCCGTGAATGTAAACGGTCTCCGCGCCGCGGCCAAGAAGGGCTTCGTCGAGTGGCTGGCGCAGACCGACGCCGACGTGATCTGCCTCCAGGAGGTGCGCGCCGAGCCCGAGCAGCTGCCGGCGGAGGTCCGTGAGCCCGAGGGCTGGCACACCGTCCACGCACCGGCCGCCGCCAAGGGCCGGGCCGGGGTCTCGGTCTACTCGCGGCGCGCCCCGGAGCGGGTGCAGATCGGTTTCGGCGGTCACGGGCACGCCGGGTGCGAGGAGTTCGACACGAGCGGGCGGTACGTCGAGATCGACTTGCCCGGCGTCACGGTCGCGAGCCTCTACCTGCCCTCGGGCGAGGTCGGCACCGAGCGGCAGGACGAGAAGGAGCGCTTTATGGCGGCCTTCCTGCTCTACCTCGTCGGGCTCAAGGCGCGCGCCGCCGCCGAGGGACGCGAGGTCGTCGTCTGCGGCGACTGGAACATCGCCCACCAGGAGGCGGACCTCAAGAACTGGCGGGCCAACCGCAAGAACTCCGGCTTCCTGCCCGAGGAGCGGGAGTGGCTGACCCGGGTCTTCGCGGAGGCCGCGTACGTCGACGTCGTACGCGCCCTGCACCCGGACGTGGAAGGCCCGTACTCGTGGTGGTCCTACCGCGGGCGCGCCTTCGACAACGACACCGGCTGGCGCATCGACTACCAGGTGGCCACCCCCGGACTCGCCGCCCGCGCCGTGAAGGCATGGGTCGAGCGGGCCGCCACGCACGGCGAGCGGTGGAGCGACCACGCGCCCGTGACGGTGGTGTACGGGCAGTAGGGGCGGGGTACGGCGAGGGCGGTGTGCCCCTACCAGTTGCTTACCCGGACGAGGGCCGGGTCACCCGCGCACCGCCCGCCTGCCCTTCCCCCGGCTCCGGCTACGGTTTCCCCGGCCCCGCCTACGCTTCCCCCGGCTCCGGCTACGGTTTCCCCGGCCCCGGTACGGCTTCCTCCGGTGCCGGCTTCGGCCCCCGCACGGCTTCCTCCGGTCCCGGCCCCGGCTCCGGCACGGCTTCCTCCGGTCTCGGTTCCGGCGCAGAGTCCTCCGACCCCGACCCCGACCCCGACCCCGCCTCCTCCGACCTCTCCCGCCGCAGCCTCCGGTCCAGGGCCATCGACAGTTCCGCGTCCATCACCGCGCGGGCCAGGGGGCGCAGTTGGGGTGGTTCGGTCTCCGGCTCCGTGCTGTACTCGCGCAGCACCGAGACGAACAGGTCGGCCAGCGCCTCCGCGTGCTCGCGGACGCGGCGGCCGGTGGCGAGGACCGTGGCGAGCGGGACGCCTTCCCGTACCAGCTCGGCCGACACCTCCAGCAGGCGGCGGCTGATGTGGACGATCTCCTCGCCGTCCGTGCCGAGGTAGCCCAGCTCCAGGGCGGTCGCCAGGTTCTCCGGGGTGGACTGGTCCTCGAAGTAGTCCGCCAGCTGCTCGGGCGTGAGCCGGACCGGGACCTCCTCGGTCGGCTCGCCCAGGCCCAGCACCTCCGCCACATCGCGCCCGCTCTCGAACGTGCGGGCCAGGTCGGCGATGCCGGTCAGGGTGTGGCCGCGCTCCAGGAGCCCGGTGATCGTGCGCAGGCGGGCCAGGTGGTGGTCGTCGTACCAGGCGATGCGGCCCTCGCGGCGGGGCGGCGAGATCAGGCCGCGTTCCCGGTAGAAACGCAGGGTCCGTACGGGGATGCCGGCCTCCTCGGCCAGCTCCTCCATGCGGTACTCGCGGTGCTCGCTTCCTTCTGCCACCCCCGCACCCTATCCGCCTCCCCGGTGCGGAAGCCGCATGTTGTACCGCCGGTAACTTTCCCGCGTCCGCCCCCTACCCATCGGTACGAAGCTGCTCTAGTCTCCCAACAATGCCAGTGATTGCTGGCAGAGTCGTGTGACGTACCGCGGGAGGCGGCAGCATGGCCCAGCACGAGCATGTACGCGTGGCGGTGATCGGATCCGGATTCGGGGGCCTCGGAGCGGCAGTCCGGCTGCGCCGCGAAGGCATCACCGATTTCGTGGTCCTGGAGCGGGCCGGTTCCGTCGGCGGCACCTGGCGCGACAACAGCTATCCCGGCTGCGCCTGCGACGTACCGTCCCACCTCTACTCCTTCTCGTTCGCCCCCAACCCCGACTGGCCGCGCACCTTCTCCGGGCAGGAGCACATCCGCGCCTACCTGGAGCACGTCGCCGACACCTTCGGGCTGCGCCCGCACATCCGCCTCGACCACGAGGTGACGCAGATGCGCTGGGACAACGACGAGCTGCACTGGGTCATCGAATCCGCCAACGGCACCACCGTCGTCGCGGACGTCGTCGTCTCCGCGACCGGCCCGCTCTCCGACCCGAAGATGCCCGACATCCCCGGTCTCGCCGACTTCCCCGGCAAGGTCTTCCACTCCGCCCGCTGGGACCACGACGCCGACCTCACCGGCAAGCGCGTGGCGATGATCGGCACCGGCGCCTCCGCCATCCAGATCGTGCCCGCGATCCAGCCGAAGGCCGGAAAGCTCACCCTCTTCCAGCGCACCCCGCCCTGGGTCATGCCCCGCATGGACCGGAAGATCAGCGGCTTCGAGCGCCGGCTGCACCGCGCCCTCCCCGCCACCGGCACCGCCCGCCGCGGACTGCTCTGGGGCATCCGGGAACTCCAGGTCAGCGCCTTCACCAAGCACCCCGACCAGCTCGGCCTGGTCGAGCGGATAGCCAAGTCCAACATGGCCCGCGCCATCAAGGACCCCGCCCTGCGCGCCAAGCTCACCCCCTCCTACCGCATCGGCTGCAAGCGCATCCTGCTGTCCAGCACGTACTACCCCGCCCTCGCCCAGCCCAATGTCGACGTCGTCGCCTCCGGCCTCGCCGAGGTCCGCGGCTCGACGGTCGTCGCCTCCGACGGTACGGAGGCCGAGGTCGACGCGATCATCTTCGGCACCGGCTTCCACGTCACCGACATGCCGATCGCCGAGCGCGTGACCGGCGCCGACGGCATGACGCTCACCGAGTCCTGGAAGGACGGCATGCAGGCGCTGCGCGGCGCGAGCGCGGCCGGCTTCCCGAACTGGATGACGATCATCGGCCCCAACACCGGCCTCGGGAACTCCTCGATGATCCTCATGATCGAGTCCCAGCTGAACTACATGGCCGACTACCTGCGCCAGCTGAACGTCCTCGGCGGCAAGGTCGCCCTCGACGCCCGCCCCTCCGCCGTCAGCGCCTGGAACCGCCGCGTCCAGGACCGCATGAAGCGCACCGTCTGGAACACCGGCGGCTGCAACAGCTGGTACCTGGACGCCAACGGCCGCAACACCACCGTCTGGCCCGGCACCACCGCCGAGTTCCGCAAGGCGACCCGGACCGTGGACGTCTCCGAGTACCAGGTCCTGCGCCCGGCCCTCCCGGCCCAGCGCACCGCGGGCGAGGCCGTCGCCGAGGAGGTGGCCCGATGAGCCGCCCCCTGCCCGTCGCCGGCCGCCGGCCCGTGCCCGCCCGCGAACTCCTCGCCGTCTCCGCAGACGGCTCCCGCATACACATAGAGGTGCACGGCCAGGAGGGCGCCCCCGCCGTCGTCCTCTCCCACGGCTGGACCTGCAACACCCACTTCTGGGACGCCCAGACAAGGGACCTGGCCGTCGACCACCGCGTCATCGCCTACGACCAGCGCGGCCACGGCACCTCGCCCGCCGCCGCCCGCGACGGCTACAGCACCGACGCCCTCGCCGACGACCTCGAAGCGGTCCTCGCCGCCACCCTCGCCCCCGGCGAGAAGGCGGTACTCGCCGGACACTCCATGGGCGGCATGACCATCATGTCCGCCTCGCGCCGCCCCGAGCTGCGCGAGCACGCCGCCGCCGTCCTGCTGTGCAGCACCGGCAGCTCCCGGCTCCTCGCCGAATCGCTCGTCGTCCCGATGCGGGCCGGTGCCGTACGCACCCGGCTCACCCGCGCGATCCTCGGCGCCCGCGCCCCCCTCGGACCGGTGACACCGATGTCCCGCCGGATACTCAAGTACGGGACGATGGGAGCGGGTTCGGCCCCCGACCGGGTCGACACCTGTGCCCGTATCGTGCACGCCTGCCCCCGCATACCCCGGGTGGCCTGGGGCCACGTCCTCGCCGACCTCGATCTCGACGCGGGCGTACGGGAGTTGCGCGTACCCACCGCCGTCATCGCGGGTACGGAGGACCGGCTCACCCCGCCCGTCCACGCCCGCGCGCTCGCGGCGGCGCTGCCCGACTGCCTGGGGCTGACCGAGCTCACGGGCATGGGCCATATGACTCCGGTGGAGGCGCCGGAGGTGGTCACCGCGAAGATACGGGAACTGGTGACCACGTACCTCCCGGTCCTCCCGGAACGGGACACCACTGACGTCGAGGGCAAGGAGGAGGTCGCATGAGCGGCAGGGGAAATCTCGAAGGACAGGTCGTCGTCGTCACCGGCGCGGCCCGCGGCGTCGGCGAACTGCTCGCCCGCAAACTCTCCGCCCGCGGCGCCACCCTCGCCCTCGTCGGCCTGGAACCGGACGAGCTGAAGAAGGTCTCCGAACGCCTCCACGGCGACAGCGACCACTGGCACGCCGACGTCACCGACCACGAGGCCATGGCCCGCGTCGCCCAGGAGGTCAAAGCCCGCTTCGGCAAGGTCGACATCGTCGTCGCCAACGCCGGCGTCGCCACCGGCGGCCCCCTCATCGACTCCGACCCCGTCGCCTGGCGCCGGGTCATCGAGGTCAACCTCATCGGCGGCGCCGTCACCGCCCGCGCCTTCCTGCCCGTCCTCATGGAGAGCCGCGGCTACTTCCTCCAGATCGCCTCCCTCGCCGCGATAACCCCGGCCCCGATGATGAGCGCCTACTGCGCCTCCAAGTCGGGCGTCGAAGCCTTCGCGCACAGTCTGCGCGCCGAGGTCGGCTACCGGGGCGTGAAGGTCGGCGTCGGCTACCTCTCCTGGACCGACACCGACATGGTCCGCGGCGCCGACGAGGACGACGTCATGCGCGACCTGCGCCAGCGCCTCCCGTGGCCCGCCAACCGCACGTACCCGCTCGGCCCCGCCGTCGACCGCATCGTCGCCGGCATCGAGCGCCGCTCCGCCCACGTCTACGCCCAGTGGTGGCTGCGCGGCATGCAGTCCGTACGCGGCTACCTGCCGACGCTCATCGGCGTCGTCGGCCAGCGTGAGATGCGCCGCTTCGGCCCCCGCCTGGAGGGCATCAGCAAGGGCCTCGTCGGTGCGGGCGGCGCTGCTGACCAGGACGAACGCTCGGCGCGTACGCAGCGTAACTGATCGACATGCGGGGCGTGTCGGGCCGTGTGAATCTGGTCGAGGCCCCACCGGGGCCGTCCCCCACGCACCACATAGGAGTGAACAGCATGGGCATCGCCGACCAGTTCAAGGACAAGGCCAAGGACCTCGCCGACCAGGCGAAGAGCACGGCGCAGGACCAGGGCCAGAAGCAGTCGAAGGACCGCAAGGGCGGCGAGGGCCGCGACAAGGCCCGGAACACGGCCGAGCAGGGCCGCGACCGTGCGCAGGGCACCGCGGACGACATGCGGGAGCGCTTCGACCGTTGACCGGTCGACGGTTGCCTTACGCGCCGAGGGGCGCGCCCGGATCACCTCCGGGCGCGCCCCTCCTGCTGCCTGACGTTCCGTGCTGCGGGGCGGTCAGGCGGCACTCCAGTGCTGGTTGTCACGGCCGTTGCACTCCCAGAGCACGATCTGGGAGCCGCTCGCCCCTCCGAAGAGATCCAGGCACTTGCCGGTGGACGCGGACACCAGCGCCGTACCCGAAAGGCTGATGCGCTGCACGGAAGACCCGGTGCAGCCGCTCAGGACGACCGGAGTACGGTCCTCGGTTCCGGTGAGCGTTGCGCAGAGGGCTCCCAGCCGCAGACTGCCGTCGCGATCGAGAACCCAGGACTGGCCGGACGAACCGTCGCAGACGGACGCCACGAGCTGCGATCCCGAGCCCGCGCCGGTCAGGCACTTGCCCGACGCCTCGACGGCCAGAGGGAAGCCGCGGACCTCGGTCGAACCGCCGCCCTTGCCGCTGCCCGGTTTGGGGGCGCCGTCCGTTCCGGAGCCGTCCGCGTCCGACGACGCTCCGGATCCGGCGGAGGCGGTGCTCCTGCCCGGACCGGGCGTGCTCCGGGGCTCCGTGCCCGATGACGAGGAGGCGGTGGCGGACGGGGTGACGGCAGGGGACGCCGACTGCTCCGCCGTCGAAGCCCCCGGCAGCGGCGACCGGTCCCCGGCTTCCTCGGCCTCGCTGTCGGGCCGTACGGGACCTTCGGCAGGCGCGTCGGCCCGAGGGCTGGAGCTGTCGGAGCCCCCGCCGGCCGTAACAGCCACACCCGCGACGACAGCAACGGCCACCACTCCGACGACCGCGGCCAGGATCCGCGTCCGTCGCGAGAACGCCCGGCGACGAGGGGCGGCGGCCGGCGATATCTCATGAGCCGACTCCGCGGGCGGCTGCGTGGTGCCGGGGTCCGCGGGGTCTGCGGGGCCCTGCGCCGGTGCGCTCCGGCCCGCCTCGTTCTCGGCGTTCTCGGCACGCTGCGCCGCCATGGCGCGAGCCAGTGCGGCACGGGCGGAATCGAGGTTCGCCGCATCGTTGTTTCGAAGGGGCTTGGCCGGCCGCGAGCTGACGGGCCTGGTGACGTTTCGTTTCGGCAGCTCTGGCATTCGGCTGTACTCCTTGAATATGAGGTCGAGCCCCGAGTCGTGCCCTGGAACGAAGGGGCGTCCCGTACCAGTGGACGGCGGGCTTCGGGACGAGTTGAGGCGGGGCGCAGTGGATCAATCCTCATCCAATCGCCGCATGACCTGATAAAGGAAGGCGAACACGCCGGGGGCCGCCGTGTGTTGGCGGGAGCGCTTTGCGATGGGGCCAGGAACAAGAAGAGCGCGCCCGGTCGTTCCGGGCGCGCTCTTGCTGCGTGGGTGTTGCCTCAGGCGGCCTTGACGGCCTCGATGAACGGCGTCCAGGCGGCTGCATCGAGGATGAGGGCAGGCCCGTCGGGCCGCTTGGAGTCCCGGACGGGGACGAGTCCGGGGTGACCGTCGGCTACTTCGAGGCAGTTGCCGCCGCTGGTGTTGCTGTAGCTGCTCTTGCGCCAGCTGGCGAAGTCCTGGGCCACTTCGAGGCAGTTCCCGCCAGAGCCGTTGCTAAAGCTGCTCTTGCGCCAGCGCGCGGCGCTGAGATCAAGGGTGGTGCTGGCCATGCCGGAACTCCTCAGCCGCCTTCTCTAGCAGGGCGAGGGACACCTCTGGCGGCAGCGCGGCGGCCCTGAGGCGATCGTATGTCTTGCGGTACTGCTTAACGAGCCCCGGATCGTCGATGGTCTGCCCGTGGTAGGGGCCCTCGGTGTAGAGCAGCGGCGGTTCGTCGTCGAAGTCCATGAGTAGCAGCGGCAGCTCGCTGATGGGGCGGGTGGCCGCATTCCACGGAAGGATCTGCACAACGACCCGGCGGCTTCGCACCATGGCGGCGATGTGGTCCAACTGTTCGGCCATATCCGCCGGTTCGAGCAGCGGATGGCGGATCAGTGACTCGTGCAGTACCACCCAGTACTCGGGCTTCTTGGGGTCGCCGAACAGCTTGCCTCGCTCGTGCCGGGCATCGATCTTGGCCTGCACCTCCTCCGGCGTGTCCAGGGGGTGCGTCGCCTGGATGACGGCTCGCGCGTAGGCCGGGGTCTGGAGGAGCCCCGGGATTAGAGTGCCCGACCACTCGTTGATGGCCCGGGCACGGAGCTCCGCTTCCGCGACCCCAGCGAAGAACGGGGCATGGCCCTTGCGGCGAGCTTCCCGCACGTCTTCACAACGCCTCGTGAAAAAGTCCGTGCCCAGCACGCGGTCCACGTGCTGCGCGAGCTCCGGCGGCATGCGGCGGTTGCCGTGTTCGACCTCGCTGAGCATGCCGATACCGAAGAAGCTGCCCTCTGCCAGCTTCTCCAGCGTCAGGCCCGCTTCCTCCCTCTGGTACCGGAGCTCCTTCCCGTAGAACTGCGGGACCCCCGCCGAACCATCGATGTCCTTGGCCACCGCCGACCGCCTTTCACACTTCGCTCTGTGGAGCGGAATCCCCTTTCAAGGTAGAGGTCGATGCGGCAGCGTGTGAGGTGTTCGTCACAGCAAGCAACCGAAAGGTGGACCGGCCCTCATGGATCACGCCCCGTACGACATCGGCCCCGACATCGACGCACTGCGGGCGGCGCTCAAGGCGCACGAAATCACGCTGCCGTCACTCGGAGTTGACCCGCTGACACTCGCCGGCTGGACGACCAGGCCGCCGCTCGTCGCGCTCGGTAACTGCAACACGGAGACCGCGCGCCGGCTGGCCGAGGTGCTGCGCGAGGCGGCGGGGGGATGAGCGGGCTGCCGCTGACGTGGGAGTTCCTGGCGGTCCCGCAGGCGGTGCCGAAGGTGCGGCGGATACTGCGGGCACGGTTCGAGGGCGACGACGCGGGCGATCTCGTGTTGTGCGTCAGCGAGTTGCTGGCGAACGTGATCACGCATGTGGGGGAGCGCACGCCGGTGACGTTACGGGTGAGCGCGACGCACACCGGGCGGGTACGGGTGTCGGTGAGCGACCCCGCGCCGACGGTGTGGCCGGTGCTCCGCGAGAGCGGGGCCGAGGGCACGTCGGGGCGGGGGCTCCAACTGGTGGACGCGGTGGCGCTGCGGTGGGGCGTGGAGCAGGCCCCGTACCGCAAGACGGTGTGGTGCGAGCTGCGGGCGCCGGGGGTCAGGCGGTGGGCGCTGGCGGGATCGGGGACTCACCGCGGCGCTTCGTAGACATCCTCCTCCATCTCCATCTTGTGGCGGTGGACGCGCTCGATGTCGGTGAGGCCGAGGAGGAGCCCGCCGCCGGAGAGGACGCCCGGGCGCCCCAGGGCGACGAGGGGCGCGTGGTCGTCGGGGTGGCGGCCGGCGTCGGGGTCGTTTGCCAGGAGCCACCGGCGCAGGTCCGCCGGCAGCTCGACGCCCATCCGCGCTTCGGCCGCGCTGATCGCCGCGTGGCGCCCCCGGCCGCCGAGAGCGGCGAAGACGTCGGGGGCGTGCTGTTCGAGCCAGGCGGTGACCCGGCCTCATTCCTGCTGAACGTCAGCCATGCGCAGACCGTATGCGCCTCCCCTGGGCGGCCCTCAGCGGACGACGTCGAAGACGTTCTTCTGGATGCCGTTGGCGTACGCCTCGTGCTCGACCAGCTTCAGGTGCTGGGTGTCCTTGTCGCTCGCGCTGAACAGCCGCTTGCCGGCGCCGAGGAGGAGCGGGAAGACGAGGAGGTGGTAGCGGTCGATGAGGCCGGCGTCCGAGAGGGCGCGGTTGAGGGTGGCGCTGCCGTGGACGATGACCGGGCCGCCCTCGGTCTCCTTGAGGGCGGCGACGTCATCGAGGGATCGCAGGATGTGGGTCTCGCCCCAGTTCGTGGCGAGCTCGCTCTCGGTGAGGGTGGAGGACGCGACGTACTTGGGCATCGCCTTGTACCCGGCGAAGTCCGCCATGTCCGGCCACACGGCGCTGAACGCCTCGTAACTGACCCGGCCCATCAGGAGCGCGGTCGCTTCCTCCTGCTCGCGGCCCTTGATCTCGAACGCCTCGGGGAGGAAGTCGATGCCCTTGAAGGTCCAGCCGGAGTTGCGGTAGCCGGGCTCGCCGCCGGGGGCCTCGACAACGCCGTCGAGGGAGATGAAGGCGGTGCTGATCAGGGTGCGCATGGTGAGGTCCTTGGGGTGTGTCCGGGGTGGGGTGGCCGGTGCGGCTTCTGAGTCTTCTGCGTCTTCTGACTGCCGGGCGCGGGAAAGGTCATCGGCCGGCCGCCACCTGCCAGGTCTTCGACTCACCGCACGGGAAAGCCGAAAGAGTACCCCTGCTCCCTCAGCCAGGGCAGGACTTGGTGCAGCGCGGCCAGGGTCTGGGAGCGTTCCCCGCCCGCGTCGTGGAAGAGGACGGTCGGTCCGTTGGATATCTCGCTCTTGACGGTGGCGACGATGGTGTCGACGCCGGGGTGCTCGAAGTCCTTGGTGTCGACGTTCCAGCCCAGCGGCCGCATCCCGTGCGAGGCGGCGAGCTTGCGGCTGAACGGGGTGAACGCGCCGCCGGGGGCGCGGTAGTACTGCGGCCGGACGCCGCCCGACGCCTTGGTGATCATCCGTTCGGCGTCCAGGATCTCCTTGGACTGGTACGCCTCGGACTTGGTGTCCATGGTGACGTCGTGCGAGACGGTGTGGTTGCAGAGGCGGTGCCCGGCCGCCACGACGTCCTTGACCAGGTCGGGGTACGCCCGGGCCTGCGTGCCCACCATGCAGAACGTGGCCTTGACCCCGTTGTCCTTGAGCAGTTGCAGTACCTGGGGCGTCCAGGTGGGGTCCGGGCCGTCGTCGATGGTGATGTTGACACCCTTGGCGCCCTGGTCCGAGGCGTGGGCGATGTCCTCCGCGACCTTTTCGGTCGCGGGACGGTCGTCGTGGTGGGAGGCGGACGGCGACGACACGGGCGCCGGCGACTGCTGCCCGTCGGCGGTGCCGGCCTGGGCGGTCCATACCGAGGTGGCCGCGGCCAACGCCGTGACCCCGAGAGCCGCCGCGAGAAGCCGGCTGTGCCAGGCCCTCCCCTTGTGCTTCGCCATGTCCGCCCGCCCCTTTTTTTACTTCGCCGTCGCTGCCGATGCCGTGCCTGCCCTGCCTTGCCCCCACGAGGACATACGAAGTCGGCCCGGAGGATGCCTCTGTTACCGATCGCGGACAAATCTGCGGGAGACCGGCGACAAACGCGGCCGGAACCCGGCTGCGTGTGGGGGTACGGGTGCCGCTGCGCCTCCCGTGCTGGCAGAGTCGGCTCACATGACTGACGACTACGCGAAAGAGCGCCTCCACTACAACCTGCGGAAGGCGCGCGAGGCAGTCCTCTGGAAGCTCGACGGGCTCGGCGAGTACGACATCCGGCGGCCCCTGACGTGGACCGGGACCAACCTGCTGGGTCTGGTGAAGCACCTGTCGCTCTGGGAGGCCCGGTACTTCGGCGACGTCTTCGACCGGCCGTTCCCCGAGCCCCTGCCCCGGTGGGACGACGACGACGCACGCGGCGCGGACATGTGGGCGACCGAGCAGGAGACCCGGAGCGAGATCATCGACCACTACCGCCGGGTCTGGGCGCACACGGACGCGACGATCGCCGCCCTCGCGCTCGACGCTCCCGGCCACGTGCCCTGGTGGTCCAGCCCCGACGTGCAGCTGTTCGACATCATGGTCCACATGCTCGGCGAGACCGCCCGGCACGCGGGGCACGCCGACATCCTGCGCGAAGGACTCGACCACGCGACGGGGACGACGGCCGCGTCCGCGCTACCGCAGCCGGACGCGGCGGCCATGGACGCGTACCGGGCGGAGATCGAGGCGGCGGCGAAGGCGGCGGCCGGGGACGCGTAGGGGCGGGGCGGCGGCGCGGTGGGGTCACCGCGTCCGTACGCGTACGCTTCTCTGCTTACTGCGTTCCGCAAGACCAAGATGCGCGTAGAGCGCGTTGCCGTCCATGAACCCAGCTTGGCGGCTCCCCCTTACGGGAGGCTCAAGCCGGTCGGGCCGGAGCCCGTCCCCCTACCTCGGCGGCAACACCGGCCGCCGACGATTCGGCGCAGTCTCATACGTCGGGGGCGTGGCCGGCGGGTGCGCCGCCAGTAGGTCCAGGGCGATGCGGACCGCGTCGTCCAGCACCGCGTGGCGGCCCTCCGCCCAGTCGAGGGGGGTGCGCAGGGCCTCCTCGTCCGGTTCGACGCCGTGGTTCTCCACCGACCAGCCGTACGTGTCGAACCAGGCCGCGTTCATCGGGACCGTGATCACCGTGCCGTCGCCCAGGCGGTGGCGGCCGGTCATGCCGACGACGCCGCCCCAGGTGCGCTGGCCGACGACCGGGCCCAGGTTCAGCAGGCGGAACGCGGCGGTGATCATGTCGCCGTCGGAGGAGGTCGCCTCGTCGGCGAGGGCGACCACCGGGCCCCGGGGGGCGTTGGAGGCGTAGCTCACCGGCTGGGCGTTGCGGGTCAGGTCCCAGCCGAGGATCGTGCGGGTGAGCTTTTCGACCACCAGTTCGCTGATGTGGCCGCCCGCGTTGCCGCGTACGTCCACGATCAGGGCGGGGCGGGAGACCTCCATGCGCAGGTCGCGGTTGAACTGGGCCCAGCCGGAGCCGCCCATGTCCGGGATGTGGAGGTAGCCGCACCGGCCGCCGCTCAGGCCGCGTACGACCTCGCGGCGCTTGGCGACCCAGTCCTGGTAGCGCAGCGGGCGCTCGTCGATGAGGGGGACCACCGCCACGCGGCGGGAGCGGCCCTGACCCTCGGCTGGGCGGAAGGTCAGCTCGACCGTGGTGCCGCCCGCCGCCGCGAGCAGGGGGTAGGGGCCGGTGACCGGGTCGACCGGGCGGCCGTCCACGTGGGTGAGGACCGCGCCCTCGCGGATGCCCGTACCGGCGAGCGGGGAGCGGGCCTTGGAGTCGGAGGAGTCGCCGGGGAGGATGCGCAGGAGGGTCCAGTCGCCGTCCCGGCAGGCGAAGTTGGCGCCGAGCAGGCCGATCGCGCGCTGGTAGTGCGGCGGGCCCTCGTTGCGGCGGGCGGGGGAGACGTATGCGTGGGAGGTGCCCAGCTCGCCGAGGACTTCGCGCAGGAGGTCCGCGAACTCGTCGGGTGTGGCGACGCGTTCGACCAGGGGGCGGTACTGGTCCAGGACCGCCGGCCAGTCGATGCCGCACATGTCCGGCTCCCAGAAGTAGGAGCGGATGATGCGGCCCGCCTCGCCGTACGCCTGGCGCCACTCCGCCGCCGGGTCCACCTCGTGCAGGATGCGGCGCAGGTCCAGGTAGACGGTCGAGTCGAGGTCGCCGGGCTCGGTCGCGGGGACCGCGCGCAGTTCGCCGTCGTCCATGACGACCAGGCGGGAGGCGTCGCCGCTGACGGCGAACCAGTCGAGATGGCTGACCAGTTCCGTCTTCTTCGCCTTGGCGATGCTGAAGTGCTCCAGGGTCGGCCGGCCCGACATGTCCGCCGGGTTGGCGAACGTCTCCCCGAGCGCGCCGGAGATCGGCCAGCGCAGCCACACCAGCCCGCCGCCGCTGACCGGGTACAGCGCCGAGTACTTGGACGCGGCGACCGGGAACGGCGTGACCCGGCTCTCCAGGCCCTCGAACTCGACGGTGACCGTCGAGCCCTCCGCCGCCCCGGCCTCGGCGGTGTCGATGGGGTCCAGGCCGCCCGCCGCGGGCCGGCCGTCGGGGAGCAGGGCGAAGGGGGACGGGGTCGCCGAGGAGAGCGGGACCAGGTAGGGGCGGCAGCCGAGCGGGAAGGACAGGTCGCCGGTGTGCACGTCGTACACCGGGTCGAAGCCGCGCCAGGACAGGAAGGCGAGGTAGCGGCCGTCGCCCGTGAAGACCGGGTTCTCGTCCTCGAAGCGGCCGTTGGTGACGTCCACGACCGCGGGGTCGCCGGGGCCCATGATCCGGGCCAGCTTGATCTTGCGCAGCGAGCGGCCGATGCCGGGGTGCGACCAGGTCAGCCAGGCGCCGTCCGGGGAGAAGGCGAGGTCGCGGACCGGGCCGTTGACGGAACGGATCAGCTCGGTCGGCTCGCCGGTAGACGTCTCCTCGTCGGTGTCCAGGAGGAGCAGGCGGCCGTCGTGCGAGGCGATGGCGAGGCGTTCGCCGTCCGGATCGGCGACCAGTTCCTGGACCCGGCCGATCAGGCCGGAGGCGAGCCGGCGGGGCGGGCGGTCGCCGCTGGCGCGCGGCAGCTGGGCGATCTCGATCGCATCCTCGCCCTCCGCGTCGGTGACGTACGCGACCTGGCCGCCGCTGCCCAGCATCTCCGGCAGCCGCACCCGGACGCCGGGGGTGTCGGAGATGGTGCGGGCGGGCCCGTCGCGGTGGGTGAGCCAGTACAGGCTGCCGCGTACCGACACGGCGCTCGCCCGGCCCGTCTCGTCCACGGACAGCGCGTCCACGTTGCTCGCGGCCGGCACCTGGTACGTACGCCGCCCCGCGCGCGGGCCGCCGAGGCGGACCTCCAGCCTGCGGGGCACGGCGTCGGGGGACTCCAGGTCGTCCACGAGCCACAGCTCGCCCGCGCACTGGTAGACCACGCGCCGCCCGTCGCTCGCCGCGTGCCGGGCGTAGAACGCGTCGTGGTCGGTGTGCCGGCGCAGGCCGGTGCCGTCGGGGCGGCAGGAGTAGAGGTTGCCGACGCCCTCGTGGTCGGAGAGGAACGCGATCCGGCCGCCGACGAACATGGGGGAGTCCAGGTGCCCGCCGATGTCCGGGAGCAGCCGCTCGCCGTGCAGCCACAGCCGGCCCGTGGCCCCGCCCCGGTAGCGCTTCCAGGCGGCCGGTTCGTGCGGCGGGGTGCCGGTGAGCAGCAGGGTGCGGCGCTCGCCGTCGATGTCGGCGACCGCGATGTCCGAGACCGGGCCCCAGGGCAGCTTGCCGCCGGGGCCGCCGTCGGTGGGGACGCTGTAGGCCCAGGAGAAGTACGAGAACGGCTGGTTGTGCGAGGAGACGGCGAGGATCTGCGAGGCGTCGCCGGGGTCGGGCGTCCAGCCGCGCACCCGGGCGTCGGTCGAGCCCCAGTAGGTGAGCCGGCGGGACGGGCCGCCGCAGACCGGGGCGAGGTGGATCTCGGGGTCGAAGCTGCGCCACGTCGTGTAGGCGATCCGGGTCCCGTCGGGGGAGAAGCGCGGATGGCTGACCCGGGTGCGGTCGACGGTCACCCGCCAGGCCCGTCCTGGGCGCTCCCCCTCGGCGGCGAGCGGGGCGACCCAGAGATCGTCCTCGGCCGCGAAGCAGAGCAGATCCTCGTGGAGGTGCGGGAACCGGAGATACGAGACGTCGTCACTCACCCCACCCATGCTTTCCGCGCGCGGGGGCGGCGGCAACTCAGGGAGACCCCGCGCAGGTGGACCCCGCGGCAGGGAGACCCCGCGCAGAGGGACCCCGCGGCAGGGAGACCTCTGTGGTGCGGGCCACAAACGAAACTGTCCCGTTTCGCTGGGGCGGTGCAGTACCGTTCTCGTGTACGAAACAGTTTCGTTCGATTTGCTTATACGCAGCTTACGCCCCGCCCGCCGGTCCCACGGGAACAGGAGGTCGACCCATGGCACGCACACGGCTCACGCCCGAGCGTGAGAGCGAGCTGTACGCCGCCGTGCTCGACCTGCTCCGCGAGGTCGGCTACGACGCCCTCACGATGGACGCCGTCGCCGCGCGTACGCATTCCAGCAAGGCCACCCTCTACCGCCAGTGGGGGAACAAACCGGCGCTCGTCGTCACGGCCCTGCGGCACAACAAACCCGGCACCCTCGGCGACGTCGACACCGGCTCGCTGCGCGGTGACTTCCATGCCGTCCTCAGCCGCAGTGACGACTGTCAGATGGAGAAGGACGCCGCGCTGATGCGGGGTCTGAGCCATGCCGTCCACAACAACCCCGACCTCCTCCAGGCCCTGCGCGAACTGCTGGTCGAGCCCGAGATGACGGGTCTCGACACGCTGCTGCGCCGAGCCGTGGACCGGGGAGAGGTGAGCCCGGACAACCCGGCGCTCAGATACGTACCGCACATGCTGATCGGCGCCTTCGCCACTCGGCAGCTGGTCGAGGACCGCCCCGTCGACCAGGCGTTCCTCCTCGACTACGTCGACTCCGTGATCCTCCCCGCTCTCGGAGCCTGACCGCATCGGTCCCCGCGCGCTTTCCCGTACGGCCCCTCCCCAAGCCCCACCTGACACGCCGCTCTCGTCGTCGGGCTGGTTCCCCACGCCCCCTTTCCACTCAACGACCTGACCGGGAGTACGCCCCCGTGGCCACATTCCTCTACAAGCTCGGACGGCTCGTCTTCCGGCGCCGCCGCTATGTCGCCCTGATCTGGGTGGCACTGCTGGCGCTCGCCGGATTCGGCGCGGCCTCCGCGTCGACCGCCACCTCCAGCTCCTTCTCCATCCCCGGTACGGAGGCCCAGAAAGCCTTCGACCTGCTGGAACAGCGCTTCCCGGCCGCCAGCGCGGACGGCGCCACCGCGCGCATCGTCTTCAAGGCCCCCGAGCACGAGAAGATGACGGACCGGGCCAACAAGGCCGAGGTCAACAAGATCACCCGCGAGCTGAAGGACGGTTCCGACCAGATCGCCTCGGTCGTCGACCCGTACTCCGGCAACGCCGTCTCCAAGAACGGCTCGACCGCGTACATCTCCGTCACCTACAAGGTCAACTCGATGGAGCTGACCGACGCGACCCGCGACGCCCTGGAGGACGCGGGCGAGGCGGCGCAGAAGAGCGGGATGACCGTGGAGATCGGCGGTGACGCGCTCCAGGTGATGCCGGAGACCGGCGCCACCGAGGTCATCGGCGTGGCCATCGCCGCGGTCGTGCTCGTCGTCACCTTCGGCTCGCTCATCGCGGCCGGGCTGCCGCTGCTCACCGCGCTGATCGGCGTCGGCATCGGCGTCTCCACGATCACCGCCCTGGCCAACGTGCTCGACCTGGGCAGCACCACCTCCACGCTCGCGATGATGATCGGCCTCGCGGTCGGCATCGACTACGCGCTGTTCATCGTCTCCCGCTACCGCGCCGAACTGGCCGAGGGCCGGGAGCGCGAGGAGGCGGCGGGCCGGGCGGTCGGCACGGCCGGGTCCGCGGTCGTCTTCGCCGGGCTCACCGTGGTCATCGCCCTGGTCGGCCTGGCCGTCGTCAACATCCCGATGCTGTCCAAGATGGGCTTCGCCGCGGCCGGGACGGTCGCGATCGCCGTCCTCATCGCGCTCACCCTCGTCCCGGCCCTGCTGGGCTTCGCGGGCAAGCGGGTCATGGGGCGCAAGGCGCGCAAGGCCGCCGAGGCGGAGAACAGGCCCGAGGCGAAGCCGAACATGGGCACCCGCTGGGCCCGGTTCGTGCTGCGCAAGCCGGTGTGGGTGCTGCTCGTCGGCGTCCTGGGCCTCGGTGCCATCGCCGTACCGGCCGCCTCGCTGGAGATGGGCCTGCCGGACGACGGCTCCCAGCCCACCAGCACCACCCAGCGCCGCGCCTACGACCTGCTTTCCGACGGCTTCGGCCCCGGCTTCAACGGCCCGCTGCTGGTCGTCGTGGACACGGCGGACAGCTCCGACGGCAAGGCCGCGGCCAAGCAGGTCGGCGACGAGATCGCCGGCATGAAGGGCGTCGTCGCCGTCACCCCGGCCACCTTCAACAAGGCCGGCGACGCGGCGATGATCACCGTCGTACCCAAGGACCGGCCCAGCTCCGTCGAGACGGAGAACGTGGTCCACGCGATCCGCGACGCGGGCAAGGACATCAAGTCCGACACCGGCGCCGAGGTGCTCGTCACCGGCTCCACCGCGATGAACATCGACTTCTCGCAGAAGATGAACGACGCACTGCTGCCCTACCTGGCGCTCGTCGTCGGCCTCGCCTTCCTGCTGCTGATGATCGTCTTCCGGTCCATCCTGGTGCCGCTCAAGGCGGCGCTCGGCTTCCTGCTCTCGGTCGTCGCGGCCCTGGGCGCGGTCGTCGCGGTCTTCCAGTGGGGCTGGCTCGCCTCGCTCTTCGGGGTCGAGCAGACCGGCCCGATCATGTCGATGATGCCGATCTTCATGGTGGGCGTGGTCTTCGGCCTCGCGATGGACTACGAGGTCTTCCTCGTCACCCGTATGCGTGAGGCGTACGTCCACGGCGAGAAGCCCGGCCAGGCCATCGTCACCGGCTTCAAGCACGGGGCGCGGGTCGTCACGGCCGCGGCCGTGATCATGATGGCGGTCTTCTCCGGCTTCATCGGCTCCAGCGAGTCGATGATCAAGATGATCGGCTTCTCGCTGGCCATCGCCGTCTTCTTCGACGCGTTCGTCGTCCGCATGGCCATCGTGCCCGCCGTCCTGGCGCTGCTCGGCAAGCGCGCCTGGTGGCTGCCGCGCTGGCTGGACCGGGCCCTGCCCAACGTGGACGTCGAGGGCGAGGGGCTGCGCAAGGAGCTGGACGAGCCGTCGACCGGCGACTCGGGCCCGGACGGCGGGGGCGAGCGCGAGCTGGTCCGCGTGTGAGTCCCACCGGCTCCGGGAGCCGCTGAGCTCCGAAAGCCGCTGAGCTCCGAAAGCCGCTGGACTCCGGGGCCGCGTCTGAGCGGTGCGCGGCCCCGGGAGCCCGGGTTACCTGTGGGGACGGGGGGCCGGGGCGACGAGAGCCCCCGTGCATGAGTGCACGGGGGCTCTCGCCATGGCCGCGCTCAGGCGCGGGCGGTCTCGGGCGCCGTGGCCTCGTGGTGCGTACGCCGTATGAAGCGGACCATCGGGGCGCAGTCGAACTGCACCACGTCGACACCGGCCGCGTCGTGCCGTTCCACGACCACCTGCACCCGGCCGCACGGCCATATCCGCCAGCCGTCCTGCTCGACCGGGTAGCGCAGCCCGCGCTCCAGCAGCTCGCGCTCTACGGCCCACTCCGTACCGCCGGGGAAGGCGACACGGACGGCGGCGGGGGTGTCGGAGCTGTCGTACCGCAGCTCGACGGGTACGACGGGCAGGTCGCGGGCGTCGGTGACGAGCCGGGCTCGGGCATGTTCATGGATCACGGGGGACATGGGCCGGCTCTCCTCCTGTGCGTACATCTGCGTACACCTTTGTCCTCTAATGTCCCATATTTTACGTAAAGGGCATTGCGGAAGTCCTGTGCAGTTGTGGCCCACGCGCTCTTGCGAACGCTTTGCAACAAGGCCCTATCATTGAGAGGTTCATGACCCCGCGCACCCGGCGCAGCTATGCAGGAACGCAGGAAGCGGAGCCTCCCCCATGCATGTACCCGACGGATTCATCAATCCACCTGTCTCCGCTGTGGCGGGCGTCATCGCCGCCGGTGCCGTCGCCGTCAGCCTGAAGGGGGCACGCCGCGAGCTGGACGAGCGCACCGCGCCGCTCGCCGGGCTCGTCGCCGCCTTCATCTTCGCCGTGCAGATGCTGAACTTCCCCGTCGCGGCCGGCACCAGCGGCCATCTCCTCGGGGGAGCACTGGCCGCGATCCTCGTCGGGCCCTACACCGGCGTGCTCTGCATATCCGTCGTCCTGCTGATGCAGGGCATCCTCTTCGCCGACGGCGGGCTCACCGCGCTCGGGGTCAACGTCCTCGACATGGGCATCGTGACGACCGTCGTCGCCTACGCCCTCTTCCGCGGCCTGGTCGGCGTGCTGCCGCGCACCCGCCGCTCCATGACCGTCGCCTCCTTCGTCGCCGCGCTGGTCTCCGTACCGGCCGCCGCCTGCGCCTTCACGCTGATGTACTGGATCGGCGGCACCACGGACATCCCGATCGGCAAGGTCTTCACCGCCATGGTCGGCGTGCACGTCCTCATCGGCATCGGCGAGGCCCTGATCACCGCGCTGACCGTCGGCGCCGTCATCGCCGTCCGCCCCGACCTGGTGCACGGCGCCCGCGGCCTCGCCGCCCCGCTCAAGCTCCGTATCGACGGCGAACTGGTCGACGCCCCCGCGCCCACGCCCGAGCCCGCCCCCGCCCACCGCTCGACCCGTGGCCTGTGGGCCACCGGCCTGATCACCGCCCTCGTGCTGGCCGGAGTCGTCTCCTTCTACGCCTCCGCCAACCCGGACGGCCTGGAGAAGGTCGCCACCGACCAGGGCATCGACAAGGAGGCCAAGGAGCACGCGGCCAAGGACTCCCCGCTCGCCGACTACGGCGTCAAGGACGTCCCCAACGCCCGGCTGTCCGGCGGACTCGCCGGCGTGATCGGCGTCGGCGCCACCCTCGTCGCCGGCAGCGGCGCCTTCTACGTCGTCTCCCGCCGCCGCCGCACGAAGGACGAGACCGGCGCCGGCACCCGCACCGACGAGAAGGTCTGACATGGGTGCGGGCCACGCCCACAAGCTCTACCGGCACGGGCACTCACCGGTCCACGACCTGCCACCGCACTGCAAGCTCGCCGCCGTCTTCTGCTTCGTCGTGGTCGTCGTCTCCACCCCGCGCGAGGCCGTCTGGGCCTTCGGGCTCTACGCGCTGCTCATCGCAGGGGTCACCGCGCTCGCCCGCATCCCGGCCGGCTTCCTGCTGAAACGGCTGCTCATCGAGGTGCCGTTCGTCGCGTTCGCCGTGCTCATGCCGTTCGTCGTGCCCGGCGAGCAGACCCACGTCCTCGGCCTCTCCGTCAGCGTCCCCGGCCTCTGGGGCGCCTGGAACGTCCTGGCCAAGGGCACCCTCGGCGTCGCCGCCTCCGTGCTGCTGGCCTCCACCACCGAACTGCGCTCCCTGCTGCTCGGCCTCCAGCGCCTGAAGCTGCCGCCGCTCCTCGTCCAGATCGCCTCCTTCATGATCCGCTACGGCGACGTCATCACCGGCGAGATGCGCCGCATGTCCATCGCCCGCCGCTCCCGCGGCTTCGAGGCGCACGGCGTACGGCAGTGGGGCGTCCTCGCCAAATCGGCCGGTGCCCTGTTCATCCGCTCCTACGAGCGCGGCGAACGCGTCCACCTCGCCATGGTCAGCCGGGGCTACACCGGCTCCATGCCGGTCATCGACGAGGTGACCGCCTCGCGCACCCAGTGGGCGTACGCATCGGCCCTCCCGCTGCTCGCCCTCGCCGTGTGTCTGGTGGGATGGACCGCATGAGCCCCGACCCCGCCCCCGTACCGCCCTCCCTGGAGGTCAGCGGCCTCGCCTACGCCTACCCCGACGGCCACCAGGCGCTCTTCGGCGTCGACCTGACCGTCGAGCGCGGCGAACGCGTCGCACTGCTCGGCCCGAACGGCGCCGGCAAGACCACCCTGGTCCTCCACCTCAACGGCATCCTGGAAGCGGGCGCCGGATCGGTGCGCGTCGCCGGACTGCCGGTCGGCAAGCGCGACATGGCCGAGATCCGCCGCCGCGTCGGCATCGTCTTCCAGGACCCCGACGACCAGCTCTTCATGCCCACCGTCCGCGAGGACGTCGCCTTCGGCCCCGCCGCCGGCGGGCTGCGCGGCGCCGAGCTGGAGGAGCGGGTCACGGAAGCGCTGAAGCAGGTCGGCATGGAGGAGTACGCGGCCCGCCCGCCGCACCACCTCTCCTTCGGCCAACGCCGCCGCGTCGCCGTCGCCACGGTCCTCGCCATGCGGCCGGAGATCCTCGTCCTGGACGAACCCTCCTCCAACCTGGACCCGGCCTCCCGCCGCGAACTCGCCGACATCCTGCGCTCCTTGGACGTCACCGTCCTGATGGTCACGCACGACCTGCCGTACGCGCTGGAGCTGTGCGGCCGCGCGGTCATCCTCAGCGACGGGGTCATCGCCGCCGACGACCGCACCCAGGACCTCCTGTGCGACGAGGCCCTGATGCGCGCCCACCGCCTGGAACTCCCCTTCGGCTTCGACCCGCGCTCGGTGACGGTCCAGGCACCGTGAGGTCCGGGCAGGCTCGCTCGGTGGCGGTCCGGCCTCCGCGACGACGTACGGACCGCCCGTGCCATTTGTTCCGTGACGGTGAACTTGCGGTGACCCGGCCCACCTTCCACCTGCGGTGCCGTGCACCATGGGGGGATGAGCGGGAGCGGAGCAGGGGTGGACGTACGGGGTACGGCGGCGCCCGGATTCGAAGCGGTCCGGGACGCCTTCGTCCGCAACTTCGAGCAGCGCGGTGACCGCGGGGCCGCGGTCACCGTGTACCGGCACGGGCGCAAGGTCGTCGACCTGTGGGCCGGCACCAGAGACGTCGACGGCACCGAACCCTGGGCCGTCGACACCGTCCAGGTCGTCCGCTCCGCCGGCAAGGGCATCGCCGCCGCCGTACCGCTGCTGCTGCACCAGCGCGGCCAGATCGACCTGCACGCCCCGGTCTCCACGTACTGGCCCGAGTTCAAGGCGAACGGCAAGGAACGCGTCCTCGTCCGCCACCTCCTCGCCCACCGGGCCGGAGTCCCCGCCCTGGACCGGCCGCTGACCCCCGAGGAGGCCGCCGACGGGGTGAGCGGGGCGCGGGCCGTCGCCGCCCAGCGCCCCGCCTGGGAGCCCGGCACCGCCCACGGCTACCACGCGCAGACCTACAGCTGGCTCGTCGGCGAACTCGTGCGGCGCGTCACCGGGCGGACCGTCGGCCGCTGGGTCGCCGAGGAGATCGCCCGCCCGCTCGGCCTGGACTTCTGGTTCGGCATCCCGGACGACGAGGCCCACCGGATCGGCCGGATCGGCCCGGTCGATGCGCCGGCCGACGCGAACACGGGCGCCCTGCGGATGCGCCCCAAGCGCTCGGTCGTGGACGCCTACCGCGACCCGGAATCGCTGACCCGGCGGGCGTTCGGCGCCATCGACCCGTTCCCCGACGAGAACGACCCCGCCTACCGGGCCGCCGAACTCCCCGGCTCCAACGGCGTCGCCACCGCCCGCGGCCTGGCCCGCTGCTACGCGGCGATGATCGGCCCGGTCGACGGCCACCGGCTGTTCGCCCCCGCCACCCTCACCCTCGCCCGCACCGAGGAGTCGGCGGGCCCGGACCGGGTCCTCGTCGTCTCCACCCGCTTCGGCCTCGGCTACATGCTGCACGGCCCCGCCGCCCCGCTGCTCGCCCCCGGCTCCTTCGGACACCCCGGCCGCGGCGGCTCGCTGGGCTTCGCCGACCCCGAGTCCGGCATCGCCTTCGGCTACGTGACCAACGGCCTCCAGAAGGGAGTCACCGCCGACCCCCGGGCCCAGGCCCTGGTACGCGCGGTACGGTCGGCGCTATGACTCCTGCTGCCCCCGCCGCCCGCGCGCGCTTCGACGGATACGCCGTCCTGATCACCGGCGCGGGCCGGGGCATCGGCGCCGCCACCGCCCGCCTGCTGGCCGCCGAGGGCGCCCGCGTCCTCGTCACCGACCTGGACGGCGACCGGGCCGAGGCCGTGGCCGCCGAGATCCGGGACAGCGGCGGCACGGCCGAGGCGCTGGCCTGCGACGTGGCGGACCGGGGCGCGGTCGAGGCGGCCGTCGCACGCACCGTCGAGGCGTTCGGCCGGCTCGACGTCCTCGTCAACAACGCGTACGCCTGCACCGTCGACAGCACGCTCTTCGAGGACGAGCCGGACGAGACCTGGCACCGCGACCTGGACATCACCCTCGGCGGCGCCTACCGCTGCTCGCGGGCCGCGATGCCGCACCTCGCCGCGTCCGGGCGGGGCGCGATCGTCTCCATCGGCTCGGTCAACGGCACGCAGGACTTCGGCAACCACGCCTACAGCGCCGCCAAGGCGGGCCTGGCGAGCCTCACCCGTACGCTCGCCGGGCACGCCGGGCCGCGTGGCGTGCGGGCCAACATCGTCGTACCCGGCACCATCCGCACCGACGCCTGGGCGGGCCGCGAGGCCGAGCTCGACCGGGTCAGCTCCCTCTACCCCCTCGGCCGGGTCGGCGAACCGGAGGACATCGCGGCCGCCGTCGCCTTCCTCGCCTCCTCCGACGCGGCCTGGATCACCGGCACCTCCCTGTGCGTGGACGGCGGGCTGACCGCGGTGAACACCGGCTTCCGGGCGGCCGTCACCGGGTAGCCGGGCGGGCTGGACGCCGAACCGCGGGCGGGCTGGACGCCGGGCCGCGTACCCCGCCCGGCCCGTGGGCGCGGGGTGCTGCCGCGCCCACCCGGGCCCGCCCGCGAACGCTCACCCCGCCGATGTGCAAGTACGGGGTGAGACCGCCGCCCGGCGGGCTCGGACAGGAGACTCCATGGACCCGGACGAGGATCTGCTGGCTCGCTCCGCACGCGAGCCAACGGCCTTCGAGCCGCTGGTCGCCCGGCACTCCCAGGCCCTGCACGGCTACCTCGTACGCCGCGCGCCGGGAGCCGCCGACGACCTGCTCTCCGAGGTGTGGCTCCAGGCATACGCCCACCGCAAGACGTTCGACGCCGCGCGCGGCTCCGCCCGGGGCTGGCTGTTCGGCGTCGCCGGCAACGTACTGTCCCGGCACCGGCAGGCCGTGGCACGCGCCGCCGCCCGCGAGCAGCAGCCGCACCCCGACGCCACGACGGCCGACCCCTGGCAGGCCGTCGACCAGCGCCTCGACGCGGCCGCCGTCGGCCCGGAGCTGCGCAAGAAACTCGCCGAACTCCCCGAGAACGAGCGCGAACTGCTGCTGCTCGTGGCCTGGGAGCAGCTGACCCCCGCCGAGGCCGCCGCCGCCGTCGGCGTGCCCGCGGGCACCGCACGTTCCCGTCTGCACCGGGCCCGTACCCGGCTGCGCGACGGACTTTCCAGAACCACCCGTACGACCCTGACGGGAGACTTCGCATGACGCACGAGGACCAGCACAAGGACCTTCTCGACTTCCCCGGCGCCGCCGCCCTGGAGCGCGCCGGCCGGACCGAACCGCTCGACCCGGCCGTCCAGGCCCGGGCCCACTCCCTGGTCCTGGGGGCCATCGCGGCGGACGCCGCGGACGCCCAGGACATCGTCCCGGCCAAGGTCGTCAAGCCCCGCTTCGGCCGTAACCGGGTGTTCGCCCTCGCCGCCGCGGTCGCGGCCGTCGCGGTGGGCGCCGCGATCCTCCCGGTCACCGACATCGGCGGCGACGGCCCGGCGGCCAGCGCGTCGGCGTCCGAGGTGTTCACCACCATGGCCGATCACATCAGCACCGAGACGGTGGCCGAGCACGTCTCCAACGAGGACGTGACCGCCCCGTACTGGAAGACCGTGGTGACGGGGTGGGTGGAGGGCAACCGGGCCTCCACCGACACCATCTACCTGAGCCGTGACTCGATGACCATCAAGAGCGAGGACGGGACGACCGCCGTCAAGCAGTTCGACTCGGAACGCGAGTGGGCCGTCGGCAAGGGCTGGGTGGACTGGGACCACCTCAAGAACCTGCCCGCCGAGCCGGACGCACTGCGCCGCGCACTTTCCGCCGGAACCAAGGGGAGCGACGCCGCCGCGGAGCAGACCGTCCGGCAGGCCGGTGAGCTGCTGATCAGCGCGCCCATCACCAACAAGGTGCGAGCCGCGGTCTTCCGCGTCCTGGCGAAGACTCCCGGCGCCACGGTGAAGGAGGGCGTGAAGGACGCGGTCGGCCGCTCCGGCACCCGGATCACCTGGAAGTGGGACAAGCGCTTCACCGAGCAGAACCCGAAGGACTGGGGCTTCAGCCCGGCCACGGAAGGGAAAAACCCCAAGGGCTACAAGCTGGAACCCGGCCCGATCCTCCGCCAGCACTGGATCGTCTCCCCGTCCGACGGCCGCATCCTGGAGGTCGACCACGACGAGCACGACAGGCCCGGCCACGTCGTCCGCCGCTCGACCTACCTGAGCGTGGGCCCGGCGAAGACCACGGGCTGACACCCGGCCCGGCACACGGCCTCCCGGGGGCGGACAGCCCCCGGGAGGCCGTTTGTTCCCCCTTCAGATCCGCCCGGTGGGCACGACCTGCCCCGGCTCATCGAGCCAGAAGCCCTGTCCCTCCGGCGTCACCGTCACCCCGAACCGCTCACGCTCCGGAGACCCGTGCGCGGCGAACCACGAGTGAGCGTGCTCCACCGAGTCCCAGAGGGCGCGGGGTCCGCCCTGGCGCACGAGCCCGTCCTGTACGTGCGCCCACGAGCCGTCCCGGCTCCACACGCGGTAGCCGTTCGGCCGGCCCAGGGCGTCCAGTTCGGTCGCCTCGCCGATCGCGCCCAGCACGAGAGACTGCACGAAGCCGAACCCGTCCGACCGCGACGCGGACAGGTCGATTGCCACGGCCCGCTCGCTGACGGCCTCCGGCTCACCGGGGTACGGGACAGCGCCCGTAGCGCCCTCCTCGCGCACCTTCATGAAGTACGAGCCCCCCGCCAGGAAGTGACCCTCCAGCCTTCCGTCCGCCTCAGCGGTCAGCCGGGCGTTGCCCCACCCGAGCGGACAGACGATGACACCACCCGGCCGGACGTTGCGGGCCAGCGCGTACGGGAAGGTGTCGAAGCCGCATGTGACGATCACGCGGTCGAACAGATGCTCCCCAGGGAACCCGGCCCTCGCGTCGCCCGTGAGCACGGTCGGGGCATGGCCCACCTCCCCGAGACGGGCCCTCGCGAGACGGGCGAGCCCCGCGTCGACCTCCATCGTGGAGAAGTTTTCGTCCCCGACCCGATGGCAGATCAGCGCGCCGTTGTACCCGGTCCCGGTGGCGACCTCCGCCACCTTGTCCCCGTCCTCGACGCCGAGCGCTTCGAGCATCTGCACCATGAGGCCCGGCATGCTCGACGACGACGTGGCGGCCCCGTCCGTCACCTGGGTGGTGAGCGCGGTGTTGCCGTAGACGGCGTCGAAGTAGCCGGCGTCACCGGCGCCCACGGCCTCCCAACCGCCCTGCGCCTGACGGTAGAAGACCGGCACGAAGACGTGTCTGGGCGTGTCCTCCACAGCGTTGCGCCACTCCGGGGAACGGAGGTCCCCCTCGTCGGCCAGTTGCTGCGCGAGCGCGGAACGCAAAGCCTTCGTCACCTCGGTGTCCGGGTAGCTCAAGAGACCGCTCCTTGCAGCAGGGAGGCGTGCGCCTCGGCGATGGGAAGGTCCGTGGCCTTGGCGATGAACTGCCATTGGCCGGCCGGGTTGCACTCGAAGAAGACCCACTGACCGTCCGGTCTGACGGCGAAGTCGAACGCCCCATAGTTGAGCCGGTGAGCCGCCATGAAGCGGCGCACCCCGCAGGCCACTTCCTCCGGGATCGACACGGGCTCGTACTCCAAGGCGTCGTAGTCACTCCGCCAGTCCGTCCTCGCCCGCTCGGAGCGGGCATGGATGGCCACGGGGAACATCCGCTGACCCACGACAGTCAAGCGGACCTCGAAGTCCTTCGGGACACACTCCTGAAGATAGTGAGCGGTCAACTCCAAGGACTCGTCCAGCTCCGATACGTCGAGCTGCCGCGTAGGCAGCATGCTCGGCGGTGCATCCGGCAGGTTGATCGAAGCCGCGGCGATCGGCTTGCAGACCAGCGACCCGCCGATCCTCTCGCCCCACGCCCGGGCGGCGGCCAGGCTGTTTCCCACGAAGGACCGGGGCACTCGCAGGCCGGCCGTTGTGGCCGTGACGAGCTGCCCCGGCTTGTGCGCGCTGGCACGGTACACGTCCGGATGGTGCATCCATACGACGGGAAGGGACGAGAGGATCTGCACCATCCCTACGACTGCCTGGGACAGCGCCCAGTTCTTGTAGGCGTCGAGGATCTGCGGCGACACCACCGGCAGGCCGGGCCGCCTGTAGTAGATGGCCCGGACCTCCTTGAGCTGCGCCGCGCGCCGACCGCTCGACAACTCGCCGCTCCATCCGGGAGCCTCGTCCCGGTGCTCTGCGGAGAGGACGATCGACTGAGGGAACTCGGCCAAGTCGAACCGCAGCACGGGCACCTTGAGAGCAGCGAGCGCCTGAACCACGAGATCGGCTGTCGGGTCGAGCTGTTCGGCGACAACCAGCACCTGCCCGCGCGGCGAGATCACGGTTTACGCCGCGGACCCGGCAGGCGCGAGCAGGTGGTTGCTCGGGGCCGTGCCGGGATCGATGTCCGGAAACGCGTAGGGGTCTTGCTGCTCGTCGGGCGGATTGCCCGGCTGGGTGTCGTTGTTCGTCGCCGTGGACGACGCCGCGATCGGCTCATCCGCCCATAGGCGGCCGTCCGGCAGAATGTTCAGCTGCCGGTCTTCGTCGTAGACGAACGTGCTCGGATCGATGGTCACCACGAACGTGGGAGACGGTGCCTGGGCACCGAAGGGGACGCGCGACGCAGTCACGGGGAACTACCTCCGATTTCGAGTGGCAGGGATCGTGCTGACGAATACGTAACCGCACGGACACCCGCAGCGATACGTTGAGTGCTGCGTCAGGACTCAAGAGCCTTAAGAACGGTCGCGGACCGGGGGGTGGCAGGCATGGTTGCGATGGACCGGGCCGGGGGACTGGCCAGACTGCTTACCGAGAGTCAGTGGACTTACAGCCAACTAGCCATGGCCATCAACCGCGCGGGTACCGAGGCCGGCATGCGCCTCAAGTACACCGAGGCGTCGGTGCATCAGTGGCTTACCGGAAGCAAGCCGCGCAAGAACGTACGGCCCTTGATCCGCGAAGCCTTTGCCCGCAGACTCGCTCGACCGGTGACCGTGGCGGAAGTCGGCTTCGCCGAGAGCGACGAGCCTTCAAGCACCACGGATACGGTGGAAGACCTGGTCGATCTCGGGAGGCTCGACATGGACCCGTCTCGGAGGAGTGTCCTCGGCGCGTCACTGTTCTCCGTCGCCCTGACGATCCCCGGCTGGCCGGACCTAGTGGGCAGGGCCGAGGCGATCCAGACCGGGCACGGCTCCCGCATCGGCTGGGGAGAGGTGGACATGGTCATGGCGATGACCGAGCGGGTGAGTGAGCTGGACGACCAGTTCGGCGGTCGGCACGCACGGCCCATGGCGGCGTCCTTCATCGTCAACACGGTCGCCGCTTACCTCAAGGCCGATGCCCCGGAGGATGTGCGGAAGGGCATGCTCTCAGCGGCTGCCGACCTCTGCTACCTCGCGGGGTACATGGCCGTGGACGAGGGTTATCACGGCTTGGCCCAGCGGTACTACCTCCAGGCGCTCGAACTGGCGGGCCACGCCGACGACCACCTGACGTACTGCACCACCCTTCGGGGCATGAGCCTGCAAGCGGTGGACCTCGGCCATGGCGCACGAGCGGTCCGGCTCGCCGATGCCGCAGCAGCGGCCTCCCCGCAGGCCGGTCCTCGCATGAGAGCCTTCCTCGCCGGGCAGCAGGCGCATTCGTACGCCCAGACCGGCGAGAAGGCGGCTGCCCTCCGATTTGTGAAGGAGGCAGAGGCAGCCATGGAGAAGGCGGAGTCCGGCGAGAGGGCCTTTGGCTCGTACGATCCATCCGCGCTCACCTACCACGTGAGTCAGGTCAGGTACGAGCTGGGCGATACAGCCGGATCTGTCGCATCCATGGCGGAGTCCAACGCCCTGCGGAATTCGGTCTACCGGCGGAGCCGGGTGCGTCATCACGCCGTACTCGCCGAACGGCAGTTGAGGCTCGGACACCTCGAAGAGGCTTGCGCGACGTGGAATACGGCCCTGGACGACTACCCGATGGTCCAATCGGGCCGGTGCGATGAACGAATCGATGAAATGCAGGCCCTGATCAGGCCGTACCAGGGCAACGTGGCGGCACGAGACCTCTTGGAGCGGTCCCGAGCCATGGGCAAAGGGGCGCACGGCTCGGGAGGGCTCGGGCGGAGCTACTTCACGTCGACGTAGTCCACCGCTGAGGAGACCGCCGGCGTGGTGCCGTGCCGGCGGAGGGGTAGCGGAAGCAGCCGGGTTCCGGAATCCGGCACCTGCCGCTGATGGGGGTGGGGTCGCGAGGCCGGGGGTGTCCCCCGAATGGCCTCCCGGGGGCAGTCCCGGGAGGCCGTCGGTGGCGTGTCCGTTCCCTCAAACGGGCACGCCCGGGTGCTGCTCCTGCCGTGTCCCCGTGTCCTCCCGGGTGGCTCCGCGGGAGGTGGTGAGGAGCCGGTCCGCGGACAGGGCGCCCGGGCCGGTGAAGGCCAGGAGCAGGAGGGCCCAGCAGAAGAGGGCCGCGGATTCGCCGCCGTTCTCGATCGGGAGGAGGGCCGCCCGCTGGTGGACGTCGAAGTACGCGAACGCCATGGAGCCGGAGCCCAGGAACGCGGCCGTACGGGTACCGAGGCCGAGTGCCACCAGGAGGCCGGCGGCCAGTTGGATGACGGCCGCGTACCAGCCGGGCCAGGCGCCCGCCGGTTCGGGCGCGCGGCCCAGGGTGCCGAAGACCGAGGCGATCCCGTGGCAGGTGAACAGCAGCCCGATGACGATGCGGAACAGACCGAGCACGTAGGGCCGGGCGCGGTCCAGGCGAGTGATCATCATCATTGGTGCCGTCCTCCGGTCAGCTGTAGACGCCGAACTCGTAGAGCGAGTAGCCGTAGCCCGAGCCGCGTTCGGTGCCGTTGACGCGGACGTAGCGGCCGGTGCCGGTGACGTCGAGGTCGTCGATGTCACCGTTGCCGTCCGTCACGGACTTCACGGTCGTCCAGTTCTGGCCGTCCTCGGACGTCTGGATCTCGTAGGACCTGGCGTACGCCGGGTCCCAGGCGAGCTGCACGTGCTTGATGGCCGTGGAGGCGCCCAGGTCGACCTGGAGCCACTGCGGGTCGCTCCAGTCGCCGGCCCAGCGGGTGTCGAACCTGCCGTCCACCGCGTTCTCCGCGCCGCACGGGCAGCCGCCCGTGGGGTCCGTCTGGAAGGAGGAGGCCGTGGCGGGCTTGCCCTGGGCGACGTTGGTGCCGTCCACCTTCGGCGGGACCACCTTGAGGGACTTGGTCTCGATGCCCACGTTGCCGTGGCCGTCCGTGGCCTTCACGTACACCTTGTAGACGCCGGTCCTGCCCGGGGCCTTCGCGGTCAGGGAGCCGTCGCCGTTGTCCGTGGTCTCGGCGGGGACGAGCGCCTTGTTCTCGTCGATGTAGTTGCTGCTGAAGAGGACCTGGTAGGTGATCGCGTCACCGTCCGGGTCGGTGGTGCGGGTGGTGACGTGTACGTCGCTGCCGGTCGGGACGCCCTCGGTGGCGTTGTCCACGGCCATGTCCGTGATCACCGGCGGGGTGTTGTCGCCCGAGGTGTCGGCGCCGTACGCCTTCTTCACCGCGTAGTACGAGAGCCGCTTCTCGCCGCCCGGCAGCAGGTTGAACCAGACGCCGCCGAAGTCGTCCTCTACGCCGTAGTGGAACAGCGTGGCGCCGAGTGCCACTCCGGTGTGGCCCGTGACGCAGCCCCACGCCTTGGTGTAACCCTCGGCCTTGGCGGTGTCGGTGGGCTCGTCCGGTACGCCGTTGGCGTCGTCGTCCACCTCCCACTCACCGGCCGGTCCCGTCTCCGTGACGATGTAGGGCTTGTCGTACCCGCCCTGCTCCCAGTCGGATTTCACGTTGCACACCGCGTCGTAGGCGTTCACGGCGTACAGGTCGAGGTCGGGGGCGTTCTTCTTGTAGTACGGCCAGGCGCCGGTCCAGGCGTCCGTGGAGGTGACCGGGTGGTTCGGGTCCACCTCGTGGATCTTCTTGGCGATGTCGTTGACGAAAGAGGTGTACGCGTCGCGCTGGGCCTCCAACTCGTCGCCGCCGTAGCAGTTCTGGAGGCCGAGCGTGGACTCGTTGCCGACGTTCCACATGAGGACGCCGGGGTTGTCCTTGTAGGTGTCGGCCCACTTGGGGAACTCGGCGAGCATGTCGTTCTTGTACTGCGTGTCCGTCAGGTAGTTGACGCAGCCGCCGCTGCCGGGGCCGCCGCCGGGCTGGAGCCAGAAGCCGGCTATCACCTTGACGCCGTTGGCCGCCGCCGTGTCGAAGAGCGGCTTGCTGGTGGCGTCCGTGCCCCAGGTGCGGATGGTGTTGACGCCCATCGACGCCACATCGGGCAGGTACTTCTCGGCGTCGGCGACCGAGGGGCCCCAGGTGAGGCCCTTGACCGTATACGGCGAACCGTCCACCGTCAGCTGCCAGTCGCCCTGCGAACCGGTGACCTTCACGACGTTGCCGGCCGCCTGGGCCGCGGGCGCCTGGAGGGCGAGCAGTCCGCCGCCGAGCAGGGCGGCCGCCGCCACCGGTGCCACGAGGCGCCGGGCGGTACGGGTGGGGGGATGGTGCATGTGACGCTCCTTGCGGGTGGGGGGAGTTGGGGGGAGTTGGGGGGAATCGGAGGATCGGAGGATCGGAGGGCTGGGGGGATGGTGAGCGGGTCAGGTCGCGCGTGGTCCGGGGCCGATCTTGGAGAGCGCTCTCCGGCGCGGGCCGAAAAAAGGCCCCGGACGTGGGGGTGCGCGAGGTGCCCGCTACGGCAGCCGGTAGTTCCCGTCGAGCACCGCGCCCTTGTCGGGGTGGTTCTCGTCGTATCCGTGCGGGTCGCACTGGAGGCCGCCCTTGACGCAGTGGGTGACCATCGCGTCGAGCGTGGCGGTGTCCCAGCCGTTCATGAAGTCGTAGTGGAACGAGTAGCCCGCTCCGCTCGCCAGCCTCACCTGTGACATGTCGCCGTTGACCGGCCAGGCCATCTTGAACTCGATCATCGGCAGCGCGACCGGGTGGTCGGCCGGGCAGGAGTTGTAGTTGTTGCCCGAAGCCACCGGGTAGGCCATGTGGCTCGTGTGGTCCGGCGTGTCCAGGTGGATGCCGTCCCAGCAACTCGGCGCCTGGAGGCGCAGGTTGAGCTGCACGTCCCGGCGGTCGGGGCAAGTGGCGGGGAAGTTGTAGTTCTTGAAGGAGTCACCGCACTCCCAGCCTTCGACGGTGCCCTTGAGGTTCTTGAACTCCTCCTGGCTCTGCATCGGGCTGCCGACGACGTACCGCAGGCCCTTGGGGAAGGGGCGGACGCTGGTGTAGTCGGTGACACCCGACTTGTAGTAGATGGTCTGGACGCCGTCCGGGAGGATCTTCGTGTCCCCCTTGAACAAGCTCGGCATCCAGTAGCCCGACTTGTCACCGGGCGCCAGGCACGTGGTGTTCCCGGACTCCAGCGAGGCGGCGGTGGTGTAGGCGTCGGTCGTGGTGTTGCCCATGAACGTGTGGTCGTGCGACTTGCCCGGCCGGCCCGGGTAGACGATCGGGTCGTCCGGCGCGGTGTGCGTGGGGGCGCACTTGGCCTGGAACTCGTGGAAGTACGCCTGCGGCGGGACCGCCGTCGAGGGCACGACCCCGGCGACCGGCGGGTCGGCCATGATGTAGCCGTCCCCGTCCGGGTCGTCGCCCGACGCCTGGGTGGACGCCGGCATCCCGGGCATCCCCGGCATGGAGTACGCGGCGTGCTCCGCGTGCGCGGAGGCGGCCGATGCGGCCGTTTCGGTGGATGCGTTCGCCGTCGCCGCGATCCCGGCGATGCCCGCCGTGGTCAGGCTGAGCGAGGTGAACAAGAGCAGTCCGGTGAGGGTTCTGGACCTCCGTGGCATGGAGAGACCTCCTGCTGCGTCGTGGGGGAGTGTGGGGTGGGAGAGCGTGGGATCGGGGAACTGCGGGAGAACTCCGAGGTTCTGGGAGAGCGCTCTCCCGCAGTGGAGTGTTCCGCTCCTGACAAGAGCGTGTCAATACTTCGCGTCATCACTTCATGAGTCCTCCGCGTCCGTTACGGGGATGCCGAGCGCCTCCAGGAAGGCCGTCGCGGCGGGCGTGCGGCCGGACCGGCTCCAGACGACGTGCTGGACGCGGACCGGTGCGTCGGAGACCTCGATCGCGATGACACCGGTCAGCCGCACGGCGTACGCGGGCGGCAGCATCGCCACCGCGAGGCCGGGGCCGACCAGGCCGGCGATGTAGTCGGCGGTGCTGACCTCGAAGGCGACGTCCCGGACGAGCCCGGCGGCCGTGAACGCCAGGTCCGTCTGGGCGCGGCCGGCCGTGCCCGCCGGGAAGTCCACGAACACCTCCGAGGCGAGGCGGCGCAGGTCTACCGAGGGCGCCCCGGCCAGCGGATGGTCCGGCGCGACCACGGCGACGAGCCGGTCGCGGGCGAGTTCGTGGCGGCCGACGCCCCGGGGCTCGGCGGTCGCGGGCAGCCCGAGGAAGGCCACGTCGAGCGCCCCCTCGCGGACCTGCTCGGTGAGTTCGTCGCTGGCGCCCACCCGGAGGCCGACGCGCACCTGGGGATGGCGGAGGCGGAAGTCGCGCAGGGCGGCCGGGATGTCGACGGCGGTGACCGTCGGGATCAGGCCGACCGCGAGCCGCCCGCGCACCTCGCCGACCGCCGCCGCGACCTCGGCGGCGGCGCGTTCGGCGGCCTCCAGGCACTGGCGGGCGGCTGGCAGGAACGCCTCGCCGGCCGGAGTGAGCCGCACCCGGCGGGTGGTGCGCTCGAAGAGGCGGGCGCCCAACTCCCTTTCCAGTCGGGCGATCTGGTGGCTGAGGGCGGACTGCACGACCAGGCACCGCTCGGCGGCCCGGGTGAAGCTGTTGGTTTCGGCCACGGCAATCACGTAACGCATCTGCTGGAGCTCCATGGCTGCATCGTTCATCCATCGCGGTTCGAGATCAATGACGTGACAAGCATGTGTTGGACTCATCAATGGGTCCGGCACAAGACTTCGGTCCATGACAAGCCGACCCACGCGGGGGGCTGCCGGGGCGTTGCCCCGTACCGCCCTGACCGCGCTCGCCCCGGCGGTGTGGGGCACCACGTACATCGTCACGACGGAGTTCCTGCCGGCCGGGCACCCGCTGTTCGCCGGCTTCCTGCGCGCCCTGCCCGCCGGGCTGATCGCCCTCGCCGTCACCCGCACGCTGCCGCGCGGGGCCTGGTGGGGGAAGGCGGCGGTGCTCGGCGTGCTCAACATCGGGCTCTTCCTGCCGTTGCTGTTCATCGCGGCGGAACGGCTGCCGGGCGGTGTCGCCGCCACGCTGGGCGCCGCGCAACCGCTCGTCGTCGCCGTCCTCGCGGTGGCCGTCCTGCGCCAACCACTGGCCGCGAGGCCCCTGCTGTGGGGCGCTACGGGGGTGCTCGGCGTCGGCCTGGTGGTGATCGGGCCCGGGGCGCAGCTCGACGGGGCCGGGGTGGCGGCCGGGCTCGCCGGGGCGGCCACGATGGGCCTCGGCGTGACGCTCACCAAGCGGTGGGGCCGCCCCGAAGGGGTCAGCCCCCTCGCCTTCACCGGCTGGCAGCTCACCGCCGGGGGCCTCTTCCTGGCGCCGCTGACCTTCCTCGGGGAGGGCGCGCCACCCGCGATCGACGGGCGGGCCGCGCTCGGCTACCTCTGGCTGGGGCTGATCGGCGGGCTGCTCACCTACGCCCTGTGGTTCCGGGGGATCGGCGCGCTGCCGGTGACCTCGGTCGCCGTCCTCGGACTGCTCTCGCCGCTCGTCGCGGCGAGCCTGGGCGCGCTCCTCCTCGGCCAGACGCTCGGCCCGGTCCAGCTCGTCGGGTTCGCGCTCGCCCTCGCCTCGATCGTCGTGGGCCAGCTCCCCGCCCCCTCCCGTACCCCCTCAGCCCCTCCAACTCCCGTACCGGAAAGGACTTCTCGATGAGGATCGCCGTCATCGGAGCCGCAGGCATGGCCGGCTCCCGCGTGGTCACCGAAGCCGCGAACCGGGGCCACGCGGTCCTCGCGGTGTATCGCCGCAACCGGCCGGACGCCCTGTCGCCCGGCGTCACCGCGACCGAGGGTGACGCGGACGACCCCGACGCCATGGCCGCCCTGTTCGACGGCGTGGACGCGGTCGTGGCGGCGACCCGGCCCACCGCCGGGCACGAGCACACGATCGCGGCGACCACGACGTCCCTGCTCGACGCGGCGGCCAGGACCGGGACGCGCATCCTCGTCGTCGGCGGCGCCGGCCCCCTGACGGCCCCCGGCCACCCCGCACGCCTCGTGCTCGACAGCCCGGAGTACGTACCGCCGCAGTGGCGCGCGGTCGCCGCCGCCAGCTCCGCGCAACTGGACGCCTGCCGCGCGCACCCGGCCGACTGGGTCTACCTCAGCCCGCCCGCCGTACTGGAACCGGGCACCCGCACCGGCACGTACCGCCGCGGCACCACCACCCTCCTCACCGCACCCGACGGCACCTCCCGGATATCGGCGGAGGACCTCGCGGTGGCGGTGGCCGACGAGCTCGAAGTGCCGTATGGGGGTCGGCACTTCACGGTCGGCTACTGAGGGCCCGGGGCCCGCAGTGCGGCGGCGATCATGTCGTGGACCAGGAAGTCCCCCGAGGCACAGTTCTCCTTGAACCGGGCCAGGTCCTCCGGCCCGAACCAGTCGTACGCGGTGTTCTCGGACCACTCTTCTGTGCGAAGGCGCGGCCCCGCCGGTCGCGGATCACCGCGCCGACGGCCCAGGTCTCGCCGTCGGCGGGCCGCGGTACGCCGACGCCGGGGTCGACGTGGAGGCCCGGACGGGGCTCAGGTGCCGTCACGGCCGCACTCCCGGAACGCGGCTTCGCCGCCCCGTCACGGGCCCGCGCGCAGGACCTCCGCGACGACCGGGCCCGCCGCGTCGCCGCCGTGGCCGCCGGACTGGACCAGCGCGGCGGCCGCCAGGTCGTTGCTGAAGCCGGTGAACCAGCTGTCGGACGTGGCGTGCCCGTCGACCTCCGCCGAGCCCGTCTTGGCGCCCTTGTCACCGCCCACGCCCGCCATGGCCTGGGTGGCGGTGCCCTCGCCGCTGGTCGCGGTGTAGCGCAGCATGTCCTTCAGCTGGGACGAGACCCCGGGCGGCAGCGGGCTCGCGGTGGCGAAGGTGCGGTTGTCGAGGTCCTTCGGGACGATGTAGGGCTGAAGGAACTGGCCCCTGACCGCGGTCGCGGTGACGGAGGCCATGTTCAGCGGGTTCATCTGGACCTTGCCCTGGCCGATGTACGAGGCGGCGGTCTCGGCGCCGGCGGACTCCGGCACCTTGCCGTCGACCGTCACCATGCCCGTCTGCCAGTTGAGGCCGATCCCGAAGTACTGCTTGGCCTCGATGCCGAGGGCGGTGTCCCGCTTGCCCTTCAGGGGCAGCACCGGCTTGATGAACGCGGTGTTGCAGGACCTGGCGAACGCCCGCTTCAGCGTGGGGTTGTCCATCATCGAGAAGTCGTCCAGGTTGTGGAAGACGACCCCCTCCCAGGGGACGGTGGACGGGCACTCGACGGGCGCGTTCGCGCTGCCGAGACCGTTCTGGATGATCATCGCGGCGGTGATGATCTTCATCGTCGAGCCGGGGGCCACCGCGCCGCTGCGGGCCGTTTCGAAGCCGGTCGGCGGGTTGTTGGCAATGGCCCGGATCGCACCGGTCGACGGCTCGACGGCCGCGACCGAAGCCTTCTCGAACTTCTTCACGCCCCGCTCGGCCGCCGCCTGGATCTTCCCGTCCAGCGTGGTCTGCACCCGGCCCGGCTTGCCCTTGACCAGCGTCAGCAGCGTCTTGTCCGCGCCGTCGGCGTTCGCGCTGTTGATCCAGGTCTCGATGCCGGCGGTGCCGCCGGCCTTCTCACCGTACTTCTGGCGCAGCTCCGCCAGGATGCCGCCCAGCGACGGGTACTTCTCGGTGGTGAGCACCTGGCCGTTGCGGTCGACGGCCTCGATCGCCGCGGACGACGCCTGGCCCGTCTCCAGCGACTCGCCCTTGGCGAGTTCCGGATGGATGACCGAGGGCTCCCAGTCGACCAGCGCGTGCCCGGTCGTCAGCCCGCGTACGACGGTCAGTTTCGAGGCGTACGACCAGGGCTTGGACGTGCCCCGGTACGAGACGGTCGCCTTCACGGTGTACGGGACGGTCGAGCCGGTCGCCGCCCCCGGAGTGATCACGGCCTTCGTGACGTGGGCCGATTCACTGAAGCCGGTCAGCGCGGGCTCGGCGTCGCCCTTGTTGTTGGTGAGTGCCGCCGCGACCGTCGCGTCGCCCTTCGCCCACGCGGCGAGGAACTTCTTCGACGTCTCGGCTATCTCCTTCTCGGTGACCGGGCCCGTCCTCACCTCGGACGAGTCGGCGGCGGTGCTCGTAGCGTCACCCGTGCCGTTCCCGAGCCCGTCCAGGACGTTGTACGCCCCGTACCCCACCCCGCCCAGCACGAGCGCGAACGCCCCGCCGACGATGCCTATCTTCGCTCCACTTCGCATTCCCTGCTGTCCCCATCCCCCGGAGCCTCCCTCTTGAACGCGTTCAAGAAGGCTGTGCCAGGCACCCTACGGCAGGGTAGTGACAAGGAACTCGGTTGTTATCGGAATGCGATACGGAGAGCGCGAAAGGGCGGGAACGGGCCGCTCAGATCCAGGTATCCAGCCACATCCGATCCCGCCAGGAATCCTCCGGAATGGGAGTTCCGGTGTACAGCGGCCAGAAATAGATGAAATTCCAGATGATGAGCAGAACCAGTACACCGGCCGCCACCGCCCCCAGTGTCCGGCGCCGTTCGCCCGAGGGATCGGGTTTTGCCAGGCCGAGTTCATAACGCGTCCCGGAGTTCGCCGCCGGGCCCAGCATCGCGCCGATCATCATCGTCACCGCGAGACACAGGAACGGCACGAAGACGACCGCGTAGAAAAGGAAGATGGTGCGTTCCTGGTACAGGAACCACGGCACCCAGCCCGCGGCCACCCCGCAGGCGATCGCGCCCGCCCGCCAGTCGCGGCGGAAGAACCAGCGCCACAGCACGTACGCCAGGGCGAAGCAGGCGGCCCACCACAGCAGCGGGGTGCCGATGGCCAGCACCTCGCGGGAGCACTTGCCGGTCGCCGACGCCGTGCAGCCGTTCTGCTCCTCGTAGAAGTACGAGACGGGCCGGCCCAGCACGATCCAGCTCCACGGATTGGACTGGTACGTGTGACCCGAGGTCAGGTTCACGTGGAAGTCGTAGACCTGGTTCTCGTAGTGCCACAGGCTGCGCAGCCAGTCCGGCAGCCAGGTCCAGCTGCCGCCCCTGCCGTCGGTCGCCGCCCAGTCCCGGTAATAGCCGTGCCGGTCCGGGTCGTCGCGGACGATCCAGCCCGTCCACGACGCGAGGTACGTGACGATCGCGACCGGCACCGTCGAGACGAACGCCGGGACCAGATCCCGCCGCAGCACCGCCGTGTACGGGCGCATGGCGCCGGCCGTGCGGCGCGCGCCCGCGTCCCACAACACCGTCATCAGGCCGAACGCCACCAGGATGTACAGCCCGTTCCACTTCGTGCCGAAGGCCAGGCCGAGCGAGATCCCGGCCGCGATCCGCCAGGGGCGCCAGCCGAGGCGCAGGTTCTCCGCGACCCCGGCGTCCGGGCGCAGCACGCCCTCCTCGTCCACCGGCAGCGCGGCCGCGAGCCGCCGCCTCGCCCAGTCGCGGTCGATCAGCAGGCAGCCGAACGCGGCCAGCACGAAGAACATCAGCACCAGGTCGAGCAGCGCGGTGCGGCTCATCACGAAGTGCAGCCCGTCCACCGCGAGCAGCGCGCCCGCCAGGCAGCCCAGGAACGTCGAGCGGAACAGCCGGCGGCCGATCCGGCACAGCATCAGCACCGACAGCGTGCCGAGCACCGCCACCATGAACCGCCAGCCGAACGGCGTGAACCCGAACATCTGCTCACCGAGGCCGATGATCCACTTGCCGACCGGCGGGTGCACCACATAGCCCGGGTCCGTCGGCACGGACACCTGCGAGGGGTCGTTCAGGATGAGCTTGTCGACGTCCTTGGGCCACGCGCCCTCGTACCCCTGGTTGATCAGCGCCCAGGAGTCCTTCGCGTAGTACGTCTCGTCGAATATCACCGCGTGCGGGCTGCCCAGCTTCCAGAAGCGCAGCACCCCCGCGACCGCCGCCACCAGGAGCGGGCCGCCCCACCCCGACCAGCGCACCAGCCGGTCCGCGAGCAGCGGCGGCACGCCGAGCACCGCCCACAGCTGGTTCCCGGGCCGCGTGTACGGCGGAATCAACCGCTCCCGCAGCCCGATTCCGGGGCGCGGGTAATGGCCGAAGCGGCGCAGTCGCTGCTGCCAGGAAGTCGGCTCCGGGCCGTGCTGCTCCCCGGCGTCTTGGCCCTGCCGGGCTTCGGGCGCTGTACTCGTCACCGCGCCATCGTAGGGAACACGGCTGTGGGAGGGATGCCGCCCGTGCTGGGAGGATGGGCGTTGTGACTGGAACGACTGGAACGCTCGTGCTCGCAGGGACCCCCATCGGCGACCTGGCGGACGCCCCGCCACGCCTCGCCGCCGAACTGGAGGCGGCCGACGTCATCGCCGCCGAGGACACCCGCAGGCTGCGCCGGCTGACCCAGGGGCTCGGCGTCCACACCACGGGGCGCGTCGTCTCCTACTTCGAGGGCAACGAGACCGCCCGTACGCCCGAACTGGTCGAGGCGCTGGCCGGCGGCGCCCGGGTCCTGCTGGTCACGGACGCCGGCATGCCGTCCGTCTCCGACCCCGGCTACCGGCTCGTCGCCGCCGCCGTCGAGCAGGACATCAAGGTCACCGCCGTGCCCGGCCCCTCCGCCGTGCTCACCGCGCTCGCCCTGTCCGCGCTGCCGGTCGACCGGTTCTGCTTCGAGGGCTTCCTGCCGCGCAAGGGCGGCGAACGCCTCTCCAAGCTCCGCGAGGTCGCCCGCGAGCCCCGCACGATGGTCTTCTTCGAGGCCCCGCACCGCCTGGACGACACCCTCGCCGCGATGGCCGAGGTCTTCGGCCCCGACCGGCGGGCCGCCGTCTGCCGCGAGCTGACCAAGACCTACGAGGAGGTCAAGCGCGGCCCCCTGGCCGACCTCGCCGCCTGGTCGGCCGCCGAGCAGGTGCGCGGCGAGATCACCGTCGTCGTCGAGGGCGCGGCCTCGGGCGGCGAGCAGCTGGACGCCGAGGAGCTGGTACGCAGGGTGCGGGTGCGCGAGGAGGCGGGGGAGCGGCGCAAGGAGGCCATCGCCGCCGTCGCCGCCGAGGCGGGGCTGCCCAAGCGCGAGGTGTTCGACGCCGTCGTCACGGCAAAGAATGCTGCTCGGACCGGCCACGCGGACGGCAAAGGACTATCGTGAAAAGCAAAGCGAGAGCCGCGTACCGGGCCGTTTCGCCACGACAAGGCCAAAACCGCTCCAACACTCGACAGGGCCCGGTGCGCTCCCGCCGGTAAAGGCGTCCACTGGATCCAGGGCGCATTCTCCGGAGTGCTTGTCCGGCGGACAAGAGGAGCAGGCATGAGCGACATCGCAGAAACCACCGTGCACGAGGCATATGCCTTCGCCTGCATGAGGTGCGGACACGGCTGGGAGCAGGCGTACGAGATAGAGCACCACGTCGACGCCTCCCAGCACGCCTACGTGGTCTACAAGGCGGACGGTGAGCGGGTGCCCTCCCCCCTCTCCACCCCCACCTGCGCCAACTGCGGCGGGCACGTCGTGCGGATCATGCGGGCCGGCCGGGTGTCGACCGTCCAGCAGCTCCTGCGCGACCGGAACCCCACCCAGGCGCCGGCGGGGCCGCTGCCCGCCGAGGAGCCGCGCGAGGAGCCCGTGGCCGCGACCGCCGTCCCGGCCTCCGGCCACCACTGGCACTTCTCCGACCTCCTGCACCCCTTCCGCAAGTGACCTCGTAGGGCGGCCCGCCGCGATCCTCGTACGATCGTGGCCATGAGCCGCACCGAAGCCCCGCCGCTGCCCGAACCCCTCCGGGTGCCGGTCGCCGATTCGCACACCCACCTGGACATGCAGGACGGCACCGTGGAGGAGGGCCTGGCCAGGGCCGCCGCGGTGAACGTGACGACCGTGGTCCAGGTGGGCTGCGACGTGAAGGGCTCCCGCTGGGCCGCAAAGACGGCCGCCGCCCATCCGAACGTGCACGCGGCGGTGGCCCTGCACCCCAACGAGGCGCCGCGCATCGTGCACGGCGACCCGGAGGGCTGGTCACGGCAGGGGGCCCGGGAGGCCGGCGGCAGCGCCGCGCTCCACGACGCCCTCGCCGAGATCGACGCGCTCGCCGCGCTGGACCACGTACGCGGGGTCGGCGAGACCGGCCTCGACTACTTCCGGACCGGGCCCGAGGGCATGGCCGCCCAGGAGGAGTCCTTCCGGGCCCACATCGAGATCGCCAAACGCCACGGCAAGGCGCTCGTCATCCACGACCGCGAGGCCCACGCCGACGTCCTGCGCGTCCTCGCGGAGGCGGGGGCGCCGGAGCGGACCGTCTTCCACTGCTACTCCGGCGACGCGGAGATGGCGCGGGTCTGCGCGCGGGCCGGGTACTTCATGTCGTTCGCCGGCAACGTGACCTTCAAGAACGCCCAGCCGTTGCGCGACGCGCTGGCGGTGGCGCCGGTGGAGCTCGTCCTCGTCGAGACCGACGCGCCCTTCCTGACCCCGGCACCGTTCCGGGGCCGCCCCAACGCCCCGTACCTGATCCCGGTCACGCTGCGGGCGATGGCGGCGGTGAAGGGGCTGGAGGAGGACGTGCTGGCGGCTGCGATCGCGGACAACACGGCGCGGGCGTTCGACTACTGAGTTACCCCGGTCCGGGGCAAGCAACGGCAGGCCCCCCGCCCCAAGGGCCGTACGCTGAGTACGTGAGCACCACAGAGCCCGACGCCCTTCTGGGCCCCGCAGACATCCGCGAGCTGGCCGCGACCCTGGGCGTACGTCCCACCAAGCAGCGCGGCCAGAACTTCGTCATCGACGCCAACACGGTCCGCCGGATCGTGCGGACGGCGGGGGTCCGGCCGGACGACGTGGTGGTCGAGGTCGGGCCGGGGCTCGGCTCGCTGACCCTCGCACTGCTGGAGGCGGCCGACCGCGTCGTCGCCGTCGAGATCGACGACGTGCTCGCCGCCGCCCTGCCCGCCACCGTCGCCGCCCGGATGCCCGACCGCGCCGACCGGTTCGCGCTGGTGCACTCGGACGCCATGCTCGTACGCGAACTGCCGGGCCCGCCGCCCACCGCGCTCGTCGCCAACCTGCCGTACAACGTCGCCGTGCCCGTCCTGCTCACCGTGCTGGACCGCTTCCCGAGCATCGAGCGGACCCTCGTCATGGTGCAGGCCGAGGTCGCCGACCGGCTGGCCGCCCGGCCGGGCAACAAGGTGTACGGCGTGCCATCCGTGAAGGCGAGCTGGTACACCGACGTCAAGCGCGCCGGGTCCATCGGCCGCAAGGTGTTCTGGCCGGCGCCGAACGTCGACTCCGGGCTCGTCTCGCTGGTGCGGCGCACCGAACCCGTCGCGACGACGGCGAGCAAGCAAGAGGTCTTCGCGGTCGTGGACGCGGCGTTCGCGCAGCGCCGCAAGACGCTGCGCGCGGCCCTGGCCGGCTGGGCCGGCTCCGCACCGGCCGCCGAGGCCGCCCTGCTCGCGGCGGGCGTCTCGCCGCAGGCGCGCGGCGAGTCGCTGACGGTCGAGGAGTTCGCCGCCGTCGCCGAGAACAAGCCCGCCCAGAACACGTCCGGGAGCGCGGAATGAGTGTCACCGTACGGGTCCCCGCCAAGGTCAACGTCCAACTCGCGGTCGGTGCCGCGCGCCCCGACGGCTTCCACGACCTGGCGAACGTCTTCCTCGCCGTCGGCCTGTACGACGAGGTCACCGTGACGCCCGCCGAAACGCTGCGGATCACCTGCGCGGGGCCGGACGCGGGGCAGGTTCCGCTGGACGCGTCCAACCTGGCGGCGCGGGCCGCGACCGCCCTCGCCGCGCGGTACGGCATCGCGCCGGACGTGCACATCCACATCGACAAGGACATCCCCGTCGCGGGCGGCATGGCGGGCGGCAGCGCGGACGGGGCCGGCGCCCTGCTGGCCTGCGACGCGCTGTGGTCGACGGGCGCGAGCCGCGATGAGCTGCTCGGGATCTGCGCCGAGCTGGGCAGCGACGTGCCGTTCAGCCTGACCGGCGGCGCGGCGCTCGGCACCGGGCGCGGGGAGCGGCTGACCCCGGTCGAGGTGGGCGGCGCGTTCCACTGGGTGTTCGCGGTCGCCGACGGCGGGCTGTCCACGCCCGCGGTCTACCGCGAGTTCGACCGGCTGACGGCCGGGACCCGGGTCCCCGAGCCCGTCGCGTCGGACGCGCTCCTGGACGCGCTGCGCACCGGCGACGCGAAGGCCCTGGCCGGTGCGGTGAGCAACGACCTCCAGGCCCCCGCCCTCTCGCTGCGCCCGTCGCTGGCGGACACCCTGGCGGCGGGCACCGGGGCGGGCGCCCTGGCCGCGCTGGTCTCCGGCTCGGGGCCGACCACCGCGTTCCTCACCGAGGACGAGGCGACGGCCCGCGAGGTCGCCGCCGCGCTGACCGCGTCGGGCACCTGCCGCACCGCCCGCACGGCGGCCTCCCCGGCACCGGGCGCGACGGTCCTGTAGGCGGTCAGCCCACCCGTACCGTCCGCTTCGCCAGTTCGTACGCCGGCAGCATGTCCTTGTGCTCGGCCGAGTCCAGGCCGCCCAGGTGGACCACGACCGGGCCCTCGGGCGTCGAAAGGGCGAAGGCGTGGGTGAGGCGCGGACCCTCCATGAGCACGCTGTGGAACGTGTAGGTCACCTCGGTCATGGCCTGCTTGCCCGTCGTGACCTGCGCGTACGTGACCTTGGACGTGTTCTCTTCGTCCTTGACGAAGCCCTCCAGCGTCTCGCGCGGCGAGGCGTCCTTGTCCTTCCCCTGCCACACCCGCAGGAACCCGATGTGCCCGGCCGGCTTGGCGTCGATCTCGCAGATCACGGTGACCGGGCCCTGCGTGGTGAAGTCGCCCAGTTCCGAGTCCGGGTCGACCGGCAAGACGGCTGCCGGCTTCCAGTCCTTCGCCAGCTCGAACGTCACCGGCAGCTCGCAGCCGGAACCGGAGGCCCCGACCGTGGCGCCCTCGGCCGCGGTCTTCGCGGCCGGCGCCCCGGCGGACTTCTCCGCCTTCGCTCCGCCGTCGGTGTCCGGCCCGGACGAGCAGCCGGTCAGCGCGGCCGCGGCCAGCAGTGCGGGCACCAGCCCGCGAACGGTACGACGCGTCATGAACATCCCCACCCCTTGATCGTTTGCGCGCAACGTACACCGGGCCGGGCGGGCGCTCGTACCGAGGCCCGCGCGGCGGCGACTACGCTGAAGGTCTGAGTCTTCCTTCGAGCTGGAGCGTTCGTGGCCGTCAATCTCGTCAATGTCGAGCAGGTCAGCAAGGTGTACGGCACCCGTGCCCTGCTCGACGGTGTGTCCCTCGGCGTCTCCGAGGGCGACCGGATCGGTGTCGTCGGCCGCAACGGCGACGGCAAGACGACCCTGATCCGGATGCTGGCCCGGTTGGAGGAGGCGGACACCGGCCGCGTCACGCACAGCGGCGGACTGCGCCTGGGCGTGCTGACCCAGCACGACTCCCTCGACCCGCAGGCCACGGTCCGCCACGAGGTCATCGGAGACCTCGCCGACCACGAGTGGGCGGGCAGCGCCAAGATCCGCGACGTGCTCACCGGCCTCTTCGGCGGGCTGGACCTGCCCGGCTTCGAGCACGGCCTGGACACCGTCATCGCCCCGCTCTCCGGCGGTGAGCGCCGCCGGATCGCCCTGGCCAAGCTCCTGATCGCCGAGCAGGACCTGATCGTCCTCGACGAGCCGACCAACCACCTGGACGTCGAGGGCATCTCCTGGCTCGCCGGCCATCTGCGGGCCCGCCGCTCGGCGCTGGTCTGCGTCACGCACGACCGCTGGTTCCTGGACCAGGTCTGCACCCGCATGTGGGACGTCCAGCGGGGCACGGTCCACGAGTACGAGGGCGGCTACAGCGACTACGTGTTCGCCCGGGCCGAGCGGGAGCGGATCGCCGCGACCGAGGAGACCAAGCGGCAGAACCTGATGCGCAAGGAGCTGGCCTGGCTGCGGCGCGGCGCCCCCGCCCGCACCTCCAAGCCGCGCTACCGCATCGAGGCGGCCAACGAGCTGATCGCCGACGTGCCGCCGCCGCGCGACACCAGCGAGCTGATGAAGTTCGCCAACGCCCGGCTCGGCAAGACGGTCTTCGAGCTGGAGGACGTGACCGTCCAGGCGGGCCCCAAGACCCTGCTCACGCACCTCACCTGGCAGCTCGGCCCCGGCGACCGGATCGGCCTCGTCGGGGTGAACGGCGCGGGCAAGACCTCGCTGCTGCGGGCGCTCGCGGAGGCGGCCCGTACCCAGGGCGACGAGCAGCCGGCCGCCGGGAAGATCGTCGTCGGCAAGACGGTCAGGCTCGCCTACCTCTCCCAGGAGGTCCACGAGCTGAACCCGAACCTGCGGGTGCTGGAAGCCGTCCAGCAGGTCCGCGACCGGGTGGACCTCGGCAAGGGGCGGGAGATGACCGCCGGGCAGCTCTGCGAGAAGTTCGGCTTCACCAAGGAGAAGCAGTGGACGCCGGTCGGTGACCTCTCCGGTGGTGAGCGGCGCCGGCTCCAGATCCTGCGCCTGCTGATGGACGAGCCCAACGTCCTGTTCCTCGACGAGCCGACCAACGACCTCGACATCGAGACCCTGACCCAGCTGGAGGACCTGCTCGACGGCTGGCCCGGCTCCATGATCGTGATCTCCCACGACCGGTTCTTCATCGAGCGCACCACGGACCGCGTGATGGCCCTGCTCGGCGACAAGTCGCTGCGGATGCTGCCGCGCGGCATCGACGAGTACCTGGAGCGCAGGCAGCGCCAGGCCGAGACGGCGGTGCCCGCCGCGCCTGCCGCGCCCCGCGCGCAGACGGCCCAGGCCCCGGCTCCGGCGGTCTCCGCGCAGGCGTCCCGCGCGGCCAAGAAGGAGCTGCAGAAGGTCGAGCGGCAGCTCGACAAGATGTCGACCCGCGAGACGACCCTGCACGCCCAGATCGCCGAGCACGCCACCGACTTCGAGAAGGTCGCGAAGCTCGACGCCGAACTGCGTGAACTGGTCGCGGAGCGCGATGTGTTGGAGATGCGCTGGCTCGAACTGGCCGAGGACGCCTGAGCGCTGAACCATTCGCCGTCGCAACTGTGCTGTGACGGGTGTGACTGCTGGGGCCTGTGAGGCGGGTGGTAGAAAGAAGCCTTGCCCGGTGCGGCGTACGACCACGCCGCTTCACAGGTGACAACGGAACAGGGGGACGGGCCGATGAGCCAGCCGCCCGGACAGCAGCCGCCGCCGCAGGGCGGGTTCGGAGCACCGTACGACCCGCAGGCCGGCCCGGGGGCCGGCACCGGAGGGCCCGGTCCCTCCCCGCAGCCGGCCGGCCCGTACGACGCCCCCGCCCAGCCGGCCGGCCCGTACGGACAGCCCCCGCAGCCGGCCGGCCCGTACGGACAGCCCCCGCAGCCGGCAGGCCCGTACGGACAGCCCCCGCAGCCGCAGCCGGGTTACGGCTACCCGCCCCAGCCGGGCCCGTACGGGCAGCAGCCCCCGCAGCCGCCCACCCAGCCCGGCTACGGCCACCCGCCCCAGGGCTACGGCTACCCGCCCCAGGGCTACGGCCACCCGCAGCCGGGGGCCGGGCAGCTTCCCCCGCACCAGACGCCGACCCAGCAGTACGGCGCGCCGCCGGGCGGGCCGCAGGGCGGGGGCGGTCGGTTCCGGAGCGGGACCGCGAAGATCGTCGGTGCCGTGCTCGCCGTGGCGCTCGTGGCCGGCGTCGGAATATGGTTCGCCGTCGGCGGGGACGGCGGCGGCAAGGAGCCCGTGGCGGCCCCGACCCACTCCGGCAAGCCCACGGCCTCGCCGTCGCCGACCGGGAGCAAGGCCATCGGGAAGCCGGTGGTCAGCCCCGAGGAGGAGACGCGCACCATCAACGCCGGTGCCAAGCCCGGCGAGGCGAAGGTCCTCTGGCTGCAGAAGGGCGGCGTGGACCTGCCGCCCAACGGCGCCGACGTGTTCGGGCCCTGGTTCGCCGGGGACACCGTCGTGAAGGCCATGTTCTACACCGTCTCCGGCTACTCGGTCTCCGACGGCACCCTCCGGTGGAGCTTCCGGCTCCCCGCCCAGGTGTGCGCGGCGCCCTCGCAGCCCACCGCCGACGGCAAGATGGTCCTGGCGATCAAGCACGACACCGCGAACGACGCCTCCTGCGACACGTTGCAGATGATCGACCTCAGGACGGGCAAGCCGGGCTGGCGCAAGGCGTTCGTGCGCAAGGGCGTCTGGGACGAGCTGTCCAACCTCTCGATGTCCATCAACGCCGGCACCGTGACCGTGGGCCGCGCCAGCAGGTCCGAGGGGTTCCGGGTCAGCGACGGCAAGCAGATCTTCCGCGGGCAGCCCGGCAAGTGCCAGCCGTACGGCTTCGCCAGCGGGCCCGTGGCCATCGCCGCGACGAGCTGCCTGAACGACGAGTACGACTACAAGGACCAGCAGGTGCAGCGGATCGACCCCGCCACCGGCAAGGTCCTGTGGACGTACAAGCTCAAGAAGAACTGGGAGGTCTCGCAGTTCTACTCGATCAGCCCGCTCGTCGTCTCGCTGAAGCAGCCGGACAAGTGGGGCATCCTGGTGCTCAACGACGACGGCACCTACCGCAGCCAGCTCTCCGGCGGGCCCGGCGACTACGAGCCCAAGTGCGACGCGGAACTGCTGTCGGTCAGCAAGAATCTGGACAACTGCATGGGCGTGGCCGCCGACGCGAACACCTTCTACATGGGCACCAAGACCGGCATGGGGACCGAACACAGCAACAAGATCGTCGCCTTCGACCTGACGACCGGGAAGTACCGCTGGTCGGCCGACTCGCCTCAGGGGCAGACGGCCATCCCGCTGCGCGTCGAGAACGGCAAGCTGCTGATGTACGTCAACCCGACCCTGAAGAAGGGCGGCGGCATCGCCTCCCTCCCGCTCACCGGCGGCACCTCGCAGATCGTCCTGCGGCACCCCGCGTCGGGCGCCGAAATGGAGCTCGGCCTGATCGGGCCGCGCATCGCGTACGTGGGCGGACGCACCGTCCTGATGCAGGCGAGGCTCAGCGGCATCACCGGGGACGAAGAGGTGGACGCGCGGTCCATGGTGGTCTTCGGGAACTGACGGTCCGGAGCATCACGGCTCCATCACGGCCCGGTCCTCCCTTGGGAACAGGGGCGGACCGAACCGGGAGCGGGCCTGGGGCGGGTGGTACAAAGAAGTCCCGCTCGACTGACGTAACACTGCGGGATCCATGCCCGATTCGCTCCATTTCGCCGTGGTCCAGGGGGTCTTGACCGACTCGTGGAGCGCCGGCGGGATCGCGGGGGAGTCCGGAACGGGCACCGGACCGCACGAAGGGGGACGCGCTGATGACCCAGCCGCCCGGACAGCAACCGCCGCAGGGAGGCTTCGGCGCTCCGCAGGAGCCGCCGCACGGGGTACCGCAGCCGCCCCAGGGCCCGCCGCAGACGCCTCCGCCGCCCGCCCAGCCGCCCCAGGCCCCGGCCGCTCCGCCGACCCCGCCGCCCGCGCAGCCGGGCTACGGCTACCCGCAGCAGCCCGGCCCGTACGACAAGCCGCAGCAGCCGGGGCCGTACGGTCAGCAGCCCGGGCCCTACGGCCAGCCGCAGCAGCCCGGTCCTTACGGACAGCCGCAGCCCGGCCCGTACGGGCAGCAGCCGGGTCCGTACGGCCAGCAGCCGCAGCCCGGTTACGGCTTCCCGCCGCAGCAGTACCCCGGCGCCCCCGTGCCCCCCGGCCCGGGCGGTTCGGGCGGCGGCCCGTTCAAGGGCAAGCCCGCCGCGATCATCGCCGCCGCGGTCGCCGCGCTCCTGGTCATCGGCGGCGGCGTCTACTTCGCGACGAGCGGGGGCGACGACGACGACAACAAGCCCGTCGCGAAGAAGAGCGAAGAGGTCCAGAAGCCGTCCGGCTCGCCCTCCGTGGACGAGGGCGACGGCAACGGCACCGGGCGGGAGGACGACGACCTCAACAGCGGCCGCAAGGACGGCGAGGCGAAGGTCCTCTGGCTGCAGAAGAACGACGTCGACCTGCCGCGCAACGGCGCGGACGTGTACGGGCCGTGGATCGTCGGCGACACCATCGTCAAGGGCATGTACCGCACGGTGTCCGGTTACTCGGTGGCCGACGGCACGCAGAAGTGGACGCTGAAGCTGTCCACGGACATCTGCTCCGCACCCGAGCAGACGACCTCGGACGGCAAGATCGTCATAGCGGTCAAGAACGGCACCACCGAGAAGGCCGACTGCTCGGACCTCCAGCTGATCGACCTCAACACGGGGAAGGCGGGGTGGAAGAAGGAGGTCAAGAAGAGCGGGCTCTTCGACATGATGTCGGACCTCTCGATGGCCATCAGCGGCGACACCGTGACGGCCGGCCGCACCGGCGCCTCCAACGCCTACCGGGTCAGCGACGGCAAGGAGCTGTTCGGCAAGCGGAGCGGCACCTGCCAGCCGTTCGCCTTCGCCGGCGGCGCCAAGCTCATCGCCGCGACCAACTGCCGCACCGGCGATGCCGACAACCCGCAGCACGAGATCGAGGAGATCGATCCCACCACCGGCAAGCCCAAGTGGACCTACAAGCCGGCCCGCGGCTGGGAGGTCGACAAGGTCTACTCGGTGAGCCCGCTCATCGTCTCGCTCACCAAGGGCAGCAGCAGCGACGACAAGAAGTGGAGCATCCTCGCCCTGCGCGAGAACGGCACGCTCCGCTCCCAGCTGGTCGGTGACAAGGACGACAAGTTCGCCCCCGAGTGCGGTGGCCGCTTCACCATCTTCGGCCAGCGGCTCGACGGCTGCACCGGCGTCGCGGCCGACGCCAACACCTTCTACATGGCCACCCAGGACGACACCAGCGGCTCCGCCCGCACCAACCAGGTCGTCGCCTTCAACCTGAACACCGGCAAGCCGAAGTGGAAGGCGAAGGCCCCGGCCGAGCACACCATGAAGCCGCTGCGCATGGAGGGCGGCGACGTCCTGCTCTACGTGGAAGGGGGCTACGGCAAGGGCGGTGGCATCGCCACCCTCTCCCCGGCCGGCGGCAGCCCGAAGGCGGTGCTCCAGCACCCGGACTCCACCTCGTCGATCGAGAGCTCGTTCTACAACCCGAAGATCGTCTACGCGGGCGGCCGTTCGTTCATCGCGAGCGGGCGGGTCAGCGCGAGCAACGACAAGGAAGAGCTGGAGACGAAGACCATGATGGCCTTCGGCAACTGACGGCTCACCGCGGCATCCGCACCCGGCCGGCCGCGGGCGGCAGCACCCCGCCCGCGGCCGGCTCCGGCCCACCGACCGACCCCCTCCCGTTTCCCCGAGGTACGCAACGCCATGACACAGCCGCCCCAGCAGCCGCCCAACGATCCGCCCCAGGGCCCGCCCCCGGGCGGCTTCGGCGCCCCGCAGGACCCCCCGCCGGGCGGCTTCGGCGCCCCGCAGGACCCCCCGCCCGGCGGTTTCGGGGCCCCGACCCCGCCGCCCGCCGACCCGTTCGGCAAGCAGCCGGCCACCCCGCCGCCCCCGGCGACCCCGCCCCCCGGCGGCTACGGCTCCCCGCCGCCCCCCGGCCCGCCCCAGCAGCAGCCGGGCTACGGCTACCCGCAGGCGCCGCCGCCCCAGCAGCCGGGTTACGGCTTCCCGCCGGGCCCGCCGCAGGGCCACGGCTACCCGACGCAGGCGGCGTACGGCTACCCGGGCCAGCAGGCCCACGGCTACCCGACCGCCCCGATGCAGCCGGCCCACCCCTCACCGCAGCCGGGCGGCAACGGGCCGAAGAAGTTCTCCACGCAGGCGCAGATCATCGTCGCCGCCGTGGTCGCCGTGGCCCTCATCGTCGGCGCCGGCGTCTGGTACGCCTCCAGCGGCGGCGGCGGCGACGGCGACAAGAAGGACGAGGCGGGCTCCTCCTCCGGCACCACGGGCGAGGGCAAGGGCGGCAAGGACGAGAAGGGCGCCACCGGCGGCAGCGGCAAGGAGAAGGCCCCGGCGAACGTCACGTCCACCGTCGGCTTCCAGCTGCCGCACCCCAAGGTCACCGACGTCACCACCGTCGCCGGCTCCTGGATGACCGACAAGGCGTACGTGAAGACGGGCGTCAACGAGATCGTCGGCTACGACCGGGACCAGGGCACCAAGCTCTGGACGATCCCGCTCGACGGCCAGGTGTGCGCCGCCACCGCGCACATGACCAAGGACTTCAAGACGGCCATCGCCTTCGAGGAGACCAAGCGCACCAAGACCACCAAGTACGCCAAGTGCACCCAGGTCGGCGCCCTGGACCTGGCCGCCGGCAAGCTCACGTGGAGCAAGTCGGTGACCGCGGCCACCAGCGGTGACCGCCCGGTCCAGTTCGACGAGGTCACCCTCAGCGGCACCACCGTCGCGGCCGGCGGTCTGGAGGGCGGCGCCGCCTTCGACCTGAACACCGGCGCCGAGCGCTGGAAGCCCAAGGTCAGCACCGACGGCTGCTACGACAAGGGGTACGGCGGCGGCGATGCCCTCGCCGTGGTCCGCAAGTGCGGTACGTACGACGACCCGCAGCTCATCATCCAGGCGCTGAACCCGACCACGGGGGCCCCGCTCTCCTCGTACAAGATGCCGGCCGGCGTCGACTACGCGAGCATCGTCTCCACCAAACCCCTCGTGGTCGCCGCCGACGTCGGCGACACCGCCGGTGACGGCAGCGGCATCTCGGACTTCTTCTCGATCGACGCGGCCACCGGGAAGCTGATCATCCGTATCCCCGCCGACGCGGAGAAGTACGCGGCCAGCTGCCGGTCCACCAAGGTCGAGAGCTGCCAGCACCTCGCCGTCGGCAACAACCGGATCTACCTGCCCACCGAGGAGCACGACGGCGCGGGCGAGGACTACAACCGGACCAACGAGATCGTCTCCTTCGACCTCACCACCGGCAAGCAGACCGGCGACCGGGCCGACGCGGGCGACCGCTACACGCTCTTCCCGCTGCGCATGGACGGCGACGACATCATCGCGTACAAGAAGCCCCCGTACGACAAGGGCGGCGAGGTCGTCTCGATCGACGGCAGCAGCTTCAAGGAGACCGTCCTGATGCGGAACCCGGGCGACGAGGCCATCCGGGACGCGGAGACGAGCTTCTCCTCCAACTACGCCGAGTACCGCTACGCGGAGGGCCGGCTGTACATCTCCGAGACGATGGTCAGCGCGCCCCGCAAGAGCTCGCTGGACGACAAGGAGTACCTGGTGGTGTCCTTCCGCACCAGCTGAGCCCGATTCGCGGATGTGGGGGTGGAACCGGCCGGTTCCACCCCCACACGCGTACCCGGCCGTGTAACTTGCAGGCCCTGGAGGGCCGGGGGGCCTGGTGCCGTTGTACGGGGGGACAGTTCGATGAGTGTCCGGCTCATGGTGGTCGACGACCACCGCCTGCTCGCCGAGGCGCTCGCCTCGGCGCTGAAGCTGCGCGGCCACCGGGTGCTGGCCGCCGCCGCCCCCACCTCAGGCGCGGCGGACCTGGTGGTCGGCCGGGCCCCCGAGGTCTGCCTGTTCGGCACCGCCGCCCCCGCCGTGCCCGGCACCTTCGACCCCGTCGTCCGCATCAGGCGCGAGCGCCCGCAGACCGCGGTGGTGGTCCTCGGCCCGGTGCCCAGCCCGCGCGGGATCGCCGCAGCGTTCGCGGCCGGCGCCGCCGGTTACGTCCGGCACGACGAGCGCATCGAGGGCGTCGAGCGCGCCATGGTCAAGGCCCGCGCCGGTGAGGCGGCCATCGCGCCCCAGCTCCTCCAGGGCGCCTTCGCGGAACTGCTCGACCCGGTGAGCCAGCCCGACGACGAGGGCCGGCGGCTGCTGCGGCTGCTCACCCCGCGCGAGGTCGAGGTGCTGGTCCGGGTCGCCGAGGGCGAGGACACCCGGCTGATCGCGGCCGGCATGCGGATCGCGCCGAGCACCGCCCGTACGCATGTGCAGCGCGTCCTGATGAAGCTCGGCGTCGGCTCCCGGCTGGAGGCCGCCGCCCTCGCCGCCCGCACCGGGCTGCTGGAGCGGGCGGCGGTCACGCGGCAGGGGCCGGACCCCGTCGGGTGACGGTGTCCGGCCCCTGCGGCGCGGCGGCGTTTCAGCCCTCCGGTGTGTCCTCCGGTGCGGGGGCCGGGGCCTGGGCCGGGCGCAGTTTCAGCCAGACCAGGAAGAATAGGCCGAGCGCCAGCATGGCGAGGCCGGTCCAGAGGTTGATGTGGACGCCCTCGGCCTTCTTCAGGTCGGCGTCGGACGGGTTGATCCCGGCGATCGTCACGATGATCCCGTAGACCACGAAGAGGCCGCCGATGATCCGCCGGATGTCGAAGAGGCGGGCCGCCGTGGCGGACTTCTGCTCCAGGTCGGAGACTTCCTTGTGCAGGTCGGACATGGTGGGTGACTCCGATCAGAACGAGTAGGGGACGTAGCACAGGGCGGCGAGCACGATGGCTCCCCAGCCCAGGAGTGCGGGCCTGCGGTACCAGGCGCTGTCGCCCTCCTCGGGCACCTCGGCGGCGTCCGGGGACTCGGTTCCGTAGACGAGGCCGGCGAGTTCGGCCTCGGGCTTGGGAGCGGTGAAGAGCGTGACCGCGATCATGACGACCGCGCCGGCGACGAAGCCGACGATCGCGGAGACGAAGTTGGCGCCCTGGTCGCTGGGGATGTCGATGACGCCCTGCTTGTAGATGACGAAGTAGTTGACCATCGCGGCGGTGGTGCCCGCGACCAGGCCCCAGACACCGGACTTCATCGAGGCGCGCTTCCAGAACATGCCGATGATGAAGACCACGAACATCGGGACGTTGAAGAACGAGAAGAGCGTCTGGAGGTAGCTCATGATGTTGGAGAAGCTGGCCGCGATGAACGCCGTGCCGATGGAGGCCAGCACACCGATCGCCGTGATGAGCCGCCCGAAGCGCAGGTAGTACGCGTCCGGCTGGTCCTTCTTCACGTACCGCGCCCAGATGTCCGTGGTGAACACGGTGTTGAACGAGGAGACGTTGGCGGCCATGCCGGCCATGAACGCGGCCAGCAGACCGGTCACCGCGATGCCGAGCACACCGTTGGGCAGCAGCTCCTGCATGAGCAGCGGGATCGCGTCGTTGTACGTCAGGTCCGAGCCGCCGGTGCCGATCTTCGGGACGAGGACGGCGGCGACCAGGCCGGGGATCATCACGAGGAAGACGATGAACATCTTCGGGAACGCGGCGATCAGCGGGGTGCGCTGGGCGGCCGAGAGGTTCTTCGCGGACAGGGCGCGCTGCACCTCGGCGAAGTTCGTCGTCCAGTAGCCGAAGGAGAGCACGAAGCCGAGGCCGAGGATGATCGTCAGCCAGTTGGCGCCGAGCGGGTTGGCGTCACCGATGCCGGTGCCGCCCCAGGCGGACATGAAGTCGTGGCCATGGCTCTTCTCCAGCGAGCCGGTCAGCCCGTCCCAGCCGCCGACGCGCTTGAGGCCCAGCAGGGTCAGCGGGATCAGCGCGGCGAGGATGACGAAGAACTGAAGCACCTCGTTGTAGATCGCGGAGGAGAGGCCGCCGATGGTGATGTAGACCAGCACGAAGAGGCCCGCGACCACGATCGCGACCCACTGCGGCCAGCCGAGCAGCGCCTCCACGACGATCGACAGGGCGTACAGGTTGACGCCCGCGATCAGGATCGCCGCGAAGGCGAAGAGTATGGAGCTCAGCAGGTGCGCGGACTTGTCGAAGCGCTGGAGCAGGAACTCCGGCACCGAGCGCACCTTGGAGCGGTAGTAGAACGGCATCATCACGAGGCCGAGGAAGACCATGGCCGGGATGGCGCCGATCCAGTACCAGTGCACCACCGCGACGCCGTACTGGGCGCCCGTCGCCGCCATGCCGAGGATCTCGGTGGCGCCGAGGTTCGCCGCGACGAAGGCCAGACCGGTCACCCACGCGGGCAGTGACCGTCCGGAGAGGAAGAAGTCGAGGCTGGTCTTGACACTCGCCCGGGCGGCGAAGCCGATGCCGAGCACCACGACGAAGTAGATCGCCAGGATCGTGTAGTCGAGCCCGTTCGTGGGGAGCCGGAGCCCTGCTGCCAGATATTGCATGTGGGGGATCTCGCTTCGTTGCGCGAACTGAACCCGAAGGAAACTACGCTCTTGTGTTCGGAAAGTGAACAGTCCCCAAGAGGTTCTTTGTTTGTTTGTGATCGTATTGCCCGGAATCCTGAGCGCCACGCCCCGAGGCCCTGGCTCTCACCGCCCCTCTGCCCGTCGGCGTCGGCTCATTGACGCATCTGTTGACTTGTGGTTCATTGTGTTTGCTTATGTTCGGTGGGAGGAGTCTGGTGAAGAAGACGGTTACGACGCTCGCCGACGGCCGGGAGCTGCTCTACTACGACAGCCGTGACGACGTCGTGCGCGAGGCGGCCGACCCGCGCCCCCTCGACGCCGTCTCGACCGCGTCCGAGATCCGGCGCGACCCGCTGCTCGGCGACAGCGTCGCCATCGCCTCGCACCGCCAGGGCCGCATCTACCACCCGCCGGCCGACGAGTGCCCCCTGTGCCCCTCGCGCGACGGCCGGCAGAGCGAGATCCCGGAGGCGGACTACGACGTCGCCGTCTTCGAGAACCGCTTCCCCTCCCTCGCCGGCGACTCCGGCCGCTGCGAGGTCGTCTGCTTCACCTCCGACCACGACGCGTCCTTCGCCGACCTCACCGAGGAGCAGGCCGGGCTCGTCCTGGACGCCTGGACCGACCGCACCGCGGCCCTCGCCCAGCTCCCGCAGGTCGAGCAGGTGTTCTGCTTCGAGAACCGGGGCGCCGAGATCGGCGTCACGCTCGGCCACCCGCACGGCCAGATCTACGGCTACCCCTTCGTCACCCCGCGCACCGAGCTGATGCTGCGCTCCGTGGCCGCCCACCACGCGAAGACCGGCGGCAACCTCTTCGACGACGTGGTGGCCCGCGAGGAGGCGGACGGCTCCCGGATCGTGCTCGCCGCCGAGCACTGGATCGCCTTCGTGCCGTACGCGGCGCACTGGCCGTACGAGGTGCATCTGCACCCCCGCCGCCGCGTCGCCGACCTGCGGGAGCTGGACAAGGCGGCGCGCACGGAGTTCCCACAGGTCTATCTGGAACTGTTGAGGCGATTCGACCGGATCTTCGGACCCGGGGAGCCGCCGACCCCGTACATCTCCGCCTGGCACCAGGCGCCGTTCTCAATCCCGGGGCGTGAGGACTTCGGGCTGCATCTGGAGCTTTTCACCATCCGACGGACCTCCGGCAAGCTGAAGTTCCTCGCGGGTTCCGAGTCGGGCATGAGCGTGTTCATCAACGACGTGCCGCCGGAGACCGCGGCCCAGCGACTGCGAGAGGTAGCGAGCCAGTGAGCGAGTCCCCGAAGAAGTACCTGGTGACCGGTGGTGCCGGCTACGTCGGCGGCGTCGTGGCCCAGCACCTGCTGGAGGCCGGCCACACCGTCACCGTCCTGGACGACCTCTCCACGGGCTTCCGCGAGGGCGTCCCGGCCGGCGCCGACTTCATCGAGGGCCGCATCCAGGACGCCGCGAAGTGGCTCGACGCCTCCTACGACGGGGTGCTGCACTTCGCCGCGTACTCCCAGGTCGGCGAGTCCGTCACCGACCCCGAGAAGTACTGGGTCAACAACGTCGGCGGCTCCACCGCCCTGCTCGCCGCGATGCGCGACGCCGGGGTGCGCACCCTGGTCTTCTCCTCCACCGCCGCGACCTACGGCGAGCCGGTCTCCAGCCCCATCACGGAGACCGACCCCACCGCCCCGACCAGCCCCTACGGCGCCACCAAGCTCGCCGTCGACCACATGATCACCGGGGAGGCCGCCGCGCACGGCCTGGCCGCGGTCTCGCTGCGCTACTTCAACGTGGCGGGGGCCTACGGCGCCTGCGGCGAGCGGCACAGCCCCGAGTCCCACCTCATCCCTCTGGTCCTCCAGGTCGCCCTCGGGCAGCGCGCGTCGATCTCCGTCTACGGCGACGACTACCCGACCCCGGACGGCACCTGCGTCCGCGACTACATCCACGTGGCGGACCTGGCCGAGGCGCACCTCCTCGCCCTGGAGGCCGCCACCCCCGGCGAGCACCTGATCTGCAACCTCGGCAACGGCAACGGCTTCTCGGTCCGCGAGGTCATCGAGACGGTCCGCGAGGTCACCGGCCACCCCGTCCCCGAGACCGCGGCCCCGCGCCGCGGCGGCGACCCGGCCGTCCTCGTCGCCTCCGCCGCCACCGCCAGGGAGCGCCTCGGCTGGCAGCCGTCCCGCTCCGACCTGGCCGGAATCGTCTCCGACGCCTGGACGTTCGCCCGCCGAGAGGAGCCCACCGCACCATGACCGACGACCACGCTGAGCTGACCGCCTCCTTCACCGAGCTGTACGGGAGCGCGCCCGAGGGGATCTGGGCCGCACCCGGCCGGGTCAACCTGATCGGCGAGTACACCGACTTCAACGACGGCTTCGTCATGCCGCTCGCCCTCCCGCACACCGCCCGCGCCGCCGTCTCCCGCCGCACCGACGGCGAGCTGCGGCTGCACTCCACCGACGTGCCCGGCGGCGTCGTCCGGCTCCGCGTGGACGAGCTGGACCCCCACGAGGGCCACGGCTGGGCGGCCTACCCGGCCGGTGTCGTCTGGGCGCTGCGCGAGGCCGGCCACCAGGTCACCGGCGCCGACATCCAGCTCACCTCCACCGTCCCCACCGGCGCCGGGCTCTCCTCGTCCGCCGCCCTCGAAGTGGTCACCGGCCTCGCCCTGAACGACCTCTTCGGGCTCGGGCTCAGCCACGCCGACCTCGCGGTGCTCGCCCAGCGCGCGGAGAACGCCTTCGTCGGCGTCCCCTGCGGGGTCATGGACCAGATGGCGTCCGCCTGCTGCACCGAGGGCCACGCCCTGCACCTGGACACCCGCGACCTCGGCCGGCGCCAGGTCCCCTTCGACCTGGCCGCGCACGGGCTGCGGCTCCTGGTCGTCGACACCCGCGTCAAGCACGCGCTCGGCGACGGGGCGTACGCCGAGCGCAGGGCCGGCTGCGAGGAGGGCGCGCGCCTGCTCGGCATACGCACCCTGCGCGAGCTGCCGTACGAGGAGCTGGGCGCCGCGCTCGACCGGCTGGCCGGGGCGGGCGCGGACGAGTCCGTCGTGCGCTACGTGCGCCATGTGGTCGGTGACAACCAGCGCGTCGAGCAGGTCATCGCGCTGCTCGACGCCGGTGACGTGCGGGCGGCCGGGCCGGTCCTCACGGCGGGGCACGTCTCGCTCCGGGACGATCTGCGGGTGTCCTGCCCGGAGCTGGACCTCGTGGTCGAGACGGCGAACGCCGCCGGGGCGCTCGGCGCGCGGATGACCGGGGGCGGCTTCGGCGGCTCGGCGATCGTGCTGGTCGAGGAGGCGCAGGCGGACACGGTCACCAAGTCCGTGCTGGAGGCGTTCACTTCGGCCGGGTACGGGACGCCGGGCGTCTTCCCCGCGGTGCCGTCGGCGGGCGCCCGCCGGCTCGTCTGAACGGCCGGGCGGCCGTCAGGCGAGTTCCTTCGTGAGGGTGAACTCCGTGACGCCCGGCGGGTAGTCGTCCACCTGCCCGCGCACCTCGTAGCCCCGCTTCCGGTAGAAGCCGGGGGCCTGGAAGTCCCAGGTCTCCACCCGGGAGCGGGTGCACGAGCGGTCCGCGCGCGCCACCCGTTCCGCCTCGGCGAGCAGCCGCGAGCCGAGGCCGGAGCCCCGGTGCCGGGCGTCGACCCAGAGCAGGTCCACATGGAGCCAGTGCGCCCAGGTCCGCCCGGTCAGCCCCGCCGCGACCCGGCCCTCGGCGTCCAACGCCCAGACCTCCAGCGGAACTTCGTGCGCGTCGGGCGTCTCGCGCAGGGCGCTGATCTGCGGTGAGCGCGCGGTGTTGTCGTCCCGCAGCAGCCTGTTCAGCAGCGCACGCCGCTCCTTGTCCACTTCTGTCTCAAGATGGAACATGCACCACAGACTAGGCCGCACTCCGCCCCGACTTCGGTCAATACCCTCCCACCCCGGCCCGCCGCCCGTACGCTGATGCGGAGCGCCGGTGGGGGCCTGCGCCGCATTCAGGGGTTACGAGACAGCCGGGCCGCCGCACCCGCGCCGGTCCGGCCCCGTCGGGGGGACGCACGCTTCGGGGCGCCCCAGAAACACAGCATGGGGGTGCCTGTGGGCCGTATCCGGGTTCTCGTGGTGGACGACCACCGGATCTTCGCCGAATCGCTCGCCGCCGCGCTCGCGGCCGAGCCGGATGTCGAGGTGGCGGCGGCGGGCAGCGGCCCGGCCGCGCTGCGCTGTCTGGAGCGTGCGGTGGCGGAGGGCCGCGGTTACGACGTGCTGCTGGTCGACGCCGAGCTGGGCAACCCGGTCCCGCAGGCGCGCGCCGGCGCCGTCCCGGTGCCCGCCCCGCGCACCGGGCAGCCGGGCCCGGTGGACGGGATCTCCCTGGTCGGCGCGGTCCGCACGGCCCGTCCCTCGGTCCGTACGGTGGTGCTCGCCGAGAAGGACGACCCGGGCCGGGCCGCGCTCGCCCTCCAGGCCGGGGCCTGCGGCTGGGTCGCCAAGGACAGCTCGCTGCAACGGCTGCTCGCGGTGATCAGGGGGGTGCTGCGCGACGAGACGCATCTGCCCGCCGCCCTGCTGACCGGGGTGCTGCGCGAGCTGCTGGCCGACCGCAAGCACCGCACGGAGAGCGAGGAGCTGGTCGAGTCGCTGACCCCGCGCGAGCGCGAGGTGCTGCGGTGCATGGTGGCGGGCCTGGGCCGCAAGGCCGTCGCGGAACGGCTCTTCCTCTCCCCGCACACCGTGCGCACGCACATGCAGAACGTGCTGGGCAAGCTCGGCGTGCACTCGACGCTGGCGGCCGTGGCCCTGGCCCGGCGCGCGGGCGTCGGCCCGGTCGATCTGGAGGACCCGCGGCTAGCCGGGGATGTTGTCGAACGGGGCGGTCAACTGGCGTAGCAGCCCGGCCAGTTCGGCGCGCTGCTGACGGGAGAGCTCGCCCAGGATGGCGCGCTCCTGGGCCAGCAGCCCGGCCAGCGACTGGTCGGCCTTGTCGCGGCCCTCGGCGGTGAGCCGGACCAGGACCCCGCGCCGGTCGCTGGGGTCGGGGAGCCGCTCGACCAGGTTCTTCTTGGTGAGGCGGTCGATGCGGTTGGTCATCGTGCCCGAGGTGACCAGCGTCTGGGTGAGCAGCTGGCCGGGGGAGAGCTGGTAGGGGGCGCCGGCGCGGCGCAGCGACGTGAGGACGTCGAATTCCCACGGCTCCAGCTGGTGCTCGGCGAAGGCGATTCTGCGGGCCCGGTCGAGGTGGCGGGCCAGGCGGGAGACGCGACTGAGGACCTCGAGTGGTTCCACGTCGAGGTCGGGGCGCTCGCGGCGCCATGCAGCGACCAGTCGGTCGACCTCGTCCTCCATGTGGATCAGTGTAGAGGGTCTGTCGACATGAAGTCTCTTGAATTCAAGTGTCTTGACATCAAGATAGTTGCGGATGATCCTGGGAACCATGACCGCACCCGTCTGGGATCCGCAGCAGTACCTGCGCCACGCGGACCACCGCACCCGCCCCTTCCACGACCTGCTGGCCCACGTCCCCGACCCGCCCGGCGCCCCCGCCCCCCGCGTCGCCGACCTCGGCTGCGGCGCCGGCAACGTCACCGCGCTGCTCGCCGAGCGCTGGCCCGACGCCCGGATCACCGGCTACGACAACTCCCCGCAGATGCTGGAACGGGCCCGCGCCCACGCCACGGACCTGCTGGACTTCGCCGAGGCCGACGCCGCCACCTGGACGCCGTCCGAGCCGTACGGCCTGATCATCTCCAACGCCCTGCTCCAGTGGGTCCCCGGCCACGCCGACCGCCTCCGGGACTGGCTGGACGCCCTCCTCCCCGGCGGCACCCTCGCCCTCCAGGTCCCCGGCAACTTCGACCAGCCCAGCCACGCCCTGATGCGCGAACTCGCCGAGTCCCCGCGCTGGCGCCCCCGCCTGGGCGGCCGGCTGCGCCACGCCGACGCCGTGCTGAGCCCCGCCGGTTACCTGGACCGGCTGGCCGGCCCCGGCGTCGCCGCCGACGTCTGGGAGACCGCCTACCTCCACCTCCTGCCGGGCGAGGACCCCGTACTGGACTGGGTGAAGGGCACCGGGCTGCGGCCCGTCCTGACCGCCCTCGCCGACGACGAGGAGGCCCGGGACGCCTTCCTCGCCGAGTACCGCGACCTGCTGCGCACGGCCTACCCGCAGGGCCCGCACGGCACGGTTTTCCCCTTCCGCCGCATCTTCGCCGTCGCCCACCGGGAGAAGTGATGATCACCGCCCTCGACCACATGCAGCTCGCCGCCCCCGAGGGCAGTGAGGAAGTGCTGCGTACGTACTACACCGATGTCCTCGGCATGACGGAGATCCCCAAGCCGCCCGTGCTCGCCGCCCGGGGCGGCTGCTGGTTCGCGGCGGGGCCGGTCCAGCTGCACCTGGGCGTCGAGGCCGACTTCCGCCCGGCCCGCAAGGCCCACCCGGGCCTAAGCGTCACGGACATCGAGGCGTACGCGGCCCGGCTCGTGGCGCGCGGCACCGAGGTGGTCTGGGACGGGAACCTGCCGGGCCACCGCCGCTTCTACAGCCACGACCCGGTGGGCAACCGGCTGGAGTTCCTGGAGCCGGTGGCCGGCTGAGCCGCCGGGACCGGCAGCGCCCCGCCCCCGCGAGTGCGGGGACGGGGCGCCGTGGATACGCGGGCTGCTCAGTACAGGCCGTTGTAGGTGTCCCAGCCGTAGCCGATCTTGACGCGCTTGGTGAGCTGACCGGTGCCGGTGGACGTGTAGCGGTACACGTCGCCCTTGCCGTCGACGCCGATCAGGTCGGCCCTGCCGTCGCCGTCGATGTCGCCCGGCGCGGCGAACTGCTTGTAGATGTTGTAGCCGGTGCCGATCTTGGTGCGGGCCGAGAGCGGCTTGGCGGCGTCGCCCGTGCCCTTGTACAGGTAGAGCGTGCCGTCCGTGGCGCGGGCCACGACGTCCGCGATGCCGTCGCCGCTGAGGTCGCCGGCTCCGACGATCTTGTTGTACGTGTTGTAGCCGTAGCCGACCTTGACCTTGGCGGCGAACTTGGTGCCCAGGCCGTTGCCCTTGTACAGGTACAGGTCGCCCTTGGTGTCGCGGGCCAGCAGGTCGCCCTTGCCGTCGCCGCTCAGGTCGCCCGGACCGGTGAGGCTGTTGTAGGCCTGCCAGCCGGACCCGATGTACTCCGCGCCGACGTAGAGCTGGCCCTGGTACTGCTGGACGAGGTCGCCCCAGCCGTCATTGTCGAGCGAGGAGGCGAGCGACAGGCTCACCTGGTTCCAGCCGGTGTCGGAGCTGTCCAGCTGGCGGGGGAAGAACTGCCCGTTGTTCCGGGCCTGGTACCAGTAGAGGCTGCCGCCCTTGGTGCGGCCCTCCACCTCGTGCTTGCCGAAGTCCGGGTTGCCGCCCGCGCCGACGAACAGCGCGGCCGCGTTCCACCCGCTGCCGGCGGCGACGCGCGGCTCGAAGGTGCCGTACCCGGTGGACAGGTAGGTGTAGACGTCGCCGCCGGGCTTGCGGGCGAGGATGTCGCCGAGCCCGTCGCCGTCGATGTCGTCGACACCGATGAGCTGGTTGTAGATGTCGTAGCCGTAGCCGGCCTTGACCCGCGCCTTGAACGGCTTCGCCGGGTCGCCGGTGCCCGCGTAGAAGTACAGGTCACCGGCGGTGGTACGGGCGATGACGTCGCCGAGCCCGTCGCCGTTGACGTCGTTGGCGCCCACGATCTGGTCGTAGGTGTTCCAGCCGTAGCCCACCTTGACACCGGCCTTGAAGGGCGCGCTGTCGACCTTGCCGGTGGCGATGTAGGCGTAGATGTCGCCGGAGGGCGTACGCGCGATCAGGTCGCCGAGCCCGTCGCCGTTCAGGTCGCCGGGGGAGACGACCTTGTTGTACTTCTGCCAGCCGGTGCCCGACCAGGTGACGTAGCCGGTGCCGTCCGCGCCCCAGCTCTGGTAGAGCGAGAGCGTGCCCGACGCCGAGAGCGTCAGGACCTCGGCCATGCCGCCGCCGTCGAGGTCGCCCGGCGTGATGATGTCCTTGGGCGTCTCGAACTGGTCGTCGCTGTTGATCGTGTACGGGTGCGAGCCCGACGCGTCCGTGATGGTGTACAGGTTGCCGTCCAGCGCCCGGTACAGCGTGTCGCTGTAGCCGTCGCCGTCGACGTCCATGCGCGGGTTGGCCGGAATGGCGGCGGCGGTGGTGGTGCCGGCGCCCGGCGCGCGTGAGGCGCCGGACTTCTTCTTCGCGGTGCGCTTGGGCAGCGTGAGCGTCGGCTGACCGCCGGACTCCGGGGTGAACTGCGGGGTGGCGCCGCGCGGGGCGGGCGCCGAGTCATCGGCCGAGGCCGGGGCCGCCAGCAGCATGCCGGCGGAGAGAACGAGTGCGGTGCAGGCCGCGAGCCGCCGCGCGCGCTTGGAGCGCGGAACAGAGCGGCTGGGTTCCACAGAAGACAAAGCCCCCCCAGGGGTAAGTGGTGGAACCGGGAGAATCGCCTTCACGGGTGCACGTCATGCAGCGGTGAAGCATTCCCGGGATGTTCACAGACTCTACAACTGGGCACAGCGGTACTGAAGTGGTTTAGCAATTGATCAAGGTTGCGGCTTGGCCACACCGGCCCCGGCCGGCCCCCCCAGGCCCCCGGTCCGGCTCAGCTCTTGCGGTGGCCGATCAGCCGCGGCTTCGACTCCAGGTTCTCCAGCCCGTGCCAGGCCAGGTTGACCAGATGGGCGGCGACCTCCGCCTTCTTCGGCTTGCGCGCGTTCACCCACCACTGCCCCGTCAGCGCCACCATGCCCACCAGCGCCTGCGCGTACAGCGGGGCCAGCTTCGCGTCGAAGCCCCGGGCCTTGAACTCCAGCCCGAGGATGTCCTCCACCTGGGTGGCGATGTCGCTGATCAGCGAGGCGAACGTGCCCGTGGACTGGGCGACCGGGGAGTCCCGGACCAGGATGCGGAAGCCGTCGGTGTACGTCTCGATGTAGTCCAGCAGCGCGAACGCCGCCTGCTCCAGCAGCTCCCGCGGATGGCCCGCGGTCAGCGCACCGGTCACCATGTCCAGGAGCTGACGCATCTCCCGGTCCACCACGACCGCGTACAGCCCCTCCTTGCCGCCGAAGTGCTCGTAGACGACCGGCTTCGAGACCCCCGCGCGGGCGGCGATCTCCTCGACCGACGTGCCCTCGTAGCCCTTGTCGGCGAACAGGGTGCGACCGATGTCCAGCAGTTGCTCGCGGCGTTCCTTCCCGGTCATCCGCACGCGGCGGGCCCGCCGGGCGGAAGGTGCACGGATGTTCTCGCTGCTTGCGCTGGAGTCGGTCGCCACGTCGTCCATCATGCCGGGTCGGCCGCCGCGCGGTTGCGCCGGGACTCGATACGGGCGGAGTCGGGCCAGCGCACGTCGTACGCCCAGCCGGCCTGCTCGAACCACCGGATCAGCCGGGCGCTCGAATCGATCTGACCCCGCATCACCCCGTGCCGCGCGCTGGTCGGGTCCGCGTGGTGCAGGTTGTGCCAGGACTCGCCGCACGACAGGACCGCCAGCCACCACACGTTCCCGGACTTGTCGCGGGACTTGAAGGGGCGCTTGCCGACCGCGTGGCAGATCGAGTTGATCGACCACGTCACGTGGTGCAGCAGGGCCACCCGTACCAGGGAGCCCCAGAAGAACGCCGTCGCCGCACCCCACCACGACATCGTCACCAGGCCGCCGACCAGCGGGGGGATCGCCAGCGAGACGATCGTGAAGGTCAGGAAGTGGCGCGAGATGCCGCGGAGTGCCGGGTCCTTGATGAGGTCCGGCGCGTACTTCTGCTGCGGCGTCCGCTCCTCGTCGAACATCCATGCGATGTGGGCCCACCACAGGCCCTTCAGCAGCGCCGGCAGCGTCTCACCGAAACGCCACGGCGAGTGCGGATCGCCCTCCGCGTCCGAGAAGCGGTGGTGCTTGCGGTGATCGGCCACCCAGCGCACCAGGGGACCTTCGACGGCCAGCGAACCGGCCACGGCCAGGGCGATGCGGAGCGGACGCTTCGCCTTGAACGAGCCGTGCGTGAAGTAGCGGTGGAAGCCGATCGTGATGCCGTGGCAGCCGATGAAGTACATCGCCACCAGCAGGCCCAGGTCGAGCCAGCTCACACCGCGGCCCCAGGCCAGCGGCACCGCCGCGACCAGCGCCACGAACGGCACGACGATGAACAGCAGGAGCGCGATCTGCTCGATGGACCGCTTGTTGTCCCCGCCGAGCGTGGCGGAGGGAAGAGGCTGATCACCGGCCGCCGGGGCGGCCTCGATCACTTCGGGGCTGGTCTTCATGGGGAGTCCCCTGAGGGTGAGAACGGGTCGGACAGCCGGGGTTACGCATCCGTAACCTACGGCTTCGTAAGTATGTCAGCGCGAAGGCCCGCCCACGAGAGGACGAAACACCGCGCACAGACGGACGAATACCGGGTAGACACAGACCGCGTACCCCGCCTGGACACGTCACGAACCGAAGACACCTTCCGGGGCGCGAACAGCACCGAGAGCACGGACACCTATCCTGGAGAGGTCGGACAGCGCGGTCCGCACCCTGCTTTCCGGGGTGGCGTCGGCATCCGCCGACCGCGGTCCCGGGTCCCGTGCACAACCACTGCAAGGAGCCGCACACTGTGAGCAGTGCCGACCAGACCCCCGCCGCCAGCCCCGAGCTGCGCGCCGACATCCGCCGCCTCGGCGACCTGCTGGGCGAAACCCTGGTACGCCAGGAGGGGCAAGAACTCCTCGACCTCGTCGAGCGCGTCCGCGCCCTGACCCGCACCGACGGCGAGGCCGCGGCCGAACTCCTCGGCGACACGGACCTGGAGACCGCGGCCCAGCTCGTCCGCGCCTTCTCCACCTACTTCCACCTCGCCAACGTCACCGAGCAGGTCCACCGCGCCCACGAGATGCGCGACCGCCGCGCGGCCGAGGGCGGACTCCTCGCCCGCACCGCCGACCGGCTCAAGGACGCCGACCCGGAGCACCTGCGCGCCACCGTCAAGAACCTCAACGTGCGCCCCGTCTTCACCGCGCACCCCACCGAGGCCGCCCGGCGCTCCGTCCTCAACAAGCTCCGCCGCATCGCGGCCCTCCTCGACACGCCCGTCATCGAGGCCGACCGCCGCCGCCAGGACCTCAGACTCGCCGAGAACATCGACCTCATCTGGCAGACCGACGAGCTGCGCGTCGTGCGCCCCGAGCCCGCCGACGAGGCCCGCAACGCGATCTACTACCTGGACGAGCTGCACGCCAACGCCGTCGGCGACGTCCTGGAGGACCTGGCCGCCGAACTCGAGCGCGTCGGCGTCGCACTGCCCGCCGGCACCCGCCCCCTCACCTTCGGCACCTGGATCGGCGGCGACCGCGACGGCAACCCCAACGTGACCCCCGAGGTCACCTGGGACGTGCTGATCCTCCAGCACGAGCACGGCATCACCGACGCCCTCGAACTCGTGGACCAGCTGCGCGGACTGCTCTCCAACTCCATCCGCTACACCGGCGCCACCGATGAACTCCTCGCCTCCCTCCAGACCGACCTGGAACTCCTCCCCGAGATCAGCCCCCGCTACAAGCGGCTGAACGCCGAGGAGCCCTACCGCCTCAAGGCCACCTGCGTCCGCCAGAAGCTCGTCAACACCCGCGAGCGCCTGGCCACCGGCCGCCCCCACCGCCCCGGCTGCGACTACCTCGGCACCGCCGAACTCGTCGCGGACCTCGCCCTCATCCAGGACTCCCTGCGCCGGCACAAGGGCGGCATCGTCGCCGACGGCCGCATGGACCGCACCATCCGCACGCTCGCCGCCTTCGGCCTCCAGCTCGCCACCATGGACGTCCGCGAACACGCCGACGCCCACCACCACACCCTCGGCCAGCTCTTCGACCGGCTCGGCGAGGAGTCCTGGCGCTACGCCGACATGCCCCGCGACTACCGGCAGAAGCTCCTCGCCAAGGAACTGCGCTCCCGCCGCCCGCTCGCGCCCACCCCGGCCCCGCTGGACGCCGCCGGCGAGAAGACCCTCGGCGTCTTCCACACCATCAGCCAAGCCTTCGAGCGCTTCGGCCCCGAGGTCATCGAGTCCTACATCATCTCGATGTGCCAGGGCGCCGACGACGTCTTCGCCGCCGCAGTCCTCGCCCGCGAGGCCGGCCTCATCGACCTCCACGCCGGCTGGGCCAGGATCGGCATCGTCCCGCTCCTGGAGACCACCGACGAGCTGCGCGCCGCCGACGTCATCCTCGACGAGATGCTCGCCGACCCCTCCTACCGCCGCCTCGTCTCCCTGCGCGGCGACGTCCAGGAGGTCATGCTCGGCTACTCCGACTCCTCCAAGTTCGGCGGCATCACCACCTCCCAGTGGGAGATCCACCGCGCCCAGCGCCGCCTGCGCGACGTCGCCCACCGCTACGGCGTACGGCTGCGCCTCTTCCACGGCCGCGGCGGCACCGTCGGCCGCGGCGGCGGCCCCTCGCACGACGCGATCCTCGCCCAGCCCTGGGGCACCCTGGAGGGCGAGATCAAGGTCACCGAGCAGGGCGAGGTCATCTCCGACAAGTACCTCATCCCCGCCCTCGCCCGCGAGAACCTCGAACTGACCGTCGCGGCCACCCTGCAGGCATCCGCCCTGCACACCGCGCCCCGCCAGTCCGACGAGGCCCTCGCCCGCTGGGACGCGGCCATGGACACCGTCTCCGACGCCGCCCACGCCGCCTACCGCAAGCTCGTCGAGGACCCGGACCTGCCCGCGTACTTCCTCGCCTCCACCCCGGTGGACCAGCTCGCCGACCTGCACCTGGGCTCGCGGCCCTCCCGCCGCCCCGGCTCGGGCGTCTCGCTCGACGGCCTGCGCGCCATCCCGTGGGTCTTCGGCTGGACCCAGTCACGCCAGATCGTCCCCGGCTGGTTCGGCGTCGGCTCCGGCCTCAAGGCCCTGCGCGAGGCCGGCCTCGACACGGTCCTGGAAGAGATGCACGAGCAGTGGCACTTCTTCCGCAACTTCCTCTCCAACGTGGAGATGACCCTCGCCAAGACCGACCTGCGCATCGCCCGGCACTACGTGGACACCCTCGTCCCCGACGAGCTGAAGCACGTCTTCGACGCCATCGAGGCCGAACACGCGCTCACCGTGCAGGAAGTCCTCAAGGTCACCGGCGCCACCGAACTGCTCGGCACCAGCCCGGTGCTCCAGCAGACCTTCGCCATCCGTGACGCCTACCTGGACCCGATCTCCTACCTCCAGGTGTCCCTGCTGGCCCGCCAGCGCCAGGCCGCCGAACGCGGCGAGGAACCCGACCCGCTGCTCTCCCGCGCCCTGCTGCTCACCGTCAACGGTGTCGCCGCGGGCCTGCGCAACACCGGCTGACCCGCACGGATCGCGGGCGGGGCGCGCTCAGCGCCTCACAGGGCGATGAACGCCGCCATCAGCAGCGCCCCGCCCGCGATCCCGGCGCCCCACGCCGTCCGGGTCAGCCGCAGACCCCCGCCGATCACCAGCGCCGCCAGCACGAGTGCCCCGCCCAGCGGCACCCACGCATGGAAGAACCCGGCCGCCCCGGTGCGCACCACCTCGGCCGTGCCCGGCTTCACCACGACGGGGAAACGGTCCCCCTTGCGGGCCGCCACCGACTTCTCCACCGACACCCGGGACCGCGCCCCGGCCCCCTCCGACGGCGCGAACGGGCCCGTGCAGACCTCGCTGCCGCACCCCGTCACCGTCATCGTCCCGTGCTCGCGCCCCTTGGCCAGCACGATGTGGTGCGCCGCGTCCCACGACGACAGCACACCCGCCACCAGCAGCACCAGCACGACGCAGCCGAGCGCCGCGCCGCGGCCGTAACCCAGGGCACGGCGGGCGGAGCTCCGCTTCGCGCCGCTCACGTGTTGTACGCGGACTGCGCGCGCTCCAGGCCCTCCGCCAGCAGGCATTCCACGGCGTCGGCCGCCCGGTCCACCTCGTAGGCCAGCTCCTTGCGCTCGGTGGACGAGAAGTCCTTCAGCACGAAATCGGCCACCTGCATCCGCCCCGGCGGCCGGCCGATCCCGAACCGGACGCGGTGGTAGTCCGGGCCCATGGCCTTCGTCATCGACTTCAGCCCGTTGTGCCCGTTGTCACCGCCGCCCAGCTTCAGCCGCAGCGTCCCGTAGTCGATGTCCAGCTCGTCGTGGACCGCCACCACGTGGTCCAGGGGCACCTTGTAGAAGTCCCGCAGCGCCGCGACCGGCCCCCCGGACAGATTCATGTACGACATCGGCTTCGCGAGCACCACCCGCCGGCTCAGCGGTCCCGGCGGACCGATCCGCCCCTCCAGCACCTGCGCCTGCGCCTTCGGGGCACGCTTGAACTTGCCCCCGATCCGTTCGGCGAGCAGGTCGGCGACCATGAAACCGACGTTGTGCCGGTTCGCCGCGTACTCGGGGCCGGGATTGCCCAGCCCCACGATCAGCCAGGGGTCGGTGGCGTCGGACATCGCGCGAAGTCTCCTCGTTCGTACACGTACGGCGGGCGTGGACAGGAAAACGGGGCGGCGGCTCCCGGAAGGGAGGCCACCGCCCCGTCAGTCAAGCAGGCGGGCAGGCTCAGCCCTCGGCGCCCTCGCCCTCGGCGCCCTCGGCGGACGGCTCCTCGGCCTGCGCGGCGACGACCTGGAGCACGACCGCGTCCGCGTCGGCCTCGGCCAGCACCGAACCGGACGGCAGCGGGATGTCCTTGGCGAGGATCGACGCACCGGCGTCCAGGCCCTGCACGGAGACCGTGACGGACTCGGGGATGTGGGTGGCCTCGGCCTCGACGAGCAGCGTGTTCATCACGTACTCCAGCAGGTTGCCGCCCGGGGCCAGGTCGCCCTCGGCGTGCACCGCGACCTCGACGTTGACCTTCTCGCCGCGCTTCACGGTCAGCAGGTCGACGTGCTCGATGTCGCCCTTGAGCGGGTTGCGCTGCACGGCCTTGGGGATGACCAGGGCGTCCTTGCCGTCGATCTCCAGACCGATCAGGACGTTGGCGGTGCGGAGCGCGAGCTGCAGCTCGTGGGCCGGCAGCGTGATGTGGACGGACTCGGCGCCGTGGCCGTAGACGACCGCGGGGACGAGGTTGGCGCGACGCGCACGACGGGCGGCGCCCTTGCCGAACTCGTTACGGACCTCGGCGTTGAGCTTGATCTCGGCCATGACGGCACTCCTCGTAAGGTGACGGAACTGCGGATGGTCACCCGGCCCACGACAGACCTGCTACGAAGAGCGCGCCGATAACGGACCGCCGTACCTATGAGTACGGCCTCCCTCGCCGAGCAACTCGTTGAGTCTACCCGGCGGGGAGGCCGCACCCCAAAGTGGATCAGTGGCGACGCCGTCGCCCGCTTCCTACTGCTCCTCGAACAGGCTCGTGACCGAGCCGTCCTCGAAGACCTCGCGCACCGCGCGCGCGATGGTCGGCGCGATCGACAGCACCTTGATCTTGTCGAGCTCCAGCTCACCCGGCGTCGGCAGGGTGTCGGTGAACACGAACTCGCTGACCTTCGAGTTCTTCAGCCGGTCGGCGGCGGGACCCGAGAGGACACCGTGCGTCGCCGTCACTATGACGTCCTCGGCGCCGTGCGCGAACAGGGCGTCGGCGGCGGCGCAGATCGTGCCGCCGGTGTCGATCATGTCGTCGACCAGGACGCAGACCCGGCCCTTCACATTGCCGACGACCTCGTGGACGGTCACCTGGTTGGCGACGTCCTTGTCCCGGCGCTTGTGCACGATCGCCAGCGGGGCGTCCAGCCGGTCGCACCAGCGGTCGGCGACCCGTACCCGGCCGGCGTCCGGCGAGACGATCGTCAGCTTGGAACGGTCCACCTTCGCGCCCACGTAGTCCGCCAGGATCGGCAGCGCGAACAGGTGGTCGACCGGGCCGTCGAAGAAGCCCTGGATCTGGTCGGTGTGCAGGTCGACGGTGAGGATGCGGTCGGCACCCGCCGTCTTCATCAGGTCCGCGATCAGACGGGCCGAGATCGGCTCGCGGCCGCGGTGCTTCTTGTCCTGGCGGGCGTAGCCGTAGAACGGCACGATCACCGTGATCGAACGGGCCGAAGCGCGCTTCAGCGCGTCCAGCATGATCAGCTGCTCCATGATCCACTTGTTGATCGGAGCCGTGTGGCTCTGTATCAGGAAGCAGTCCGCGCCACGTGCCGACTCCTGGAAGCGGACGTAGATCTCACCGTTGGCGAAATCGAAAGCCTTCGTCGGCACGAGGCCCACACCCAGCTGGTGCGCGACCTCCTCGGCCAGCTCGGGGTGGGCGCGGCCGGAGAAGAGCATCAGTTTCTTCTCGCCGGTCGTCTTGATCCCGGTCACAGCACAGTCTCCTCAGACGTGTTCCTGGCGCTGCACGCAGATGTCCCGATGTGCAACGAGCCAGCCGAAATGGGGTGAGCATCTATCACGGTACGCGGTGCGCGGCGCACCTGTTTCCGGTCAGCTTTCGCCGGCCGAGTCCTCCGCCGCCGCCTGAGCCGCCTGTGCGGCGGCGCTTCCCGGACGCTTGCGCGCCACCCAGCCCTCGATATTCCTTTGCTGGCCCCGGGCCACGGCCAGCGAACCGGACGGCACGTCCTTGGTGATGACCGAGCCTGCGGCGGTGTACACGCCGTCCCCGACCGTGACGGGCGCCACAAACATATTGTCCGACCCGGTGCGGCAGTGGGAGCCGATCGTGGTGTGGTGCTTGGCCACCCCGTCGTAGTTCACGAAGACGCTCGCCGCACCGATGTTGGTGTGGTCGCCGATGGTCGCGTCCCCCACGTACGACAGGTGCGGGACCTTCGTCCCCTCCCCGATCGTGGCGTTCTTCATCTCCACGTACGTACCGGCCTTGGCCTTCGGCCCGAGCTTCGTGCCCGGCCGCAGATAGGCGTACGGACCCACCAGCGCGCCCGGGCCCACCTCGGCCCCGTCCGCGACCGTGTTGTCCACCCGCGCGCCCGCGTGCACCACGGTGTCCGTGAGGCGCGAGTTCGGGCCCACCTCGGCGTCCTCCGCGAGGTGCGTGCTCCCCAGGAGCTGTGTCCCCGGGTGCACGACGGCGTCCCGCTCGTACGTCACCGTCACGTCGATCAGCGTGGACGCCGGGTCGATCACGGTCACCCCGGCGGTCATCGCCCGCTCCAGCAGGCGCTGGTTCAGCAGCCGGCGGGCCTCCGCGAGCTGCACCCGGTTGTTGATGCCCAGGATCTCCCGGTGGTCGCCCGCCACCGACGCGCCGACCCGGTGCCCGGCCTCGCGCAGGATCGACAGCACGTCGGTGAGGTACTCCTCGCCCTGGCTGTTGTCCGTCCGCACCTGGCCGAGCGCGTCCGCGAGGAGCTTCCCGTCGAACGCGAACACCCCGGAGTTGATCTCCCGGATCGCCCGCTGCCCGTCGCTCGCGTCCTTGTGCTCCACGATCTCGGTCACCGCACCGCTCGCCGGGTCGCGCACGATCCGCCCGTACCCGGTGGCGTCGGGGACCTCGGCGCTGAGCACGGTGACGGCGTTGCCGTCGGCGGTGTGCGTCGCGGCGAGTGCGGCCAGCGTCCCGCCGGAGAGCAGCGGGGTGTCCCCGCACACGACGATCACGGTGCCCTCGACGGTCCCGCCCAGCTCGTCGAGCCCGACCCGCACCGCGTTGCCGGTGCCCTTCTGCTCGGCCTGGTGGGCGGTGCGCACCTGGGCGTCCGCGGCGGTGAGGTGCGCGGTGACCTGCTCGCTGGCGTGGCCCACGACCACGACGAGGTGGAGCGGGTCCAGTTCGCGGGAGGCGGCGACGACATGACCGACGAGCGAGCGCCCGGAGATCTCGTGCAGAACCTTGGGGGTCTTCGACTTCATGCGGGTGCCCTCACCCGCTGCGAGGACGACGACGGCTGCCGGGCGTACGGAGCTCACGGATAGGCCCTTCGGCTTCGGGTGGTGGACATCCGCAGGATACCGGGGGCGTATGAGCCGGACATGGGCGCGGGCCCCGACCGGTTGGGTCGGGGCCCGCGTGACTGAGCTCCCCCGCCAGGACTCGAACCCGGACAGATGGCACCAAAAGCCACAGTGCTGCCAATTACACCACGGGGGAACAACTCCGACTGAAACGGACATTGGTCCGGCTCGCCGGATCGGCACCCAACACTATGCCGTACCAAGCCCCTTGTACGCGACGAGGATGCGGTTGCCCCCGGTCGAACGTACGACGTGCTGCGCAGGTCCCCCGAAAATGAGATGCGGCCGCCCGTACGCTGGATGCCATGACCGCAACGGGGGAAGACCGGGAAGCGGCGGGACCGACCACCCGCGGCTACTGGTGGTGGGAACGGCGACGGAGCGTCGCGCTGGACGTGGGGCTCGCGCTGGTCTCGGCGCTGGAATGCGGGCTGGAAGGGGTGGACTTCGCGGGGGACACCGGGCTGCCGGTGGCCTTCGGGGTGGTGTTCGGGCTCATCGCGGGGGCCGTGCTGCTGGTGCGCCGGCGGTGGCCGATCGCGGTGGTGCTGGTGTCGATCGCGACGACGCCGGCCGAGATGGGCTTCCTGATGGGGCTGATCGGCCTGTACACGCTGGCCGCCTCCGAGGTGCCCCGGCGGATCACCGCGGTGCTGATGAGCATGTCCCTGGTGGGGACGTTCATCGTGACGTACGTACGGCTGCGGCAGGGCGTCGACGAGAACGCCGACTTCGGGCCCGGCGACTGGTACGTCCCCATGCTGTCCCTCTTCATGGCCGTCGGGCTGGCCGCGCCGCCGGTGCTGTTCGGCCTCTACATAGGGGCGCGGCGGCGGCTGATGGAGAGCCTGCGGGAGCGGGCGGACTCGCTGGAGCGGGAGCTGTCGCTGCTCGCCGAGCGGGCCGAGGAGCGGGCCGAGTGGGCGCGTACGGAGGAGCGGACCCGGATCGCCCGCGAGATGCACGACGTGGTGGCCCACCGGGTGAGCCTGATGGTGGTGCACGCGGCGGCCCTCCAGGCGGTGGCGCCGAAGGACCCGGCGAAGGCGGTCCGCAACGCCGCCCTGGTCGGGGACATGGGGCGCCAGGCGCTGACGGAGCTGCGCGAGATGCTGGGCGTGCTGCGGGCGGGCGAGCCGATGACGGCCCGGGTCGCCCAGGTGCCGCTGGCCTCGGTGGGCCGGGGCGCGCCGGCCGCGGCGGAGGACGGGCCGCGGCTGGACGAGGTCGAGGCGCTGGTCGGTCAGTCGCGGGCCGCGGGCATGACGGTGGAGCTGTCGGTGGAGGGCTCCACCCGGGCGTACGCGCCCGAGGTCGAGCAGACCGCGTACCGCGTGGTGCAGGAGGCCCTGACGAACGTGCACAAGCACGCGGCGGGCGCCAAGACGTGGGTGCGGCTGGCGCACCGGGGCGCCGAGGTCGCCATGCAGGTGGAGAACGGCCCGTCGGACGCGGCGACGGCGGACGCGGGGCTGCCCAGCGGCGGCAACGGCCTGGTGGGGATGCGCGAGCGGGTGCTCGGCCTGGGCGGCGTCTTCGTGTCGGGGCCGACGGACGCGGGCGGCTTCCGGGTGTCGGCGGTGCTGCCGGACGGCGGGGGCGCTTCCGGCCCGTGAGGCGGGGCATTTCCAGCCCGTCCGGCGTTTGAGGACGGAAGCGTGGCGGTGGTGACCGGGCAAGGTTGCCGTGGGCCCGGGTGTGTCCGGCCCGTCCGGCGTTTGAGGACGGAAGCGTGGCGGTGGCGTCCGGGCAAGGTTGCCGTGGGCCCGGGTGTGTCCAGCCCGTCCGGCGTTTGAGGACGCAACCCTCGCGGTGGTGACCGGGCACCCGGCGTGAGCCGGTCACCGGTCACCGGAAGACCCGGCGCCTCCGGCGCCCCCTCAGCCCGAGACGAGGCGTTCCGGCTGGATGCCGGTGACCAGGGTGGCGAGGGCCGCGTCGATGTCCTGGCCGAGATACCAGTCGCCGGTGTGGTCGATGCTGTAGACCCGGCCGGTCAGGTCGATCGCGAGGACCGCCTGGTTCTCCCCCTCCTCGCCCAGCGGCGCGACCTCGGTGTCCAGGGCGCGGCCGAGGTCTCCGAGGGTGCGGGCCAGGTGGAGTCCGCTCAGCGGGTCGATGCGGACGGCCGGGGGCGCGATCTGGCGGCCCGGGGCGGTGGCGGTGATGTGCAGGCCGCCGAATTCGGCCCACGCCTCGACGGCGGCCGGGAAGACGGCGTGCTGGTGGCCGGCCGGCGAGGCGTGCGAGCGCAGGGCGTCGGCCCACTCCTCGGCCTGGCGGATGACCCAGCGGCCGGGCTGCCAGCCGGCGGCGCGCAGGGCGGCGTCGACGGCGACCGGGAAGCGGGTGGCGGACTGGCGGTCGCGGGTCGCGGGCCCGGCCTGCGCGGGAAGGTCGGTGCGGTCGTGCATGGGCGCGGTCAGCTCTTCTCTGCGGTGGTGGCCGCGCCGGTCGCGTTGAGGTCGACGGGCCGGACGCCGAAGTGGGCGAGCATGACGGCGCAGGACCGGCAGGGGGCGGCGTAGCTGCCGTGCAGGGGGTCGCCGTCCTCGCGGATGCGGCGGGCGGTGAGGCGGGCGTGCTTGAGGGCGCGACGCGCCTCGCCGTTGGTGAGGGGCTTGCGCTGGGCGCGCTTGGAGCGTCCGCTCTCGGCGGCGGTGAGGTGCCGGGAGAGCAGTATGGCCTCGGGGCAGCGGCCGGTGAACCGTTCGCGCCGGTCGGTGGGAAGCGTGTCGAGGAAGTCCTGCACGAGGTGGTGCAGGACGGGCGGCTGGTCGCCCTTGCCCGCGGTGCAGGTGAGCGTCTCGCCGCGTACGGACAGGGCGGCGGCCACGGCCGGCAGGATGCCGTCGCGGCGCTGGGCGAGGCGGGGCGCTGCGCCCGTCTCGGTGCTGCTCCAGCTGAGTCGCGGGTCCCCGGTCGTGACGGTGTGTGCAGAGTGTGCGGTGTGCATGGTGCTGTGTCCCTCCCGTGCCCGCAGCGGCCGCTGCTTTCTGTGCACGCCCCCGTGTATGCGGGTGACAGCCTGCCAAACGTGTCGGGTCCTGTGAAAGCTGGGTCGGTGAAACGTGTCTGCGTGTCGCGCGTCGGTGGCCCGCTCGTCGCTCGTCCGTCACGCGGTTGTGACGGTTGGTGACGGATGGGGCCCGGCGGCGGCGGGGCCGGTCCCCGTTCGGGTGTCACCGCTTAGGCTGTGCCTGGACCACCCCTGGGTCGGTCCTCATCAGCCAGACGCAGCAGGGGGCAACCGCCATGACGACAGGTCGGCTCGGGCAGCAAGCCGCGCCACCGAACGCGGCCTATGCCGGGCAGCTCGTGCACTTCCCGGACCCGGTCCGGGCGTCCCGCCACCCCAGAGGGGTGCGTATGGACGGGAACGGCTGTCCGGACTTCGCGCCGTACGCGCGCGCCGCCGCGGAGATCGCGGAGCCCCCGCAGGGTTTCGGTGTGGACGAGTTGCGGCTCACGGACTACGTGTCGGCGAACGCGGCGATGGCGGCGGCGGGCCACGAACTGTGGGACACCATCCCGCCGGTGGCGACGCCGCACGGCTGGACCTGGCACCACGTGCCGGGGGGCCGCCGGATGGAGCTGGTCCCGGTCGAGGTGAAGGCGCTGCTGCGCCACCACGGCGGTCTCGCGACGACGGAGGTCGACCACGGCAAGCGGGGGACGCGCCCGCTGCAGGAGACGCGGCCCGCCCACTTCCGGCTGCCCAAGGGGGCCGTGGCGGTCAGCGAGCAGCAGATCCTGGGCGTCGAGGAGGACCTCGGCTACCGGCTGCCGGGTGCCTACCGTTCGTTCCTGAAGGCGGCCGGCGGTTCGGCCCCGGTGGGCGCGGCGCTCGACGCGGAGCTGGGACTCCTGATCGACCAGCCGTTCTTCACGGTGCGCGAGGAGGCCGCCGTGAACGATCTGGTGTACGTCAACAAGTGCCTGCGCGACCACCTGACGAAGGATTACCTGGGCGTCGTGTTCGTCCAGGGCGGTCTGCTCGCGGTGAAGGTGCGGGGCGAGAACATCGGCTCGGTGTGGTTCTGCGCGTACGACGACGCCCGGGACCGGGACGGCTGGACGGTGCAGGAGCGGGTGGAGCGGCTGCTGCTGCCGTGCGGCGACGACTTCGACGCTTTCCTGCAGCGTCTCGCGGGTAATCCGCCGGAGCTGGAGACGGTGGCGAACCTGATGGTGGACGGCGGCTTCGCGCAGGCCGTCCCGGTGGAGGGCTGAGCGCGATGGTGACCTTTGCACAGGCGCAGGAGCGCGCGGACGAGTGGGTCAACGGTGACGTTCCGGCGTACCAGCACCGCGAGGTGCGGGTACGTGAGTTCGAGCTGGGCTTCGTGGTGTGGGCCGAGGACCGGGTGGACGGTCCGGTCTCGGACGGGGGCCGGCAGCGGCTGGTGATCGCGCGGGACAGCGGTGAGGCGACGCTGTGGCCGGGGCTGCCGGTCGGCGAGGTGATCCGGCGGTACGAGGAGGAGTACGGGGCGCAGGAGGCGGCTCCGGCCGCCCCGGCGCCGCCGGAGCGGGTGGATCTGAATCAGACGTCGTTCCTGTTGAGCCCGCCGGAGTGGCTCCAGGAGGCGGCGGACAAGCTGGGCATCCCGGACCGGCGCGCGGAGCGTGCGGAGGCCGGGGACCGCGCGGACCGTGTGGAGGACACCCCGCCGCCCGCGCCCTCCCCGATCCCCGCCCCGTCTCCGATCCCGGCCCCGCCGTCGCCGTCGCAGGGCGGTTCCGTCGCGTACGAGCCGACCGCGTCGGACGGCGTTCCGGCGTCGTCGCTCCAGCCGCCGGTGGGGGCCACGCCGTGGGCGGGCACCGACACGAACGCGGGCACGGACGACGCGGAGGTGGCGCTGCCGGCGACGGTGTTCGCGCCGCCGCTGTCGGGCGCAGACGACGAGGAGGAGCCGCCGCCGGTGGTGCCGGCGGACGCCCCGACGGCGCTGATGTCGGGCGGCAGCCAGCTGCCGAGGACGGCGATCGCCCCGAGCTTCGACGCGCGGCGCCCGGCCGACCCGGCGCCGCCCGTGCCCGGTCCGCCGGTTCCGGGGACGGGTGTGTCCGGCCCGCCGCCGGTGCCGAACGCGGGGCCGCCGAGTCCGCCCGCGC
>NZ_SSBI01000106.1 GCF_004795015.1 Streptomyces sp. A1277 | reverse complement strand
CCGGTGCCCGTGACGGCGACGGAGGTGGTGTTGCCGACCGCGTCGTAGGAGTAGTTCGTCTTGCTGTCGTCCGGGCTCTCGAACGTGCCGGGCACGTCCATGCCCGCCTTCGTCAGCCATCCCGTCATCTGGGCGGTCGCGCCGCTGGGCAGGGTCGTGGAGGTCGGGTTGTTGCGTGAATCCCACCCGTAGGTCGTCGTGTTCCCGGCCGTGGAGCCCGAGCCCATGGCGTCGACGGCGGTGGTGGCCATGTGGGCCTGGTAGGTGGTGGAGCGGGAGTGGGTCAGCGGGTCGGTGACCTTGCTGACTTCCCCGTCGCCGTTGTGCACGTACTTCGTGGCGTCGCCCTCGGGGTCGGTGACCGTCGTGGTCCCCGCGGCCGTGGCCGAGGACGCGGAGTAGGTGTAGGTCCAGGTGGGGCCGGTGCTGCCGCCCTCGGTGGAGGCCCTGGTCATGGAGGTGACCCGGTTGGCGCTGTCGTAGGTGAAGCGGGTGACACGGTTCTCCTGGGTGGTGACGGACTCGATGCGGTCCGAGGAGTCGTAGTCGTAGGTGACGGTGGCCAGGTTGGTGTCGGTGACCTTGTGGACGCGGTCTTGGTCGTCGAGGTGGTAGGAGACCTGGCGGCCGGTGTGGTCGGTGGCGTGCCACCAGCCGCCGCCGTCGTTGGTGACGTCCACCCACCGCCCCGACCGGCTCTCGGTGATCTTGAATCCGGCGCCCTGCCCGTGTGACGCGACCGTGATCACGCCCCCGTTGCGGTCGGTGACCTTCGTCAGCGCACCGGACGAGGTGTAGGTGTCCTTCGCTCCGGACTTGCGGTCGGTCAGCGTGTAGGTGCCGTCGCTGTTCTTCACCAGGTCCCGCGAATACCCGTCCGGCGTAGTGAACGACCCGTCGCTCTTCTTCTTGAACGACACCGTCGCACCGGTGGAGTCGTACCACTCGACCTCGTCGGTGAAGAA
>NZ_SSBI01000105.1 GCF_004795015.1 Streptomyces sp. A1277 | reverse complement strand
TGACGGGATGGCTGACGAAGGCGGGCATGGACGTGCCCGGCACGTTCGAGAGCCCGGACGACAGCAAGACGAACTACTCCTACGACGCGGTCGGCAACACCACCTCCGTCGCCGTCACGGGCACCGGGGGCGGCACGACGACCGCGGAGTACAACCCGTCCACCCCGACCTGTGGTGGGTTCAAGGGGCAGAAGTGCTCGGTCACCGACGCCCGGGGCAAGAAGACGTCGTTCACCTATGACGCGAAGGGGAACCTGACGAAGGTCACGCCGCCCGCGCCGCAGGGCGCTACCACGCTCACGTACGACTACGCGGGCCGCCCGGACGTCGTCAAGGACGGCCGCGGCATCCAGACTGTCTACGTCTACGACGACCGCGACCGCGTCACCAAGGTCTCCTCCACCAACGCCACCGTCCAGTACACCTACGACGACGACGGCAACATGACCTGGCGCAAGGACGCCACCGGCGAGACCGACTACGCCTACGACACCCTCTCCCGCGAGATCTTCCGCTCCCTGCAGGACGACTCCGAGGCGACGCTCGCCTACACGGCGGCCGGGGACCTGGACACCTACACCGACCCCATGGGCGCCACCCACTACACCTACGACGACGCCGGACGCCTCGAATCGCTGAAGGACCCGGCCGGCCGCACCACCACCTACACCTACAACAACAACGACAAGCGCACCCACACCAACTACCCCGGCGGCACGGTCCAGAAGGCCACCCTCGACGAGGACGGCAAGCCCACCGCCATCAAGGCCACCAACGGCAGCGCCACCCTGGTCGATCTCGCCTACACCTACACAACCGGCGCCGGCGACCCGGGAACGAAGATCTACAGCCGCACCGACGCAGCCGCGGGCCGCAAGACCGCCTACACGTACGACAGCGCCGGGCGCCTCTCCTACGCCAAGGAAACGAACACGTCCTCCGGCGCCCGCACCGCGTCCTGGCTGTACTGCTTCGACAAGGCCGGCAACCTCAC
>NZ_SSBI01000104.1 GCF_004795015.1 Streptomyces sp. A1277 | reverse complement strand
CCGGGTCGACGCGAACGACCCCAACGCGGGTTTCCTGGCCGGGGTGATGGCGTCGGCGCCCGCCGAGCTGATCGCCGCGTTGCAGGCGGTTCCGGCCGCCTCGCTGGAGACCCGGCTGCGCGAGCTGCGGGCGTACCTGGAGATGGGCGATGCCGGCGCGGCCGCGAAGACCCTGACGGAGCTGGAGGGGCAGCACCCGGACGACTGGCGGGTCGTCTGGTACCGGGGCCTCACCTCCCTGGTGACCGGTGACCGGGAGAACGCGGCGCTGGCGTTCGACGCGGTGTACGACGCGTTTCCCGGGGAGCCGGCGCCCAAGCTGGCCCTCGGCATCTGCGCGGAGGTGCTGGGCCAGCTGGACAACGCCGCCGAGTACTACCGGCTGGTGTGGATGACCGATCCGAGCTTCGTGAGCGCCGCGTTCGGCCTGGCCCGGGTGCAGATCGCCGCCGGGGACCGGAACGCGGCGGTCCGGACGCTGGAGTCGGTGCCGGAGGCGTCGATCCACTACACGGCGGCCCGGGTCGCCGCGGTCCGGGCGCGGCTGCGCGAACGGGCCCCGGACGAGCCGTTGATGGCGGACCTGATGGCCGCGTCGGCGCAGGTGTCGGGGCTCGCGGGGCTCGGGCTCGACGCGGTGCGGCGGGAGCAGTTGTCGACCGAGGTGCTGGGCACCGCGCTCGACTGGGTACTCTCCGGTAGCCCTTCGGGCCCGCAGCCGGCCGCACACGCCGGACCGCACGGCCCGGGGACGCTGCTCGGCAGTGAGCTGGACGAGCGCGGACTGCGTTTCGGTCTGGAGCGCGCGTACCGGATGCTCGCCCGGCTCGCGGAGCCCGGCGCCGAGAGGATCGAACTGGTGGAGCGGGCCAACCGTTTCCGCCCCCGAACGTGGGTGTGAACATGTCGCAGAACCACCAGGAGACGGCCCTGCCGAGGTGTCCCGGCTGCGAGGAGCCGTTGGAGCAGGGCGACCTGTTCTGCGGTGCGTGCGGGTACGACCTGTCGGCCGTGCCGGAGCCGCCGCAGGACCGCCCGACGGTCGCCATCGTCACACCGGGCCCCGCCGCGCCGGGTGCCGGCGCGGCCGCCCCGTCCGGGGCCCGCTCGGACGGGCCCGCGGGCTCGGGGGACTTCGAGCCGGCCGCCCCCGGGGCGCCC
>NZ_SSBI01000103.1 GCF_004795015.1 Streptomyces sp. A1277 | reverse complement strand
GGTGCGGCCTGGACGGTCCGATGCCTCACACGATCACTCCGGTCGTGTGAGGGCGGTGTCGTCCGACGCCGGATCGGGTGTCCGAGGGCACGTCTCCCGATCGCGATGCCGGCGGCATCGTGACGGGACATTCTGCGGTGGGGTGTGGTCAGTGGCTTCTGCCAGTGCTGAGCACCCCACATCGAGGTGTAGGCGGGGTCGACCGCGATGATCGCGAGACCGTGTCCGGCGGCCATGGAGACGAGGCGTGCCTTGAGTCTGCCGGTGGGCAGGCCGGAGATCAGCTGCCGGAATCGCTTCCTGCGGCCGTGCTTCTCCCGGGTCTTCTCCGCGCTGAAGTCGAGGTCTTCGATGGCGATCGCGGTGACACCTGTCCGGCGGGCCCAGTGCAGGAGGCGGGTGAGCGCGTGACGGACCTGCGCGTCACGATGTGCGGCCGTTCCGGACAGGTCGTAGGCGAAGCGGTGGGGTTCGCCGACCGGGTTGCCGTGGGGGTCGAGGCGGTAGGCGGCGAAGTGATCGGCGTTGGTGTCCACCCCGATCACACCCCCCGCCCGCGCCGCCTCCAACGGGACGGTCCGCACAGCGGGTTTCTGCCAGGACGCGGTCAGGTACCAGCGCCCCCGGCCGGTGTCGTAATGGATGCGGTAGGCCACAGCACGGTTCGCCTCAATACGGTCGGCCCACTCCACTCCCCGGTGCGCGAACCCGACCGTGGGAGTGAGGGTGTAGCGGCCGTGTGCGCTGTTGGCGAGGTGGGCCAAGGGGGCGGGGAGTTTGATGCTGACCCGGCCCTCGGGGGTGACGCGGATGGTTTCGTTTCCGTACCGCTTGCCCGACTCGCCGTCCGCCGCCAGGAACCACCGCTCCGCCTCCCACCGCTCCCGCCACTCCTCCTCGCTCAGCCCGGCCTCGGTCAGGTGATGGCGGGTGTTCAACAGGCGCTTCCCGCCCCGCACGACCCGGACCCGCCCCGACCGCCAGTCCGCGACAGCGGCCGTGAGACGGTCCTCCAAGGCTTTGAGGCGGCGGGACTTGTGAAACCACTCACCCCTGGACCGGTAACCGCCCGGCGCACGCTTCGTGCCCTTCACCCCGACCGGGAGCGACAACCGGTGCCGCAAGGTCCTGATCCCGGCCTCCAAGGAGCGGATGTGCGCGGCC
>NZ_SSBI01000102.1 GCF_004795015.1 Streptomyces sp. A1277 | reverse complement strand
TTCTCCGGCGGCAAGGACTCGATCCTGATGCTGCACCTGGCGCTCAAGGCGTTCGCGCCGGCGCCGGTGCCGTTCGCCCTGCTGCACGTGGACACCGGGCACAACTTCCCCGAGGTCCTGGAGTACCGCGACCGCACGGTCGCCGAGCACGGGCTGCGGCTGCACGTGGCCTCCGTGCAGGAGTACATCGACGCCGGCAAGCTCCGCGAGCGGCCCGACGGCACCCGCAACCCGCTCCAGACCGTGCCGCTGACCGAGGCCATCCAGCGGCACCGCTTCGACGCCGTGTTCGGCGGCGGGCGGCGCGACGAGGAGAAGGCGCGCGCCAAGGAGCGGGTCTTCTCACTGCGCGACGAGTTCTCCCAGTGGGACCCGCGCCGCCAGCGCCCCGAGCTGTGGCAGCTGTACAACGGCCGGCACGCCCCCGGTGAGCACGTCCGGGTCTTCCCGATCTCCAACTGGACCGAGCTGGACGTCTGGCAGTACATCCAGCGCGAGCAGATCGAGCTCCCGGCGATCTACTTCGCCCACGAGCGCGAGGTCTTCAACCGTTCCGGCATGTGGCTGACGGCCGGCAAGTGGGGCGGCCCGAAGGAGACCGAGCGGGTCGAGACGCGGCTGATCCGCTACCGCACGGTCGGCGACATGTCCTGCACCGGCGCCGTCGACTCCGACGCCACCACGCTGGACGCCGTGATCACCGAGATCGCCGCCTCCCGGCTCACCGAACGGGGCGCCACCCGCGCCGACGACAGGATGTCCGAGACCGCGATGGAAGACCGCAAGCGCGAAGGGTACTTCTAGCGATGACCACCCCCGCTCTGCTGCGCTTCGCCACCGTCGGTTCGGTGGACGACGGCAAGTCCACGCTCGTCGGGCGCCTCCTGCATGATTCCAAGTCGGTCCTGGCCGACCAGCTGGAGGCGGCCGTCGAGCACGCCTCGCGCAACCGCGGCCAGGAGGCGCCGGACCTGGCACTGCTCACCGACGGCCTGCGCGCCGAACGCGAGCAGGGCATCACCATCGACGTGGCCTACCGCTACTTCGCCACCCCCCGGCGCCGGTTCATCCTCGCCGACACCCCCGGCCACGTGCAGTACACCCGCAACATGGTCACCGGCGCCTCCACCGCCGAACTGGCCGTCGTCCTCGTCGACGCCCGCAACGGGGTGGTCGAGCAGACCCGCAGGCACGCCGCGGTCGCCGCCCTGCTGCGCGTCCCGCACGTGGTGCTGGCCGTCAACAAGATGGACCTCGTCG
>NZ_SSBI01000101.1 GCF_004795015.1 Streptomyces sp. A1277 | reverse complement strand
TACGACTGTCAGTCTGTTCGTACCGGATCCCGCAAGGATCGGGTAGTCCCGGCCGTGACGGTCTGACTCTTGCTTACGACCGACCCCACGGGTGTCCTGGCGTTGATCTGTCGACCGTCCGGCCGGGCACGCAACAAGCGCTGCCGCCGGACGGACGTGACCTCATAGGAGCCTGGAGCCAACTCGTCAAAGCGTCCCCGTGACAGTCCTGTCCCTCCGGCCGGCGACAGCGTGCACCCCACGCTACCGACCGAAGGGAACGCGGTGGACAACAACGAGCAGCACAGGTCCGGGCACATCGTGATCGGCGTCGACACACACAAGCATGTGCACGTTGCCGCAGTGATGGACACGATCAGCGGGATCCTGGCAACCTTGACGATCCCCACCGACACCGGTGGATTCCAGCAACTCCTGGACTGGGCAGGCTCATACGGCAGAATCCTGGCCTTCGGAATCGAGGGCACCGGCTCCTACGGCGCCACCCTGGCCTCGTTCCTTCGACGGGCCGGGCACAAGGTGGTCGAGGCCGGCCGCCCGGACCGGCGGCTGCGACGGATGAACGGCAAGTCCGACACCCTGGACGCCGAGAACGCCGCCCGAGCCGTCCTGGCCGGGTTCGCGACGGCCACACCCAAGAGCGCCGACGGTGAAGCCGAGATGATCCGGCAGCTCAAGATCGCCCATGACCAGGCCGTCGAACAGCGCTCAGCGGCGATGGTCACCATGAAAGCGATGCTTGTCCACGCTCCGGATCCCTTGCGCAACGAGACCGCGGGCAAAACTCAAATCGCTCTGGCCCGGCACCTGGCGGGCCTGCGTCCTCGACAACTGGAGGGCCCCGAGGACGCACTGCGTCACGCCCTTCGAACACTGGCCAAACGGTGGCAGTACCTCGACGCCGAGGCCAAGGAACTGACGAAAATGATCGCTGAGCTGGTCCACCGCGCCGCCCCGCAACTACTCGAACCATTCGGCATCGGTGTGGACACCGCCGCGGAGATCCTCGTCGTGGTCGGCGACAACCCTGAACGCATCAAGTCCGAAGCCGCCCTCGCCAAGCTTGCGGGCATCGCTCCTGTGCCCACTGGCTCCGGCATGACCAGCGGAAGGCACCGCATCAACCACGGCGGCCACCGCCAGCTCAACGCCGCGATCTACCGGACCGTCATAGTCCGCATGCGATTCCACCAACCGACGATCGACTACGTCACCCGCCGCACCGCCGAGGGCAAGACGAAACGCGAGATCATCCGATGCCTCAAACGCTACGTCATCCGCGAGGTCTACCACCTGATCCGACCCGCACCACGGACCCTCCCCACAGCGAGTTGACAACTATAGGAGCGTCAACGC
>NZ_SSBI01000100.1 GCF_004795015.1 Streptomyces sp. A1277 | reverse complement strand
TAACCTCGAAGTTTCATGACGGTCCGCCGACGGAGTCGGTGGACCGTTTTCCTGCCGTGGGCTGAGAGTGGGCAGGTTGAGGGCCCGAGTGTCGTCTCGGGGAGGCGCCGGGTTCCACTGCTCCGGGTGTTGAGGTGTTGTCGAAGGGACGGGGAATCCGCTGGTCAGCCAGGGTCGGGTAGTTGGGCGAGCCGGTCCAGGGCTGCGGTGATGTGACCGGTCCAGGGCCAGTGCCGGGCCATGCGGAGGATCCGTCGGCGGCCGGTGGTCACGAGCTGTCCGGCCGCGGTGAACAGGCGGAGCCGCAGGCGGCGGGGCTCCCAGAGCCTGGCCTTGCCGGTCAGGGCGAGCATCGGCATCCAGGCCAGCAGGTCGAGCGCGATCTGCACGATCTCCAGCCAGATCCGGTTCTGGGCGGTGCGGTGCAGAGGGAGATTCCGTAGGCCGGTGGCGCGGGCGTTTCGGATGCGGTCCTCGGCCCGGGCCCGCAGCCGGTGACGGAGCTCCAGCTCGGCGATCGGACGCCCCGCAGTGTTGGTGGCGAAACACGTCAGCCGCATGCCGTCCGCATCCGTGAGCCGCAACTGTGCCCCGGGATGCGGTCGTTCCTTGCGGACGATCAGCCGCATGCCCTTGGGCCAGCCGGTCAGGACGTCGCCGGTGAGTTCGGCGATCCAGGCGCCGTCGCGGACCTCGCCGCCGGTCTCGACGGCCGGCGTCCAGGCCGATGCCGGAACCTTCAGCACGTGCTGGTGGATTTGCTCGGTGACCGTCATGCCGACCGAGTAGGACAGCCACCGCCCCCTTTGGGCGAGCCAGGCGACGAAGTCGTGGGTGCCGCCCGCGGAGTCGGTGCGGATCAGGGTCCGGCGCCCGCGCCGGTACTTCTTCGGCAGCTGGGCCAGGGCCAGTTGAGTGGCGTTGATGTGGTCGGCCGCCGTGTTCGATCCTGCGTTGCCCGGTCTGAGCAGGGCCGCGACCGGTTCACCGGTGCCGCCCGGTCCGTGATCGACGAACCCCATCAGCGGGTGATGCCCGTAGGTCCGTTTCCACGTGGGTGCGGCGTCCTCCTTGTCCGAGTGCGCGATCACCAGCACCCCGTCGAGGTCCACGGTCACCATCCCGCCCGCATCAGGCGCTTCCCGGCCGGCCAACCGCCAGACCTGCTGGCGGACTTCGCCCCGCGCGGCCCGGATCGCCGTCAGGGCCCTCGGCCCGGCCGCGGCGAGGGTGTCGATGAGGCGGGAGACGGTCGGGTCGGATGCCACCGGCCCGAACACCGCCGGCTCGGCCCGCAGCATGGCGACATCCGCGAGGCAGTCCCCACCCAACGCAACCGCCAGGGCCACGTCCAGCAGGATCTTGCCCGGATCGTGCACCGCCCGAGCCTTCCGCCACGGTGCCAGCGCCGCTGATATCGCGGTGTCCAAGCCGGCCTTGCGGACCGTCTCGACCAGCAGCACGCCCCCGGCCTGCGAGACCACCGCCCGGCCACCGCCCTCGATGCGGACACGCGGGTACGACCCGATACGCTTCTTCACCTGGAGAGTGCTTCTTTCCGTGCAGCCACAGGACCCTAGACAAGTCCCATCGTTGCAGGTCAGGGGCACTCTCCG